>JAQSWQ010000025.1 GCA_029266525.1 Microvirga sp.
GCCGCGCCGGCGCCCGGCCGCAGTGCCCGCCGCTACGGAGCCGCCGCTGCCCGCGCCGGCGGAGTGATTGACCCGAGATAGAAACGTCCTTCGGAGACCCACTTCTTCTCGTCGACGATGATCCGGTGCATCACCGCGATCTGGCCGGCCGGCCCACCGAAGCTCAAGAGCGAGACCCGCAGCCACACCCAGAAGGCCTCGGAAAGAGAGACGCCGTGAGCGCTTTCTGCAGGTCTGTGAGAGCGCGGGAAAACCTGATCCATGAAGCCTCCGGCTACGATAGGGCGCACGCGAGGCCAACGCGCCGATGTTGTGCGAGTTCATACGCGCGCGCGGCCGCAGCCACGTCCTGGATGCCGGTCCCGGTGCTGTCGAAGATGGTGATCTCGTCGGCGCTCCGGCGCCCGGGCTTCTCACCCTTCACGAGACTACGGTTGCATTGGCCATGAGCTCGGGCTTGAGCTCGCTCTTGTCCGGATTGTCGGCGCCGATGGCGGCGACGAAGGTCCCTGGACGAACATGCTCGAGTCCGAGGAATGGCGCGCGGGCGGTCGTGCAGGTCACGATGGCCTCGCTGCCGCGGGTTGCCTCGCCGAGCTCGTCGACCGCGTGAACAGCGATGCCCGTCTCCGTGGCCATGCGGCGGGCGAAGGCGCGTGCGGTCTCCGCATCGGCGTCCCAGGCGTAGACGGTCCGAAGGTTCAGCACATGCCGCAGGGCCGTGAGCTGGATGCCGCCTTGCGCGCCGCAGCCGCATATGGTGGCTGTGGCCGCGTCTCCCCGCGCAAGATAGCGGGCCGCGAGGGCGGTCGCGGCCCCGGTGCGCTGAAGCGTGATCTCCCCCGAGTCCAGCAAGGCCAAGGCGCGTCCGTCACTGGCGTCCGCAAGATAGATCGCGCCCTGGATGGTCGGCAGCCTGTGGCGGGCCTTGTTCGATGGGAAGTTGCCGTTGATCTTCACCGCCACATAGCCGCTGCCGCGCAGCAGCCCGCCCGCCTTGATGTGGAAGGTGCCGTCCTTCACCGGGATCTCGGTCGGGACCGGCGACTGACACCGACCGTCCGCGAGCAGTTGGAAAGCTTCCGCAACGGCTTCGACATAGTCCTCGAAGCGCATGAGCGCCCGAAGATCGCCACGCGACAAAACGAGAATGTCGCTCATGGCTCAGGTTCCGGCAGCGCCCGTCGGCGCGGGGCTCTCTGGCGCGCCGCCGGTCGACGAAGCGGAATCGAACAGCCGCGTGGTGCCCTTGGCCGCCTTCCAGGCGAAGTGCCCCCCGGCCATGTAGCGGGCATCGAAACCGGCCTTGCGCAATGTCGCGGCGGTCTCGCAGCCGATGTGGAAGCCGTAGACGCAGAACGTCACGACCGGCGTGCTCTTCGAGAGCTCGCCGACCCACTCGTCGACGCGTTCGGGATCGCGCCAGACCGCTCCCTCCATGATCTCCTGCGCCCGGCTGCTGTAATGCCGGGGGCGCGTGTCGATAATCTGGACAGGCGTGCCGGAGGCGAGCATCGCCTTAACCTCATCGACGGTCACCGCGGGCAGGTCCGCGAACTGCTTCTGCTCGAGCGGCTTCGGCGGCGCGACCTTGGTCGCGTCCTCATACCGGGCCAGCACGGCGCTCCAGTCGATGTTGCGCATGAAGGCCGCGACGTAGGCGGTCGCGTTGGCGCCGAACTCAAGGTGATAGGCGTGCTCGTACATGTCGAGTGCGAGAATCGGGATCCCGCCCGCGACAGCTTGAGTGTGATCCGGTCCCGCATGGTTGACGAGGCGGCGGTCGCGCGGGACGTAGCTCAGCAGCACCCATCCGGAGCCGCCGGCCAGATCGCCCGCGAGGGCGACGAATTCCCGGCGCCAGCGATCGACCGAGCCGAAATCCTGCGTCATCACCGCGGCCATGGACTCCGGGACGGCTCTGCCGTCGCCGCCGAGGCTTGCGAAGTACAGCTCGTGCAGCAGCGTCGAGTTAAGCGCGGCGATCTCGTCGCGCTTGAGACGGCTAATTACGTCGGGCGGGGTGGCGGCCGGGTCGAGCGCCGCCAGCTCTTCGGCCAGCGCGTTCAAGCGTGCGACCGCGCCGCCATAGTTGTGCTCGTAATGGCTCTCGATCAGGCGCGGCGAGATGCCGTTGAGAGTCCAGGGGCGGCAGAAAAGCGGGGCGACGGCGGAGCGCCGGGAGACGAGAGCGGGCATGCGCGTGCGTCCTTGCAGGAGAGCTGGACGCGATGCTTCGGCATGTCGCCTCGTGGGGGGATCGCAGCCCCCAGGACGTTCCGTATAGCGCAGCGAAGGTCGACCTTGTCAAGCTGCGCAGACGGCGGGTGCTGTCCTAATTGGACCACGTCCGAGCTTCGCGGTCCGCCGGCCTCATATGAGATCGGCCGTGGCGCGAGTGGTCCCCGGATCGAAATGGGTGGTGATGCCGCAGCATCGGAGGTGCCGCTAGTCAGCGCCATTGTGCTCCTCCGGGTGCTCCGAATACTGTAAGCGGCGATGCCGAACACGTTGTCATTTGCTCTCCGCGCCGTGGTCGTGCTGGTCGCCGCGCTCGAGGCAGGGGCTATAGCCCTGTTTGTAGCCTTTGCGTTCTCGGGTGATACCTGGGGTATTGCTCGAGCCATGGCGCTGCTTCTCGCCTTGCCTTTCGCGGCGCTCACCATTCCGGCTCTGGTCCTGATACAAACGGGACGACCGCGTGCTGCCGCGTGGCTGGCGGCCTTCTCGCTCGCGGTGACGTGCCTTTCGTGGTTGCTAGCATAGAATTCCGCGACAGCTCGGCAGGCTCTGCCACGGGTCGGGGCTGACCTTCGTCGCTCGGATGTTGCGCATAGGCTCGCGCTCGGCTCGCAGGCAGCATTGCAAAGGGAGCGTAGCGTCACGTTAGGTGTGTTTCAGGTCCCCTCCCTCCGGCCAGGGCTACCTATACGCTCCCTGCCGGATAGCAGGCTGAGTGTATAGATAGCTAAATCTTTGTCCCGGCTTGGTTCTTGGGCGCGTGCTTGTTCGTACCGCCCACGCAAGGGGAGAGGCGAAAACGGAAGACGGCCGGGCGTTTCCGCCCGGCCGCTTTCCCGAAGCCCCCGATTTTGTTGTTTCTTTAGTGCCGCGTCAGGAAGAGCCGCGCCTCGCGCTGGGCGGCCGCGATCTCCTCCTGCGACATCTCCTGCGCCATCTCGGCCCGCATCGGCGCGGCGGCGCGATAGCCCTGCGCCACCGCGACGTTGAACCATTTATGCGCGGTCACCCGATCGACCGGCACGGCGCGGCCCGCCGCATACATCAGGCCCAGCTCGTAGAAGGCCTCGCCGGTCTCTGCCGGCCCGGCCCCGACCTCCCCCTGCCCCAGTTCCACACGCATCAGCCTTACCCCGTCGATTTTCATTTTCCGCCGCAGGTCGTTGCCCGCGATCACGGGGGGAGAGTGCCGCGGCAGCTTCAAAAAACCCGCTAAAACTTGAGGTGAATCCGGCGGCAAGGAAGGTTATCGGCGGTCAAGCTGAATCGAAGCTTGCACCATTCGCGCAAACACGCACTTCGGGGGGCCGCTTGGGGGCTCTTGCGGAGGCGGCCGCTTTTCGCGAGGCTGATCGCAACAAGAGACGAGCGCGAGGAGGCGATGCGATGAGGATGCGAGCGGCGCTGCTGGGCCTCGTCTTCGCGGCGGCGATCGCGGCGCCCGCCGCGGCGCAGCGGCTCAGCCCGGCCGGCACCTGGCTCAGCCAGTCGGGCGAGACGCGCGTGCGCATCGCGCCCTGCGGCGGTCAGCTCTGCGGCACCATCACCTGGGTGAAGAGCGCCGGCAAGGACGTCCACAACCCCGATCCCGCCCAGCGCGGCCGCGACCTCGTCGGCCTGCGCATGATCGCGATGAGCCCGGCCGGCGCCGACCAGTGGCGCGGCACGCTCTACAACTACACCAACGGCCAGACCTACAACGGCACCATGAAGATGACCGGCCAGAACACCATGGAGCTCGCGGGCTGCGTCGCCGGCGGGCTGTTCTGCCGCGCGCAGACCTGGACGCGGGCCCAGTAGAGCGCCGCGCTAGAGCGGATGACTTCGCTTCGAGTCGCCATCCCGCTCTACCTCATTGTGTGAGCATGATCTTATCCGAAAACCGGTTCCCACTTTTCGGGATCATGCGCTAGCGCCGGGCGCGCTGGCCGAACAGCACGGCGTGCACGGCGGGATCGTGGATGTCGTTGGTGCGCCGGTCCTGCGCGTTGACCGCGATGCCGCGCTCGACCGCGGGGCGCGCCAGCACCGCCTCGAGCCAGCGCTTGACGTGCGGGAACTCCTCGATGTTCTGGCCTTGGCGCTCCCACAGCTTCGCCCAGCCGACGGTGGCGATGTCGGCGATCGAGTACTCGCCGGCGAGATATTCGCTTCCGGCAAGGCGCGCGTTCATGACGCCGTAGAGGCGGTTCGCCTCGTTGGTGTAGCGGTCGACGGCGTAGGCGATCCTCTCCTTGGCGTAGATGCGGAAATGATGGGCCTGGCCGAGCATCGGCCCGAAGCCGCCCGTCTGCCAGAACAGCCACTCCTCGACGGCGACGCGGGCACGCTCGTCGGACGGATAGAACTTGCCGGTCTTGCGCCCGAGATATTGCAGGATCGCGCCCGACTCGAAGACCGAGATCGGCTTGCCCCCCGGGCCGTCCGGGTCGACGATCGCCGGGATGCGGTTGTTCGGCGAGATCTTCAGGAAGTCGGGCCTGAACTGCTCGCCCTTGCCGATGTTGACCGGGTGCACGGCGTAGGCGAGGCCGCACTCCTCGAGCATGATCGAGACCTTCCAGCCGTTCGGCGTCGGCCAGTAGTAGAGGTCGATCGCTGGTCCCTTCGCCTCGGCCATGGCTCGAGCTCCCGTCGCGTGGCCGCAGGTTTAGGCGAAAACAGCGGCCCTGCCCATCGCGCATCCGCGCATGCGGCCTCGGCGGAAAGGATGAGGCGGGGCCTCTTGCGCCGCGGGCGTTTTCGCGCGGGAATACAACCCGCGAGCGCCAGGACGCGCTCCGCAGGTTGTCACATCCGTCATGGGGGTGCTTTGATGAAGAAGACTTTGTTCGCCGGCGCCGCGTTGCTCGCGTTCACGCTCGCCGCGCCGGGGCTCGCCGAGACCGCGGCCCGCCATGACGGCGCGATCGTGCTGGCACAGGCCGCGCCCGCGGCCGAGGAGCCGGCGAAGACCCGCCGCTCGAAGAAGAAGAAGGAAGCTGCCTCGAAGCGCGAGCCGACCGCGAGCCAGATGGCCGCCCGCGAGCGCCAGCGCAAATGCGCCGCCGAGTGGAAGGAGGCGAAGGCGGCCGGCAAGACCGGCGGGCTCAAATGGCCGAAATACTGGAGCCAGTGCAACGCCCGCCTCAAGGGCAACAGCGCTTAAGAGAGCACTCGGGCGGCCGGTTTTCGCTGCAATTCGATCGATCGGCTCAACCGGTTCTCATGCCTTTCCGCCTTATGGTCCCCTCGATCGCGGCCCGCGCCGCTCGTCGAGGGGATCGTCCATGCGCCTTGCCATCGCCCTTCTCGCGCTTCCGCTCCTTGCCGGCGCCGCCGGCGCGCAGGACCGGAGCGTCAACGCTTCCTCCTTCAACAATCTTTCCGCCGCCGACGCCGGCCGCCTCAACCAGGCGGTCCAGAGCGACCCCAAGGCCCGCGAGGCCCTCGACAAGGTCGAGAAGAGCCTCACCGACGCCGGCCACCGCTCAGGCCAGCTTCTCGAGAAGACCCGCCCTTAAACCCGAACCAGGTTTTCGCTGCAGACTTGAAGGGGCGGCCCGCGCCGCCCCTCTTTTCGCGTGCGCCGCCTTGGCTTACGTCGTTCGATGAGCGGCGGGCGGGAGTGAGGGCAATGGCGGCGATCGCGCGCGAAAAGCGGACCCTGCAGCAGGTCGTGGCGGTCCTCGCCGCGGTGCCGGTGATCGCGGGGCTGTCCGGTGTGATGTTCGGCCACGGCATCACCGGCGACCAGAACCCGAGCGTCTCGGCCGACTCGCATTTCCGCTTCCTTTCCGGGCTCCTCCTCGGGATCGGCCTGTGCTTCTGGTCGACGGTGCCGTCGATCGAGGAGAAGACGAGCTTCTTCCGCTTCCTGACCCTCATCGTCGTGCTCGGCGGCCTCGCCAGGCTCCTGGGCTTGTGGATCACCGGCATCCCGTCGCTGTTCATGCTGATCGCGCTGTTCCTCGAGCTCGTCGCGACGCCGGCGCTGTGCTTCTGGCAGGGGCGCGTCGCGAACCGCTACGCCGATCAGGTCGGCGTCGCCTGAAGCCGCTTCTCGAAGCGGTACTCGACCGAGTTCGAAACGTCCCCGAGCGCGCGCGTGCCCTCGGCGCGCCTGTAGCCAAGGCGCTCGTAAAGGCGGTGCGCGGTCGAGAAGCGGGTGTCGGACCAGAAGAACATCCGCTCCGAGCTCCGATCCCGCGCATGCGCCTCGGCGAGCCGGATCAGCCGCTCGCCAAGCCCGCGCCGGCGCAGGTCCGGGCGCACGTAGAGCCGGTGCAGCTCCCCTGCCCCGCCGCTCGGGTAATCGACGCCGATGCAGGCGCAGACCCGCCCGCGCGCGTCCTCGGCGACCCAGAACGCGCCGCCGTTGTCCGCGAATGAGCGGCCGGGCGTGCGCAGGTCGGTCAGATCCTCGTGCGGGTCGACATAGCAGCCGGGGTACTCGGCAAAGCACAGCGCGAGGAGGCCGAACAGGTCCTGGGCGTCGTCGTCGCGGGCGCGGCGTATCGCGAAAGGCGCCGCGCCCTCACTTGGGCTCACGCCTCGACCAGCTCCGGCCATGGCACGATCGTCGATTTCACCGTCTTCATGGCCATGGCGTCCGCAACCGCCTGCGACACGCCCTCCTCGGTGAAGGGGTAGATGGTCTGCATCTCGAGCCACGGGTACTTGTCGCGGGCGCGATAGAGCATGTCGACGCCGAGCGGCAGGTCGTTGCCGGTGAAGGCCCAGGAGCCGAGCACGTTGAGGTCCTTGGCGCAGATGCGGTGCCAGGAGGTCTCGATCTTGCCGGCATCGGTGAACTGGCCCATCTCGACATAGGTGCCGCCGTCGCGCAGCATCTCGATGCCTTCCGGCCCGGCCGAAGGGTGGCCGGAGCAGTCCATCACGAGGTCGGCCCCGAAACCGCCGACGATCTCGCGGACGCGAGCGATGCGCTCCGCCGGCGTCTTCGCCTCCTCGATGTTCACCGTCGCCTCGGCGCCGAACTTGCGCGCGAGCTTGAGCCGCGGCTCCTCCGGAGCGCCGACGCAGATCACCCGGCCGGCCCCCATCTCCTGCGCCGCCGCGACCGCGAGAATGCCGATCGGCCCCGAGCCCTGGATCACCACCGTGTCGCCCCAGCGGAAGCCGCCGGCGCGGGTCGCGCGGTTGAAGGCGCGGATGCAGGAGGTCAAAGGCTCCGAGAGCGCCCCGAGGCGCAAGCTCATGTCGTCGTAGAGCTTGTAGATCTTGGTGCCCGGCAGCATGTCGAGGTCGACATAGACGTATTCGGCCCAGCCGCCCCAGAGATGCGGCGGCTTGGTAAAGCCGAGATAGCGCCCGTAATAGACCGGCGTCAGGCACTTGTTGGCGTTCTCGGGATAGTGGACGCAGTAGTAGCAGCGGCCGCAGGGCATCAGCGGCGGGATCATGATCTTCGAGCCGACCGCGATCGGCTTGCCCATGAAATCGTCGTTGAGCGCCTCGCCCTTCTCGACGATCACGCCGCCGATCTCGTGGCCGAGCGTGAAGGGCCAGGGCAGCGGCTTCGGCCAGTGGCCTTTGAGAATGTGCTGGTCGGTGCCGCAGACCCCGCAGGCGCCGATCTTGATCAGCGCCGCGTTCTTCGGCACCGCCGGCCACGGCACGGTCTCGATCACCGGCTTGGCGCCGGGCCCGGCGAAGGTCGCGACGCGGATGTCGGGCTTTGCCATTGCGCTCCTGCACTTGTCATCGCCGGGCTTGTCCCGGCGATCTCGATCGCATGCGCTCAGCCTGTCGGATCGGGATGGCCGGGACAAGCCCGGCCATGACAAAGACGAGGGTCTCATCGCCGGGCTCGACCCGGCGATCTCGATGTTAGGGGCTCAGCCTGTCGGATCGGGATGGCCGGGACAAGCCCGGCCATGACAAAGGATAGAGCTACCGCCGCAGGAGCTCCCTGTTCACGCAATTCGCGAGATCGCCGGTCGCGAGCGTGCGCAGGATGGTCTCCATGCCCTTTGCGCGCATGTCGCGGATCGAGGTCGGGCTGTAGAAGGCGGCGTGCGGGCTCAGGGTCAGGCGGCCGTCGAGCCAGGGCTCGCGGCGCGTCCAGGCGGCGATGAGCGGATGCTCGGGATCCGCGGGCTCGCGCGGCAGCACGTCGAGGCCGGCGGCCGCGATGCGGTCCTCGCGCATGGCGTCGTGGAGCGCGTCGAGATCGACCACCGCGCCGCGGGCGGTGTTGATCAGCACGGCGCCGGGCTTTGCCGCCGCGAGCGCCGCGCAGCCGATCAATCCGCGGGTCTCGTCCAAGGCCGGCGCATGAACGCTCACCACGTCCGACATCGCCATCAGCTCCTCGAGCGCAGCGCAGCGCACCGCGTCGACCGCGATCTCGTAGCCGGAAGGCAGGAAGGGGTCGTGGAAGGCGATCGTCATGCCGAAGGCGCGGGCGCGCGTCGCCGCGGCAAGCCCGATGCGGCCGAGCCCGACCACGCCGAAGACCTTTCCCCGCAGCCGCATCACCTTCGGCGCCACCGAATGGTGCCATGATCCGACCGGATCGGCGCGGAGCTTCTCGTGATAGGTCGCGGTGCCGCGCACGAGCGCCAGCATCAGCGCGATCGCGTGGTCCGCGACCTCCGAGGTGCCGTAGTCCGGCACGTTGAAGACGGGCACGCCGCGCGCGCCCCAGGCGCGCACATCGATATTGTCGAAGCCGACGCCCGAGCGCAGCACGGCGCGGACCTTCGGGTAGTCCTCAGGCGCACCGTCGACTGCGCGGTTCGCGGCGAAATGCAGGATCGCCTCGGCTCTCCGGCGCATCCCGGGCGGCACGGGATCGTCGAGCGCGGTCGCGACCGGCTGGACATGAAGCTCGGCGCGCTCGCCCGCGATCTCGCGCTCGAGGTCCGGCTCCTTGTGGGTGAAGTGGGAAAGGATGACGAGGGGCCGGGCGCTCACGAGCATGCTCGCTGAAGATTCGGGCGCCTTCGTCCATGGCCGGCATGGCGGCTGTCAAGCCGCGCCACGCGGCGGCAGCGGGATCTTGAAGCTCAGCTCCCGGCAGTGGGCCAGAACGTCCAGATCAGGAAGGCGGCTGCCGCGATCCAGATCGCGATGATGACCGCCGCTGCCGCGCGGCTGGTCGGCTTGCCTTCCGCCGCGACCGCCGCCGCACGATGCTCGGCCATGATCGCGGGCGGGATGAGCTTGACGGCCAGCATGATCCCGAGCGGAAGGACCACGAGCTCGTCCAGCTGGCCGAGGATCGGGATGAAATCCGGTATCAGGTCGATCGGGCTGAGCGCGTAGGCGGCGACAGCCGCCGCAACCGCCTTCGCGTACCACGGCACAGCGGGGTCGCGTGCCGCGAAGTAGAGCGCGACCACCTCTCGCTTTATGCCCCTCGCCCAGGCCTTGAGAGACGAGAACCACGCCATCGCCATTCCGCTTGCGACGGTGCAACAAAGAAAGGGCCGGTCTCCCGGCCCTTTCCGTCGCTACTCGTGTGAGCCGTTACTGCGTGGCGGGCTTGCTGCCCGAGCCGCCGCTCGACCCGCCGCCGGTCGGGCTCATGCTCGAAGACCCGGACGAGCCGCCAGTCGACCCGGAAGCGCCAGAGCCGGACGAGCCCGACATGCCGCCGGACGAGCCCTGCCCGCCGGACGCGGTCGGGTTCGAGCCGCGCGAGGTCGTGCCGGTGGTATCCGGGTTCGATCCGCTCGAAGCGCTCGACCCGCTGGAGCCGCCGCGATTCGTGGTGGTCGTCTCGTTGCGGCTGCCGCTGCGCTGCTCGACCGAGGTGCCGGAGCGCTCGCGGGTGCTGGTGCCGACCGAGACGCCGGAGCGCTCGCGCACGCTCGTGCCGACCCCGACCGAGACGCCGGTCGAGGTCCGCTCGCGCACCGTCCGGCCGCTGCGCACCGAGACGCTCGCCGGCTCCTCGTAGGAGTGCACGACGGTGCGCTTGCCGCCGCGGACGACGTATTTCGGGGCGCCCTTCTTCTTCTTGACGACGACCTTCTTGCCCTTCTTCTTGCTGCTGACGACCGTGGTCGGCTCGTCCTCGACCGTGACGCTGCGCACGCTGCGCCGGCGATTGATGGTCGTGACGCTCGGCTCCTCATGGACGGTGCGGCTGCGGACCGACACGCCGGTGCGCTCGCGGCTCTCGACGCCGACGCGCGTCCCGCTCTCCGTGCGGGTGCGGCTTTCGACGCTCGCGCCGCCGCGGCTCTCGCTCGAAGCGCCGATACGCTCGGAGCGGGTATTGGCGGCCGCGCCGGAGCGGTCCGATCCGCCGGACTGGCTCGACATCGAGCCGGACGAGCCTGACTGGCCGGAGGAGCCCGACATGGTGCCGGACGAGCCCGAGCTCGAGCCGCCGCTCGTCCCGGCGCTGCCGGACGAGCCGCTCGTGGGGCTCGCGCCCGAGCCGCCGGAGCTGCCCGAGCCGCTCGGGCTGGTGGTGGTCTGGGCATAGACGGCCGTGCCGATGAGCGCGGCCGCAAGCCCAAGCGCTAGTGTTTTCATGGGACGTCACCTCGGTTCCGTGGGAACGGTAACCGGGGAACGTTTCGCTAATGCCGAGGTTCCGGAGATGCTGCCGCAAACAGCTTAGCAGCACGCAGGAACCGCTTGTTGCTGAACGAATATTCAGCCGCGCCAAGTACCGGCAAGCAGACGCCGTTTAATCGATTGCGAGCTTCCGCTTCAGCATCTCGTTCACCGCCTGCGGGTTGGCCTTGCCGCCGGTCGCCTTCATGACCTGGCCGACGAACCAGCCGAGCAGCGTCGGCTTGGCCTTCGCCTGCTCGGCCTTGTCCGGGTTCGCGGCGATGATCTGATCGACCGCCTTCTCAATCGCGCTGGTGTCGGTCACCTGGCGCATGCCGCGGCGCTCGACGACCTCGCGCGGCTCGCCGCCTTCGGTCCAGACGATCTCGAAGAGGTCCTTGGCGATCTTGCCGGAGATCGTGCCCTCCGCGATCAGGTCGACGATGGCGCCGAGCCGGTCGGCGGAGACGGGCGAGTCCTCGATGCCGCGGCCTTCCTTGTTGAGCCGGCCGAAGAGCTCGTTGATCACCCAGTTCGCGGCGGCCTTGCCGTCGCGGCCCTTGGCGACCGCCTCGAAATAATCGGCCGAGGCGCGCTCGCCGACCAGGACCCCGGCATCGTAGGCGCTGAGACCGTAATCCGCGATGAAGCGCGCCTTCTTGGCGTCCGGCAGCTCGGGCAGGTGCCGGGCAAGCTCGTCGACGTAAGCCTGGTCGAACTCGAGCGGCAGGAGGTCGGGGTCGGGGAAATAGCGGTAGTCGTGCGCCTCCTCCTTCGAGCGCATCGAGCGGGTCTCGCCCTTGCCGGGATCGAACAGCCGCGTCTCCTGGTCGATCGCGCCGCCGTCCTCGATGATGCCGATCTGGCGCCGCGCCTCGTGCTCGATCGCCTGGCCGATGAAGCGGATCGAGTTGACGTTCTTGATCTCGCAGCGCGTTTCGCGACGTAGGCTTTCGCCTCCTCGGAGGAGCGCAGGTCCGGCTTCGACACGATCTCCATGAGGGCTACGCCCGAGCGGTTGAGGTCGACGAAGCTCAAGCTTGGATGGAGGTCGTGGATCGACTTGCCGGCGTCCTGCTCGAGATGCAGGCGCTCGATCCCGACCGTGATGGTCTCGGCCTCGGCGACGTCGACCGTGACCTCGCCCTCGCCGACGATCGGGCTCTTGTACTGGCTGATCTGATAGCCCTGGGGCAGGTCCGGGTAGAAATAGTTCTTCCGGTCGAACACGCTCTTCAGGTTGATCTGCGCCTTCAGCCCGAGGCCGGTGCGGATCGCCTGGCGCACGCATTCCTCGTTGATGACCGGCAGCATGCCGGGCATCGCGGCATCGACGAAGGCGACGTTGCTGTTCGGCTCGGCCCCGAACTCGGTCGAGGCGCCTGAGAAAAGCTTCGCCTCGCTCGTCACCTGGGCATGGATCTCCATGCCGACGATCACCTCCCAATCGCCGGTCGCGCCCTTGATCAGCTTCGAGCGGGCGGTGGGCGGGGAGACGGGGGCGTTCATGGTGGCGGTTCCGGAGGGTCTTTGCGGCAGTAAGAGCGATGCCGCGCGCCGGTCAACCCTGGCCGTGGCCGCGGCCTGATGCGGCGAAGTCCATTCGCCCGGCGCAGGGCAGCGGCGCAAGAATACTGCCGCGCTTCGATGAAACCGCCCCTGAGCCCCAGCGTTGTAGGGCCAGATGAACAAGGCTCAGGAGCGAACAATGGATATGGATCGTGACAACAACCTCGCGCCGACCCGGCCGAGCATGGTCACTGATCGTGACGTACGCGTTTACGATCGCGATACCGGCGGGTCGAATTTCCTGGCTTTTCTGATCGGCGGCCTGGTGATTGCGGTCGGTCTCTTGGCCTTCCTCTTCTATGACGGCGGCAACACGCGCGACGTGACGACCACCGGCTCGGTGACGCCGCGGATCGAGCGGCCGGGCTCGGATGCCGCGCCCGCGCCTTCGATGCCGAGCCGTCCGGCCTCGCCCTCGGCTCCAGCGAATCCGCAGTAAGCGTCTGATTTTGCTGCAGGATCGACGACGGGGCGTGCCCTGCTCCCTCGTGGTCCCCAGCTTTTTCCGCCGACCTAGGCAACAGGACTCGCTTCAGCGCGTTGTGCTGACGGGCAACCGACGAAAGGATGATCCAATGGCTGTAGATCGGGACCCCTATGACCGCACCAATCCGGCGAACGCCCCGCTGGGCACCGGCCCGCTCGGGACCGGCATGTCGGACCGCACCGGCATGACCAGCGACACCAGCCTCGACACCACGGGCGCCTATGGTGTGCGCCGCCGCGGCAATACCTGGGCCTGGGCGATCGGCGCCCTCGTGGTGCTGCTTGCGCTCTTCGCCCTGTTCGGAATGGGCGGCCGCGACGCCGACACCACGGCGAGCACTAACAACCGTCCAGCCGTAACCGCCCCTGCGGGCAGCGGCTCCGGCGGAACCACCGGTGCGACCGGCGCAACCCAGCCCGCTTCGCCGACCACCCCGGCCCGTCCGGCCAATCCGCAATAACGCGGATAGCGGCTTTTCGAGCGTCAGGGCCCGGCTTTAAGCCGGGCCCTTTCGTTTCAGCGCGGCGCTATCCCACCACGGCTCCGGCAGCACCATCCGCCCCGCCGCGTCCTCGATCACCTGCCCCGCCGCAAACAGCGTCTCCTCGTCGAAGGGCCGGCCGATGAGCTGGAGCCCGAGCGGCAGGCCCTGCGAATCGAGCCCGGCCGGCACCGCGATCCCGGGCAGCCCGGCCATGTTCACCGTGACCGTGAAGATGTCGTTGAGATACATCTCGACCGGATCGGCGGAGCCCTTCTCGCCGATCGCGAAAGCGGCCGACGGCGTCGCAGGCGTCAGGATCGCGTCGATGCCCCTGGCGTAGACTTCCTCGAAATCCCGCTTGATCAGCGTGCGGATCTTCTGCGCGCGCACGTAGTAGGCGTCGTAATAGCCGGCCGAGAGCACATAGGTGCCGATCATGACGCGACGCTTGACCTCGCGGCCGAAGCCCGCGGCGCGGGTCTTCTCGTACATGTCGATGACGTCGCGGCCGGGCACCCGCAGCCCGTAGCGGACGCCGTCGTAGCGCGCGAGGTTCGAGGAGGCTTCGGCCGGCGCGACGATGTAGTAGGCCGGCAGCGCGTATTGGGTGTGCGGCAGCGAAACATCGACGATCTTCGCGCCCGCGCTCTTCAGCCAATCCGCGCCCTCGGACCACAGCCTCTCGATCTCGGCCGGCATGCCGTCGAGGCGGTATTCCTTCGGGATGCCGATCGTGAGGCCCTTCACGCCGCGCGAGACCGCCGCCTCGAAATCCGGCACCGGGATCTCGGCCGAAGTGGTGTCTTTCGGGTCGGGGCCGGCCATCGAGCGCAGGAGGATCGCGGCGTCGCGCACGGTGCGCGCGATCGGGCCCGCCTGGTCGAGCGAGGAGGCGAAGGCGACGACGCCCCAGCGCGAGCAGCGGCCGTAGGTCGGCTTGATTCCGACCGTGCCGGTCAAGGCGGCGGGCTGGCGGATCGAGCCGCCGGTGTCGGTCGCGGTGGCCGCAAGGCAGAGCCGCGCCGCGACCGCCGCCGCCGAGCCGCCGGACGATCCGCCGGGCACGAGATGGGCGCCCTCGATCGCGCCCGACGAGCCCCCGGCATGCACGTTCGAACCCCGGCGCCGCCATGGCGAGACGACCGGCCCGAAGGCGCTCGTCTCGTTCGACGAGCCCATCGCGAACTCGTCGAGGTTGAGCTTGCCGAGCATCACGGCGCCGTCGTTCCACAGCTGCTGGGTGATCGTGCATTCGTATTGCGGCTCGAAGCCTCTCAGGATGTTCGAGCCGGCCGTGGTCTGAAAGCCCTTGGTGCAGAAGAGGTCCTTGATGCCGAGCGGCAGCCCTTCGAGGGCACCGGCCTCGCCCTTCGCGATACGGGCGTCCGAGGCTTGCGCCATCTCGAGCGCGCGCTCAGGCGTCTCGAGCACGAAGGCGTTGAGCGCCCGTGCCTTCTCGATCGCCGCCACGTGCGCCTCGGTCAGCTCGCGCGAGGAGAAGCGCTTGGCCTTGAGCCCGTCGCGGGCCTCGGCGAGGGTGAGGTCGGTGAGATCGGTCATCGCAAGCTCGTCATCCCGGAAGCCGCGGAAGCGGCTATCCGGGACCCATCCCACGCCCGTGGTCTCGGGTCCCGGCTCTGCGCGGCCATCCGGCCGCTTCGGCCGGGACGACCCGTGAGGTTCGGCTATTCCACCACCTTTGGCACCAGGAAGAACTGGTCCTCGGTCGCCGGCGCGTTCCTGATGATCGCCTCGGCATAGCCGCCGTCGGTCACGCCGTCCTGCCGCTTCTTCATCGCCATCGGCGCGACCGAGGTCATCGGCTCGACGCCCTCGACGTTCACCTCCTCGAGACGCTCGACGAAGGACAGGATGGCGTTGAGCTCGCCCTGGAGATGGGGGACGTCGTCTTCCGTGACCGCGATGCGCGCGAGCCGCGCGATGCGGCGGACCGTCTGTTGGTCGACCGACATGAAGCGTTCCGATGGGAGTTGAGCCGCGGCGGCTATAGCACCGGCGGGTTTCGGCCCGCAAACGCGGCGATGGGCGGCGGGCCGGCTCGGCCGCTCAGGTGATGACCGAGCGGCCGTCCGCGGTCGCCGGCACCACGATCGCGCGCGGGGACTTCGAGCGCGCAAAGCTGTGCACGAGCCCGGTCACGAGATAGGCGGCGGCCATGCCGAGGAGAAGGAAGCGCGCCCGCCGCGAGCTGAACCGACGAGGCTTCGGCGGAGGCGGCAGGATCTCGGTGGGTTCCACGGGCGCCGCCAGAAGGCGCGCGGCAGGCGCCTTTCGGAGCCGGATCGACCGGCGGTCGAGGGTGACGATGTCGAGCGCCGGGATTCTGCGGATGGCCGGCGGGGTCGCGGCAACCCGGCGCCCGGACGAGGCGGCCTCTTCCGGGCCGCGTTCTTCCCGGTTGCGCAGCCGCTCGGCCCAGGCGACGAGGCGCGCCTTGATCAGCGCCTTTTCGTCCGCCGCTCCCGCAGAGCGCCAAGGCGGCTCTTGCGTGGCCTGCGGCCGCGCAAAGCTCGCGGCCGCCGAGGCAACTCCCTCATAGGCGGCAAGATCGACCGCGATCCAGCCGCCTTCCCGGACATCGGAATCCGAGACCACGACCCTCGCGCTCAGCGCCTTCCCTGACTCCCGCTTGCCGTCCACGCCTCACCACCTTCGGGTGATTGTTCTCGGAACGACTATGCCAAGCGCGCCCCGGTCGCGCCACGCCGTGCTTAAGAAAGGGTTAAGAGGCCGGCTCTAGCCGACCCGCACGGCGGTATGCTTGTGGGGCACCACCACCTGGATGCCGCTGTCCTCCATCGCGGCGACGAAAGCGTCGGCGTTCGGCGCGAGCGGCGGAAAGGAAGCGTAGTGGCAAGGGATCACCGCCTTGGCGCGGCCGAAGAAGCGCCTCGCAGCCAGCGCCGCGGTATGCGGGCCCATGGTGAAGCGGTCACCGATCGGCATGATGACGATGTCCGGGGCGTGGATCTCGGCGATCAGCGCCATGTCGCCGAAGATGTCGGTGTCGCCCATGTGGTAGACGGTGGGCTCGCCCTCGGCCTTGACGATCGCGCCGTTCGGGTTGCCGAGCGGCACCGAGACGCCCGCGTCGAACATGCCGGCCGAGTGGTCGGCCCGCACCAGCGTCACCGTGAAGCCGCCCTGCTCGGTCGTGCCGCCGGTGTTCATGGGGTCGAAATTCTGCAGGCCCTTGGAGGCAAGCCACATGCACAGATCGTAATTCGTCACGACCTTCGCGCCGGTCGCGTCGGCGATGTCGAGCGCGTCCCCGACATGGTCGCCGTGACCGTGCGTGATGATGATGTGCGTCGCCCCCTCGCTCGCCTTGGCGCGGTCTCCGTCAAAGGCCGGATTGCCGGTGAAAAAGGGATCGATCAGCACGGCCTTGTCGGCGAAGTCGAGGCGGAACGCGGAATGGCCGAACCAGGTGATTCTCATGGGCGCGCTCTTTCGGCAGGGATGATGGGCGGCTAAGGGTTAGTCCAGCCCCGGAACCGCGACAACGTGAGGGCGGGGCAAACCCCATGACCGACGCCGCCGAGCTGATCGAGAAGCTGCCCAGGAATGCGCGCGTGCTCGGGATCGACCTCGGCACGAAGACCATCGGGCTCGCGCTGTCCGACGTCGAGCGACGGATCGCGACGCCGCTCGAAACCTTGAAACGCGGGAAGTTCACCGCCGACGCACGCAAGATCGTCGCCCACCTGCAGCGCTTCGAGATCGGCGCCGTCGTGGTCGGGTTGCCGCTCAACATGGACGGATCGGAAGGCCCACGCGCCCAGGCGACGCGAGCCTTCGCCCGCAACCTCGCGCCGCTTGCCGGCTGCCCGATCCTGTTCTGGGACGAGCGCCTGTCGACCGCGGCGGTCATCCGCACCCTCATTGCTTCGGACGCATCCCGAAGCCGGCGGGCCGATCTCGTGGACAAGATGGCGGCCGCCTACATCCTGCAGGGCTTTCTCGACTTCACCGGGCGGCCTTCGGAGCAGCAACGAACCGGCAAGGTTGATCGCAGCCACAACTCCGAATGAGGGCGTTTTAGCCTTGTTGCACCCCGGGTTGTCCTGCTACAAAGCGGAGCGGATTCGCTGTCGCCAAACCAGGACCCGACTGTGACAAAGAACGCGTCATCCAAGGCCCCCTCCCCGCAGCCCGAGCCCGGCTCGAGCGGCTCCGATATTGCGGCAGGCGAGCTCGTAAAGGCGAGCCCGGCCGAGATCCGCGCTTATATCAGCCAGATGACGGGCGAGCTCGCGGTTCTCGCCCGCGCCGCCAAGCTCGGCACCCTCGCCTATCTTCTCGAGATGGCCCGCGACGAAGCCAAGGGCGGGCGGTAGCCCGGCTCCGGCGCTCAGCGCTCAGGTGCTCAGGGAAACCCCGTTGCCGGCGTGCCGGACGAGGCGCCCGGCGATCTCGAGCTCGAGCAGGATCCCGTTCACCGCCCGGATCGAGAGACCGGACTGGCGCGCGAGATCGTCCGGGGACACGGGAGCGGGCCCGAGCAGGTTGACCACGATGCTCGTTTCGTCGGTGGCGATGGGCTCCGGCGGGCTTTCGTAGAGCAGCCCGGGCGCGCCTTCGTGCCCGCGTCCGTTCCCGAGGTCGAGCTCGTCCCACAGCCTGTCGAGCTCGTCGTGGGGGCGACTGCCTGGATCCTCCGCGCTGCCGCGCGGCACCTCGCCGGCCGCGATGAGCGGAGCGAGGGCATCGAGGACATGCTCGGGCGAGCCGCAAAGGATTGCGCCCTGGCGGATGAGGTCGTTCGTGCCCTCAGCGCGCGGATCGAGCGGCGAGCCCGGCACGGCGAAGACCTCGCGCCCCTGCTCGAGCGCGAAACGCGCCGTGATCAGCGAGCCGGACTTGCGCGCCGCCTCGACCACGACGACGCCGAGGGCGAGGCCCGAGACGGTGCGGTTGCGCCGCGGGAAGTCGCGCCCGCGCGGCTCCCACTCGAGCGGCATCTCCGACAGCGCCGCGCCGCCCTCGGCGATGATCTCCTCGAGGAGGGGCTCGTTGTCGCTCGGATAGACCCGCGCGAGACCGCCCGCGAGCACGGCGACGGTGCCGGTCCGAAGCGAGGCGCGGTGGGCCCGCGTGTCGATGCCGCGGGCGAGCCCCGAAACGATGGTGAAGCCGGCCTCGCCGACGGCGCGGGCCAGCCGCTCGGTGAAGGTCATCCCCGCCGCGGACGCATTGCGGGACCCGACGATCGCCAGCATGGGGCGGGCGAGCGCCTTGGCCTCGCCCCGAACCACGATCAGCGGCGGCGCCGAATCGATCGCCCGCAGGGCCTTCGGGTACTCGGGCTCGCCGGTCGCGACGAAGCGCCCGCCGAGCCGGTGCGTCGCCTCGATCTCGCGCTCCACCTCGTCGCGGCTCGCGATCTTCAGGCCCGGGCGGCCGCTCCGGCGCGCGATCTGGGGCAGCGCCTCGAGCGCCGCACCCGCGCCGCCGTGGCGGTTGACCAGCGTCTGGAAGGTGCGCGGCCCGATGCTCTCGGATCGAATCAGCCGCAGCCAGGCGATCCTCTGCTCGTCGGTAAGGCGGGCGCTCATGTTCGCTTGCCGATGCGGCTCTCGGTTCCGGCGAGGAGACGCCGGATGTTCTCGCGATGCTTCCACCAGAGCAAGACCGCGAGCAGCAGGAACAGCTCGGCCATCTGCCGCTCGCCGAGCCACCACAACACCGCCGGGGTGAGCGCGCTCGCGACGAGGCCCGAGGCCGAGGAGTACCGGGTCGCGGCGGCGGTCGCGATCCAGATCACGCCGAAGGCGGCGGCGGCGAGCGGCTTCAGGCCGATGAGGCAGCCGATGAAGGTCGCGACGCCCTTGCCGCCCTTGAAGCCGAGCCAGATCGGAAAGAGGTGGCCGAGCAGAGCGCCGAGCGCAGCAAGGATGGCGGCGTTCGGCCCCCAGATCGAGCCCATGACGAGGACTGCCGCGGTGCCCTTGAAGGCGTCGCCGAGGAGCGTCGCCGCGGCGAGGCCCTTGCGCCCGGTGCGCAGGACGTTGGTCGCGCCGATGTTGCCCGAGCCGATGTTGCGGACGTCGCCGAGGCCGGCAAGCCGGGTCAGGACAAGACCGAACGGAATGGAGCCGAAGGCGTAGCCGATCGCGAAGGCGGCAAGGAAATAGGGCCAGGCGAGCCCCCAACTCATCGCTTCCGGCATCGCCCTGACCGCTTAAGCCGCCATCCCCTCGCGACGGCGATCATACACGATCCTGCCGCCGGCCAAGGTGAGGATCACCCGCCCCTGCAGGCGCGCCTCGTCGAAGGGCGAGTTCTTCGAGCGCGAGCGCAGGTCCTGCTTGTCGAGCACGTAGGGCTCGTCGGGATCCAACAGGACGAGGTCCGCCGGCGCTCCCGGCGCAAGCCGCCCGGCGGCAAGCCCGAGGATCTCGGCCGGCCGGGCGGACAGCGCCTGAAGGAGCCGCGCCAGCGTGAGCCGGCCGTCATGGACGAGGCGCAGCGCCGCCGGAAGCAGCGTCTCGAGCCCGACCGCGCCGTCGGCGGCCTCCGCGAAGGGCAGGCGCTTGGTCTCGACATCCTGCGGATTGTGGTCTGACACGATCACGTCGATCGTGCCGTCGGCCAAAGCCTCGATCACCGCTTGGCGGTCGTCCTCGTGCCGCAGGGGCGGCGAAAGCTTCAGGAAGGTGCGATAGTCGCCGATGTCGTTCTCGTTCAGCGCGAGGTTGTTGATCGAGGCACCGCAGGTGATCGGCAGCCCGTCGGCCTTTGCGCGCCGCACGATCGCCACCGAGTCTGCGCAGGAGATCACCGCGGCGTGATAGCGCGCGCCGGTGAGGCGCACGAGGCGGATGTCGCGCTCGAGCATCACCGTCTCGGCCTCGCGCGGGATGCCGGCGAGCCCGAGACGCGACGCGACCTCGCCCTCGTTCATGACCCCGTCGCCGACCAGATCCGGGTCCTCGAGATGGGGCATGAGCAGCACGCCGAAATCCCGCGCATAGGTGAGCGCCCGGCGCATCACCTGGGCGTTCGTGACCGAGCGCACGCCGTCGGTGAAGGCGACCGCGCCGGCCTCGCGCAAGAGGCCGAACTCGGTCATCTCGCGGCCGGCAAGGCCCTTGGTGATCGCGGCCGCTGGATGGACGTTCACGAGCGCCGTGTCGCGCGCACGCCGCAGGACGAAATCGACGATCGCCGGGTCGTCGATCGCGGGGTTGGTGTCGGGCATGCAGACGAGCGTCGTGACGCCGCCGGCGGCCGCCGCCTCGCTCGCGCTCTTCAAGGTCTCGCGATGCTCCGCCCCGGGCTCGCCGGTGAAGGCGCGCATGTCGACGAGCCCGGGCGCAAGCACGAGGCCGGCGCAGTCGATGACGGTTGCGCCTTCGGGCGCCGGCAGCGGCGCGCCCCAGGCGATGTCGGCGATGCCGCCGTTCCGGACAATCGCGCTACCACGATCGTCTCGACCGGAGGCCGGATCGATCAGGCGAGCATTGCGGAGGACGAAGAAACTCACTCGACCCTCGAAGAGCGCGCACCGAAAACCCTCTCCCGTTCAGCGGGAGAGGGCGGCTCCCTTCGGGGCGCGCCTGGGAGGGAGCCGGGAGAGGGGGAAAGTCGGCGGTCTATTTCCGCGCGGACCGGCTCCCAAAACCGCGCTTCGGCCCGCGGCATGGTCGAGCGCTGTTCCTTGGCGAAATCGCGCAGGCGCTCGGGAACTTCATTGATCACCCCTCGCCGTTCTCTCATCCCCCTCTCCCGGCCGCTGCGCGGCCACCCTCCCCCGCTGAAGGGGGCAGGGTTTGGCGCGGCTTATCACTCATTTCGCAGATGGCTCGCCAGCGCCTCGAGCACGGCCATGCGCACCGCGACACCCATCTCGACCTGCTCCTGGATCAGCGACTGCGCCCCGTCGGCCACCTCCGAGGAGATCTCGACGCCGCGGTTCATCGGGCCCGGATGCATCACGAGCGCGTCGGGCTTCGCGAGCGCGAGCTTTTCCTGATCGAGGCCGAAATAGCGGAAATACTCTTTGGTCGAGGGCACGAAGGAGCCGTTCATGCGCTCGCGTTGCAGGCGCAGCATCATCACGATGTCGGCGCCTGCGAGGCCCTTGCGCATGTCGGTAAAGGCCTCGACGCCGAAGCGCTCGATCCCGGCCGGGAGCAGCGTGGTCGGCGCGATGACGCGCACGCGGGCGCCGAGCGCCTGCAGGAGGATGATGTTCGAGCGCGCGACGCGCGAATGGAGGATATCGCCGCAGATCGCGACCACGAGCCCCTGGATGCGGCCCTTGCGGCGGCGGATGGTCAGCGCGTCGAGGAGCGCCTGGGTCGGGTGCTCGTGCGCGCCGTCCCCGGCGTTGACGATCGAGCAGCCGACCTTGCGCGCAAGCAGATGCACGGCGCCCGCCGAATGATGGCGCACGATAATGATGTCGGGCCGCATGGCATTGAGGGTCGCTGCGGTGTCGATCAGGGTCTCGCCTTTCTTCACCGAGGACGACGAGACCGACATGTTCATGACGTCGGCGCCGAGCCTTTTTCCGGCGATCTCGAAGGAGGATTGGGTGCGGGTCGAGGGCTCGAAGAAGAGGTTGATCTGCGTGCGCCCGCGCAAGGTCGCCTTCTTCTTCTCGATCTGGCGGCTGACCTCGACCGCTTCGTCGGAGAGGTCGAGCAGGGCCTCGATGTCGAACGGCGACAACCCCTCGATCCCGAGCAGATGGCGATGGGGAAAGGTCGGGCGCGCCGAGGCTGTCATGCTGAAGCGAGCGCTATAGGGGCGCTTTCCCGGGCCGGCAAGGCGCCCGGCCGGGTTTCGCACGGCCGATTCGCCGCGTAGCGGCGGGCGACCGCGGCCCGTCCGAATTTGACTTCGCGGCCCCCTTCACCCACTTAAGCCGGCTCGCGGCGGCTCAGGCCAGCCGGCCGCCGCCCCCCAACCCACCGCTGCATTCACGTACCCGGCCCTCGGAACACGCTATGAAGGTCCTCGTCGTCGAGTCGCCCGCCAAGGCGAAGACGATCAACAAATATCTCGGCCGCGACTACGAGGTCCTGGCCTCCTTCGGGCATATCCGCGACCTGCCGGCGAAGGACGGCTCGGTCGATCCCGAGGCCGATTTCCGCATGCTGTGGCAGATCGACGGCCGGAGCACGAAGCACGTCTCCGAGATCGCCAAGGCGGTGCGCGGCGCCGAGAAGCTGATCCTCGCGACCGACCCCGACCGCGAGGGCGAGGCGATCTCCTGGCATGTGATCGAGGCGCTCAAGGAGAAGCGCGCGCTCAAGGACACACCCTTCGAGCGCGTCACCTTCAACGCCATCACCAAGGACGCGGTGCAGAGCGCGCTGCGAAAGCCCCGCGCCATCGACCAGGCCCTGGTCGATGCCTACATGGCGCGGCGCGCGCTCGACTACCTCGTCGGCTTCACGCTGTCGCCGGTCTTGTGGCGCAAGCTCCCGGGCGCGCGCTCGGCGGGCCGCGTGCAGTCGGTCGCGCTGCGCCTCGTCTGCGACCGCGAATTGGAGATCGAGAAGTTCGTTCCGCGCGAATACTGGTCGCTCGTCGCGACGCTCGCGACGAAAGAGGGCGCGGTGTTCGAGGCGCGGCTCGTCGGCGCCGACGGCCGCAAGATCCAGCGCCTCGACATCGGTGCGGGCGAGGAGGCGGAGGCCTTCCGCCGCGACCTCGAGCTTGCGACCTTCACGGTGGCGTCGGTCGAGGCGAAGCCGGCGAAGCGCCACCCCTCCCCGCCCTTCACGACCTCGACCTTGCAGCAGGAAGCCTCGCGCAAATTGGGGCTCGCGCCGGCCCAGACCATGCGCATCGCGCAGCGCCTCTACGAGGGCGTCGACATCGGCGGCGAGACCGTCGGGCTCATCACCTATATGCGCACCGACGGCATCGACATGGCGCCGGAGGCGATCGCCGCGGCGCGCCGGGTCATCGGCAAGGAATATGGCGAGCGCTACCTGCCGGGCGTTCCGCGCAAGTACCAGAACAAGGCCAAGAACGCGCAGGAAGCGCATGAGTGCATCCGCCCGACCGACATGGGCCGCCTGCCTGCCCAGCTGCGCAAGCACCTCGAGCCCGAGCAGGCGAAGCTCTACGAGCTGATCTGGATCCGCACCGTCGCGAGCCAGATGGAATCGGCCGAGCTCGAGCGCACGACCGTGGACATCGCAGCGAAGGTCGGGCCGCGCCTCCTCGACCTGCGCGCTACCGGCCAGGTGGTGAAGTTCGACGGTTTCCTGACGCTCTACCAGGAGGGCAAGGACGACGAGGCGGACGAGGACCAGGGCCGGCTCCCCCCGATTACCGCCGGCGACCCGCTCGAGCGCCGCCGCATCGCGGCGACCCAGCATTTCACCGAGCCCCCGCCCCGCTATTCCGAGGCGAGCCTCGTCAAGCGCATGGAGGAGCTCGGCATCGGCCGGCCCTCGACCTACGCCTCGATCCTCGCGGTCCTGCGCGAGCGCGAGTACGTGCGGCTCGAGAAGAAGCGGCTCGTCGCCGAGGACAAGGGGCTTCTGGTCATCGCCTTCCTCGAGAGCTTCTTCAAGAAGCTCGTCGAATACGATTTCACCGCCGATCTCGAGGAGCAGCTCGACCGCATCTCGAATAGCGAGATCGACTGGAAGCAGGTCCTGCGCAGTTTCTGGCGCGAGTTCTCGGCGGCGGTCGGCGAGACCAAGGAGCTGCGCACCACCGAGATCCTCGATGCCCTCAACGATCTGCTGGCGCCGCACATCTTCCCGCCGCGCGCCGACGGCGCGGAGCCCCGCTCCTGCCCGAGCTGCGGCAACGGCCAGCTCTCGCTGAGGCTCGGCAAGTTCGGCGCCTTCATCGGCTGCTCGAACTATCCGGAGTGCCGCTACACCCGCCAGCTGATGGCATCCGGCGGCGACGCCGACGCGGAAAGCTTCGGCGACGAAGGCACGCCCGGCGTCAAGCTCGTCGGCGAGGATCCGGAAACCGGGCTGCCCGTCACCTTGCGCGAGGGCCGCTTCGGCGTCTTTCTGCAGCTCGGCGAGGCGGCCGAGAAGGGCGACAAGCCGAAGCGCTCCTCGCTCCCGCCGGGCGTCCCGCCCGACGCGATCGATCTCGAGCGAGCGCTCAGGCTGCTCGCCCTGCCGCGCCCGGTCGCCACGCATCCGGAATCCGGCCAGCCGATCCTGGTCGGCATCGGGCGCTACGGTCCTTACGTCCAGCACGGCAAGACCTTCGCCAACCTTGAGAAGGACGACGACGTGCTCGCGATCGGCGCGAACCGTGCGATCGACCTCATCGTCGCGCGCGAGAGCGGCGCCGTCTTCCGCCGCGGCGCGGCGCGCGACCCCGGCCGCCAGCTCGGCGAAGATCCATCGACCAGCAAGACCGTGGTGGTGAAGGCCGGCCGCTTCGGGCCCTATGTCACCGACGGCGAGGTGAACGCGACGCTGCCTCGCACAATGTCGGCGGATGCGGTGACGCTCGACGAGGCGATTGCGCTGCTCAACGCGCGCCGGGCCGCCGGGCCGTCGAAGAAGCCGCGGCGCGGCGGGCGCCCGGCGGCCTCGAAAGGCCCGAAACCCGCGACGAAGAGCGCTATGAAGAAACCGGCCGCGAGGAAGACGAGCGCGAAGTCCGGAGCGAAGAAGAGCAAGAGCGCCTGAGCGGCACCTCGATTCAGAGGGCCACGAACAGCGCGAGCGCCGCGAAGGCGCCGACTCCGATCCAGGCCGCAAGCGACTGTGCCGAGCGCCTGCGGAAGCTTTCGTCGGGGGAACAGGCGAAGGCTTCGCCGGCGCTCTGGGCGGCGCGGATCAGGTGGGAGTGGCGGGCCGTGATCCCGAGGCTTGCCGTCTTCATGTCGCTACCTTCCGCGCAGCTGCTCGCCTACAACCGGTTCGAAGCAACAAAGGTTCCAACGGCTGCTCTAGAAGCAGGATGACTTTCTTCGAATCCTCATCCCCGCTCCATCTCTTCGTTTGAGCGTGATCTCTTCCGAAAACCGGTTCCCACCTTTCGGGATCATGCCTTAGCCTCGGCGTGTGTCACCCGCACGACGAGATCGCGACGTCGAAGCCGCTGCCCATCCGTCCCGGTCGCGGGGAGCGAGGCGGCTCAATCGCTATGGTCCGGCGGGATCTCCCGGTGCTCGTCGCCGCCGTCGCGCTCGCCCTTCGCCCAACCCTCCCTCGTCTCGCCGACGAAGTCCGCGAGCCGCCCGTCCTGGATCGCCTTGCGCAAGGACGCCATGAGCTCCTGGTAGTAGGCGAGGTTGTTCGCGGTCAGCAGCATCATGCCGAGGATCTCGTTCGAGCGGACGAGGTGATGGAGATAGGCCCTGGAGTAGCCGTTCGCGGCGGCGGCTTTCGATTCGGGATCGATCGGGGACGGGTCCTCGGCATGCCGCGCGTTCTTGAGGTTGAGGCGGCCGGAGCGGGTGTAGGCGGTGCCGTGGCGACCGGCTCTCGTCGGCAGCACGCAGTCGAACATGTCGATGCCGCGGCGGACCGCCTCGAGGATGTCGTCCGGCGTGCCGACGCCCATGAGGTAGCGCGGGCTCGACGCCGGCAGATGCGGCTCGACGACCTCGATCGCCGCGAGCATGTCGGCCTGAGGCTCGCCGACGGCGAGGCCGCCGATCGCGTAGCCCTTGAGCTCGAGCCCGACGAGCTCCCGCGCGCTCTCGGCCCGAAGCCGCTCGTCGGTGCCGCCCTGCACGATGCCGAACAGCGCCTTTCCGGGCTGCTCGCCGAAGGCGATGCGGCAGCGCTCGGCCCAGCGCAGGCTGAGGCGCATCGCCTTCTCGACCGCCTCCGAGGCAGCCGGCAGGCGCACGCATTCGTCGAGCTGCATCTGGATGTCGGAGCCGAGAAGTCCCTGGATCTCAATCGCGCGCTCGGGAGTGAGCACATGGGTCGAGCCGTCGATATGGGACTGGAAGGTGACGCCGGTCTCGTCGATCCTCCTCAGCTGCGCGAGCGACATCACCTGGAAGCCGCCGGAGTCGGTGAGGAGCGGATAGGGCCAGTTCATGAACTGGTGCAGCCCGCCGAGCTTCGCGACGCGCTCGGCGCCGGGGCGCAGCATCAGGTGGTAGGTGTTGCCGAGCACGATGTCGGCGCCCAAGGCCTTCACCTGGTCCGGGTACATCGCCTTGACGGTCGCGGCCGTGCCGACCGGCATGAATCCCGGCGTGCGCACGACGCCGCGCGGCATGCGGATCTCGCCGGTGCGGGCGCCGCCGTCGGTCGCGGTGATGGAGAAGGTGAAGGTCTCGGTCATCGCGATCTTTCGTCCGGGAACAGCAGGCACGCATCCCCGTAAGAATAGAACCTGTAGCCGGCGGCAATCGCATGCGCATAGGCCGCCTTCATGGTCTCCTGCCCGGAGAAGGCGCTGACCAGCATGAACAGCGTCGAGCGCGGCAGGTGGAAATTGGTCACCAGCGCATCGACCGCGCGGAAGGAAAATCCGGGCGTGATGAAGATGTCGGTCTCCCCCGAAAACGGCGCGATCGTGCCGTCGTCGCAGGCGGCGCTCTCGAGGAGCCGCAGCGAGGTCGTGCCCACCGCGACGATGCGCCCGCCCCGCCCCCGCGCTTCGTTCAGCGCCGCCGCGGTCCCGGACGACACGACGCCGAACTCCGCATGCATGCGGTGCTCTCCGGTATCCTCGGCCTTCACGGGCAGGAAGGTCCCCGGCCCGACATGGAGCGTGACGAAAGCGCGCCCGATGCCGCGCGCCTCGAGCCGGCGAAAGAGGTCGTCGGTGAAATGCAGCCCGGCGGTCGGCGCCGCGACCGCGCCCTCCTCGCGGGCATAGAGCGTCTGGTAGTCGGCCCGGTCCTGCTCGTCGGCGGGGCGCCTGGCGGCAATGTAGGGCGGCAACGGCATCTCCCCGAGCCGCTCGATCGCCTCATCGAGGAAGGCGCCGGCAAAGGCGAAGCGCAAGAGCACCTCGCCGCCCTCGCCCTTCTCCTCGACCTCGGCATCGAGCCGCACCAATTCGCAGGCCGTGCTCTCGGCAGACTCTCCGAACCGGATGCGGTCGCCGACCGCAAGGCGCTTTGCCGGCCGCGCGAAGGCGCGCCAGCGCTCCTCGCCCTCGCGCCTGTGCAGGAGCACCTCGATGCGCGCGGCGGCCTCATCGCGCACGCGCAGCCCGAACAGCCGGGCCGGGATGACCTTGGTGTCGTTGAAGACCAGCACATCGCCCGGGCCAAGCAGCTCCGGCAAGTCCCGCACCGACCTGTCCTCGAACCCCGCTGCGCCCGGCCGCACGACCAGAAGCCGCGCGCTGTCGCGCGGATTGGCCGGCCTCAGCGCAATGCGCTCCTCCGGCAGCTCGAAATCGAACAAATCGACGCGCATGCTCCTCCGGAGACCCGAGCTCACCCCCGCGGAAACTCCAGCCCCATCTCGCGGTAGCGCTCGGGATCGTCGGCCCAGTTCTCCCGCACTTTGACGAACAGGAAGAGGTGCACCGGCGCCTCGGCGATCTCGGCGATCTCCTTGCGTGCCGCCTGGCCGATCGCCTTGATGGTCTGGCCGCCCTTGCCGAGCACGATCTTACGCTGGCTCTCGCGCTCGACGAAGATCGTCTGCTCGATGCGCACCGAGCCGTCCTCGCGCTGCTGCCACTGGTCGGTCTCGACCGTCGAGCGGTAGGGCAGCTCCTCGTGCAGGCGCTCGTAGATCTTCTCGCGGGTGATCTCGGCGGCGAGCATGCGCAAGGGCGCGTCGGAGATCTGGTCCTCCGGGTAGAGCCAGGGGCCGGGCGGCATCAGGGCGGCCAGCTTGCGCTTGAGGTCGCCGACCCCGTCCCCGGTCAAGGCGGAGACCATGAAGGTCTCCTCGAACGAGAGGCGGGCGTTCAGGGCCGCGGCGAGCTCGAGGAGCTTCGGGCGCTCGATCAGGTCGATCTTGTTCAAGACCAGCATCCGGGGCCGCCGCACCTCGGCGAGCCTGCCGAGGATCGCCTCGTTCTCCTCGTCAACGCCCTTGCGCACGTCGACGAGGAGGCACACGACGTCGGCGTCCCCTGCCCCGCCCCAGGCCGAGGTCACCATGGCGCGGTCGAGCCGGCGCTTCGGCTTGAAGATGCCCGGCGTATCGACGAAAACGATCTGCGCCTGGCCCTCGATCGCGATGCCGCGCACCACCGTGCGCGTGGTCTGCACCTTGCGCGAGACGATCGACACCTTCGAGCCGACGAGCGCATTGAGGAGCGTCGACTTGCCGGCGTTCGGCGCGCCGATCAGCGCGACGAAGCCGCAGCGCGTCTCAGAGCTCGGCTCGGGCATCTTCGCTCCAGGGCGGCGGCTCGGGCACCGCGGGCTCCTCGTCCTGGGCTGGCGCTTTCAGGGGTTTCTTCCACCAGCGCTCGCGGACGAGAAGCGTCTCGGCCGCGTCCTGTTCCGCGGCGCGCTTCGAGGAGCCCGTGCCTTCCGCGGGCTTGAAGCCGCGCACCGTCACCGAGATTCGAAACCGGGGCGCGTGATCGGGCCCGAACTGCTCGACGACCTCATAGGCGGGCAGCGGCAGCCCGCGCGCAAGCGCCCATTCCTGCAGCGCCGCCTTCGGATTCGAGGGCGCCTTGCGCAGCGCCTGCATGCGCGGCCCGAAGGCCTTCTCGACGACCTCCCGCGCCGCCGGATAGCCGCCGTCGAGGAACACCGCCGCGATCACCGCCTCGCAGACATCGGCGAGCACCGAGCGGTTGGTGCGGATCGCCGCTTCGCGGCCGCCGATCTTGATGCAGGGCCCGAGCTCCCATTCGGCCGCGACGGCGGCGCAGGTCTCGCGGCGCACGAGCTCGGAGAAGCGGCGCGACAGGTCTCCCTCCGAGCCCTTGAAGCCGCCGTAGAGCATGTCTGCGATCGCGAGGCCGAGCACGCGGTCGCCGAGGAACTCCATGCGCTGATAGCTCTTCGCCTGGATGCCTTTGGCGGCGCTCATGTGGGTGAGCGCGTTCATGAGGAGGTCGCGGTCGTTGAAGGCGTGGCCGATCCGCGCCTCGAGCGCCTGGAGGTCAGGCTTGCGCCGGGCCATCGCCGCACGGCCTCATCGGATCGGCTTGAACATCCGGTTCCAGCGCACCGTCCAGGGCCATTCCCACACCGCCCAGGCGCTCGCGCCCTCGTCGATCGAGAAGAAGATGATCTCGGCCCGCCCGACGAAGTTCTCGAACGGCACGTAACCGACGCTCGCGAGGTCGCGCGAATCGGTCGAGTTGTCGCGGTTATCGCCCATCATGAAGAAATGGGCGGGGGGCACGCTGTAGACTTCGGTGTTGTCCCAGAAGCCGCGGTCGCCCTCGCGCTCGATGATCTCGTGCGAGACGCCGTTCGGCAGGGTCTCGCGGTAGTGGACGACCTTGCTGGCGCGGCCCCAGGCGTCCGAGGTCTCGTAATCGGCGATGCGCTCGCGCCTCACCGCCTGGCCGTTGATGTTGAGCACGCCCTGGACGACCTGGATCTTGTCGCCCGGCAGCCCGATCACGCGCTTGATATAGTCGGTCGAGTTGTCCTTCGGCAGCTTGAACACGGCGATGTCGCCGCGCTTCGGCTCGGAGGCCCACACGCGTCCCTGCAGCACCGGCGGGCCGAAGGGGATCGAGTAGCGCGAATAGCCGTAGGAATATTTCGAGACGAAGAGGTAGTCGCCGATCAGCAGCGTCGGGATCAGCGATCCCGACGGGATGTTGAAGGGCTGGAATAGCACCGTGCGGACGACGACGGCGATCAAGAGCGCCTGGACGATCACCTTGATCGTCTCGGCGATGCCCCCTTCGCGCTTGTCCTTGATCCTGCCGCTCCCGCTCACGCGCACCCGTTCCATGAATCGCTCCTGGCCGGGCGCGCCCGACGGGCGCGGTCTAGCCGAATGGCCGCGCGCCCGCAACGCGCTGAAGCTCGCTTAGATGGGGCGGGCCTCGATCACCACAAAGGCCTGGGCCAGCGGAGGGTCGTCGGTCAGCGACACATGCACGATCGCCTCGGATCCGGGCGGAGTGATGGCCGCGAGCCGCGCGAGCGCGCCGCCGTGGAGGCGCATGGTCGGGCGGCCGCCGGGCAGGTTCACCACCTCCATGTCGCGGAAGAACACCCCCGCCCGCATGCCGGTGCCGAGCGCCTTGGCGCAGGCCTCCTTGGCCGCGAAGCGCCGGGCGTAGGATTCGGCGCGGCCCCGGCGCCGGTCGCTGCGCCGGCGCTCGCCCTCGGTGAAGATGCGGCCGGTGAAGCGCTCGCCGTGGCGCTCCATGGCGCGTGCGATGCGCCGGATGTCGCAGAGGTCCGAGCCGATGCCGAGGATCAAATCCCGGCCCTTCCCTCGTCCATGGCGGCACGCATGGTGCGCACGGCCTCGCCGAGGCCCATGAACACCGCCTCGCAGATCAGGAAATGGCCGATGTTGAGCTCGACGATCTCCGGGATGGCGGCGACCATGCGGGCGGTGTCGAAGGTGAGCCCGTGGCCGGCATGGATCTCGAGCCCGATCGACGCGCCGTGCTCGGCCGCCCGGCGCAGCCGCGACAGCTCGTGCGCGGTCAGGCCCTCGTCGGCGGCGAGGTACGCCTCGCAGAAGGCGCCGCTATGCAGCTCGACCACCGGCGCCTCGAGGCTCCTCGCCGCCTCCATGACCTCGACCTCCGGCTCGACGAAGAGCGAGACCCGGATGCCCTCCCCCTTGAGCTGCCGCACCACCGGCGCGAGATGGTTGTGGCCTCCGACGACGTCGAGCCCGCCCTCGGTCGTGCGCTCGCTGCGCTTCTCGGGCACGAGGCAGGCGGCGTGCGGGCGCACGCGGCTTGCGATCGCGATCATCTCGCCGGTTGCGGCGATCTCGAAATTGAGCGGCGCCAGGATCTCGCGCTTGATGATGTCGATATCGGCGTCGCGGATGTGGCGGCGGTCCTCGCGCAGATGCGCCGTGATGCCGTCCGCGCCCGCCATGATCGCGGCATGCGCGGCCCGGACCGGGTCCGGATAGCCCTGGTCGCGCGCGTTCCTGAGCGTCGCCACATGGTCGATGTTCACGCCGAGGCGCAGAAAAGGCGCCGCCATCGTCCTCTCCTCATGACCGCGCCTTAGTAGCTGCCGAGGCGGCGCCGGCCAAGCGCCGGAGCGCCGCCGGAACAAAGCCGCTCTCCCGAGTTTTTCGGTAGCAGCCGCTCTGAGGGGAGTGCGATGGACACGCCTACGCCCACTAGCGGCGACGAGAACCGCAACGCCCTCAGCCCGGCCTCCAAGATGGAGGGGTTCTCCGAAAAGGAGCGCGACGCCGTCGAGAAGCAGAGCCGGCCGAGCGCCGCGCTCATCCACGAGACCATCCGGGCGGAAGGCGAGAGCGAGCTCGAGCGTACGGCGACGGCCCTTCTGCTCTCGGGCTTCGCGGCCGGGCTCTCGATGGGCTTCTCTCTCATCACCGAGGGGCTTCTGCTGGCCCATCTGCCGAAGGAGCCCTGGCGCGAGCTCGTCGCCAATTTCGGCTACACCATAGGCTTCCTGGTCGTCGTGCTCGGGCGCCAGCAGCTCTTCACCGAGAACACGCTGACGCCGATCCTGCCGCTCCTCTACCACCGCGACGGCCACACCCTCCGGCGCGTGCTCCGGCTGTGGGGCCTGGTGCTCGCCGCCAATACCGTCGGCACCTTCGTCATGACGGCCGTGATCGCCCACGGCTCGCTCTTCGACCCGCCGGTCGAGGCCGCCTTCGCCGAGATCGGCCGCAAGGCGGTTTCCGCCTCCTTCGGCACGGCCGTGCTGAAAGGGGTCTTCGCGGGCTGGCTGATCGCGCTGATGGCCTGGCTGATGCCGACCGCCGAGGGCTCGCGGCCGCTGATCATCATTCTCATCACCTATGTGGTCGCGCTCGGCGGCTTCACCCATGTGGTCGCGGGCTCGATCGACGCCTTCTACCTCGTCCACACCGGCGAGATCGGCTATGGCGCGTATCTCGCCCGCTTCTTCGTCCCCACCCTGATCGGCAACGTGCTCGGCGGCGTCACGCTCGTCGCGGCGCTCAATTTCGGGCAGGTGAAGCCGGAGATCGAGCACATCTAGATCCGCGCGCTGCTCCGCTTGCGCTCACGGGCGAAAGCCCCTATGTCCGCCGCTTCGCGTTCGCTCCGGCCGGGGGCTGAACGGACGGCCGTCAGGCAGGGTCTTCTCAGACCCGTCGTCCCGTGTCTCCGCCTTCGAACAACCGCTCGGGCCTTACGGCTCGAAGGGCTTGGCGCCGATCGGACGCGCGAACCGGCTCATTCCAGAGCTCAAGTCGAATCTAAGGAAGGGCCCTCTATGCCTCTCTACGAGCACATCTTCCTGGCGCGCCAGGATGTGACCGCGCAGCATGTCGAGACGATGGCGGACCAGTTCAAGGGCGTCATCGAAGCGGGCGGCGGCAAGGTCGAGAAGACCGAGATGTGGGGCGTGAAGTCGCTCGCCTACCGCATCAAGAAGAACCGTAAGGCGCATTTTGCGATGTTCAACCTCGATTCCCCGCCCGCGGCGGTCGCCGAGATGGAGCGTCAGATGCGCATCAACGAGGACATCCTGCGCTTCATGACGGTGCGCGTCGACGCGCTCGAGGCCGAGCCCTCCGTCATGATGCAGAAGCGCGATCGCGACGAGCGCAAGGAGCGCGAGCGCGGCCGCCGGCGCGACGACGAAGGCGGCTATGACGGGGGCTATGCCCCGCCGGCCCCGGCCGCCACCGAGGAGGCTTGATCATGGCTTTTGGTGGTGGCGGCGGTGGCGGCGGCGGAGCCCGTCGCCCGTTCTTCCGCAGGCGCAAGACCTGCCCGTTCTCGGGCCCGAACGCGCCGAAGATCGACTACAAGGACACGAAGCTGCTCTCGCGCTACATCTCCGAGCGCGGCAAGATCGTGCCCTCGCGCATCACGGCGGTGTCGGCCAAGAAGCAGCGCGAGCTCGCGGCCGCGATCAAGCGGGCTCGGTTCCTGGGGCTTCTGCCCTACGTGATCCGTTAACACGTCGCCCGCGAAGCGGGAGAGGTCGAGTCGGCGCGGCAGCGCCGACCGGGTGAGGGCAGTGCTGCGACTCTCCCCTCACCCCAGCCCTCTCCCGCAAGCGGGAGAGGGGGTTGGCAACGCTGGGGCGGGCCGGACCCGCCCCTAACCCTGCGGAAGGCAGCGGGACAGCGGATGAATTTCTCTCTCGTCGGCCTCGGCGCCGGTCTCGTCTCGGCCCTGCTCATCGCGGTGGTCGCCAAGGCGACGCCGCTTGCGATGCTGCTCTTCCTCCTCGCGCCGATTCCGGTGCTGATCGTGACGCTCGGCTGGGACCACCGCGCCGGGCTCGTGGCGTCGCTCGCCGGCGGGATCGCCACCGCGCTTGCGCTCTCGCCCTATGAAGGCATCGGTTTCGCGGTCGGGACGGGCCTGCCGGCCTGGTGGCTCGGCTTCCTCGCGCTTCTCGGCAAGCCGCAGGCGAACGGCGCGATCGAGTGGTACCCGCTCGGCCGGCTCCTCGCCTGGATCGCCGCAACCGCGGCCCTGACCGTATTGGCCACCGCGATCGTCGCCTCGGGCGACTTCGCGAGCTTTCAGGCGCGGATGCGCCGTCTCGCCGACCTCTTCATCCAGGCGCAGCTGCGCACCGGGCGGGGCCCGGCGACGCAGGTCGACAGCGCGGTCCTCGACGCGATTGCGACCCGATTTGCGGCCCTCGCGCCGATGTTTGCGGCGCAAGGGTTCACGCTCATCCTCGCGGTCTACGTCTGGGTCGGCGCCAAGATCGTCTCGATCTCCGGCCGGCTGCCGCGGCCCTGGCCCTACCTCCCGGCGACGGTGATGCCGCGCTCCGCTCTCGTCATGCTCGGCGGCGCCTTTCTGCTGGCCTTCGTCGGCGGCTTTGCCGGCGTGTTCGGCCTTGCGCTCCTCGGCGCGACGCTCATGGCCTTCGGTCTCCAGGGGCTCGCGGCAGTGCACCAGATCACGCTCGGCCGGAGCGGACGCACGGCGATGCTGACCGTCGCCTACCTGCTTCTCGTGCTGACCCAGGGCATGCTGTTCATCGCGCTGATGCTGTTCGGCATTGCCGATACCCTCGCCGGGCTTCGCGCCCGCATGAAGCTCCCGCCGGCCCCGACCAGCGGCCCCGGACCCCGTTCAACCTGAACATCTATCGAAGGAGAGCACCCATGGAAGTGATCCTGCTGGAGCGCGTCGCCAAGCTCGGCCAGATGGGCGAGACCGTGCGCGTCAAGGACGGCTTTGCGCGCAACTTCCTCCTGCCGCGCGGCAAGGCCCTGCGCGCCACGAAGGAGAACAAGCAGCGCTTCGAGACCCAACGCGCGCAGCTCGAGGCCCGCAACCTTGAGCGCCGCACGGAGGCGCAAGGCGTCGCCGACAAGCTCAACGGCCAGAGCTTCATCGTGATCCGCCAGGCCGGCGAATCGGGCGTGCTCTACGGCTCGGTGTCGACCCGCGACCTTGCCGAGATCGTCACCAAGGGCGGCTTCTCGGTCGGCCGCGAGCAGATCGCCCTCAACGCGCCGATCAAGTCGCTCGGCCTGCACACGGTTCCGGTCGTCCTTCATCCCGAGGTCGAGGTGAAGGTCACGATCAACGTCGCCCGCAGCCAGGACGAGGCCGAGCGTCAGGCGCGCGGCGAGACCGTCTCGACCCGCGAGGAGACGAACCTCGACGACCTCGGCCTCGAGGTCGGCGCGGCCCTCGCCGAGGCGGGCCCGGGCGAGGAGGCTTGAGGTTCTGTTCCCGATATGTTCTAGTCGCGGACGTTGCGTCCGAGTCGGCAGGAGACTCGGACGCGGCGCCCGTTCCTTTTCAAGCGCTGTCAAGCGGATCGTCCGCGCGGCGGCGGACGAAATGTGGGAATCGGGGAATGCAAGGGCTGCGGCGGGCTGAGCCGTGTGCGGCTTGCGCGAGCGCTTAGAACCTTTGGCGCTCCTCCAGTCTCGGAACCCCGATGGCCGCCGCCAACGCGCTGATCGCCCGTCTCGAAACCGCAATCCCCGAATACCGGGTTGCGCCGAACAACATCGATGCCGAGCAGGCGCTCCTCGGCGCGATTCTGGTCAACAACGACGCCTATTACCGGGTCTCCGACTTTCTCGAGCCGGGCCACTTCTTCGAGGATCTGCACAAGCGCATCTACGAGATCGCGACGACGCTGATCAAAGCCGGCAAGGTCGCGACCCCGATCACGCTCAAGACCTTCCTCGGCGACCAGGACCTCGGCGGCGTCACCGTCTCGCAATACCTCGCGCGCCTCGCCGCCGAGGCGACGACGGTCATTAACGCCGAGGATTACGGCCGCACGATCTACGACCTCGCCATCCGGCGCAGCCTGATCGGCATCGGCGAGGACCTCGTCAACACGGCCTACGACGCGCCGGTCGAGACCTCGCCGCGCGACCAGATCGAGGAGACCGAGCGCCGGCTCTACGAACTCGCCGAGACCGGCAAGTACGACGGCGGCTTCCAGCGCTTCTCCGAGGCGCTGACGACCGCAATCGACATGGCGGCGAACGCCTTCAAGCGCGAAGGCAAGCTGTCCGGCATCGCGACGGGCCTGACCGATCTCGACCGCATGATGGGCGGGCTGCAGCCCTCCGACATGGTCATCATCGCGGGCCGGCCCGGCATGGGCAAGACGGCGCTCGCCACCAACATCGCCTTCAACATCGCCAAGGCTTACGAGTTCGAGAAGCAGGCCGACGGCAGCCACAAGACCGTCAACGGCGGCGTCGTCGGCTTCTTCTCGCTCGAGATGTCGGCCGAGCAATTGGCGACCCGCATCATCGCCGAGCAGTCGGGCGTGCCGTCCTACAAGATCCGCCGCGGCGACATCCGCGAGGATGACTTCTACAAGATCACCGACGTTGCCCGCGACATGCAGGCGATGCCCCTCTACATCGACCAGACTGGCGGGCTCTCGATCGCGCAGCTCGCGGCGCGGGCGCGGCGGCTGAAGCGTCAGCGCGGGCTCGATCTCTTGGTCGTCGACTACATCCAGCTCCTGTCCGGCGCGACGCGAAAGGGGGACAACCGGGTGCAGGAAGTCACAGAGATCACAACCGGGATGAAAGCGCTCGCGAAGGAGCTGAACGTGCCGATTCTCGCTCTGTCGCAGCTCTCGCGTCAGGTCGAGCAGCGCGACGACAAGCGGCCCCAGCTCTCGGATCTGCGCGAATCCGGCTCGATCGAGCAGGACGCCGACGTAGTGATGTTCGTCTTCCGCGAGGAGTACTACCTCAAGAACAAGGAGCCGAAGCCCGGCACCGAAGAGCACTTCAAGTGGCAGTCCGACATGGACCAGGCCCACGGACGCGCCGAGGTCATCATCGGCAAGCAGCGCCACGGCCCGACCGGCACGGTCCAGCTCGCCTTCCAGGCCGAGGTCACGCGCTTCGCGAACCTCGCCGACGAGCACAAGCTGCCGGAGCGGATGGGGGATTGACGGTGCGGCAAACAGCGAAGGGGTGTGCTATCCTGGCTTGGCGCTGGCGAAGGATCGTCGATGCCTGTTCCGAAGAGACGTGATGCCGGGTCGGGCGCGGCGAGACCGCTAGCGGCGCGGCAAGCCGGGGCCGACCTTTACCGGCGGGATCTCTACACTTGGGCCTTGCAGCAGGCGGCCGCCCTTCGCGCCGGCGACCTCGAGCAGCTCGACCTCACGAACCTCGCCGAGGAGATCCAGGACTTGGGCAGCGAGCAGTTGCACAAGCTCACCAGCGCGTACCGCGTGATCCTGATCCATATGCTTAAATGGGATCATCAGCCGGCGCGGCGCACGAGGAGCTGGGTCACGTCGATCGATTCCCATCGCGCTCTCGCAGGCGATGTCATCGAGGACAGTTTGGGCTTGCAGAGCCGCCAGGACCTGGCCCTCTCACGAGCCTACCGGCGCGCGCGAAGCGACGCTTCGGGCGAGGCCGGGTTGGACACCGGCGTCTTTCCCCCGAGCTGCCCTTATACCCTTGAAGAGGTGATGAGCCGCAAGTTCAGCTGGCCTCAGAAGTCTGGCACGCGTTGAACGACCTCTCGCTCAAACAGGACGACCCTCGGTCGACGGCATTCCCAGCCGGGCAAGCAGGCGGTATCCTCACGATCGATCTTGCCGCGCTTATCGCGAATTGGCGGCTCCTGCGCGACCGGGCGGCGCCGGCCGAATGCGCGGCCGTGGTCAAGGCCGATGCCTACGGCCTCGGCATCGCGCCCGCCGTGCGGGCGCTGGCGAAGGCGGGCTGCAGGACCTTCTTCGTCGCGCATCTGTCGGAAGGAGTCGCGGCGCGGGCGGCTGTCCCCGGGGCGACGATCTATGTTCTCAACGGCCTTCTGCCCGGCACCGCCCCGGCCTATCGGGACGCCGGCCTGCGCCCGATCCTCGGCTCGCTCGAGGAGATCGTCGAATGGGGGGGCTTCTGCCGCAACGCCGGCCGGCGCCTGCCCGCGGCAATCCATTTCGACACCGGCATGAACCGGCTCGGGCTGCGCCCCGAGGAGGCGCAGGAGATCGCCGCGAGCGCTGATCTGGCGGATTTCGAACCGGCGCTGGTGATGAGCCATTTCGTCAGCTCCGAAGAGCCTGACAATCCGATCAATGCGCGCCAGATCGAGGCGTTCGGAGGCGTGCGCACAGCCTTCGCGCACGCTCCCGCCTCGCTCTGCAACTCGTCCGGCATCTTCCTCGCCGAGAAACCCCATCTCGACCTCGTGCGCCCGGGCTACGCCCTCTATGGCGGCAACCCCACTCCCGGCGGCGCCAATCCGATGCGGCCGGTGGTGCGGCTCGAGGCCCCGATCATCCAGCTCCGCACCGCCGAGGACGGCGAGACCGTCGGCTACAACGCCCAATGGACCGCCCGCGGGCGCCGCCGCCTTGCCACCATCCCGGTCGGCTACGCCGACGGCTACCCGCGCGCTGCGAGCGCCACCGAGGCCAAGCGCGAGGCCCGGCGCGATGCCGGCGCGGCGATCGTCCGCGGACGGCGCTGCCCCTTCGCCGGGCGGGTGTCCATGGACCTCCTTGCGATCGACGTCACCGAGGTGCCGGAGGGCGCGGTTGGGCGCGGCGACCTCGTCACCCTTATCGGGGACGATCTCACCATCGACGAGGTCGCCCGCCGCGCCGACACCATCGGCTACGAGGTGTTGACAAGCCTCGGCCGCCGCTACGCCCGGCGCTATGTCGGCGGCGAGACCTGATCGATGGCCAAATCCCACGCCACCTTCGTCTGCCAGAGCTGCGGCGCGGTCTATAACCGCTGGAAGGGCAAGTGCGAGGCCTGCGGCGGCTGGAACACCGTCGTCGAGGAGAGCGGTGCGGGCCCGCTCGCCGGACCGGCCGCGACGCGCCCGAGCCGGGCAAAGGGCCGCGTCTTTACGCTCGAAGGTCTTGCCGGCGAAACCCACGATGCGCCGCGCACGCCCTCCGGCCTCGCCGAGCTCGACCGGGTTACCGGCGGCGGTTTCGTGCGCGGCTCGGTGATCCTGATCGGCGGCGATCCCGGGATCGGCAAGTCGACGCTGCTCATCCAGGCCTGCGCGGCGCTCGCCGGGGCCGGGCAGCGCGTCGTCTACATCTCGGGCGAGGAGGCGGTCGCGCAGGTGCGGCTGCGCGCCGAGCGGCTCGGAATCGGCGCCGTGCCGGTCGAGCTTGCGGCCGAGACCAACGTCGAGGACATCGTCGCAACGCTCTCGCAAGGGCGCCCGCCGGCGCTCGCGGTGATCGACTCGATCCAGACCATGTGGACCGAGACGGTCGAATCGGCGCCCGGAACGGTGACGCAGGTGCGCGGTTCGGCCCAGGCACTGATCCGCTTCGCCAAGACCACCGGCGCCGCGGTGATCCTCGTCGGCCACGTCACCAAGGACGGGCAGATCGCCGGGCCGCGCGTGGTCGAGCACATGGTCGACGCGGTGGTCTCGTTCGAAGGCGACACCGGCCATCATTTCCGCATCCTGCGCGCGGTGAAGAACCGCTTCGGCCCGACCGACGAGATCGGCGTCTTCGAGATGACCGACCGGGGCCTCGCCGAGGTGCCGAACCCCTCCGAGCTGTTCCTCGCGAGCCGCGATCACGGCACCGCCGGCACCGCCGTGTTCGCGGGCATGGAGGGCACGCGGCCGCTCCTCGTGGAAATCCAGGCACTCGTTGCGCCGACCTCGCTCGGGACGCCGCGGCGGGCCGTGGTCGGCTGGGATCCGGCCCGGCTGTCCATGGTGCTCGCCGTGCTCGAGGCCCATGGCGGGCTGCGGCTCGGCATGCACGACGTCTATCTCAACGTCGCCGGCGGGCTGCGCATTGCCGAGCCTGCCGCCGACCTCGCCGCTGCCGCCGCGCTCGTGTCCTCGCTCTCGAACTCGCCCTTGCCGGCCGACACGGTGTATTTCGGCGAGATCGGCCTCTCCGGCGCGATCCGCCCGGTGACGCAGATGCAGGCCCGCCTCAAGGAGGCGGCAAAGCTCGGCTTTGGCCAGGCGGTCGGCCCGAACATCCGCGGCGAGAAAGGCGAGCGCCCGCTCCCCGGCGCCGTCTCGCTCGGTCATATAGCGGACCTCGTCGCGGCGGTGGCCTCCTCTCGTCCACGGCCGAAACCGCTGCTGCAGGCCCGGGAAGGGTGACGCGGGGGAGCTTAGGAGCTATACAGCGCCCGGCCGGCTTCCTGCCGGCCTAATCCCGATTCTGTACGAAGCGCCCGGCCACAGAACCCATGCCCGTTTCCGTCCTCGACCTCGTCGTGATCGGCGTCGTCCTGATCTCCGCGCTGCTCGCGGCGGTGCGCGGCCTCACGCGCGAAGTGCTCGCCATCGTTGCCTGGGTCACCGCCGCGGCCGCCGCCTGGTTCCTGCACAAGCCGGCGCTTCCTTATGCCAAGCAGTACATCGCCAACGACACGATCGCGCTCGTCGCGGCGATCGGCGGCATCTTCATCCTGACCCTCATCGTCGTCTCGCTCCTGACCGTGAAGGTCTCCGACCTGATCCTTGATTCCCGCATCGGGGCGCTCGACCGGACGCTCGGCTTCGTCTTCGGAGCCGCCCGGGGCCTCCTGCTCTGCGTGATCGGCTGGGTCTTCCTGTCCTGGCTCGCCCAAGGGAAGATGCCGGAATGGGCGGCCAACGCGAAATCGCGGCCGATGCTCGAGAGCACCGGCAACTCGCTCATCGCCATGCTCCCGGACAACCCGGAAGGGCTTCTGAAGCAGCTGCGCAAGCCGAAGCCCGAGGGCGAGCCCGGCAGCCCGGACGACACCGCCCCGCCCCTGCCGCCGCGGCGAAGCTGAGCTTGTCGCGGAAAAGGCGGATAACTCGCCGCCTTGCGTTGGCGATGGCCGGGCCGGACCCTACATTAGGCGCTCGGCGCAGCCGCCTCGGCACGCCGCAGGACGACACCATGGCAGCACCGTCCAGCATCTCAGGGGCCGAGACCTTCCGGGATCTCGACCTCGACGGCGACAGCTTGCGCGAGGAATGCGGCGTCTTCGGCATCCACGGCCACCCCGACGCCGCGGCGATCACCGCGCTCGGGCTGCACGCGCTGCAGCATCGCGGCCAGGAGGCCGCCGGCATCGTCTCGTTCGACGGGCGGGTGTTCCATTCCGAGCGCAAGCTCGGCCTCGTCGGCGACAGCTTCTCCGACCGCAACGTCATCGAGCGCCTCGCGGGCCTCTCGGCGATCGGTCATGTGCGCTACTCGACCACCGGCGAGACCGTGCTGCGCAACGTCCAGCCGCTCTTCGCCGAGCTCGAGGGCGGCGGCTTTGCGGTCGCGCATAACGGCAACCTCACCAACGGGCTGACGCTGCGCCGCAACCTCATCCGCGAGGGCGCGATCTACCAGTCGACCACCGACACCGAGGCCATCGTCCACCTCGTCGCGCGCAGCCGCAAGCCGCTCGTCGTCGACCGCTTCATCGACGCGATCCGCCGCATCGAGGGCGCCTTCTCCCTCGTCGCGCTGACCAACAAGAAGCTGATCGGGGCGCGCGACCCGCTCGGCATCCGCCCCCTCGTCATCGGCGAGCTCGACGGCCGCTACATCCTCGCCTCCGAGACCTGCGCCCTCGACATCATCGGCGCCCGCTTCGTCCGCGACGTGCAGAACGGCGAGGTCGTGGTGATCTCCGAGGACGGCCTCGAATCGATCCGCTATGCGCCGAAGGTCGCGATGCGCCCTTGCGTCTTCGAGTACATCTATTTCGCGCGGCCCGACTCGATCGTGAACGGCCATTCCGTCTACGACGCCCGCAAGGCGATGGGCGCGCAGCTCGCCCGCGAGGCGCCGGCGAAAGCCGACGTGGTGATCCCGGTGCCCGATTCGGGCGTGCCGGCCGCCCTCGGCTACGGCCAGGAATGCGGCATCCCTTACGAGCTCGGCATCATCCGCAACCACTATGTCGGACGCACCTTCATCCAGCCGACGCAGTCGGTGCGCGAATTGGGCGTGCGCCTCAAGCACTCGGCGAACCGCGCCGTCGTGAACGGCCGCCGCATCGTTCTCGTCGACGACAGCCTGGTGCGCGGCACGACCTCGGTGAAGATCGTGCGCATGATGCGCGAGGCCGGCGCCAAGGAGGTCCACTTCCGCATCGCCTCCCCACCCATCACTCATCCCGACTTCTACGGCATCGACACGCCGGAGCGGGAGAAGCTGCTTGCCGCGACGCACGACCTCGAAGGCATGCGCGACTATATCGGCGCCGACTCGCTGGCCTTCCTCTCGGTCGAGGGCATCTACCGCGCGATGGGCTATGACGGCCGCGATGCGGCGCGCCCGCAGTTCACCGACCACTGCTTCACCGGCGACTATCCGACCCCGCTGACCGACCTTGCGGTCGCGACCCCGAGGAAGCTCGCGATCCTCGCCGAAGCCGACTGACCGGCGTGGAACAGCCGCTCGCCGACCGCCTCGCGGTGGTGACCGGCGCCTCGCGCGGCATCGGCCGGGCGGCGGCGCTCGCCTTCGCCGGCGCCGGCGCCCACGTCATCGCTCTCGCGCGGACGCAAGGGGCGCTCGAGGAGCTCGACGACGAGATCCGCGCGGCGGGCGGGGCGGCGACGCTCGTGCCGCTTGACCTCAAGGACTACACGGCCATCGACCGTCTCGGGGCCGCCCTGAACGAGCGCTGGGGCAAGCTCGACATCCTTCTCGGCAATGCCGGGCTGCTCGGCGAGATCGCCCCGCTGACCCACCTCGACCAGCCGGTCTGGGATGCGGTCATGGCCGTGAACGTCACGGCGAATTGGCGGCTCATCCGCTCGCTCGACCCGCTCCTGCAGAAATCCGACGCCGGCCGCGCGATCTTCCTTTCGTCGGGTGCCGCCCACAAATGCCTAGCCTATTGGGGACCCTACTCGGTCTCGAAGGCCGCGCTCGAGGCGCTGGTGCGTACCTACGCGGCCGAGACCGCGACCACGCCGATCCGCGTCATGCTGGTCAACCCCGGCCCCTTGCGCACCCGCATGCGCGCCGCCGCCATGCCCGGCGAGGACCCGCAGACGCTGCGCCCGCCCGAGGAGCTCGCGCCGCACCTCGTCCTGCTCGCCTCGCCGGAGTGGGACGAGACGGGGAAGATATACGACTTCCCGCAGGACAAGGTGCTGACGCCGCAGGGGCCGGCTTAGAGGCTTTTACCGCGTCAGCGCACTCTGGATTTGGTAGAACTCCGCCACGACGGCTGTAACGTCGATGCGGTCAGGACGAAGCTTCCCGTGAGCGATCTGGTTTCGCAACGCGTAAAAATTCATCACGCGCGCGTAACGGCTTCCCGATCCGCTGCTGCGGTCCAGCACCAAAGCGACGCGATCTTCGAGGCTAAGTCCAGAAAGCCTTTTATCGTCGGGGTTATAGAGGTCCCACGCTCGCCGGACAGTCCAATTTGGGTCCGCTTTGCGTTGGCGGATGGCCTCGGGGCAGGCATTGTCTATCTCTAATTCGAGCTGTCCCCAACACAAGACGAAATAGGCCTGATCGTTCAACCGCTGTTTTGTTTCGATCCGATCTACCTTGGCCTGATCGCCGGACGCAAGCGCATGCGTACGCTGCGCCTCAAGCCATGTGTCAATCTCGCCGTAGAAGGCTGCGAGAACGGCCAGATCTTGCATCAAAGCGCCGACAGCAACTTCGTCCTATCGAAACGGTCGAGCTTCCGGCGATCATTCAAGGGGGCGATTTGCCAAATCGGAGGATGGAAGCTTTCGGCGGCATCAACAATCACAAAGTGTTTTTGACCGCTGATCAGATCAAGACGCCCGTTGGCTCCGATAATCCAGAGCCCGCGGGGCTCAATGGTCGCCACAGGCTGACTATCTCTTACGATCTTGAGGATTGGGAGATCCCGCGGAGGTATCCTGACTTCCCTCATCAGCTCCTCGTGCATGCGCTTTGTGCGGCTTTGCTCAGCCGAATAGCCTGCCGGCAGCCATTCTTCGATTTCACGGTAAAGTTTCTCGATGCGTTGCGCCCAATCCTCGACCCGACGCTGAATTTGGTCACGCGATAGATCGTCGGCAGTTACTTCATTGAGAAGATCGGCCATCTGACTATCCTCCTTCGAGCCAGCCATGGCGTTGCGGGTTGGCAAAAGACCATAGTGACAAACGGCAGGCGCAGCCAAGGGGGCGCTCGCGCCGCTGCATTGCGGCGCAACGCGAAGCGGGCTTCCCCATGTCACGGAAGCCCGCTGGTGACCTCGTGAGGCCACACGTCAGAGACGTCTATTCCGGAAGTGTTCCGGTGCAGTCGTGCAAATTGTCGAGGTTGTCGAGACCACCTCCTCAAGCTGAGTTGAAGGTCAGGCTTTGAGCTGGTCTTCCGCGGCGAGCTTCGGCGGAGTCATTTTCTTAGACCTCCTTCTCGCTGAACACTTGAAATTTGCTCCCAGGCGCCCGGCTTGTCAAGCGCGTTGTTGTACGCCGAAGCTTGAAAACTCCGGGATCTGCGTCATCGGAACTGCGGGCGCGCTCACGCCGTTAACTACTTCTGGCGCGAACAACGTGTTCTCCGCATGGGCATCGCCGACCTGATCAGGGGCAGAAGCCTCCCCGATGCGCGGGAGGCCGCGCGGACGCTGCGTCCGCATTGCGAGCCCCTGCCGGCGATCGCCGACGCAACCTTCGGCGCCGCTTTCGATCGCTTCGGCGACGCCAAGGTCGTGCTGCTCGGCGAGGCGACGCACGGAACTTCCGAGTTCTACCGGGCCCGCGCCGCGATCACGCGCCGCCTCATCGAGAGGCACGGCTTCGCGATCGTCGCGGTCGAGGCCGACTGGCCCGATGCCGCGCGCATCGACGCCTATGTCCGCCACCACGCCCGCATGCCCTCGAAACAGCAGGCCTTCGCGCGCTTCCCGACCTGGATGTGGCGCAATGCCGAGGTGCGCGACTTCATGCACTGGCTGCGCCACCACAACGAAGGTCTTTCGCCCGAGCGGCGGACCGAGTTCCGCGGGCTCGACGTGTACAGCCTCAACAGCTCGATCGAGGCGGTCCTGCGCTATCTCGACGAGACCGATCCGGACGCGGCGCGGGAGGCCCGCGGCCGTTATGGCTGTCTCAGCCCCTGGCAGTCCGATCCGGCGCAGTACGGCCGCGCCGTTCTCGCCGGCCGGAAAAAGCCTTGCGACGAGGCGCTCCTTGCGCAGCTGCAGGACCTTCTCGCGCATCGGCTCGAATATGCCGGCGGCAGCGACGAGGCCTTCTTCGATGCGGTCCAGAATGCCCGCATCGCGCGCGCGGCGGAGCACTACTATCGCATCATGTATGAGGGCTCGACCGCGTCGTGGAATCTGCGCGACAGGCACATGTTCGACACGCTGCAAAGCCTGCTCGAGCGCCGCGGCGCGGGCGCCAAGGCGGTGGTGTGGGCGCACAACTCGCATATCGGCAACGCCGCCGCGACCGCGATGGGCTGGCAGGGCGAGTTCAACATCGGCGAGCTCTGCCGCACCGCCTATCGCGACGACGCGGTGCTGATCGGCTTCGGCACCGACCGCGGCACGGTCGCCGCCGCAAGCGACTGGGACGAGCCGATGGAGGTGAAGAAGGTGCGCCCCTCGCGCGAGGACAGCCATGAGCGTGTCTTCCTCGAGACCGCCATCCCCTGCTCGCTGACCGACTGGCGCGCCGGCAAGCGCGAGCTGCGCGAGCTTCTCTCCGAGCCCCGCCTCGAGCGCGCGATCGGCGTCGTCTACCGCCCGGAGACCGAGCGCTACAGCCACTATTTCGAGGCCGTGCTCGCCGAGCAGTTCGACGCCTTCGTGTGGTTCGAGGAGACGCGCGCCGTCACGCCGCTCGCGGCCGGCCACGCGGCCGGCGTGCCGGAGACCTATCCGTTCGGGTTGTAGCCCCTCCTACTGCTCGACGATCGCGATCTCTCCGACCACCGCGCGCGCTTCTTCGGTCGGCTGCCCAGACGGCACGATCGTGACCGTGTGCTCGGATTTGAGCACGCCTCTCGCCTGGAGATTGGCGATCAGGGCCGTGATGTCGAAGCTGAACGGCTTCGAAGCGCCCGAGTGATCGCCACCATGAGCGGCCGCGTCGAAGAAGTTGAACGAGCCGACATAATGGCTGTTGAGCGGATCGTCGGACGCCCCCTCCGGCAGATCCAGATAGACACGGTAGATCGCTTCAGGGCTCATCGCGGCGCTGAGATTGCGCAGGACCAGATAGATTCGGCGATTTGCCGGCAGCGCCTCGACGCGCGCGGCGAGCGGCGCCGCGGCCCCGCCCGGAGCGCCGGCCGCGACGGACGGGGTCTCGGTAGCACGCAGGTCGACCCGCGCCGGTCCGGTGCCGAGGGTGACTGCGCCGGCTGCGGCGGGCGTTGCCACCGTGACCGGCTGGACGGGGCCCGCCGCAGCCGCAGCCGGCGACGGGATCGGGGGCGCGGCCGCGACGAGAGGCGCCGGGGCCGCGAGCTGGTCGTATCGGTACCCGCACCTTGCCGGGGTCCGGAAATCCCTCACCACGGCGTTGAGGCGCTGGCCATTCTGCCCCGCGAACACGAAGCTCTTGTTCACGAAGGGGGCGTTGTTCGGGTTCGCGTGGTTCTGGTTCCAGGTCACCCAGAGCCGGTCGATATTGCAATGATGCATCCAAAAGATCGGATCGCCCGCGGCGAACGGAACCGAGCCCATGTTCTGGTTGCCGCCGACGAATACGTGCACGTTGCCGTGCAGGTTCTGGTCGAGATGCTGGTTGAAGCCGGGATTGACGCCCGAGGGCAGGTAGTTGGCTTGGGCGAGAGAGGCGGCGGGGCTGAGATCGCTTGCGGTTCCGATCCCGGCGAAGATCGGCTGGCCGGCGTTCACCTGCGCCCGACGCTTCGGCTCGAACAGCGGGCCGAAGACCGGATCGCCCTGCATCCGGAACTGCGCCGGCAGCGCGAAGCCTGAGGGAACCGAGTAGTTCCAGTAGGGCAGCGCGAAAGTCGCATCGTTCAGCACCCGGCGAATGATGCTCTCGAGGAAGCAGACATACATCCTGTGCCAGGGCAGGAAAAACTGCTCGTCCACCGGATTGAAATGGGCCTGGCAGGTGTTCCACATCAGGTTGGCAAGCGTCTTTGCCGGCGACGGAGCCGGGCCGAACGCCGCGTTGATCGCGGCGGCCTTTGTCGTGTTGGACGGGACGGCGTGGGTGAACCACTGGAAATTCCAGCTCAACGGGTCCCGCGTCGGCCGCGCCTTCATCAGCCCGACCGCCCGGGCGTATTTCCGCAGATTGATCTGTCCGTTCGGGCTCGCGAGGTTCGACCGCGTGACGACGGTCTGCGCCTCGCTCGGGAAGGATGGCAGCGCGGCTGCGCCTATTCCTGCAGCACTGCCTGCAACGAAGCGACGGCGAGATAATCTGGTCATGGCACTCCCCTCCAAAATGGCGGATCGCCGACGATACTTTACTCTATGACAACTAAAAGTTCAAACAACCAGGAAGCGCGGCGATCCTATTGCGCGACGAGCGATATCTCGCCGATGACCGGGTGCGGTTGCGCGTCCGGCGGCGCCGTCGGCGCGATCGTGACCGTCACCGGCTGGCTCAGGGAGCGTCGATCGCGCAGCGCTTTGACGAGATCGGTCACCTCGTAGCTGTAGAAGCGGGCCGGGTCCGGCGCCGGGCTCGCATTGAAGAGGTTGAGAGCGCCGACCGCATGAAAGCCGTCCGGCACAGGTTGAGCGCCGCGCGGCAGGCCGAGGTAGATCCGATAGAGCACGCCCGGCTGCTCGGTCGTGCGGATATCGCGGAGGACGAGGAAGAGCTTTCGATCGGCGCCGAGCGCCGCCACGCGGGCGTCGAGCGGTCCCTCGGGCGCCTCGAGCGCTACCTCGACCGGTCCGCGGCCGAGCGCCACCGCCCCGGCCCGGGCCAGGACCTCCGTCGATTGTGCGTTTGCTGCAAGCGAGCCGGCGAGCATGAGTGAGCATCCGATCGCGCCCATGACGATCAACAGGGGTCGGCACCGGCACCGCAATGACATGCGTTCTGAACAAGGCTCAAGCTTCGTCTCAAGGTTGCTCCGGCTTGGTGTCGAGATCGTGGCGCTCTTTGCGCTCGCTGCGAGGGACTTCCCTCGCGGCCTTGCCGCCCCCCTGCCCCGCTGCTATCGCCTCGCGCCATCCCCGACAGCGATGAGGCAAAGCCCCCGTGGCGCGAGAGTTCATCTATCACATGCGCGGCCTCTCCAAGACCTATCCGGGCAACCGGAAGGTCTTGGAGAACATCAACCTTTCCTTCTATCCCGACGCCAAGATCGGCGTGCTCGGCGTCAACGGCTCGGGCAAGTCGACGCTCCTGCGCATCATGGCCGGCATCGACAAGGAGTGGTCCGGCGACGGCTGGGTCGCGGAAGGGGCGCGCGTCGGCTACCTGCCGCAGGAGCCGCAGCTCGATCCGGGAAAGACCGTGCGCGAGAGCGTCATGGAGGGCGTCGCGCCGCAACAGGCGGTGCTCGAGCGCTACAACGAGCTCGCCATGAACTATTCCGACGAGACCGCGGACGAGATGACCTCGCTCCAGGACGAGATCGAGGCGAAGGGCCTGTGGGACCTCGATTCGAAGGTCGAGCAGGCGATGGACGCGCTCGGCTGCCCCCCGGACGATTGGACGGTCGACCGGCTCTCCGGCGGTGAGAAGCGGCGCGTCGCGCTCTGCCAGCTCCTGCTCGCGCAGCCCGAGCTCCTCCTCCTCGACGAGCCCACGAACCACCTCGACGCCGAGACGGTCGCGTGGCTCGAAGGGCATCTTCGCAGCTACCCGGGCGCGATCCTGATCGTCACCCACGACCGCTATTTCCTCGACAACGTCACCGGCTGGATCCTCGAGCTCGATCGCGGCCGCGGCATCCCCTACGAGGGCAACTACTCCTCCTGGCTCGGGCAGAAGCAGAAGCGCCTCGCCCAGGAAGGGCGCGAGGAGGAGGCGCGCCAGCGCACGATCCAGCGCGAGCAGGATTGGGTGCGCGCCTCGCCGAAGGCGCGCCAAGCGAAGTCGAAAGCCCGCATCCAGCGCTACGAGGATCTCGTCGCGAAAGCCGCCGAGAAGGGCCCGACCACGGCGCAGATCATCATCCCGATCGCCGAGCGGCTCGGCCAGAACGTGATCGAGTTCGAGAACCTCAAGAAGGGCTTTGCCGACAAGCTCCTCATCGACGGGCTCTCCTTCAAGCTGCCGCCCGGCGGCATCGTCGGCGTGATCGGCCCGAACGGCGCCGGCAAGACCACGCTGTTTCGCATGATCACCGGCGAGGAGCAGCCCGACGCGGGCGAGATCCGCATCGGCGAGACCGTGCAGCTCGGCTATGTCGACCAGTCGCGCGACACGCTCGAGGCCGGCAAGAGCGTCTACGAGGAGATCTCCGGCGGCAACGAGATGCTCTATCTCGGCAAGCGCGAGATCAACGCCCGCGCCTATTGCGGCGCCTTCAACTTCAAGGGGGCCGACCAGCAGAAGAAGGTGGGCGTGCTTTCCGGCGGCGAGCGCAACCGCGTGCATCTCGCCAAGATCCTGAAGAGCGGCGCCAACGTGCTCCTCCTCGACGAGCCGACCAACGACCTCGACGTCGACACGCTGCGCGCGCTGGAAGAAGCGCTCGAGGACTATGCCGGCTGCGCGGTCATCATCAGCCACGACCGCTGGTTCCTCGACCGCATCGCCACCCACATCCTCGGTTTCGAGGGCGACTCGCACGTCGAATGGTTCGAGGGCAATTTCGCGGATTACGAGGAGGACAAGAAGCGGCGGCTGGGGACGGATTCAACCATCCCGCATCGGATCAAGTATAAGAAGTTCTCGCGTTGACCAAGGACACCATACGACCGCCCTTGCGCGCCTTGGGAGTAGGCCCCCCGCCCGTCGCTCTCGCCAAGCTTGTTGAAAACGCAGAGCGACGAAGCGGATTAATTTCGATCCGCGATCTAATCTACGTACCAGGGTTGCTAAAAGCCACCTCTAGCCTGCCCACGCCTGAATGGCCGAACTTTCGCGACACCGTTCCGCCGGAACCGATTGAGGTTGCTTCTGTCCTTGCTTTCTTCGAAGCTGTTCCAGTCGAAGTTCTGAAGAGCCCGAACTGGCATCTTCTGGAGCATCAGTGCGCAGGAGTGTCTTGCCTTCAAGAAAGCATGGTCGCTATTCGTTTAGAGCCAAGACCCGACCTACGGACCGCGTTCATAGAGATCGCAAAAAGGCACTGGGGATCGAGTCTCGGACGTGGGCCGCCACGGCTCAGCGAGCTGGTGGACTATCGCGCTTCCCTGCTCGACCTCGGCTTGGATTGTGATACGAGCTACACACGGCTGAGGGAAGGAGTTTACCCGATCGACTCCTCGAAGGAGGCGCTCCGACGTGTGGCGGTCGATCCTCCCGAGGTCGCAATGCTCGCGGCTGACCCTTTTCTGTCCACCATCTGTTTTCTCGCACCAAACAGCGACTGATCGCACGGATGACAGCGGGTTGAGGCGTCTGGCGCAACGTACGTCGTCGCCCGCGGAATTGCCGATGCCTCACACAGCGCAGTGACGTGATTGGTGATCATATCAGAATAGTCCTGTGAATTGGTGGCTGGTTGGAGCCACCGTGCCATAAGAGGTTCACAGTCATGCCAGGAGAAAGCAATCCCTGGGACACTCCGGAATGACATGCCATTGGCCGTGAAGCTGCGTTGGTCCGACACCTGATTGGCTCGGGAGCTACGGCTTTTGGGGCGGGCCAATTATGCCAATAAATTTGGGGAATATTACACAGCCTTCTTTGGTCTTTCCATCGGACTGGAGCGATTAGCCAAGCTCGTTCTGGTGGCCGATTACGCGATTTGTCACCACGGCTCAATGCCGGAGGAAAGGATCATCCGCCAATTTGGGCATAAGATCGTTGACCTCACCAACGCAGTTAGTGCGGTTGCACAGAAGCACAAACTGAAGCTCGACTTCCCGCGTCCGACGAGCGCAATCAGCGAAAAGATCATCAGATGCCTCGATTCCTTCGCCGACGCGAGCCGAGGCCGTTATGCGAACTTTGCCACTCTCGGCAACCCGAACCTTGGTCAGGAAGAGCCAATTCGTAAATGGTGGGGTGAGGTCGCTGAATTGATCCTGCAGGAACACTATTACGGTAAGCCGGTTCAACAGCGCGTCGAAGCCCGAGCAAGGGTCGTTGATGCGCTAATGTCATCCTTCTCAATGACGCTTCATACCAACGAAACCGGCGAAGTGATGCAGGACCTTTTGACAGCTTCGATCCGCACTGGCCAAAACGGCATCGTGCAGAGGCGTAGTCGCTACCACGCATTGTTAGTAGTTCGCTGGATAGCCGGCGCTTTTTCTGAGCTGTCCCGTTCAGCGAGTTATACTCACGGGTTTGATGCCTTCTGCGGAGCATGGGAGTACTTTCAGACTTACACGGTAGAGGACGAGTTCCTGAAAACGCGCAAGGTCTGGCCCCTGAATTTCTGACCGTGATAATTCTGTACGGGTAAATCTGGATCACGGCGTCGGGGGCTGGTTTGGGGGGAGGAGCGGCGCTGCTGGAATAGACAGCGCTCAATCAACGTCTCGATTCAGGCGCGATCACCTCCACCTCCGGAAAGTAAGTTCGGTAGCGCCGCGCGTCGCGCGTGAGGATCGCCAGGCCGGTAACCTGCGCATGCGCGCCGATGAAGAAGTCTGGCAGGACGCCGGTGCGGATGCCGCCGGCGCGGCGGTATTTCAGGTAGGCCTTTCCCGCGACGAACAGAGCCGGCTTCGGAATGCGCAACATCGTGACCTCGAGGTCGTCGATGATGGATTCCAGCTCGGCCTCGCTTCCGACGTGGACCGAAATTTCAGCATAGACCACGTCGTTGATCAGCAGGGGGCCGCCTGCGGAGCGGCGCACGAGCATCCGGTACGACCAGTCGGACCAGGTGGTATCGTGGGACAGAATGTCGATCAGCACGTTGCTGTCGACGAAGGTCATTTCTTGCGGGGCCGGTACTCGGCGCTTTCGCCCCGGCTCATTTCCATGATCTCGTCGGTGGTAATTCCCCGGATGGGGCGGCGCTCCATCAGCGCACGCAGCTTCGCCTGGTAGGCCGTCTGCCTTCCGGGCTTCTCGATGTAGACCCCACCGGAAGCCGTCGCGCGCACCTCGACCTCGTCCCCGGGCTTGAGCCCGACCGCGTCGCGGACCTGCTTGGGCAACGTGACCTGCCCCTTCTGAGTGATCGTCGTGGTCATGAAAGTGGTATTACCTTTTCAGGAATCGTAATACTCGGCTCTCAGATGGTCAACGCGGGGCGCGATCATCGATGGGCTGATACTCGGCGGCCCCGACTGCCGTGCTACCAGCCCTGAAAAAAATCCTTGACAGGTTGCGGAACTTCGTCCTACACAAGGCGCATCCCGTCCGCCGGGGGACGCTCTCGCGAGGCGTCGCAGGGTGGGACGGGAGCGGTGCCCGCGCCGGGAACGCATGCCCGGTCCGGGTGGTCGGCTGAGGAACACGCGGTCCGAGGGGACGGGCGGGACTCTTCTCGAGAAGAGAAGAGGA
>JAQSWQ010000026.1 GCA_029266525.1 Microvirga sp.
CGACAGGCTCCCGTATAAAATTAGGATCGAGCCGTCGCGTCCCGCGCCCCCTCGACCTCTTACGCAAAGCTCGGGCTCCCGGAGACCGCGAGGACGATGACGCACGCCAATCGAGCCGTCACGCCAGCCGTACAGCGGCAACGGCGGTGCCCGCACGCCGGGCGGCGGGCGCTCCGAAAGGTGCTAGCGCCAGCCCTGGCTCTCGAATTGCGGCTCCTCGACCTGCTCCCGGAAGCGGCGCAGAAGGCGCACGGTCTCGTCCTCCTCGCCGATCGCCTCGAGCTGCTCGAGCTCGGCGACCTCCAAGGCGAGCGCCACGGCGTGGCCGCAGCGGCGATCGATCGAGGCGATCGCCTTGCAAAGCGACTGCAGCACGACTTCCTGCGCGCGCAGGCGCGCTTCGAGAAGCTCGAGCCGCAGCTCGGTCGATGGTCTCTCGGCCATGGCATGGGGCCCCCACCCCGGCGGGCAATCTGCACGGCCGGGCCGCCGCTGTCACGACGTGACAGGCTTACGCGCCGTTGCTAAGCAGCCCGCCCGCCCGTGTTTTCCCGGAGCCGTTTCAAAAATGCCGCACTGCGATCTTGCCCGAACGATCGACGAGGCCTGGGAGGATCGGGCGAATGTCAGCCCGGCGACCAAGGGCGCGGTGCGGGAGGCCGTTGAGGAGGCGCTGAGCCAGCTCGATTCCGGAAAGGCCCGCGTCGCCGAGAAGACGACGGGCGAATGGCAGGTGCATCAATGGCTGAAGAAGGCCGTGCTCCTGTCCTTCCGCCTCAACGACATGGCGGCGATCCCCGGCGGCCCGGGTGGAGCCAATTGGTGGGACAAGGTCGCCTCGAAGTTCGAGGGCTGGGGCGAGAACCGGTTTCGCGCCGCGGGCTTCCGCGCAGTGCCGAGCTGCGTCGTGCGCCGCGGCGCCTATATCGCCCCGGGCGTCGTGCTGATGCCGTCCTTCGTCAATCTCGGCGCCTATGTCGACGAGAACACCATGGTCGACACCTGGGCGACCGTCGGCTCCTGCGCCCAGATCGGCAAGAACGTGCATCTCTCGGGTGGCGTCGGCATCGGCGGCGTGCTCGAGCCGCTGCAGGCGAACCCCACCATCATCGAGGACGACTGCTTCATCGGCGCGCGCTCGGAAGTGGTCGAGGGCGTGGTGGTCGGGCAGGGCTCGGTCCTGTCGATGGGCGTGTTCATCTCGGCCTCGACCAGGATCGTCGACCGCGAGAGCGGCGAGAGCTTCCGCGGGCGCGTCCCGCCCTATTCGGTGGTGGTGCCGGGGACGATGCCAGGCAAGAACCTGCCCGACGGCTCGCCCGGGCCGTCGCTCTCCTGCGCGGTGATCGTGAAGCGGGTCGACGCGCAGACGCGCTCGAAAACCAGCATCAACGAATTGCTGCGGGATTAGCGTTCGGCGGGCATTGACGCGCGCCAGGGGCGCATCGAACCTGCCGCAGCGCGGATCGAGGCAGGGCAACGGGGCACGTCATGGACTGGAACCACCTCTATACCAACTTCGACGGCCGCATCAGCCGCCAGCCCTTCTGGATCGGCACTTTGGTGCTGTGGGCCGCGAGCATCGCGCTCTCGATCCTCGCCGGCATCATCGTCGGGTCGGCGAGCACGGCGATGATGCTCATTCAGCTGGTGATCGGGCTTGCCTTCCTCGTGCCCTCGCTGGCGGTCGCCGTGAAGCGCTTCCACGACCGCGACAAGTCGGGCTGGTGGGTGCTTATCATCTTCATCCCGCTCATCGGGTTCATCTGGTACCTCGTCGAGCTCGGTTTCCTCCCCGGCACGCCAGGCCCGAACCGCTTCGGCCCCGATCCGCTCGGCAGCCCGGCCTTTCCTGGCCGTGCGTAGCGGCGAGATCTTCCTCTCCTTCGAGGGCCGGCTCGATCGCGAGCGCTGGCTCGGCGCCGCCGGCCTCTTCGTCGCGATCGTGGTCGCGACCTATCTCGCGACCTGGGCGCTCGCCCGCCACGGCGCGATCTCGCCAGCCCTGCGCGAGGCGATCCGCAGCTTCGTGCAGATCGCGCTGCTGGTTCCATGGTTCGCGCTCGACTGGAAGCGCTTCCACGACATCGGCCGTTCGGGGCGCTGGGCGATGATCTGCCCGAGCCTGATCATCCTGTCGCGCCTGTGGGAATGGCCGGCCGTCGCCACCCGCGCCGGCCCGGCGCATGCGGCGGTCGGGCTCGGGATCGCTTGGGCTCAGCTCGCGGTCGTTGGCTGGCTCGCCTACGTCCTCGCCTATCGAGCCGGCGATCCCGGGCCGAACGCCTACGGGCCGGCGCCGGACGGCACCGTCGCGGCGACCAGGAGTTAGCGCCATGATCGCTGCGTCCCCGCTCGGCCTCGCTCAGGCGCTCATCCGATGCCCATCGGTCACGCCGGAGGAGGGTGGGGCGCTCCGCTTCATCGCGCAGGTATTGGGCGATGCCGGCTTCGAGGCGCATCGGCCGGTGTTCTCTGCCGAGGGCACGCCGGACATCGAGAACCTTTATGCGCGCTTCGGCGTCGGCCATCCCTACCTCCTCTTCGCCGGCCACACCGACGTGGTCCCGCCGGGCGACGAGACGAGGTGGCGGCACGATCCCTTTGCGGGCGCCGTCGAATCCGGCGAGCTGTTCGGCCGCGGCGCGGTGGACATGAAGGGCGGCGTCGCCTGCATGATGGCGGCGGCTCTGCGCTTCCTGGCCGACCGGCCGGACTTCGCCGGCTCGCTCGGCTTCCTCATCACTGGCGACGAGGAGGGGCCGGCGGTCAACGGGACCGTGAAGCTGCTCGAGTGGGCGCGCGGGCGCGGCGAGCGCTTCGACCATTGCATCCTCGGCGAGCCGACGAATCCGCAGGCGCTCGGCGACATGATCAAGATCGGCCGGCGCGGGTCGCTCACGGGGCGCCTCACCGTGCACGGGAAGCAGGGCCATGTCGCCTATCCGCAGCTCGCCGAGAACCCGATCGGCGGGATGGTGCGCCTCCTCGCCGGCCTCGAGGCCGAGCCGCTCGACGCGGGCACCGCGCATTTCGATGCCTCGAACCTGGAGGTGACCACGGTCGACGTCGGCAATGCGGCGACGAACGTGATCCCGATGGAGGCGCGCGCGACCTTCAATATCCGCTTCAACGATCTCTGGTCGCCGCAGGCGCTCGAAGACGAGCTGCGACGGCGGTTGCGCGAAGCCGCGGGCAACACCGTGCGCTACACCGCGGAGTTCGAGCCGACCAACGCCGTGGCCTTTCTCACGGCGCCGGACTCGTTCGGCTTCCTGATCGAGGCGATCGAGCTCGAGACCGGTCGCAGGCCAGCGCTCTCCACGAGCGGCGGTACCTCGGACGCGCGCTTCATCAAGGACCATTGCCCCGTGGTCGAGTTCGGCCTCGTCGGCCAGACCATGCACCAGGTCGACGAGCGTGTAGCCGTTGCCGATCTCGAGCGCCTAACGGCGATCTACCAGGGTGCTCTCGAGCGGTACTTCTCGGACGATCCTCAGTAGTCCACGCGGGCGAGGTAGAGGCCGCAGGCCGGCGCAGTGGGGCCGCACCTCGCCCGGTCGCGTGCGTCAAGCGCCGCGCGGACATCTTCCGCGCTCCACCGACCCGCCCCTGCAAGCATCAGCGTGCCGACGATCGAGCGGACTTGGTGGTGCAAGAAGGAGCGCGCCGAGGTCCGGATGCGGATCTCGTCGCCGACTCTCTCCACGTCAAGCGTATCGAGCGTTCGGAGCGGGCTCTTGGCCTGGCACTCGGCCGCCCGAAAGGTGGTGAAGTCGTGCCGGCCGACGAGGGCCCGCGTCGCGTCCTGCATCGCGGCCGCATCGAGCGTCCACGGCACGTGCCAGACGCGCTCGACTTCGAGTGCCGGGGGGGAGCGGCGGTTGAGGATGCGGTAAAGGTAATGCCGCTTCCTCGCGGAGGTGCGCGCGTTGAAGCTTGCCGGCACCAACTCGGCCGACACGATGCTGACCGGCTCGGGGCGCAGATGCGCGTTCGTCGCGTCGCGGATCGTGTCGGTGCGCCATTCGCGGGCAAGGTCGAGATGCGCGACTTGGCCGATCGCGTGGACGCCCGCGTCGGTGCGGCCGGCGACACGGATTCGGGCCGGCTCGCCGGCGAAACGCCCGATCGCCTCCTCGATCGCCTCCTGTACCGAGCGCCCGTTCGTCTGCCGCTGCCAACCGGCGAAGGGTGTGCCGTCATACTCGATCGTGAGCTTGTACCGCGACATCGCGCTCATGCGAGCCGGGCGCCGGGGCGGAGCCGGGCTCCGCGCAGAAACTCCTCCGCGCTGACGATCCCGCGGCCGGCGCGCTGCACCTGCAACAGCCGCACCGCTCCGTCGCGACAGGCAACGACGCCGCCCGAGCCGACGAGCGTGCCCGGCTCGGCCGCCCCTTCGGCGAGTGCCGTTCGCAATACCTTCACGCGCTCCGCGCCCTTGCCGAGATCGGCGAGAAAAAACGCACCGGGAAAAGGGGAGAGCCCGCGCACCCGGTCGTGCACGACCTGCGCCGGCTTCGACCAGTCGATCAGCGCCTCCTCGTTTGCAATCTTGCTTGCGTAGGTGACGCCGTCCGCGCCCTGCGGCGCAAAGTCGAGGGTGCCGTGCGAGAGCGCTGCCAGCGCCCGGCCCATCAGATCGCCGCCGAGCCGCGCGAGACGGTCGTGCAGCTCGCCGGCCGTCATATCCGGCCCGATCGCGACGCGCTCGACCATCGCGACGGGCCCGGTGTCGAGCCCCTCGTCCATTTTCATCACCGCGACGCCGGTCTCCTTATCGCCGGCCATGATCGCGCGCTGGATCGGCGCCGCGCCGCGCCAGCGCGGCAGCAGCGAGGCGTGAAGGTTGAGGCAGCCGTGCCGCGGCGCGTCGAGGATCGGCTTCGGCAGGATCATGCCGTAGGCGACGACCACGGCGAGCTCCGCGTGGTGCTCCCTGAATATCGCCCCGGCCTCCTCGCTGCGCAGCGTCTTGGGAGTGAGGACCGGCAGCCCCAAGCTTTCGGCCAGGCGATGCACGGGCGAGGGCCGCAGCGCCATGCCGCGCCCCGCCGCCGCGGGCGCCCGGGTGTAGACCGCCGCGACCTCGTGCCCTCGGGCGGCGATCTCCGAGAGCGTCGGCGCGGCGAAGTCCGGCGTGCCCATGAACACGACGCGCACGGGGTCAGCTCTCGGCCTCGACCTTCTCGCGCTTCGCCGCCTTAGCGAACTTCTTGACCACGCGGGCGCGCTTCAGCTTCGAGAGATGGTCGATGAAGAGCACGCCGTCGAGGTGGTCGAGCTCGTGCTGGACGCAGGTCGCGACAATCCCTTCCGCCTCGATCTCGACCGCTTCGCCGTCGAGATCTGTGTAGCGGAACCTGACCCGAGCCGGGCGCTCGACCTCCTCGTAGTATTCCGGGATCGACAGGCAGCCCTCCTCGTAGGTGCTCGTCTCCTCGGAGGCCCAGGTGATCTCCGGATTGACCAGCACCACCGGCCGGCGCTCTTCGTCCTTCTTCGCGGTATCCATCACAACGACGCGCTTCGGCACCCCGATTTGGATCGCCGCAAGCCCCACGCCCGGCGCGTCATACATGGTCTCGAGCATGTCCGCGGCGAGGTTCCGGACCTCGTCGGTGATCTTGTCCACAGGTTCGGATTTGAGCCGCAGCCGAGGGTCGGGGAGGGTGACGAGGGGTCGGATGGCCATGGCCGGCGAGATAAGGACTCGCCCGGAGCCGGTCAAATCGTTCATCCTTCGTTCGTACGGTCGACCGATTCGCGAAAGGCATCCGGCCCGAATGAACGAGATCGCGTTCCATCTCGGCGCGAGGCCCATCACTTGGGGCGAGGCGGCACTCGCTTTCGCCGCTCTCGCGCTCGTGCTTCTCGCCGCGATGGCCTTCGCGCTCGCGAGGGCGCGGCGCGAGCGCGCGGCGGAAGCGGCGGCGGCCGCCGAGCGGGCGCGCGAGATGGACGACAAGGTCGCCGAGCTCGCCCGCACGCAGTCCGAGATCACCGGCCGGCTGCAGACCGTCGCCGAGGTGTTCGGCACGCGCCAAAGCGATTTCGTGCGCCTGATCTCCGAGCGCCTGGAAGGGCTTCAGCACCGCGTCGGGCAGGGGCTCGAAGCCTCGACCCGCCATCAGACCGAGCATCTTTCGAAGCTCAACGAGCGCCTCGCCGTCATCGATGCCGCCCAGAAGAACCTCACCGACCTCACCGGCGAGGTCGTCGGCCTCAAGGAGATACTCTCCAACAAGCAGGCCCGCGGCGCCTACGGCCAGGGCCGGATGGAGGCGATCATCCGCGACGGGCTGCCGGGCGGCGCCTACGAGTTCCAGGCGACGCTCTCGAACCGCACCCGGCCCGACTGCCTCGTGCGCCTACCGGGCGATCCGCGCGGCCTCGTCGTCGACGCCAAGTTCCCGCTCGAATGCTTCACCCTGTTCCGCGACGCGCAGTCCGACGAGGCCCGCGCGAAGGCGGCGCAGCGCGTGCGCGGCGACATCGGCGTCCACGTCAAGGGGCTGTCCGAGAAGTACTTGATCCCCGGCGAGACGCAGGACCTGGCGCTCATGTTCGTGCCGGCGGAGTCGATCTATGCCGAGTTGCAGGAGCATTTCGATGATGTGGTGCAGAAGGCGCATCGCGCCCGCATCGTCGTCGTCTCGCCCTCGCTGCTTGCCTTGGCGATCCAGGTCCTGCAGGCGCTCGTCCGCGACGGTCGCATCCGCGAGGAGGCGCGGGTGATCCAGGCGGAGGTCGGAAAGCTTCTCGACGACGTCGGCCGGCTCGTCGAGCGCGTCGGCAAGCTCGACAGCCATTTCCGGCAGGCCCAAGACGACGTGGCCCAGATCCGCACCTCGGCCGAGAAGATCGGCAAGCGCGGCCAGAAGATCGAGGCGCTCGAGTTCGACGACGGCCCCGCAAAGCCCGAGCTTTTCGCGCCGCGCCTCGCGGCGGCGGAGTAGCATGTCGCTGACCCATCATGGCGGGCGCTATCCGGTCATCTCAGGCCGATGCAGCGCTCGACGCCGATGAGGTCTTCGGGTCGTCGCTTCGCTCCGTCACAACAGCCTCAATATGCTCGGCGACCAGGAGACCCGGGGCGGTGTTCGATCGGGTCGGGTCGCGCAGCGGCTCGCGGACATGCTTCACGGCGATGGTGTGAGAGGCCGGCGCCCACGGGCGCCCTCGAACTCAGGTCTGCTTCACACTCCGTTTTCGGCGGCTCGCTCCTGCAGGAGTTCCGCTGGCATGTTGTGACGCCTCAGGTTCGCTTCGTGGCGAGAAACGGAAATCCTCCGCCTATTCTCTGCTGGAACCTCGAAGAATCTCGGCCACTTTGATGAAGGCCGAAATCTTGGGCGAGCTCGCGCGCTCGCGCAGACAGATGATCTTGTACTCGGTCCGGATCTCCGCATCGGCGATCTCGAGAGCGCGAAGATTGGGATGCGCGACGAACTCGAAATCCGCCACGACGCTGATCCCGAGCCCCTGCTCTACTGCTTTCCACACGCCCTCACGGCTTCCGATCTCGAACACAGGCTGAGCCTTCAATCCCTGGCGCGCGAGCGCCTGTTCCAGGGCGCGCCGCGTAGTGGAGCCTTGCTCGCGCAGCACGAGAGGCTGCGAAGCCAATTCGGCCAGAGTGATGTTTCGGCGGCGGAACCAGCGGTGCTGGCGGTTCACGAATGCGACGACGCGGTGCTCGCGATAGGGCACGGCACGCACGCGCGGATCATCGACGGCCTGCGCAAGGATGGCAACGTCGGCCTCGAGCTCGAGGACGTGCTTGAGCGTCCGCTCTGAGTTTCCAAGCGCGACGGACACGGAGACGCGCGGGTGTTCGCGCTTGAACGCCGCAAGGATTTCCATCGCGTGGAACGGTCCGACAGCAGCAAGCCGCAGGTGTCCCGTATGCAATACGCCGTGCCCGCTCAGAAGCTCGTCCGCCTCGTCCCGCAGGCTCATAATCCGCTTGGAGAGGGCGAAGAGCCCGGCAGCGGCATCCGTCAGCTCGACCCGGTGCCCGTTGCGCTTGAACAGCTCCACGCCGTAGGCCCTTTCAAGCTCCTTGATCTGCGTGGTCACGGTCGGCTGGCCGATCCCGAGCGCGCGTGCTGCGGCTGTAAATCCGCGGTGGGCGGCGACCGCATGAAAGGTCCGTAACCACGTGAAGTTCATTGCCATAATCGATCCATGTCATGGATTTTATGAATTTGGCAATGGGCATGGACCCGATAGGGTTTAGCGAGGAAACCCTCATGTGGCGCTATCGCAATCCCGTCGAGATCACCTTCGGAACCGGCGCCCTCAATGCGCTCCCGAAGCTGATCGATGGCCGTCGCTACGCACTCGTCACCTATCCGGACCCTTGGTTCACGAGTCTCGCTGCGCGCCTGGGTGAGCTTTGCGGCGACCCGGTGCTCACGGTCGGCGACATCGCACCAAACCCCGATATGCGGCTGCTGGCGGAGCAGAGCTCGCGCTTCGGCGAAGCGGCCGCACAGGCCGATGTGATCGTCGCCCTCGGCGGCGGCTCCGTCATCGATTCCGCGAAGGTATTCGCGGCAGCGCCCGGTCGCTTCGCAGCCGTCGAACGGTATCTTAAGACGGGCGCGGGCGCGGAAGCGCTGACCGCCACGGCCATTATTGCTATCCCGACCACCGCGGGGACCGGCAGCGAGGTGACTTCCTGGGCGACCGTTTGGGACACGGTCTTCGGCAAGAAGTACTCGCTCGCACGCCCCGACCTCTATCCCGAGCATGCACTGGTCGATCCACAGCTCATGCTCGGAAAGCCACGAGATCTCACGATCAGCACCGGGCTCGACGCCTTGTCCCATGCTCTCGAGAGCCTGTGGAACGTGAACGCCAATCCGGTCTCGGCACAACATGCCGTCGGCGCGGCGCGCGAAATCCTCGCCGTCCTGCCCGCGCTTGCGAATGATCTGCAGAATCTGGAGCTGCGAACCCGCATGGCGCAGGCCGCGCTCTCGGCCGGTCTCGCCTTCTCGAACACGCGCACCGCCATCGCACATTCGATCTCCTATCCGCTCACGCTTCACTATGGCGTCGCGCATGGTATCGCATGTTCCTTCACCTTGCCGATGGTGCTGAGAAGCGTGTCGGACGTGGGAGGGCTCACGCGCACGGGGCTTGCTGGTATCTTCGGGCCAGACATCGCCCGAGCCGCCGACGGGCTCGAACGCTTTCTCCACGATCTGGGGGTCTCCACTGACTCCAGGAGCCACGGCGTGCAAAGCGACGCCTGGTCGCGGCTGATCCTCGACGCCTTCGATGGGGAGCGCGGGCAGAATTTTGTCGGAACGAAGCACGCTCTGACGCAAGCCGCGGGACTCCTCGCGGAAGCGGCGGCCGAGTGAGAACGGGAGCGGCGTGATGCAAGGCCCCGCCCACGAGCAGAGCCAGCGTGCCGCTCCGCCGCCGCGCCAAGGAGAAAGTGGGCTCGAACGGATCACGCGCGCCATCGATCAGATCAGCATCTGGTCCGGCAAGACCGTCGCGTGGCTGATCTTCCCGATGTTCCTGGTGCTCTTCTACGAGGTTGTGGCCCGCAAGTTCTGGCGGCCAACCATCTGGGCGAACGACGTCGCTACGATGTGCTACGGCGCTCACTTCTTTATCGCCGCGGCCTACACACTGTATCTCCAGAAGCACATCCGCACGGACTTCCTGTCCCAGCGCTGGTCTCTCACGACGCAAGTGCGGCTCGATATCGCGCAGTACCTGCTCCTGTTCCTCCCCGGCATGGTGATGTTTACCTGGCTGAGCTGGGAGTTCGCCGAGGAGTCGTGGGCGCTGCGGGAGTCTCTGATGACCACATGGCGCCCGCCAGCCTACTGGTACAAGACCGTCATTCCAGTGAGCTCCGCCTTGCTTCTGCTGCAGGGACTCTCCGAGGTCATCAAGTGCTTCAAGACATTGCGCACCGGCATCGACTACCGGCAGGAGGCGGTGCCCAGTGAGCTCGTCTGACCCTCGCGCCGGTCGTGCACGGGTTCTGCCATGAGCCACGAGAACCTCGGGCTCGTGCTGCTGGCGCTGCTCTTCGTCGTCATCCTTTCCGGATTTCCGATCTCCTTCACGCTGTTCTTTCTCGGTATGGCGTTCGGCTACGTCGGTCTCGGCGATCGCGTGTTCCACCTGATGACCTATCAGGTGTTCAGCACCATGATGGACACGGTGCTTGCGGCCGTCGCCATGTTCACCTTCATGGGCTACGTGCTCGAAAGCGCCGGGCTGATGGCGCGGCTTTTCCATGCCGTCCAGCTCCTGTTCAGGCGCACGCACGGCTCGCTCTATTTCGCGACGATCTTCACGGCGACGTTGTTCGCGGCGGCGACCGGGATCGTCGGTGCCTCGGTGACAATCATCGCGCTGATGGCGGCGCCGGTGATGCTCAAGGCCCGCTACGACACGGCGCTTTCCGCGGGAACGATCTGTGCCGGCGGTACCCTCGGCATTCTCATCCCGCCGAGCGTGATGCTGGTGGTGATGGGGCCCGTGCTCCAGGTCTCGGTGGCGCGGCTCTACGCGGGCGCGCTCCTGCCGGGGCTACTCCTCGCCACCGCCTACGTCGTCTACACGATGATACGCGTGTGGCGCGATCCGCGGCTCGGCCCGCCGTTGCCGGAGGCCCAGCTCGCGGTGAGCAAAGGGTACATCGCGCGCGAGTTCTTCCTCGGCCTCGTTCCTCCCGCCGCGCTGATCATCGCGACGCTCGGCTCCATCATCACCGGCTGGGCGACGCCGACCGAAGGCGCGGCGATCGGCTGCGTGGGGGCGCTCACCGTGACCGCGGCGCACGGCAAGCTCAGTTGGGCGATGCTGAAGGACGCGACCTTCCGGACCGTGCAGACCTCGAGCATGGTGATGATCCTGTTGGTCGCGTCCACCTTCATGGGCGCGGTGTTCTCGGCGCTCGGCACCCCGAGCTTCATCGCGAAGGCGATGCTCGCCTGGAACATCGAGCCGGGGCTCGTTATCGTCGCGATCCTTTTCCTCTGCTTCCTTCTGGGCTGGCCGCTCGAGTGGGTTCCGATCGTCGTCATCATCGTCCCGATCTTCCTGCCCATGCTGATGGCCATGAAAGTGGACATGGTGTGGTTCAGCATCCTGCTGGCGGTCACCCTGCAGACCTGCTGGCTCTCTCCGCCGGTGGCGCTCTCAGCCTACTACCTCAAAGGGGTCATGCCCGAGTGGAGCCTCGCGAGGATCTATCAAGGAATGCTGCCCTTCATGGGCCTGCAGTGGCTCGTCGTGCTGATCCTCTACTTCTTCCCCCAAATCATTCTCGTCGTGCCGAACATGATGTTCGGCCGGCGCTAGCGGAGAGCGGAAACGCACAGGAGGTCACCATGAAACGACGCACCTTGATCACGGGCGCAGGGCTCGCCGCCGGCGTGTCGATGGCACCGGTCCGGAGCCGCGCGCAAGGCGCGCAATTCCGCTGGAAGCTGCAGAGCGGCAATCCGGCCGGCACGCCGCATATGACGCTCCTCAACAAGTTCGCCTCTAACGTCGAGAAGATGTCCGGTGGGCGTCTCGCGATCGAGGTGCTGACCAGCGGCGCAATCGTCAATCCGTTCGAGATCCTCGACGCCGTCAACAAGGGTGTGATCGAGGCGGGTCAGTGGTGGACCCATTACGCCACCGGCAAGCATCCGGCAGGCGGCCTGTTCAGCGCGCCGCTCGGCGGCTCCGGCAGCGGACTCGACCAGATGGGGCAGCTCGGCTGGTACATGCGCGGCGGAGGCCGAGAGCTTTATGTCGAGTATTATCAGAAGATGCTTCGCGCCGACGTGATGCCGTTCCTCTATGCCCCCGACGGCCCGGAGTGCTTCGGCTGGTTCAAGAAGCCGGTCAACTCGGTCGCGGAATTCACTAGCCTTCGCTTCCGGATCTCCTCGGGGCTGCCGAGCGACGTCTTGAAGGACATGGGCGGCGTGCCGATGAACCTGCCCGGGCAGGAGCTCATCCCGGCCGCTGAGCGGGGCATCATCGATGGTGTCGAATGGATCAACCCCGCAAACGACCTGCCGCTCGGCCTTCATGATGTGTTCAAGTACTATTCGATCCAGGGGCTGCACCAGGCGATCGACATCGCCGACGTGATGTTCAACGGCGCCAAGTGGCGTTCGCTTCCGCCCGATCTGCAGGCGATCGTCGAGACGGCGCTCACGGCCTCGCTGCTCGATGCCATGCTCTACTTCGCGCACGAGAACGCGAAGGCGCTGAGGGAGATCAGGGCGAAGGGCGTTACGATGTTCGATGCCCCTCCGGACTACGCGCCGGCCTTCATCAAGTCCGCCAAGAAGGTTCTCGGCCAGCTCGAGGCAAAGGACCCCTTCTTCAAAAGAGTGCTCGAGTCGCAACGGGCTTTCGCGAACGTCGTGGTGCCCTACACGCGCGAAACCTCGAAGCTGTCGACGCTCATCAGCGGCGCGGCCGAGGTGAACTGAGCAGCGAGCCGGCCGCGAACTCACCGCTCTTCCTCGCGCCCCTCGAATCCTCAACGCCCGCCGGCCTCAAGGTCGACGGGCGCGTCGCTCCGGCCAAGCGCACCAGTCTTAGCCGCGCATAAGCTCCAAACATCGCTTGTCGACGTCAGTCCCCGCCGGTGCGTCCAAACCAGATGCTCAGTAGAGCAGCGAGTGCGACTAGCGTGAGAAAGCCGTTCGCGGCCATGAGGAGAGCCGGCGGAAGCTGACGAATGTCCGGATTCGGTGGCGGCGCGCCGGTGAACAGCTCACGCCACACCGCGACCACAAAGCACATCGCACTAAACAGAACGAGGAGCGTACCCGTTCCGATGACCATCCACTCCGGCACAACCCCCTCGAGGAGTTTCTTGGCCCCGATGCCGCTCGCGAGAGAGACGAGACCGGTGCGTATCCAGGCCGCATAGGTTCTTTCCGCTGCAAGGACGGTACGATCAGCGGCGAGTTCGGTCCGACGGTCGGCCGAGTCTTTCATCCTCTCGGTCGAGGTCGTCATTTCGCGCGTCGATTCCTCCACGCGCTCTGAGGTTTGCTCAAGCTCCTCAGCCGATTTGTTCAGGGCTGTCGTGTCGGCCTTCTCAGGAGCGGTCATGACAGCTCCTCCTTTTGGCGGCGCCTCTGCCAGGGCCACCGGCCCTCAATTTCGACTTCGAGCGAGAAGCTCAAAAAAGTTCGGATGAGGACGATTGCAGCGAGCACGCCAAGGCTCCCAAATGTGGGCGCCACCGCGACTGTTCCGATGATGTCCGCCGCAACGAGGAACTCAAGGCCAAGCAGGATGCCTCGTCCGAGATCGGCGCGAAAGCCTTCGTAGGCCTTGTCCCAATCGGAGGCGCCGAAGCCGCGACGCAAGAACAGGCCGGCAGCGATGAGCGCTCCGAGGACGATAATTCCAACGCCCGCGATCTCAATCGCGGTGGCGATGAGATGCATGGCATTGTCGACGGCGTTAGCCGGGCGGTCAGATCCGATGCTTCCGGACAACATGCTCAACCCATATCCCTTCTCAGGACGGGGAGAGAGCTTATTGCCCCCGGTTCGACTTGCGAACTCCGTATCAGCAAGACGCCCATACGACGGCGAGTCGAACGGAGCGCGACCGCGCCCCATAGAGCCATCCCGCTCCGGTCTACGAAAACTCAACCAAATCTGAAGGGTTGGCGCGAGCTTTCCCAAGGAAGCTCGGCGCGCGCCGCGCTATGTGCCGCCCCGGTACTCAGCTGTAGGGCCGACGCCGTCAGCGACTTTCAACCCACGGCGGTTCACAAACACGGAGGATCAGAACTATGAACCTGGACATGAACAAGCTCGAGCCGCTGCTCGGGACTGTGGTCAACGAACTCGGCGCCGCATCGAACGCCGCGCTGGTGATTGTCGGCGACAAGCTCGGGCTCTTCCGCACGCTGGCGGGCGGCCCGATGACGTCCGCCGAGTTAGCGGAAAGGACCGGCACGCACGAGCGCTATGTGCGCGAGTGGCTCTCGGCGCAGGCAGCTTCCGGATTTGTCGCGTACGACGCTATGCGGATGAGCCCAAGCTCGCTGAAACCTTCAAGACAGGCCGGGGGCTCGGCTGGGGCGATCACTGCAATTGCCTCTTCTGCGGTGTCGAGCGCTTCTTCAGGCCGGGCTACAGGGCGCACCTCGTCGCCGAGTGGCTGCCGTCCCTCGACGGTGTCGTCGACAAGCTGAGGCGCGGGGCCATGGTGGCGGACGTCGGCTGCGGCCACGGCGCCTCGACCATGCTGATGGCACAAGCGTTCCCGAACTCGGAGTTCGTCGGAATCGACTTCCACGACGCTTCGATCGACCATGCAAGGCGGCATGCTGACGGGATCGGGAACGCTCGCTTCGAGGTGGCGCGGGCGCAGGACTTCGGAGGGTCCGGGTACGACCTCGTGACCATGTTCGACGCCCTGCACGACATGGGCGATCCGGTCGGGGCGGTCGCTCATATACGCGAGACGCTGAAGTCCGACGGCACCTTGATGCTCGTCGAGCCGATGGCCGGGGACAGCCTCGCGGAGAATCTGAACCCGGTCGGACGCGTCTACTATGCCGGGTCGACCCATATTTGCGTTCCGACCTCGCTGAACCAGGAAATCGGCGCGGCCTTAGGGGCGCAGGCGGGCGAGAAGCGCCTTAGCGAGGTTATCCGCGAGGGCGGCTTCTCGCGCGTCCGAAGGACGGCCGAAACACCGTTCAACATGATCCTCGAGGCCAGACCTTGATGCTGCCGACGGATAACCGTGCGTGCGATCCTGACGCAGGCAGCCTCCTCTCCCGGCTCACACCGGTAATCCTGATGACCTGCTGACGAGGGTGGCACCGCACCGGCTTCGTGGCTGGTGCGGTTCACGGGGCGAAAGCCGAAAAGCGGGTGGCGGTTCGCCGATCAGGAATGGCGGGCCAGCACCTTGCGCACGCCCTCGACGAGTTCGTCCTCGGGCACCGTGAACTGCGCCTCGGCCTGCTTGCGGAGGTAGGCTTCGCGGTCGTCCTTGGCGATCGAGGCGAGCTCGGCGCCGAGCTTCAGATCCTTGACCTGCACCAAGCCCTTTCCCTTCTCGTCCGAGCCCTGGATGATCGCGCAGAGCGCGTCGCGCTTGTCGGCGTATTTCATCTGCGCGCCGAAGCGGCCTTCCCCGAGATACATCTCGGCCCGCAGGAGCGGCCTGCCGTCCTCGCCGCGTAAGCCGCGGAGTTGCGCGACCATGCGCTGGTAATCGGCGATGCGCTCGGGTTCGCGATCCATGGCGGTGACCACGACGAGCGGCAGCGGCTTCTCCGCCGTGAGCAACGGCGAGTTCACCGCCTTCAGCGCTGCGAGCAACCGCGACACGCCGATGGAAAAACCGGTCGCCGGCACCGGCTCGTTGCGGAAGCGCCCGACGAGCCCGTCATAGCGGCCGCCGCCGGCCACCGAGCCGAAGCGCACGGGCTGGCCGTCCTCGTTGGTGACCGTGAAGGTGAGCTCGGCCTCGTAGACGGGGCCGGTGTAATATTCGAGGCCGCGAACGACGGAAGGGTCGATGCGGATGCGCTCAGGTCCGTACCCCGCTGCTTCGCACTGCTCGGTCAGCTCGATCATTTCTGTGTACGCTTGAGCTGCGACATCGTTGTCGATGGTGTTACGCATGACATTTAAAATGGAATAATAATTTGAGAGTTGCATCTCGAGACTTAAGCTACGTGATTCCAGACTGAACCTAATCGGCGACAAGAACTTGTTGATCTCACGTTCCCCCAGTCCGGCGCCTTTGGTGAAATCACCGCTCACATCTCTTCGGCCAGCGCCGAGACGCTCACGAACTCCATCTATGCCCAAGCGATCAAACGCATCCAGCGCTCGTAGTACCACCAACCTTTTTGTCGCCTTGTCGTCGCCGCCAAGCCCAATTGCCTCCAGTTGCCCATCTAAGAACTTACGGCTGTTGATCTTGACGACGTAGTCTCCCTGCGGAATGCCGACTCGTTCTAATGTATCCGCCATAAGCATGCAGATCTCGGCATCGGCCGCGACGCTGCCCGCCCCGACCGTGTCGGCGTCGAACTGCATGAACTGGCGGAAGCGGCCGGGCCCCGGCTTCTCGTTGCGGAAGACCCAGCCGGCCTTGTAGCTGCGATAGGGCTTCGGCAGCTGGTCGAAATTCTCGGCGACGTAGCGGGCGAGCGGCGCCGTGAGGTCGTAGCGAAGGGAGAGCCACTGCTCGTCGTCGTCCTGGAAGGAGAAGACCCCTTCGTTGGGCCGGTCCTGGTCGGGCAGGAACTTTCCCAATGCGTCGGTGTACTCGACGAGCGGCGTCTCGAGCGCCTCGAACCCGTAGAGCTCATAGGTCTCGCGGATCGCCGCGAGCATGCGCTCGGTCGCGGCAAGATCGCCCGGCCCGCGGTCGGCGAAGCCGCGCGGCAGGCGGGCCTTGAGCTTGCTGTCCTTGGACATGGATGGCGGGGTTCGAGCGGTGCAATCCCTCTCCCGGAGGGAGGGGCAGCGGGAGGGGTTACGGTCTAACCGAAGAGGCCGCAACCCCTCGCAGACCGCAGAGGCAGGCTGTAGCCGCAGGAGGTTGACCGCGCGCTCGCACAGTCGAACACTCGGGGCAGGTCTGCGAGACGGGCCATTGCGACAGGGAGGCATTCATGGATCGCGAGCATCATCCGCGCGTTTCGGACACCGGGAGCGACGGCGAGGCCGACCGCCGCGACGTCCTGAAGGCGCTCGGACTCGGGCTCTTCGGCCTCGCTGCGGCCGCGCCCGGCGCGGCGCAGGCCTCGGCCGGCATCGGCTACCTCGCGCCCGCGCAGGCGCAAGGCACCGACGCCTCGCCGATCGGCGCGCAATGGTGGCCATCCCGCTGGGGACCGGAGGACCAGGCCGGCGCCTCGAACTGGATCACGCCCGAGAAGATCCTCGACGCCATCCGGCTGGTGCGCACCGGCAAGGTCTACGAGATCGGCCGCGTCTACGAGGCGGCCATGCCGAATTTCGGCGAGCGCGCCTTCTCGCTGCGCATCCCCGGCGCGCCGACCGGCGGCCCGTTCGGGCGCAACCTGGTGATCTGGAACGACGAGTTCCTGGCGACCGAGATCGGGCAGGTCGGCACCCAGTTCGACGGGCTCGGCCATATCGGCGTCGCGGTGAAGGGCGAGGACAAGGCCGAGATGCGCTTCTACAACGGCTTCCCGGCCTCGGACGTGAACGCGACCTATGGGCTGAAGAAGCTCGGCATCGAGCACGTCAAGCCGATCCTCACCCGCGGCCTCCTCCTCGACATGGTGGCGGTGCGCGGGCGGAACCTCAACCTCGGCGAGGAGATCACGGTCGCCGACATCGAGCAGGCGCTGCAGCGGCAGAACATCGCCGCGGCGGACGCGCTCAAGCCCGGCGACGCGGTCCTGTTCAACACCGGCTGGGGCAGTCATTGGATCAAGGACAACGACACCTTCAAGAAGGGCGAGCCCGGCATCGGGTTGCCTGCCGCGCGCTGGCTCGTCGAGCGCCAGGTCTGCGTCGTCGGCGCCGACTCGTGGGGCGTCGAGGTGGTGCCCAATCCGGACGCCAACCTCGCCTTCCCGGCGCACCAGGAGCTCATCACCAGGAACGGCATCTTCATCCACGAGAACCTCGACACCGCGGCGCTCGCGGCCGACCGCGTCTACCAATTCCTCTATGTGATGCTGCCGTTGCGCATCAAAGGCGGCACCGGCTCGCCGGGGCGGCCCATCGCGATCGTGTGAGGCGGGGGGCTTAACCTCGCGCGGCTGCGCGCATAAAGCTCCTCGGCCAACGCCGAGGAGCCTCTCATGACGATCGATCGCCGCTTCTTCGTCGCGGGCGGGCTCGCGCTGATCGCCGCCCCCGCGCCCGCCCAGACCGGCCACCAGGGCCACGACCCGCTCTACGAATCGCTGCGCCAGCCGGGCCGCATCGGCGTGCCGGAGATCGCCGCGGAGCAGCGGGTCTACGACAGCCCGGCGCCGAAGGCGGCGAATGCCGGGCGCTGGATCGACCGCGCGCCGCTGCCGCTGCCGCGCAGCGAGATGGCCTGGGCGGCCAAGCACGCCGGCCGGATGCATCTCGTCGGGGGCTATGGCGAGCAGCGCGTCGACCGGCCCTATCACCATGTCTACGACCCGGCGACGGACCGCTGGCTCGATGCGGCGCCGCTGCCGCGCGGGGCGAACCATGTCGGGGTCGCGGTGCTCGACAGCAGGCTCTACGCGATCGGCGGCTTTACCGAGCAGAACCGCAAGCCGCATGACGAGTGCTTCGTGTGGGAGGCGGGCGGCGACCGCTGGCAGAAGATCGCCTCGCTGCCGCGCGCCTGCGGCGCGATCGCCCTCGTCGCGATCGGCGGCCGCCTGCACGCGGTCGGCGGCGCGATCGGCGATACGTTCGAGACCAAGCGCTCGGTCGACTGGCATCTCGCCTACGACCCGGCCTCCGACCGCTGGGAGAGCCGCGCGCCGTTCTACACCGCCCGCGACCACACCGGCGTGGTCGCCGTGAACGGCCGCATCCACCTGATCGGCGGGCGCGTCGACACCTTCTACACCAACTCGAACCTCCACCACGCCTACGACCCGCAAGCCGACAAATGGGAGGTGCGCGCGCCCTTTCCGACCGCGCGCTCGGGGCATGGCGCGGTGCTCTACCGGGATATGATCTTCTGCATGGGCGGGGAGGGCTCGAACCGCGTCTTCGCCCAGAACGAGGCCTACGACCCGCGGACCGACTCGTGGGAGCAGTACGCGCCGATGAAGACGCCGCGCCACGGCCTCGGCGCGGTGACGATCGGCGACCACATCCACGTCGCCGGCGGCGGCCCGGTGATGGGCGGCGGCGTCCAGAGCGCCGTGCACGAGGCCTTCACGCTCGGGTGAGGTCGCCTCTCCCCTGGCGGGCGAGGGCCGGCGGCGGCAAAGCCGCGAGCCGGTGAGGGGCGCGGCCGCGGTCGGGCGCCGGATGGTCAGAAGCTCATGAACATCCAGCCGAAGAGCATGAAGAACAGCCCGACCACGATGCCGATGAGCGCGGCGCAGCCGAAGCCGCCCTTGAAGGTCGCGGAGCGCGACGGATCGGCCGGGTCGTAATAGACCGGGATCTGCGCCCCTTCGGCGAAACCCGCCATGTTCGAGCGCCGGCCGCCGAACAAGCTGCGGGTCTCGCGGACCATGGCGATGCCGCGCCCGGTGTAGCGGCGCCCGCCGACCTCGTACTCGTAGGTGATGGTCGGCTGCGCGGCGCTCCAGCCCTTGGTGGTCACCCGGAAGCCGCCGACCTCCTTGGTGGCGATCGGGGACTCCCGCACGATGCCGGCGGTTTCCTGCCAGCCGCCGCGCTTCATGCCGTCGACGATGGTCTTCACGCAGAAGATCACCACCGCGATGCCGATCACGATGAACACCAGCCCGAAAACGCCCACCACGCCCCCCGATTCTTGTCCTGGCCGCGCGGAACATAGCCGGCGGGTGACGCGGCGCTCAAGAGGCGCGGAGCCTGCGGGCGGGGCGGGCCGGCTCGAGCTGCTCTCCGCCTCTGACCGGCTGCGCCCTTATCCCGAACACCTCGTAGCGGTTCTGGCTGTCGGTCAGCGCGAACGCGACGTCCTCCTCGGTGAAATGCTCGATGTAGAGCATATGGGTGAGGAACAGGACCTGCCGCAGCGGCTCGCGGTCGGCGCGGAAGCCTGGCGGGCCCTCGCCCCCGCGGCAGCTCTTGGCGCGCCGGCAGCGGGCCTCGGGGCAATGCCGCCACGCGCCAGCCTCTCCGAGCACGTATTGCGCCAAGGGCATCCGGTGCGGCGGCAGGTCGAAGGGGTAGCTCGGCAGGATATAGTCGGGCAGGTCGGCAACGAGCTGGCGGAGCCCCTCGAGCTCCTCCGGCGTGAGGGCGGCAACCCGTTCCTCGGGCGTCATCCCGGCCCATTCCTCGCTCGTCGGCTGGCGGCCATGGACTTGCGGCATCGGCAATCTCCTGAAGTGCAGACGTGCTCGATCGTTCTCGCGGCCCTTATCGGGTCCGAGTTATGGGGCCGGGCGGGTGCGCGGCCCTCGAATAGAGAGGGGAGCGCGGGGGCCGGGCGGTCCGCGGCGCGGCGGCCCGCGCGCGGAAGAGTACAGGGCAGGGACAGGGCCGCCGCAAGAGCGGAACCGGCCGCGGCACCCCGCGCCGCGGCGCCTTGGTCTTCGGCCTCGCGCTTCGGCTCGGATGAGCCTTAAGCGCTGTCGCGCGGACCTCTCCCGGGACGAGTTTCGTTGCGGGAGGACGGGCGAGGCCGTCCGCAAGCCGGGTGGCGCGCCCTGGGACCGCGCCAGTGACCGGGAGCGGAGACCCTGAGATACCGGGGTCGTGACTCCCGGGCTCAGCGCCGCATCAACCCGGTGCTTCCGCCTTGCGGCCTAAGCCCCGGGCCACCCGGTGGCACGCCCCGTGTGTCGCACGAGACCGCCCCCGAAATGCCGCCCCACGACCAGACACCTCCGGAGGCGCCCCTCAGGGCGGGACGGCGGAGTAAAAGCACATACCGGGACATTGTCAAGACAAAAAGCCTAGGGGAGAGGGCGGCTCCTCATCTCCTCCTGCGTGATTACCAATGGCGGCGACAGCGCGATGGTGTCGCCGGCGATGCGCATCATCACGCCGAACTCGCGGAGCCGCGCTCCATCGCCTTGTAGGCGCACGCCGCGGATCCGAATTGGTCGCCGGTCGTCGATCCTGATCCTTGGAAGCCCGGCGGGTTGCGCTATGCGGCCGACAGCGCCACCGTGATCTCTCGTCCCTCGGCCTCGTCCGTCACCACGAGCTGACCGCCGTCGCTGCCGCGGAGTTGCTCGTTGGCGTTGAGCAGCTCGATCCCGGCGACAGTGCCGTCGGGCGCGAGGTCAATGTTGATCTCGTCGCTGATCCGCACCGTCTCCACCTCCGCCGGATGAGCGCGGAAGCGGATATAGGCCACATTGCGGCGGGGATCGTAGGAGAGGCGCATTGGGCGTCCCTTCAAAAGAATCTGGCGATCACCGTGATCACCACCCAGCGTCCGTCTTCCTCGACGGCGAAGACTTCGAGCTGCTTTGTAGCATAACGCCGTCCGCGCCAAACGTCATCGAATGGGAAGTTCCGGCGAAAGCCGGTGCGGCCGAACTTCGCCGGGAACTGCTCGCCGCTGCGGACCGTGGCGATGACCTCGTCCTCCGCTGCGCCGCGCTCCGCCATGCGCTCGCGCGCATGCGGCTCGATCGCCACATCCAGCATGGCCACGGCTCAACCCCCCACCCCAGCGGCTCTCGCCGACGCGGCTCCCGCGCGGCGCGGGAGAAGTGGCAAGCTATCCTATCGCCCGCAGCACCTTGCCCATCTTCTCCACCAATTCCCCGATCTCGTCCTGCGAGATCACCAATGGCGGCGACAGCGCGATGGTGTCGCCGGCGATGCGCATCATCAGGCCGAACTCGTTGAAGCCGCGCTCCATCGCCTCGTAGGCGCGGGCGCCGACCGCGCCCGGCTTCGAGGCGAGCTCGATCGCGGCAACGAGGCCGATGGTGCGGATGTCGATGACGTTCGGCGCGCCCTTCAAGGTGAAGATCGCGTCGGCCCAAGCGCCCTCCAGTTCGCGGGCGCGCTCGAACAGGCGCTCGTCGCGGTAGAGGTCCTGCGCCGCCAAGCCCGCCGCGCAGGCGAGCGGATGGGCCGAATAGGTGTAGCCGTGGAAGAGCTCGATGCCCCATTCAGGGCCCTTCATGAAGGCGTCGTGGATGCCCTTGCGCACGATCACCCCGCCCATCGGCACGGCGCCGGAGTTCACGCCCTTGGCGAAGGTGATCATGTCGGGCACGACGCCGTAGCGCTCGGCGGCGAAGGGGAAGCCGAGGCGGCCGAAGCCGGTGATGACCTCGTCGAAGATCAGGAGGATGCCGTGCCGGTCGCAGATCTGGCGCAAGCGCTGGAGATAGCCCTTCGGCGGCGGCAAGACGCCGGTCGAGCCCGACATCGGCTCGACGATCACCGCCGCGATGGTCGAAGCATCGTGCAGCGCGATGATCGGCTCAAGCGCGTCGGCCAAGTGCCCGCCCCATTCGGGCTCGCCGCGCGAATAGGCCTGCTCGGCGCGGTTATAGGTGTGCGGCAGGTGGTCGACGCCGGCGAGCGCGTTGCCGAAGAACTTCCGGTTGTTGACGATGCCGCCGACCGAGATGCCGCCGAAGCCGACCCCGTGATAGCCGCGCTCGCGGCCGATCAGCCGCGTGCGGCCCCCCTGGCCCGAGATGTTCCAATAGGCGAGCGCGATCTTGAGCGCGGTGTCGACCGCCTCGGAGCCCGAATTGGTGAAGAAGACGTGGTCGAGGTCGCCCGGCGCGAGCGCCGCGACGCGCGAGGCGAGCGCGAAGGCCTTGGGGTGCCCGAACTGGAAGGCCGGGGCGAAATCGAGCTCGGCGGCCTGCGCCTGGATCGCGGCGACGACCTCGTCGCGGTTGTGGCCGGCGTTGCAGCACCACAACCCCGCTGCGCCGTCGAGCACCGCCCGGCCGTCCGGCGTGTAGTAGTACATGCCCTTCGCCCCGGCGATCAGGCGCGGGCGCGCCTTGAAGGCGCGATTGGCCGTGAAGGGCAGCCACCAGGCGGCGAGGTCGTTCGGGACCTGCGAGTCGTTGGCGGGGCGGAGATTGGCGGCGCTGGACATCGGGTCACTTCCGGGCTGCGGGGCGGGGCGGGGTGAAAGCACCTTTAGCAGCGCGTTGGCCGCGGATCAAAAGGACGCAGCCGGTTGAGGGCGCGTTGCGCTCCGGCTAAGATTGCCCATCTGCGGTTCTTTGCGGCGCAGTTTCGCTTCAGGACAATCATGGCCAATGGTCGTCGCCTGCGGACGACGTCTCGCCCTTACGCTCCCGAAGACGCCGAGGCCCTGAAGAGCGCGCTCGCGCGCGTCGTCGCGAGCGAGCCCTTCCGCAACGCGCCGCGGCTGATCGCGTTTCTCACTTTCGTCGTCCAGAAGACCATCGCCGGCGAGGCCGCGGGGCTCAAGGGCTACACCATCGCGACGCAGGCGCTCGGCCGCCCGGACGACATCGACCCGCAGGCCGACCCGATCGTGCGGGTCGAGGCGGGGCGCCTCCGCCGGGCGCTGCAAAGCTATTACGAGGGCGAGGGCGCATCCGATCCGCTGCGCATCGTCGTGCCGGTCGGCGGCTACGTCCCGCTCCTGGAGGAGTGGGAGCCGCTCGAGCCGTCCCGCGATCGCTCGCGCGACGAGCCCGAGCCGGAGGGCGGATCGACGTCTGCGCGGGCGACGCGGCTCGGCACGCCCCGGCTCGGGCGGCGCGCCTCGGTGGCTGTCGCCACGGCGGCGCTGGTCCTCGCGCTCGGGGCGGCGTTCGTGCTGCTCTTCGAGAGCGAACCCTCGCCGGCTTCGCCCGGGCTCGCGCAGCTCGACCGCGAGGACGGCCGCCCGGTGGTGATCGTGCAGCCGCTGCAGATCGTCGGCTCGCCGCCCGACCTGTTCTCGCCCGCGCTGATGCGTTCGGTCGTGGCCGACGCGCTCGCCAAGTTCGACGGCTTGATCGTCGCGGATCGCGAGGAGGAGGCGCCCGCGCCGAGCTATCCCCATTACGAGCTGCGCCTTCGGGCGAGCCGCGACGGCGAGGGCGCGCATGTCAGCGCGCGCCTCACGCATCGCCCGAGCGGCGAAGTCTTGTGGACGCGCGAGCTCGACAGCGGCGATGTCGGCCAGGGGCCGGGCCCGCGCGAGCGCGAGCTCGCCGGCGCGATCGCCGTCACGGTCGGCCAGCCCTTCGGCGTGATCTTCAGCGATCTGCGCGCGCGGGCGCAGGAGGGCAGCGGGGCGCATTGCCTGGTGGCCGCGCACGACAGCCGCTTCGGCATCGACCCGAGCGACCACGCCCGGGCGCGCGACTGCCTCGAGGCCGTGGTCGCGGCCCGCCCGACCTACCACCTCGGCTACGCGCTCCTGACCAACTCCTATCTCCTCGAGCACCGGATCGGCCTCAACCCGCGGCCCGATCCGCTCGATCGTGCGCTGCGCGCCGCCCAGAAGGCGGTCGAGCTCGCCCCGCAGAGCGCGCGCGCCCACTACGCCATGATGAGCGCGCTGTTTGCGCGCAACGAGACCGAGGCGGCGCTGCGCGAAGGCCAGCTCGCCGTCGAGCTCAACCCCTACAACACCGACATCGCGGCGGAGCTCGGCGCCCGCTACGTCCAGCTCGGGCGCTACGCGGAAGGGCTCGCCCATCTCGACCGGGCGATCGCGGCCAATCCCGGCCGGCCGCCCTGGTACGATTTCTACAAGTTCGTCGCGGCCTATATGGAAGGCGACCTTGCGACGGCGCGCACCATCGCCGCGAGCCTCGTCGGCGAGCGCTCTTTCTTGGGCGCCTTCGCGCGCGCCCTCGTCGCCTATCGCGACGGCGAAATCGACCGGGCGAGGCAGTTCCTGCAGGAGGCGCAGTCGGCCGCGCCGCAGCTCATTGCCGAGCCTCGCCGCGCCCTGGAGCGCGCGGGCTTCTGCCCGTCGATCACCGCGCGCTTCGTCGCCGATCTCCACCACGCCGGGCTTGCCTCGGCGATGCCGGACGGGCCGGCCACAAGCGCCAAATAGGCCTTAAAGCGTCATCCCCTTCGCCTCGTAGCCCGCCTTGTTCAGGGCCTCGGCGACCTCGAGGCTCTGGGCGCAGGTCTGGACCGTGATGCGGGCGTGCTCGAGATCGACCGCCACCTCGGCGGTAGGGTCGAGCCGCCGGATTGCCTTCGTCACCGCGTCGACGCAGCCGTCGCCGGTCATGCCGTCAACCTGCATGATCAATTCCTTGCGCTCTTCCTTCACGGCCTACTCCTTCACGGCCTCGCCCTCGATCTCAATCAGGAAGTCCGGTCGGGCGAGCCCGGCGACCTGGAGGTAGGTCGAGGCGGGCGCGGCTCCTTGGAGCTTGCGCTCGCGCACCGCGCGCGAGGCCATGAGGACGTCGGGCGCGGTGACGAAGATCGTGGTCTTCACGAGATCGGGGAGGTCCATGCCGGCGTCGCGCAGGACGGCGACGAGGTTGTCCCAGGCGGCCTCGGCCTGCGCCTCGAAGCCTTCGGCGAGCGTGCCGTCCGGCCGGGTGCCGACCTGCCCCGAGATGACGAGGCGGCGGGCGCCGGCGCCGTGCTCGACGCCGTGGCTGTAGCGGGCCGCCGGGGCGGCGACCGTGGACGGGTTGAAGAAGCGGGGCATGGCAGGCCTTTCGGGGGCGGGGAGCGCAGCTCGGCGGCCGAAGGGTAGCGAAGGCCAACTCGGCGTCAAATCCCCGCGGCGCAGCAAGCGGGGGCGTGCAAAGGAGGGCGCGGTTGACTTGGAGGGGGCTCCCCCGTACCGGCGGTCGCCTCACGCCGGCGGGGCCGATGAAATCCCACGAACCGATCCATTTCGCCGCCGGACTCGAGGAGGTCGCGACGCGCTACGACGTCATCCTCTGCGACGTGTGGGGCGTCATCCATAACGGCATCGAGGCCTCGCAGCCGGCCTACCAGGCGCTGATGCGCTTCCGCGAAGCCGGCGGCTGCGTGATCCTGATCACCAACGCGCCGCGGCCGAACAGCGCCGTCGTCGGCCAGCTCGACCGGCTCGCCGTGCCGCGCTCCGCCTATGACGCCGTGATCACCTCGGGCGACCTCACGCGCCGGATCATCGCCGAGCGCAAGGGCGAGGCCGTGCTGCATATCGGACCGGAGCGGGACAAGCCGATCTTCGCCGGGCTCGAGGTCCGCTTCGCGGGCGTGGACGAGGCCGGCTACGTCGTCTGCTCGGGCCTCTACGACGACACGCGCGAGACCGCCAAGGACTACGCCCCGACCCTCGAGCGCCTGCGCGCGCGGCGGCTGTGGATGCTCTGCGCCAACCCCGACCTCGTGGTCGAGCGCGGGAACCAGTTGATCCCCTGCGCCGGCTCGATCGCCCAGGCCTATGAGGAGCTCGGCGGCGAGGTCTTCTACGCCGGCAAGCCGCACCGGCCGATCTACGAGGCGGCGCTCGCGGCTGCCGCGAAGCTCGCCGGCCGCGAGCGCATCGAGCCTTCGCGCGTGTTGGCGCTCGGCGACGCGATCCGCACCGACATCGCCGGGGCCGCGAAGTTCGGGCTCCCGTCGCTCCTCGTCGCGCGCGGCATCCACGCCTGCGAACTCAAGCTGCACGAGAACGAGCTCGCGTCGGGCCATGTGCAGGATTGGCTCGGGCGCCAGAGCGCGCGCCCCGACATCGTGATGGACCGCCTCGTCTGGTCCTGAGGCGGTCGCATCGAGGCGGTGAGTCTCAGACCCCGCAGACGCCTTCGATCTTGGTCTTGAGGGTCTGGGCGTTGAAAGGCTTGACGATGTAGTTGCTCACGCCCGCCTTCTTCGCGGCGATGACGTTCTCGGTTTTCGATTCCGCCGTGACCATGATGAAGGGGGTCGAGCGCAGGCTCTCGTCGGCGCGCAGGTGGCGCAGGAGCTCGTAGCCGGTCATCGGCTCCATGTTCCAATCGGAGATGACGAGGCCGTATTTCTTCTGCTTGAGCTTGGCGAGCGCGGCGGAGCCGTCGGAGGCGTCGTCGACGTCCTCGAAGCCGAGCTGCTTCAGGAGGTTGCGGATGATGCGCACCATCGTCTGGTAGTCGTCGACGACGAGGATCGGCATCGATGGATCGAGGGCCATACCCCACCTCCGGCGCGGGAGCCGTTTGCCCCAGCCCCGGGCAAGCTATCCGCCCGGCGTTGCAAAGCGGTTAACCCGCCCTCGCGGGCGGCCGGCCGGGTAGTGGGGTCTTTTGAAATTGGCCGGGGTTGACGCGAGGGCGCAAGCCCCCACACTCCTCACCATGACCGATGTACCCGTGAAGCGCCCCAAGCGCCCGCGCGATGAGGCAGCGGAGCCGAAGCCGGGGAAGCGCGGGCGGTACCGGAAAAGGGCGGCCTGAAAGGCTTTCATCACCCGATCTGCGGCGGCGGCGGTATCCTGGATTCAGCGGCTCTATTTGCGTCGCCCGCTGCGATATCGAGCCGGCGTCGCGTCTCAGCGTCGCTCGGATCGGACAAGGGCCTTCGGAATAGACGGACGAACCAGTGCCACCAGCGCATAGCGGTCGCCTCCGATCATCGTGCAAACCCTCGCACATCAGGGCCACAGCGTCGAATTATGAATTTCAAAAGACCCCGCTACCGCCGGCCGCGCTCGCTTGACCCGGTCGGGGCTTTTGGACAGAGCTTCGGCCCTTTCCTGGCGCCAAGCTGACCCCGCATGCCTCCAAAGACCGAGCCGAACTCGGCGCCCGCCTTCGCGGTCTGCCGCGACGGCGAGCGCCTGCCGGACGCCTTGCGCGGCGCCGTGGTGGCGATCGGCAATTTCGACGGCGTGCATCGCGGTCACCAGGTCCTCCTGGAGGCGGCGATCGGCGAGGCGCGGCGGCAGGGCGCGCCGGCATTGGTCCTGACCTTCGAGCCTCATCCGCGCGAGTTCTTCGCGCCGCAAAAGCCGCTGTTCCGGCTGACCCCGGAAGCCGCGAAACTCGCGATCTTCGACAGGCTCGGCATGGACGGCGCGGTGGTCCGGCGCTTCGACGCCGCGCTCGCCGGCACGAGCGCGCGCGACTTCGTCGGCCTCCTCGCCGGCGAACTCGGCGCCGCCGGCGTCGTGGTCGGCCACGACTTCCATTTCGGCAAGGGCCGCGAGGGCAATCCGGCGCTGCTGGAGGCGCTCGCGCGCGAGCTCGGCCTCCAATCGCTTATCGTGCCGCAGGTGTCGCTTGCCGGCGAGCCGGTGTCGTCGAGCGCGATCCGCGCGGCGCTCGAGGCCGGCGACATCGCCCGCGCCAACGCCCTTCTCGGCTATCGCTGGTTCGTGCAGGGCGAGGTCCGCCATGGCGAGAAGCGCGGCCGCACCTTAGGCTTCCCAACCGCCAACATCCGGCTGCCGGAGAATTGCCGCCTGCGGCACGGCATCTACGCGGTGCGGGCGGCGCTCGGGGCGGGCGAGATGCGCGACGGCGTCGCGAGCTTCGGCCGCCGCCCGACCTTCGACAACGGCGCGCCGCTCCTCGAGGTATTTCTGTTCGACTTCTCCGGCGACCTTTACGGCCGCTTGATCGAGGTCGAGCTCGTCGGCTGGATCAGGGCCGAGGAGCGCTTTCCCTCGGCCGACGCGCTGATGGCCCGCATGAACGAGGACGCGGGCACGGCGCGGCGGATGCTGGCGCAAGCGGAGCGCGGCAATGCGGCTTCCTTGATCGGCAAGCTCCGTCCCCGACCATATCCGGTTGCGTAGGCTCTCTACCGGTCAGCAGCGGCCGACCGTGGCTCTAGGAGCGCCTCCGGCGTTCCTGACCCTTCGGCCGGTCTGGCCGCTGACGCCCGGGCTATGCCGCCTTCTGCGGTTGTGCCACGCTGATGGCCGATGCAGATTCAACCGCTGCACTCAATCGCAAGGACAGGGTGACATGTCGTTCATAGAGGGCGCCTCGCTTCGTTTGGCGCGGACCGCCGGCGCGCTGGCGTATCTCGCCTTCATCGCGCTCGCGTTCGAGCCGGCACAGGCGCAGCAAACGCCGACGCTCAGCCTCGTCGTGGCGCTTCCGGAGGACGCCATCACGGATTTCGCGCTTAATCAGCAGACCAACAAGCTTTACCTGACTGACGTCTCGGGCAAGGTGAGCGTCGTCGATCCCGCCGCGAAGACAATATCCACCATCTCGGGACTGGCCTTACCCGGCGGGCAGGCCCGTCTTGCGATCAACCCCGCGCAAAACAAAGTTTACGTCGTGTCCAGTGATGGAGTTGCCGGGATCACCTCGGGAGGCCAAGTAGCCAAAACCGATCGTGTGAAGAGCTCATTCGTCACCGCGCTCCTTGTCGATCCGTTAACGGACCAGGTTTTTCACCTGGATGCGAGCGCGAAAAGGCTGACCCAAATCGACGGCTTCACCATGACGCCGCTCGCGACGCAGAGCCTCGCTGACTCGCCGCAGGCGATCGTTCCGGACTTCCGCAACCATACTTACTACGCGCCGGTTCCGCTCCCGTCCGGTCTGGCTACTCCCGTGATCAGGATCACGAGCGAGACCACGCCTTGGAACGGTCCGAACTCGCCGGCTTCCGCCACCCTCAGCGCGACCCCGATTGGGACCAGCCGGTATCCGCTCTTCGCGGCGAGCAGCTTCGGCGCCGTGAACAGCGTGACGAGAAAGGCCTACTTCGCGATCGCCAACAGCGGAGCCCGCTCGCTCATCGCATACGACCCCACGACAGAGGGGGTGGCCTTTATCGACGTGCCGTCGCCAGCGAGCATCGGCATCAATCCCGTGACCAACCGGGTCTATGCCGCTTCGGGAAGCAGGATCGCGGTCGTGGACGGCTATTCGCGCTCAGTCGCGTTCGTCGAGATCGGGCAAACTCTGTCCGAGAACATTTGGGTCGACACCGTTCACGACCGGGTCTTCGCGACCGGGGTGGGTTTCGTGGCCATTCTCGACGGCGCAACCAACAGCGTCGTTAAAGTCGAGGCGCGGAACGGCGCCGGCGTTTTGGAACCCTACCAGGCCTCCATCGTCGGTCATCCGGGGACGGGCGAGCTCTATCTCATCGAGCGATTGAACAAAGCGCTGATGCGGCTCTCGATCCCCGAGCCGGCGAATCCTGTCGTGAGCTCGATCGAAGTGGCGCAATCGGTGCAGGACCTTGCCCAGTCGGTGCCGCTCCTCGCTGGCAAGCCGACGGTGGTCAGGGTTTATGTGAGCCCGGGATCGTACGGGTCGCTGACCGGCGTGCTCACCGTCACCCCCGACAACGGCCCTGCCTTCGACATCTCATCGGCGGCCACGATGGCCTCGACAACCGACGCGCTGTCCGACCGCCGTCAGGATCTCGCGAAAAGCCTGAATTTCGTGATCGCGAATCCGCCCGAAGGGCGCATTCGGGTCTCGCTAAAAACCCTGAGCGCGGGATGGAGTCCTTGGGGTCAATCCATGTGCACGGGCGCTTGTTCGCGAACCGTGTCGTTGCAGCCGCCCCTCGAGATGCGGCTGACGGTCGTGGGCGTGAGTTACCAATACGGAAGCTTCGCTCGCAAGGCGCCACGCGATCTCGATTACAACCTGCTGCAGTCTTGGCTGAAGCGCGCCTATCCGATCAGCACGCTGACCTTCTCGAAGCTGCAGCACGACCGTCCCGCCGACGCGGCGACGAGCCCCACGCCTGCCGCTTTGTTCGATTGCAAATGGGCGGCCGATCGTGCTGCCGAATACCGTACTCGCGACATCGGGCGCGGAACGGACAAGCGCACGCGCTACTACGCGCTTGCGTTCGCAGATGTGTCGTCTGCGCCGAAACTTCCGGCGCTCGATGTCAACGGCAGCTTTTTCGCTGGTGGGTGCTCGGGCAAGATTCCGACCTCGCCTGATCCCTCCGTCACGGCCGCCGGGTGGACCGGCGCGAGCACGACGCTCATCCCGTCCGTCGCTTGGGACCAGGATGGATCATGGGGAGATTGGAACGCCGCCCACGAAATCGGCCATTCGCTTGGCCGGCGTCACGCGGGACCGGTGTCGTTTCTCAATCCGGCTGGCGAGTGGGCGCCGTGCACGGCTATCGATCAGACCGGGCGCTGCACGACGCCCCCATATCCCTGCGCCGTCACCGATGGCGCGGATCGCCACTATCCAAATCCCGGCTCGCAGCTCGCGGCCGATAAGGGCGGTTTCGTCGGCTACGATCTGGGCGACACGTCTCTTGGGCTGCCGATGAAAGCGCTGTCGGGGACCCAATACCACGACGTCATGAGCTACTGCGATTACCAGTGGATCAGCGCCTACACTTACATGGGCCTGCTCGACCGGCTGCGCGCGGAGAGCGCTCTCCCGCCGCGGTAGCGCCGCCGAGCGGCTCTTCCGCTCGGCTCGGCCCCATGTCGGTCCCCTGGCGGCATTGCTCTTGACTTCGGGAGCGCGGGCGCGCTGGTCGCGCGCATGAGGCAGGATGCCAGCCAGGCGCGGCAGATTCTTGCGCCGGATGTCCAGCCCCTCGACTCATTCATCAGCTGACGGGAAACTGGCTGGGCGTCGACGCATGCAGGAACGGATGGGGGTTGATTCATGAGACGGCGGACCTTTCTCGCGGGTCTCGGCAGCGCCGCGCTCGCCGCTCCGTGCGCAGGCTCAATCCCCCAAGGCGCCCAGAATAGGGGTTTTGGTTCTTGGGAATCCGGATCCGGAAGTCTTCTACGCTCAGTTCCGCAAGGCCCTCGGCGAGCTGGGTTATGTCGACGGCCAGAACATCCGCTTCGATTTCCGGTCGGCAGGCGGACGCCTGGAGCACCTGACGGACCTTGCGGCGGATCTCGTGCGCGAGAAGGTCGACCTGATCGTCGGCTGGCAGACGCCGACCGTAACGGCGGCGAGCCGCGCCACGCGCGACATTCCGATCGTGATGGCCGGGGTTGGCGATCCGCTTGGAACAGGCCTTATCCAGAGCCTTTCCCGGCCGGGCGGGAACATCACCGGCGTGTCGGGCGCTGCCGGCGAGGTGGCGGGCAAGAACGTCGAGCTGATCAAGGAGATGATGCCATCGGCCAAGGTGGTTGCCGCTCTCTGCAACGCCCGGGATCCTTTCGCCAAGCCGTTCCTCGAATACGTTCAGCAGGCTGGCCGGGCGGTCGGTCTCGTCATCAAGCCTTTGATGCTTTCCGGCGGACAGGAAATGGAGAGCGCTTTCGCTACGCTCGACAAGGATCCCGTGGATGCGGTCATCATCCAGCCGAGCCTCCTCTCGGCCGGGTCGGCTGCCCTGCCGCTCAAGCATAAGCTGCCGGCGGTCTCGCCGATCATTCAGTTCACCGAGAGCGGGGGACTGCTCTCCTACAGCGGCAACCTCCAGCACCTCTATCGCGAAGCGGCAAGCTACGTCGACCGGATCCTCAAGGGCGCGAACCCGTCCGACCTGCCGGTCACGCAGCCCACGAAATTCGAGATCGCCGTCAACCTGAAGACCGCAAGAGCGCTCGGAATCGAGATACCACCCACGCTCCTCGCCCGCGCCGACCTGGTCATCGAGTAGGGGTGCTTGGTCGCGCTTTATTCTTGCCGGCACCGCTGCTACAAGCGCCGGCCATGACCATATCGGGCCACATGGCGGTGGCGCATCAGGGGATCCGCTACCGGCGAATTACGAGCCCGGCCTTCAGCTGATCTTTCGGCGAAGGTCCGGCACGCTCGCTTTTGTCCCTTGGCCCGCGTCTCGTCGCTCACGACGAGGCCCTTCGACCGGTCCGAACCTATGAACGACACTGCCACCGCCGCTCCCGCAAAGCAGCGGGACTATTCCGAAACGCTCTTCCTGCCGCAAACGGATTTCCCGATGCGAGCCGGGCTGCCGCAGCGCGAGCCGCAGCTTCTGAAGCGCTGGGCCGAGCTCGACCTCTACCGGCGTCTGCGCGAGGTCGCGCAGGGCCGGCCGCGCTTCATCCTCCACGACGGCCCGCCTTACGCCAACGGCAACATCCATATCGGCCATGCGCTCAACAAGGTCATGAAGGATCTCGTGGTGCGCTCCCAAGCGATGCTCGGCCATGATTCGAACTACGTGCCGGGCTGGGACTGCCACGGGCTGCCGATCGAGTGGAAGATCGAGGAGGAATACCGCGCCAAGGGCAAGGACAAGGACGCGGTCGAAATCGTCGAGTTCCGGCAGGAGTGCCGGGCGTTCGCGGCGAAGTGGATGGACGTGCAGCGGGAGGAGTTCAAGCGCCTCGGGGTCGAGGGCGACTGGGACCATCCTTATTCAACCATGGCCTTCGAGGCGGAGGCGCAGATCGCCCGCGAGATCATGGCGTTTGCCATCTCCGACCAGCTCTTCCGCGGCTCGAAGCCGGTGATGTGGTCGCCGGTCGAGAAGACCGCGCTCGCCGAGGCCGAGGTCGAGTACCACGAGAAGACCTCGCCGACGATCTGGGTGAAGTTCAAGGTCGTCGACACGCTCGACGGCGACCTCGCCGACGCCTCGGTGCTGATCTGGACCACGACGCCTTGGACGATCCCGGCGAACCGGGCGATCGTCTTCGGGCCGGAGATCCAATACGGGCTCTACCGCGTCACCGACGCGCCGCCCGACAATTGGGCGAAGGCCGGGGACCTCTATGTCATCGCCGACAAGCTCGCGCCCGAGGTCTTCGCGGCGGCGCGCGTGACCGGCCACGAGCGGGTGAAGGACGTGCTGCCGGTGATGATCGCGCGTTGCGCGCACCCGTTCCGGGGCGCTTCCGGCGCGAACGGCTATTGGGATTTCGACGTGCCGGTGTTCCCGGCCGACTACGTCACCGAGGACGCCGGCACGGGCTTCGTGCACACGGCGCCCGGCCACGGCGCCGACGACTACCACACCTTCATCCGCCACCGCGAGACCTTCGCCGCGTGCGGCACGCCGGAGGTGCCGCACACGGTCGGCGAGGACTCCTCCTACTTCGCCGACGTGCCCTTCTTCGCCGGCGAGCGCATCTACGACGACAAAGGCAAGGACGCCGGCGCGAACGAGGCGGTGATCAGGAAGCTCGCCGAGGTCGGGGCGCTCGTCGCGCGCGGGCGGCTGAAGCATCAATACCCGCATTCCTGGCGCTCGAAGGCGCCGCTGATCTTCCGCAACACGCCGCAATGGTTCATCGCCATGGACAAGCCGATTTCACCTCTCCCGCAAGCGGGAGAGGCCGAGTCGGCGCGGCAGCGCCGACCGGGCGAGGGCAGCGCTCCCTCCTCCCCCCCTCACCCCGACCCTCTCCCGCACGCGGGAGAGGGAGGGCCGCTCGGCACCTTGATGTGGCCGAAGAACGAAGCTCCGGCCGACACGCTCCGCCATCGCGCGCTCGCGGCGATCAAGACCGTCGAATGGGTGCCGGCGACCGGCGAGAACCGCATCAACGGGATGATCGCGTCAAAGCCCGATTGGGTGATCTCGCGCCAGCGCGCCTGGGGCTCGCCGATCACCATCTTCGTCGAGCGCGCGACCGACCGCATCCTCAAGGATCCGCGCGTCAACGAGGCGATCGCCGCAGCCTTCGAGGAAGAAGGGGCGGACGCCTGGTTCCGGCCGGACGCCGCCGAGCGCTTCCTCAAGCCCTTCGGCCATGATCCCGCGGCCTACGAGCAGGTCCGGATGGTGCTCGACGTCTGGTTCGATTCAGGCTCGACCCATGCCTTCACGCTCGAGCGCCGCGACGACCTCAAGGCCCACCGCAGGCTCGACTGCGGCCCGGACACGGTCATGTATCTCGAGGGCTCGGACCAGCATCGGGGCTGGTTCCAATCCTCGCTTCTCGAGAGCTGCGGCACGCGCGGCCGCGCGCCCTTCGACATCGTGCTGACCCACGGCTTCGTCCTCGACGAGAAAGGTCAGAAGATGTCGAAGTCCCTCGGCAACGTCACGGCGCCGCAGGACGTGATCAAGGATTCCGGCGCCGACATCCTGCGCCTGTGGGTGGCGGCCTCGGACTATGCCGACGATCTGCGCATCGGCCCGGAGATCCTGAAGACCTTCGTCGAGACCTATCGCAAGCTGCGCAACACGCTGCGCTGGATGCTCGGCTCGCTCGCGCATTTCAGCGAGGAGGACCGGGTCGCGGCAGCCGAGATGCCCGAGCTCGAGCGCTTCGTGCTGCATCGCCTCGCCGAGCTCGACGAGGACATCCGGCAGGCCTACGCCGCCTTCGATTACAAGCGGGTGGTGGCCCTGTTGAACGCCTTCATGACCACGGACCTGTCGGCCTTCTATTTCGACATCCGCAAGGACGCGCTCTACTGCGATCCGATCTCGAGCGTGAAGCGCAAGGCCGCGCTCACCGTCATCGACGAGACCTTCCGGCGCGTGGTCGCGTGGCTCGCGCCGATCCTCGTGTTCACCGCCGAGGAGGCCTGGCTCTCGCGCGAGCCGTCGCCCGACGGCTCGGTGCATCTTCAGACCTTCCCCGAGACCCCGCGCGAATGGCGCGACGAGGCGGTCGCGTCGCGCTGGCACCGGATCCGGCGGGTGCGCCGGGTCGTGACCGGCGCGCTCGAGATCGAGCGCGCCGCAAAGCGCATCGGCGCGAGCCTTGAGACCGCGCCCCTCGTCCATATCGCGGACGATGAGCTCTTCAGTGCGCTCGAGGGCGTCGATTTCGCCGAGGTGTGCATCACCTCCGACATCGAGATCCTGCGCGGCGAAGGCGCGGCCGACGCCTTCCGCCTCGACGAGGTCAAGGGCGTAGCCGTGCTGCCGCGGCTCGCGCGCGGCCGCAAATGCGCCCGCTCCTGGAAGATTACGCCGGAGGTCGGCGCCGATCCCGATTATCCCGACGTGACGCCGCGCGACGCGGCGGCGCTCAGGGAATGGGACGCCAAGCGCGCCGCATGACCCATCCAGCGCGGTTCGGCGCGCTCGTGGCGCTCGCCACGCTCGTCCTCGATCAGGCCTCTAAGCTCTACTTCCTCTTCGTCGACGTGCTCGCGAGCCGCGAGCCGCTGGCGCTCGCGCCCTTTCTCGATCTCATCGTGGTGTGGAACCGGGGGATCTCCTACGGCCTCTTCCAGCAGCACACCGAGCTCGGCCGCTGGGCGCTCGTCGTCCTGTCGATCGCCGCTGCGGTCGGCCTCTCGGTGTGGCTGCGCCGGGCCTCGACCCGCTTCCTCGCCGCGGCGCTTGGGCTGATCATCGGCGGCGCCGTCGGCAACGTGGTCGACCGGATCGCCTACGGCGCGGTGTTCGACTTCATCCATTTCCACGTCGGCAGCTTCTCCTGGTACGTTTTCAACATCGCCGACGCCGCGATCGTTGCCGGAGTCGCGGGCCTCCTCTATGATTCCTTCGTGCTCGAGAAGCGTCGCGCGGGGCCGGTCCGCAGCAGCTGAGCTGGCGGCCGCGAAGCGTTGCGCGAAAGACACGATACCTGGGAAAGTGCCGGCGAAGGTTTCGCGGAGCGGCAGAACCGCCACACCTTCGCCGGAATGCAAGAACACCCGTCGAAAGACGGGGCAAAGAACGACGAGGATGGTGGGGCCCATGAGAATTCTCGCTTTGGCGCGCCTCGGCGCGCTCGCCGCCGCCGCGGCGCTTGTCTCCGCCGGCGGGGCCGCCGCCCAGGAAGGCGCCTTCATGAAGGACGTCCTGGGCTCGATCGGCATCATCCCGAAGGAGCGGGCGGCGATCGAGTACCGCGAACGGGCCCCTCTCGTGCTGCCGCCCAAGATGGAGCTGCGCGATCCGGCCGATCCGCGCTCGCTCCAGGCCGCGAACCCGCAATGGCCGAACGATCCCGACGTGGTCGCCGCGCGGCGCCGCGCCCAGGAAGCGAGCCTTCCGGTGACCGAAACCGAGAAGCGCCGCCTCGACCGCAATCCGACGCTGTCGGTCCAGGAGATCCGGCAGGGCCGCCGCCCGGGCGCGGAAGTGCCGAGCGAGCCCGTCATGCGCCGCGGCGACAACGCCCGCGACGCCCTCCTCGTCCATCCCGACCAGCTGCGCGCGGAGGGCCGCAAGCAGGAGGCGGCGCTCTCTTCGATGGAGGAGCCGGAGCGCGGCCGCCTGACCGAGCCGCCGGACGGTTTCCGCAAGCCGACCATGAGGGTGAAGCCCGGCTTCGAGGTCCAGCATAGAACCGACGAAGCCGACCCGAAGGCTTATTGGCGCGAGCAGGCGGCGCGCCGCTGAGCCTGCGCTCTCGCTTGTGAGGCGCCGGCCCGCGCCTATCTAGGGCCGGTCGCAGGATATTGCTTCCGCCGGTTTCGATTTGCGGCGCCGGTGCCGCCGCCCTGAGCACCCGAGGGTTCGTTCGATGCCTGATGTGACCGGCGCCGCCACGCTCCGCACCGAAGCGGCGCCGTTCCGGCAGACCGAGGGCGGCGGCCCCGAGGTGTTCTCCTTCACGCTCGACAACGGCCTCGACGTCGTGGTGGTGCCGGACCGGCGCGTGCCGGTCGTCACCCACATGATCTGGTACCGCAACGGCTCCGCCGACGACCCGGTCGGCCAATCGGGGATCGCGCATTTCCTCGAGCACCTGATGTTCAAGGGCACGAACCGCCACCCGGCGGGCGAGTTCAGCCAGGTCGTGTCGGCGCTCGGCGGCCAGGAGAACGCCTTCACCTCGTTCGACTACACGGCCTATTTCCAGCGCGTCGCCCGCGAGCACCTCGAGACCATGATGGGCTTCGAGGCCGACCGCATGACCGGCCTCGTCCTCGACGAGGCGGTGGTCGGGCCCGAGCGCGACGTGGTGCTCGAGGAGCGCCGCATGCGGGTCGAGACCGACCCGGCGGCCCAGCTCTCCGAGGCCATGGCGGCCGCGCTCTTCGTCCACCACCCCTACGGCACGCCCATCATCGGCTGGATGCACGAGATCGAGGGGCTGAACCGCGAGCACGCGCTCACCTATTATCGGCGCTTCTACACGCCCGAGAACGCCATCCTGGTCGTCGCCGGCGACGTCGCGCCGGACGAGGTGCGGCGTCTTGCCGAGGACAGCTACGGCCGCGTCACGCCGTTCGGCGAGCGCCCGCTCCGGCGCCGGCCGCGGGAGCCCGAGCCCCGCGCCGCGCGGCATCTTGCGGTCGCCGACCCCAAGGTCGAGCAGCCGACGCTGCAGCGGCTCTATCTCGTGCCCTCCTCACGCACCGGCGATGGCCGCGATTCGGCGGCGCTCGAGCTTCTCGCCGAGATGCTCGGCGGCGGCCCGACCTCCTATTTCTACCGCAAGCTCGTCATGGAGCGCGGCCTCGCGGTCAATGCCGGCGCCTGGTACATGGGCTCTTCGATCGACGACACGCGCTTCTCGGTCTATGCGGTGCCGGGCCAGGGGATCTCGCTCGAGGATCTCGAGGACGCGGTCGACGCGACCCTGAAGGCGATCCCGGCCGAGGCCCTCGATGCCGATTCGCTCGAGCGAGCGAAGACCCGCCTCGTCGCCGAGACGATCTACTCGACCGACAGCCAGTCCTCGCTCGCCCGCATCTACGGCTCGGCGCTGGCGATCGGCGAGACCATCGAGGAGGTCCGGCGCTGGCCGGCCGACATCGAGGCCGTGACCAAGGACGACCTCGCGCGGGTCGCCGAGCGCTTCCTGGTGCCGCCGCGCTCGGTCACCGGCTATCTGTGCAAGACGGCCGCATGAGCCGGAAGGGACCTCGATGAGCGTCGCCGCGATGGAAGCCCTCTCCGCCTCGCCGACCGAGGTCGCCCGGGTGCTCTCGCCCGGCGGCGTCGAGGCCTGGCATGTGCCCTCCGAGGTGGTGCCGCTCGTGGCGCTCGCCTTCACCTTCGAGGGCGGCGCGGCGCAGGATCCGGACGAGAAGCCCGGCGTCGCGCAGATGCTGGCGCGGCTTCTCGACGAGGGCGCCGGCCCCTATTCCTCCGACGCCTTCCAGGAGCGGCTCGCGGCACGGGCGATCGAGCTCAGCTTCAACGCCGGCCCGGATGCGGTCGGCGGCTCGCTCAAGACGCTCGTGCGCCATGTCGACGAGGCGCTCGAGCTGTTGCGGCTGGCGCTCGCCGAGCCGCGCTTCGACGCCGACGCGATCGAGCGCGTGCGCGCCCAGACCATCGCCGGGCTGCGCTACCAGCAGAATGATCCCGGTGTCATGGCCTCGCGCCGCTTCTTCGAGGAGGCCTTTCCCGGACATCCGTACGGGCGGCCGAGCGGCGGCACGGTCGAGAGCGTCGCCGCGATCAGCCGCGACGACCTCGTCGCGCTGCATGGCAAGGCGATCGCGCAGGGGCGCGCCAAGATCGCGGCGGTCGGCGCGATCGGCCCGGGGCCGCTGGCGCTCGCCCTCGACCAGGTCTTCGGCACATTGCCGGAGCCGGCTCCCCTTGCGGCCGTGCCGGCAACCAGGATCGCCGGGCGCGGCACGCGGCACGTCGTCGACATCGACGTGCCGCAATCGGTCATCCGCTTCGGCACCGATGGGGTGTCCTGGCGCGATCCGGACTTCATCCCGGCCTATGTGCTCAACCACATCCTCGGCGGCGGCGCCTTCACCTCGCGGCTGTTCCAGGAGGTGCGCGAGAAGCGCGGGCTTGCCTATTCGGTCGGCACCTCGCTCGTGAGCTATCGCGGCGCGGCCATGACCTGGGGCTACACGGCGACCAAGAACGAGCGCGTCGGCGAGGCGCTTGCGGTGATCGAGGCCGAGATGGCGCGGCTGAAGGACGAGGGCCCGACCGACGAGGAGCTGCAGAAGGCCAAGGACTACCTGACCGGCTCCTACGCGCTCGGCTTCGACACCTCGACCAAGATCGCCCACCAGCTCGCGCAGGTTGCATTCGAGGGCCTCGGCATCGACTACATCGCCCGCCGCAACGCCCTCGTCGCCGCAGTCACCCAGGACGACATCCGCCGCGCCGCCGATCGCACCATCGGCGACGGGCGACTGCTCGTGGTGGTCGCCGGGCGGCCGACGGGACTCGCTTAAACCCTCTCCTGAAGGGAGAGGGCGACTCGCGCGAAGCGCGAGCGCGGAGAGGGGAGTCTGGGCCACACGCCCCTCTCCCGGCTCGGCCCTGCGGCCGAGTCCACCCTCTCCCGTGCAGGGAGAGGGTTTGGCGGAGACACCATGGCGCTTCAGCAATCGATCGAGCTCGCGCTCGCGACCAATATCGGCGAGGCCGGGCTGCCGCAGACGGCGCTCGACGCCGCGCTCGTCGGAGTCGGCAACGCCGCGAAGCGCCTCGCGCGGGACGATGCCGCCGGAGGCCTGCCGCTCTTGCGCATGCCGCGCACCACCGACGATCTCGACGGGATCCGCGAGGCGGCGGCGCGGCTCAAGGACGGCGCGACCGACGTGGTCTTCCTCGGCACCGGCGGGTCGAGCCTCGGCGGCCAGACGCTCGCCCAGCTCAAGGACTACGCCGTGCCGGGCACCGGGCGCTTTGCCGAGAACCCGCGCGTCCACTTCCTCGACAACCTCGACCCTCTGACCTTCGGGGCGCTTCTCGAGCGCCTGCCGCTTCAGACCTCGCGCTTCGTCGCGATCTCGAAATCCGGCGGCACCGGCGAGACCTTGATGCAGACGATCGCGGTGCTCTCGGCGCTCGACAAGGCGGGGCTCCGCCGGCGCGCCGGCGAGCTCTTCTTCGGCATCTCCGAGCCGCGCAGAAAGGGCGGAAGGAACGCGCTGCGCGACCTACTCGAGCCCGAGGGCGTTGCCTTCCTCGATCACCACACCGGCATCGGCGGGCGCTATTCGGTCCTGACCAATGTCGGCCTCCTGCCCGCGGCGGTGCTCGGGCTCGATCTCGCGGCGATCCGCGCGGGCGCGGCCCGCGCCTATGAGCCGCTCTCCGCCGGCGGCGCCGCAGAGGCGCCGGCCGCGATCGGCGCGGCGCTCAATCTCGCCTTCGCCATGGAGGGCAAGGCGATCACGGTGCTGATGGCCTATGCCGACCGGCTCGAGCGCTTCACGCGCTGGTGGGTGCAGCTGTGGGCCGAAAGCCTCGGCAAGGACGGCAAGGGCTCGCAGCCGGTCGCGGCGATCGGGCCGGTCGACCAGCATTCGCAGCAGCAGCTCTATCTCGCCGGGCCGAAGGACCTCGTCGCGGCGCAAGGCCGCGCCACCGCCGACACGCTCGCCAAGAACGGCCGCCCGACGCGGCGCATGCATGTCGAAAAACTCGACGAGCGCGCCATGGGCGAGCTCTTGATGCATTTCATGCTCGAGACCATCCTCACCGGCTACGCGCTCGGCATCGATCCCTTCGACCAGCCGGCCGTCGAGGAGGGCAAGGTGCTGGCGAAGAAGTACCTGGCGGAGGCTGGGTGACCACACCGATCCCCCGTCATTCCGGGTTCTCCGCTTCGCGGAGCCCCGGAATGACAAGCAGGAACTAGGAATGACCTTCGTCCGCCGGCTCGACCCCATCCTCGTCGACCGCATCGCGGCGGGCGAGGTGGTCGAGCGGCCGGCGGCGGCCGTGAAGGAGCTCGTCGAGAACGCGATCGACGCCGGCGCACGCGCGATCGAGGTGACGATCGAAGGCGGCGGCAGGAAGCTTATCCGCGTCCTCGACGACGGTGCCGGCATGGGCCCCGAGGACCTCGCGCTTTCGGTCGAGCGTCACGCCACCTCGAAGCTGCCGGACGGCGATCTCTCCCGCATCGGCACCCTCGGCTTCCGCGGCGAGGCGCTGCCGTCGATCGGCGCCGTGGCGCGGCTCTCGATCCTCACCCGCACGGCCGAGGCGCCGACCGGCTCCGCCATCCTGGTCGAGGCCGGGGTCAAAGGCCCGGTGCGCCCGGCGTCCGCCTCGATCGGCACGCGCATCGAGGTCGCCGACCTCTTCGCCGCGACGCCGGCGCGGCTGAAGTTCCTCAAATCCGACCGCGCCGAGGCGCAGGCCGTGGCGGAGGTCGTGCGGCGGCTCGCGATCGCGCATCCGCAGATCCGCTTCGCCTTGTCGGGGGACCACCTCTCCGCCACGGCCTACCCGCCGGAAGCGGACGGCGAGCACGGGCTCCTGCGCCGCCTTGCCCGCGTGCTCGGGGCCGAGTTCTCCGACAACGCGGTGGCGGTGGACCAGGCTCGCGAGAACCTGCGCCTCTCCGGACAGATCGGGCTGCCGACCTTCCACCGGGGCTCGGCGGCGAACATCCACTTCGTGGTCAACGGCCGCCCGGTCCGCGACAAGCTGCTCATCGGGGCGGTGCGCGGCGCCTATGCCGATGTGTTGCCGAGCGACCGCCATCCGGTGCTGGCGCTGTTCATCGACTGCGACCCGGCGATCGTCGACGTCAACGTCCATCCGGCAAAGACCGAGGTCCGCTTCCGCGACCCCGCCCATATGCGCGGGCTTGTGGTCAGTGCGCTGAAGGACGCGCTCGCCCGCGCCGGCTTCCGCGCCGCGACCACGGGCGGCGCCCGTACATTGGACGCGCTCCGGCCGGCCACGGCGCCGCCGCCGCGGCCCGGCCTCGTCGCCGGACGCGTGCCGCCGGCAAGGCCCGCTCCGGCGCTCGCCGGCTGGCAGGCGCCCTACGAGACCGCGACGCTCGAGCGCCCGGCAGGGTTCGAGGAGCCGGGGCAGGCGGCGTTCACGGCCTTCGCGCCGCCCTCGGCCGACATCCGCCCGATCCTGGGGCCGGCCGACCACGAGGAGGCGCCGCTCGGCGCCGCCCGCGCCCAGGTCCACGGCACCTACATCGTCGCGCAGACCGCGGACGGCATCGTCATCGTCGACCAGCACGCCGCCCACGAGCGCCTCGTCTACGAGCGGCTGAAGCGCGAGCGCGAAGCGGCCGGCATCGCGCGACAGCTTCTTCTCATCCCCGAGGTCGTGGATCTCGACCCCGTCGATGCCGACCGCCTGCTCGTCGCGGGGAAAGCGCTCGAAGCCCTCGGGCTCGCGATCGAGAGCTTCGGCCACGGCGCGGTGCTGGTGCGCGAGTTGCCCGCGGCGCTCGCCGGCGGGCGCATCAAGGCGCTCGTGCAGGACATCGCCGATGCGCTCTCCGAATGGGACGCCGCCTCGCCGCTCGAGGAGCGCCTCGACGCGGTCCTGTCGCGCATGGCCTGCCACGGCTCGGTCCGCGCCGGGCGCCGCCTCAAGCCCGAGGAGATGAACGCGCTCCTGCGCGAGATGGAGGCGACGCCCTTCTCAGGCCAATGCAATCACGGCCGCCCGACCTATGTCGAGCTGAAGCTCGCCGACATCGAACGGCTGTTCGGGCGGCGGTGAATTGCCCAAAAACCGTAGCGTGATTACATTGTAATCACGGAGGCGAACATGCGCACCAAGCTCGTCCGCGTCGGCAACTCGAAGGGCGTGCGGCTGCCGAAGGCGATCCTCGAGCAAAGCGGAATCACCGACGAGGTCGACCTCAAGGTCGAGGAAGGCCGCGTCATCCTGATGCGGCCGGAGAGGCACCCGCGGGAAGGGTGGGCGGAGGACGCACGCCGGATGGTTCAGAATGGAGATGACGTCGATCCATTCGAGGGCGCGACTGGGCTCAACTCCTGGGACGAGAAGGGGTGGACATGGCCGGAGGATCACCCGTGGCCCGAAGAATCCGACGTTATGACGCCCATCTCGTCGCCCTCGACCCGGTCCAGGGGTCCGAAATAGGCAAGACCCGTCCGTGCGTTGTGGTATCTCCCGACGAGATCAACAGTACCGTCCGCACGGTCGTTATCGTGCCCTTGACCTCCACGCGCGAGCGCTACGCCTTCCGGGTGCCGTCCTTGTTCCAAGGGCGCGAGGGTGATCTCGCGATCGATCACATCCGATCAATCGATCGCGGCCGGCTGATACGACGGCTCGGGCCGCTCGATCCTGTCACGGGCCGCCTTCTGGCCGATGCGCTCGTAGAGATGTTCGCGTTCTGAACACGTTCAACCGTTCAAAAAACGCATTCCGCGAAGGCCGGCGCGACCGAGCCCCCCCAGGGGCCATGGTAGCGCTCGAGGAGGTCCTCGGCCGGCGTCTTCCCGCGAGCCACGATCTCGTCCAGCGGATCGAGGAAGTGGGTCTCGTCGCGGCCGTCGCCGTTGAGCATCGCGCGCTTGCTCAAGCCGGCGCGCGAGAAGGCGAGCGCGTCGCGGGCGACGTCGCGGACCGGCCGGCCGGCGATGACCGCCTCGAGCCCGAGACGGGGAACGTCGGCGCGGAGTTCCTCGCGCTGCTCGTTCGTCCAGCCCTTGACCAGGTCCCACGCGCCGTCGAGCGCGGCCTGGTCGTAGAGGATGCCGGTCCAGAAGCCCGAAAGCGCCGCGATGCGCTCGGGCGGGCCGACATCGGCCCCGCGCATCTCGAGATAGCGTTTGAGGCGCACCTCGGGAAACACGGTCGAGACGTGGTTTGCCCAATCCGAGCGCGTCGCGACCTCGCCCGGGAGGCGGTCGAGGCGGCCGGCGAGAAGGTCGCGGAAGGAGGCGCCGGCGACGTCGTGGTAGGTGTCGCCGCGCTTCACGAAATACATCGGCACGTCGAGCACCCAGTCGACGTAAGCCTCATAGCCGAAGCCCTCGTCGAAGGCCAAAGGGAACATGCCCGCGCGGTCGGGATCGGTGTGGCGCCAGATCTCCGAGCGCATCGACAGGAAGCCGTTCGGCTTGCCCTCGGTAAAGGGCGAGTTCGCGAACAGGGCGGTGGCGATCGGCTGCAGCGCCAGCGACACGCGGAGCTTCTTCACCATGTCGGCTTCCGAGCCGTAATCGAGATTCACCTGCACGGTCGCGGTGCGGTACATCATGTCGAGGCCGAGCCGGCCGACCTTCGGCATGTAAGCGGTCATGATGCGGTAGCGCCGTTTCGGCATGACCGGGGTCTCGGCCCGCGTCCATCGCGGGCTCATGCCGAGCGTGAGGAAGGCCATCCCGAGCGGGTCGGCGACACGCTTTACCGCCGCCATGTGGCGCGCGAACTCGCGGGCGGTCTCGTGGATGCTGCGCAACGGCGCGCCCGAGAGCTCGAACTGCCCGCCGGGCTCGAGCGAGATCGCGCCGCCGCCCTCGGCGTCGAACAGGCCGATGATGTTGTTGCCGTCGAGGATCGGCTCCCAGCCGGTCTCGAGGCGCAGCCCGTCGAGGAGGGCGCGGATGCCGGCCTCGCCCTCGTACGGGACCGGCGCATTGCCGTCGCGGTAGAACGGGATCTTCTCGTGTTCGGTGCCGAGGCGCCATTCGTCCCGCGGCTTCTCGCCTTCGGCGATCCACTGGACCAGCTCGTCGCGCGCGCCGATGGGCGTTGCATCGGAAACGTCGCGAGCCATGCGCCACCCCGTGATGAGGCGCCCGCCGGCCGCGGCACGCCGAAGTGCGCCGTAGATATGAGGGTCGCGGCCCGGCTGCAATGATATGGACGCGGGCCGTGCCGAGCCGCGCCCGCAGGTCCCGCAACGGCCCCTCCGGTTGACAGGCCGCGAGCGGCCGCTGAGACACCCGCCATGCCCCTTGTCTCGTCCGAGCCGGCGGCGGCGCACGCGCAGGCCTGGCGGCGCTTCGGCCTGAGCTTCGCCGCGGTGGCGCTTGGCCTTGCGGCGGCGCTCTACGCCTTCGCGGCGGCGATCGATCCGTATGGCGCACGGGTGCGGCCGGGCGCGGCCGCGCGCCCTATCATGGATCTCAATCAGCGCTTCATGTACCCGCAGATCGTCCGCAGCGGGCGCCACGACAGCGCGGTCTTCGGCACCTCCACGGTGCGCCTCCTCGACCCGAGAGAGCTCGACATGCTGTTTGCGGCGCGCTTTGCCAATCTTGGCCTCAACGCCGGCACGCCTTGGGAGCAGATGCAGCTCGCTGCGCTGTTCCTGCGGCACGTGCCGCGGCCGAAAGTGCTGGTGCTCGGCCTCGACGCAACCTGGTGCGAGCCCGACGCCGACCGCAAGCGCGTGACCTTCAGGGCCTTTCCGCCCTGGCTCTACGACGAGGATTTGCGCAACGACTGGGCCGGCTTTCTCAGTCTCAAGAGCCTGGAGATCGCAGGACGGGTGGTGCTCAACCGGCTCGGGTTGATGCCGCCGCGCATCGGAGCGGACGGATTCGAGGTCTTCGTCCCCCCGGAGAGCGCCTATGATCTCGCCCGTGCCCGGGCCCACATCCATCGGAACCCGAGACCGGACGAGACCCGCAGGGATCACGAGCCCTCGCAGGCGTCGCTCGCAGAACTGCCGATGCCTGCTTTGCCATGGCTCGACGAGCTCCTTGCCCGCGTTCCGCCGGAGGCCGAAAGCATCCTGCTGTTCCCGCCGATCCACGCGGCCGCCCAGCCGCCGGCCGGCTCGCGCGAGGAGGCGGTCGACCGCGAATGCAAGGCGCGGATCTCCGCCATTGCGGCTGCCCGGGGTGCCCTGCTCGTCGATTTCCGCCGCCGCTCTGCGATCACCACCGAGGATTCGAATTATTGGGACCCGCTGCACTATCGAGTTGGGATCGCCTCGCGGATCGCCGCGGCGCTTCGCGAGGCGGCAGGCGGGAAGAGCGCTCCGCCCGACGGATTCTACCGGGTGCTCGCGGCGGCCCCCCGGTCCGAAGCGCCCATACGCTAGGCCGGTGATCGTGGGGATATTTCGTCGCTGAAATATTCCGCGACATCATCCCGCAACGCTGCGGGATTAGCTTCCATCCTCGAAGGCCCCCCTTGAGACCCCCATCCCACCGGCCTTCCGCCTAACGCCCGGCCACGCCGGGCGTTTCTTTTTTTGATCGTACCGCATGTGCCTAGCGGCGATGATTGCGCTGCAGCTCCGCGGCGAGCGCCTTCCAAGTCTCGATGCGCGCGAGAAGCCCGGGCTCCGGCGGCTGGACCGGACGCGCGAGGCGCAGCGCCAATCCGACCGCAACCCCGGCGGCGGCGATGACCAGGCAGCCGCGCAGCGTGAGATACCAAGGCGGGCGCAAGGGCAGATCGGCCTTGGCCCGCGCGAGCGCGTCGAGGGTGCGTCGCAGGATGTCGGCGAGCTCGGCGGAGCGAGCCTCCCAGGAATGGCCGGCCAGCACCGTCTTCGCGCCGGACCGGCCGAGCCGGGCCGCGCGAGCCGGATCGGCTGCAAGCTCCGCGACGGCTTCGGCGAGGCGCGCCGAATCGCCGACCGGAACCACGATGCCGCAGCGATTCGCCCTGACGAAATCCGCCTGCCCCGGCAGATCGCTTGCGATCACTGGCGTTCCGCAGGCAAGCGCTTCGAACATCTTGAGGGGCATGACGCCCTGGCTTGAGCGCCCCGCCGGGTCGAGGATCGGCACGAGAGCCGCGATCGCTCCGCGGATGAGCGGCGGCAGCTCCGATTGAGCGACCTGCCCGAGATAACTTGCACCTCGCGGCAGCCGATCCAGAACCGGCCGAAGGCTCTCGTCCACGACCGGACCGATCAGCAGCAACTCGACCTCGCTCGGCCAGGCGCGACACCGCACCGCTTCGAGCATGATCTCGATGCCGTGCCAGCGCACGAGACCGCCGAAGAAGACCACGAACCGGCGCTCGCGGCCGAGGCTCGGCCCATCCGGGTTGAAGATCGTGGTGTTCGCCGCATTCGAGACCAAAAACACCTTGTCGTGGCCGGCCTGCCGGCGGGCCCAGGCGACAAGATCCGGCGTCACGGCGACGAGCGCGTCCGACCAGCGGTACTGCAGCCGCTGCATCCACGAGAGCCAATGCCGGAACGGCGCCAGGCGCGGATGGGTGATGAACGCATCCTCGTAGAGGCCGTTGACCTCGTGCGCCGTCGGAATGCCGATGAGCCGCGCAAACAAGGCGAGCGGAAGGGCCGCGAAGTGGGCGCGCACGAAGAGAATGTCGTTGCGCGCGGCGAGGCGCAGCCCGCGCCGGAGCACGCGAGCATAGCGGCAGCAGCGCTCCGTCCAGCCCGGAGCGGGGCCGGCCTCTTCGGCGATCAGGCTGACCGAGAAGCCTCGCTTTTCGAGTCCCCGGCAGATCTCGTGGACATGGGTGGCCGCCGCCGTGCTCGGGCGCAGCCGTTCGAAGCAAACATAGAGCAGCTTCGGCCTATCCGCCGGACGTGCGTCGCTTTCTGCGGCCATGATGAAGGGGCGGAGGGGATTTAAGGGGGCTCGCGGCGGCGAGGGTCGATGGCATCTTAGGGGATGACGATCCGATCACAATCCGAGCCTCCCAAGGCAAAGAGGCCGCGGATCGATGGCGTTGCACCGAGCGCTCTGGCATGCATGCGGTCCATGGACAACCCCGGTGCAAACGGCGTGTCGCTGTTCGTGCTCGCCCATCAGGACGACGAGCTTTGCGCGGCGCCGATCGTCGCGAGCCGCAAGGCCAAAGGCCGTCCGGTCTGCGTCGTCTATTTGACCGATGGCGAAGCGGGAGGAGTTTCGGCGCAGAGGCGCAATCGCGAGAGCGGCAACGCCCTTGCGATGCTCGGAGCGGCGCCGAGCGAGCTCGTGTTCTTGGGCAGCGTTCGTGGGTTCCCGGACGGCAAGCTCCACACCGTCCTTCCCGACGCCCTCGGCAGCCTGGAAGAGACCGTGCGGGCCGCGGGCGGCGTGGATGAGATCTTCACGCTGGCTTACGAGGGCGGGCACCAGGATCATGACGCCTGCCACGCCGCCGCCGTAGTGCTCGCAAGCCGGCTCGGGCTCCTCGCGCGAACGCGGCAGATCCCGTTCTACCGGAAGGCGGGCTCCGTCCCGGGCATCGCCGTCCTCGCCCCGCTTGCCGAGAATGGTGCCGCCACGCCTTGGCCGCTGAGCGCGGGGGAACGCATCCGCATGCTTTCCCTGATGCGCATGTATCCCTCGCAATGGCGCGTGCTGCTCGGGCTCGGCCCGCTGCTTGCGGCGGCTTGCGCGGTCAGGCCGGGACTGCCGGTCCAGCCCGTCGCGATGAAGCGGTTGCGGGAGCGTCCGACCGCCGCGCCGATGTTCTACGAGCGGCGCCAAAAGGTCGATGCCGCGGAGGTCACCGGCGCGATCGCGCGCCTCGCAGAGCTCGCCTGAGGTCACGTGAACGATCGCAGAGCCGGCGCGGCGGTGCCGCGGCCGGAGAAGGCCGGCGATCAGGCCTCCGGCTCGCCCTCGATGGTGAAGCCGACCCTCAGCGTGACCTGGAAATGGGCGACCGCTCCGGCCTCGATATGGCCGCGCGTTTCCGCGACCTCGAACCAGCGCATGTTGCGGATGGTTCGGCTGGCGCGGGCGATCGCCGTCTTGATCGCATCCTCGATGCTGGTCTCGGAACTGCCGACGAGCTCGACGACCTTGTAGACGTGGTCCTTCATCGCCGCCCCTCCGCTCAGGCTGTCGCGAACTTGGCTTGCCGCCCGCCGGCTCTCCGGCTTTAAGCCCCGCCCGCGGCGGCGCGCGCGAGGCTCACGACCTCGGCCTGCGGCTCGGGCTCTCCCGCCGCGACCGGCTGGCCGATGCTGACATAGGTGAAGCCGAGCTTCCGCATCAGCTCGGGCCGGTAGATGTTGCGCAGGTCGACCAGGACGGGGCTGCTCATCCCGCGTCTGATGCGCTGGAAGTCGAGCGCCCGGAAGGCATCCCATTCGGTCACGATCACCAGCGCGTCCGCCCCCTCGGCGCAGGCATAGGCGTCCTCGGCATAGACCACGCCGTCGAGGAGTTGCTTCGCCTGATCCATGCCTTCGGGGTCGTAGGCCTGGACGATCGCGCCGCCGTCCTGGAGCCCGGCGATGATCGAGAGGGAGGGGGCCTCGCGCATGTCGTCGGTGTTCGGCTTGAAGGTCAGGCCGAGCACCGCGATGGTCTTGCCGCGCACATTGCCGCCGCAGGCCTGGATCACCTTGCGGGCCATGGCGCGCTTGCGCTGGTCGTTCACGGCCGCGACCGTCTCCACGATGCGGATCGGGGCATCGTAGTCCTGCGCCGTCTTGATCAGCGCGAGCGTGTCCTTCGGGAAGCAGGAGCCGCCATAGCCGGGTCCGGCGTGCAGGAACTTCGAGCCGATGCGGTTGTCGAGGCCGATGCCGCGCGCGACCTCCTGCACGTTCGCCCCGACCTTTTCGCAGAGATCGGCGATCTCGTTGATGAAGGTGATCTTCGTCGCAAGGAAGGCGTTCGCGGCGTATTTGGTCAGCTCGGCCGTGCGGCGCGAGGTGAACAGGAGCGGCGAGTGGTTGAGATAGAGCGGCCGGTAGAGCTCGGTCATCACCGCCTTCGCCCGCTCGCCCTCGGCGCCGATCACGATGCGGTCGGGTCGCTTGAAATCGGCGATGGCGGCGCCTTCGCGCAGGAACTCCGGGTTCGAGACGACGGCGAACTGCGCGCGCGGCGCCGCTTCGCCGATGATGCGTTCGACCTCGTCGCCGGTGCCGACCGGCACGGTCGATTTCGTCACCACCACCGTATAGCCGTCGAGTTCGCCCGCGATCTCGCGCGCCGCCTGGTAGACGTAGGACAAATCGGCGAAGCCGTCGCCGCGCCGGGATGGCGTGCCGACCGCGATGAAGACGGCGTCGGCGCTGCGGACCGGCTCGGCGAGATCGGTGGCGAATGACAGGCGCCCGGCGCGCACGTTGTTCGCGACGAGCTCGGCGAGACCGGGCTCGTAGATCGGCATCTCGCCGGCGCGCAGCCGGGCGATCTTGCTCGGATCCTTGTCGACGCAGCAGACCACGTGACCGAAATCGGCAAAGCACGCGCCGGAGACGAGCCCCACATAGCCCGAGCCGATGATCGCAACCCGCATGACCGTCCTTTCAGTTCAACGAGTGGGCGGATGTCCGCTGAGCGGCTTCCGATCGACGATCGCGGCCGCGAGGAGGCACCGGTTGCCCCCTGCGAAACGCCCAAGCCCCTGATCCGCCTGGACCCGTCGCCCCAGCGCAGGTTCGCCAAGCCTTCGATTGACGTTACGGCCGCACCCCATAGCCCAAAACGCCTTGATGGCAAGTGCCAGCGTTGCAACACCAAGGACGGCGATCGGCCTTCTTACGTTCCGGTCACCACGCTGGAGCGCCGCGGCGGTCACGCCTCATCGCGGCTGAAGATAGCCCTCGAAGGGCGCCCCGGGCCCGAAGCTCCTTGCCGCGGCATCGCACGCCCGCTCCCAATCGTCGCGGAAGCCGGCCCTGACCTTCTCGATCTCCTCCTGCAGCTCGCGCGACCTCGGGACCGTGAATGCGTCCCTCACCGTCAGCCCATGATGGCTGAGAAGGCGGGCGAGCCGGCCCTCCTCGATGCGGAGCGGACAGTTCATCTCCGCAGTCGCCAGGTGCACGGCGATGAGTATGGCGAATTCCTTGCCCACGCTTCCTAGCCGACTCTCCCGATTCGACGGGTGCGTTGTTAGCAGGTCGGCGAAGCATCCGTCATCGCCGCGACGACCGGCCTAGCCGGATACCACGCCTGCGTAGAACACGAACCAAAGCGCCGGGCACAGGAAAGCCCCGAAGGGCAGGCGCGTGCCGCGGCCCAGCTCGACGCCTCGCCGCGAGGCGACAACGGCGTAGAGCAGCGCCGCCCCGGTGGCGAGCGCGAAGCAGATCGGGATGTGCTCGAGGGGCAGCCACACGCCGATCCCGGCCGCCAGCTTGACGTCGCCGAGCCCGAGGCCTTCGGTGCCTCTCGCCTTCCAGTAGGCGAACCGGAGGCCCGCGAGGATCCCGGCCGTTGCGGCGCCTCGGATCGAGCCGTCGAGCAGGGCCTGCCAAGGGCTGAGCGGGTCGAGGACCACCGCCGCGCCGAGGCCGCAGGCGAGCGTCGCCAATGTCATGGTGTCGGGCAGGAGCTGGGTTCGCGCATCGAGGTCGGCGCCTGCGACCATCAAGGCGGCGAGCGCCGTCGAGGTGAGAGCAAGCGTCCACGGGAGCGTCGCGGCGGAGAGGAGCGCGACCGCGGCGGTCGCGGCGAGGACCAGCGCCCAGTTCGGCTGGAGGTCGTCGGCGGTGTCCGGCAAATCCGCCGCGTCGGGAGCGATCAATATTTGGTGGTGATCGCCGGGTAGACGGCGCCGGCTGGTTGGGTCCGCATGGTGTGCAGGCGGTCGCGGAACTCCTCCGCCACCTGGCGCGCATCGAGGCTGTCGCGAATGAGCTGCGGACGGATGAAGATGATGAGCTCGGTGCGTTGCTTGTTGGCGGTCGTCGAGCCGAACAGATCGCCGAGGAACTTGATGTCGCGCAAGCCCGGGATGCCGGACTTGCCGCTGTCCTCGCGCTCGCTGATCAGGCCACCGAGCAGCACGGTCTGCCCGCTCATCACCGAGATCGTCGAGCGGACGCGCCGCTGCGAAATGGTCGGCGTCAGCGTCGCGCCGGGATTGGCGACGTTCGAGATCTCCTGCTCGACGTCGAGATCGATCGAGCCGTTGGCGCGCACCCGCGGCAGCACCTTGAGGATCACGCCGGTGCTGCGGAACTCGACGTTGTTGACGACCGGCGCGTTGGGGTTGTCGATGAGCGTCGCGGTACGGGTGGTGACCGGTATTTCGTCGCCGACCTGCAGCATCGCCGGTTGGTTGTCGACCACCACCAGCGACGGCGAGGACAGCACCTTGACGTTCGTGAAGCTCGAGAGCGCGTCGAGGACGACGCGCGGCTGCGCCTCCTGGCCGAGCAGGAGATTGAAGCCGGGCAGCACCCGCGAGATGATGGCGGAGGAATCGAGCAGCGCCGCCGAGCCCTTGTTTGGCCTGAGGCCGACATCCTTGCTCGAGAAGAAATAACGGACGCCGTACTGGAGCCCGTCGGTGAGGCTGACCTCGGCGATCGTGGCGTCGATCGCGACCTGGAGCTGCGGTTTGTCGATGCTGTGCAGCGCGCGCTCGATCGTGCGGTAATCCTCCTGGTTCGAGTAGACCACGATGGAGTTGTTGGCGGCGTCCGCCGTGATCCGGATGTTCTGGAAGGGGCCTTGGCTGGAGCCCCCGCCGCCCGAGGCGCCCCCCGGCGCGCCGAAGAATCCCTCCGCGCCCGGCGTTTTGCGATCCGAGAAGGTGTCGAAAGCCGCCGCAACCGTTCCGCCGCCGGCCCCGGCCTGCCCAGGCGTTCCGCCCTGTCCCCGCAATCCGCCGCCGCCCGCCCCGGCCCCGCCGCCTGCGCCCGCGCCGCCGCCGCGGGTCGAGCCGGCTCCGTCCCCGCCAAGGCTGTCGAGGCGGCCCTTCGCGGTCCTCGAGCCCGGCGAGAGGCTGTCGAAGGGCGACTCGGCCGCGCCGCCGGAGCGCTGCGACACGAAGATGTCGTTCAGGATCGCGGCGACCTTCTGAGCGTTGCCGAACTTGACGCG
>JAQSWQ010000095.1 GCA_029266525.1 Microvirga sp.
GTGGTGGAGCCAGGCGGAATCGAACCGCCGACCTCTTGAATGCCATTCAAGCGCTCTCCCAACTGAGCTATGGCCCCACTGTCGCGCCGCGGCGTCGGGAGAGCCGCGGAGGGATGAGCCGCTTTTTCGGGGCGGCGCGAGCGTTCTATAGTGAGCCGGGCGGGCTTTCTCAAGCCTACCGATCGGGCACGGACGGCCGGAGTGCCGCAGCGCGGGCGACCCCCTCAGGGCTCCTCGTCGTCCTCGAGGTCGCCGTCGATCAGGGCTGAGACGTCGTCCTCGCCCTCTTCCTCCTCCTCGAGGAAGGTGTCGTCCTCGGTCGCGGCCACGTCCTCGGCAAGCTCGATGTCGTCCTCGACCGTTTCCTTGCTCTCCTCGGCGGCCTCGACGTCGTCGAGCGAGACCATCTCCGGCCCGTCCTTCTCGAGCTCGGGCTCTTCTTCGACCGGGCGGGCGCGGGCGACCACCGGCGCGGCGACGCGGGTGACGGCGCTTGCCTGCATCGGGGTGCCGCATTTCGGGCACACCGCCGGGTCCTTGTTGAGGTCGTAGAACTTCGCACCGCACTGCATACATAGGCGCTTCGAGCCGAGTTCCGGTTTGGCCACGGACGGACTGCCTTCGGGAGAGAGATTGGGAAGCGCCCCGGTTAGTCGCGGGGCGCGGCCCTGTCAAATGGCGTCCCGCCTGCCGGTTTCAACCCTCCGCAGCCCCGCTCGCAGGCGCGGATGACGCCTGCCGGAGCGCGTGCTAACGACCGCCCGCTTTCCTGCCTGCCCGGGACCTTCGCCGTTGCCCCATGCCGATCGCGCCGCGTCGCCGCTTGCCTCCGCGCCCGGCGGACCGCTCAAGGGCCGGCTCAGGGCGCCCGGCGACAAATCGATCTCGCACCGCGCCCTGATCTTCGGCCTGCTGGCGCTCGGCGAAACCAGGATCGAGGGGCTCCTCGAAGGCGAGGACGTGCTGCGCACCGCGGCGGCCTGCCGGGCGCTCGGGGCGACCGTGATCCGCGACCGCGAAGGGCGCTGGCGGGTGCGCGGCGCCGGCATCGGGGGGCTTGTCGAGCCCCCGGGCGTTCTCGATTTCGGCAATGCCGGGACCGGCGCGCGGCTGATGATGGGGGTCGCCGGGAGCCACCCGATCCGCACGACCTTCGACGGCGACGCCTCGCTGCGCAAACGTCCGATGCGCCGCATCCTCGATCCGCTGGTCCGCATGGGCACCGCCGTGGTCGGCGAGGCCGAGGGCGGTCGCGTGCCGCTGACGCTGCGCGGCCCGCGCGAGACCGTGCCGATCGTCTACGAGACGCCCGCCGCCTCGGCCCAGATCAAGTCGGCCGTGCTGCTCGCCGGGCTCAATTCGCCCGGACGCACCACGGTGGTCGAGCGCCAGGCGACCCGAGACCATACCGAGCGCATGCTGCGCCTGTTCGGGGCGAGGGTCTCGGTCGAGCCGGAAGGGGCGGCGGGCCGGCGCATCGCCGTGCAAGGCCAGCCAACACTGCGCGGCACTGGCGTCATCGTGCCCTCGGACCCCTCATCGGCCGCCTTTCCGCTCGTCGCGGCGCTGGTGACGCCGGGCTCCGAGGTGGTTATCGAGGGCGTGATGATGAACCCGCTGCGCACCGGGCTCATCGCCACGCTCCTCGAGATGGGCGCCGAGATCGAGCGCCTTTGCGAGCGCGAGGAGGGCGGCGAGACGGTCGCGGATCTGCGCGTGCGCGCGAGCCGGCTCGCGGGCGTCGAGGTTCCGGCGTCGCGCGCGCCCTCGATGATCGACGAATATCCCGTGCTCGCGGTGGCGGCGGCTTTCGCGCACGGCCCGACGCGGATGCGCGGCCTCCACGAGCTGCGGGTGAAGGAATCGGACCGCCTCGCCGCCGTCGCGGCCGGTCTCGCTGCCGCGGGCGTGCCGAACGCGATCGAAGGCGACGATCTCGTCGTCGAGGGTCTCGGCGGCAAGGTTCGCGGCGGCGGCACGGTCGCGACGCATCTCGACCACCGCATCGCCATGGCCTTCCTGGTGATGGGGCTCGCGGCGCGCGAAGGAATGCGCATCGACGATGGCGCCATGATCGCGACGAGCTTCCCGAGCTTCGTGCCGCTGATGCGCGAGCTCGGGGCCGAGATCCGGGACGCCTGATGATCATCGCGATCGACGGCCCGGCGGCGTCCGGCAAGGGCACGCTCGCGAGGCGGCTTGCCGCCAACTACCGCCTGCCGCACCTCGACACCGGGCTCCTCTACCGAGCGGTGGCCCGGGCGCTGCTCGACGCCGGCCAGGCGCTCGAAGAGGTCGAGGCGGCGGCGGCCGTCGCGCGCGATCTCGACCTCTGGCGCTTCGAGGAGGCGCGGCTGCGCGGCCGCGAGATGGGAGACGCCGCCTCGGTCGTGTCGGCCTTCGAGCCGGTCCGCAGCGCGCTTCTCGAGCTGCAGCGGCGCTTCGCCGGACAGCCCGGTGGCGCCGTCCTCGACGGGCGCGACATCGGAACGGTGGTCTGCCCCGGGGCCGACGCGAAGCTCTTCGTGACGGCGACCGCCGAGGAGCGGGCGCGGCGGCGCTACAACGAGCTCCTCGAGCGCCGGGAGCCGGCCGATCTCGCCGAGATCCTCGCCGAGATCCGCCGTCGCGACGAGCGCGACTCGACGCGGAGCGCCGCGCCGCTGCGCCCGGCCGAGGATGCCGTGACGCTCGATACGACCGCGCTTGATCCCGAAGGCGCCTTCAGGGCCGCGGTCGCGATCGTCGAGGAGGCGCGCCGAAGATCGTGAACTGCGCCATAATGGCGCCTCGCGCGTTATCGTACATTCGTCCGTCGGGCACAGGAGAAGGCGATGGCTGCGAGCGCTCTGCGGCGAACGGCTCTGGCGCTCGGGCTCGCCGTCCTCGCGATGTTCGGCCCGCAGGGGGCACGCGCCGACGCCGAGGTCGACCTCGCCTTGGTGATCGGGGTCGACATCTCCTACTCGATGGACATGGACGAGCTCGCGCTGCAGCGGCAGGGCTTTGCCGAGGCGTTCCGGGCGGCGCAGGTCCACGACGCGATCCGGCGCGGCATGCTCGGCAAGATCGCGGTGGTCTATTTCGAATGGGCCGGCGCCTGGGACCAGCGCGTGGTCGTGCCGTGGACGGTGCTCGACGGGCCGGACAGCGCCGGCAGCTTCGCCGAAAAGGTCGCGGCGCAGCCGGTGCGCCGCGCTCAGCGCACCTCGATCTCCGGCGCGATCGACTTCGGCATGAAGCTCCTCGGCGAGAGCGGCGTCGAGGCGACGCGCCGCGTCATGGACATCTCCGGCGACGGTCCCAACAACCAGGGCCGTCCGGTCGTCTCGGCCCGCAATGAAGCCGTCGCGCAGGGGGTCACGATCAACGGCCTCCCGGTGATGCTGAAGTCGCCGGGCTACCTCGATATCCCCGCACTCGACGTCTACTACCGCGACTGCGTCATTGGCGGGCAGGGCGCCTTCGTCGTGCCGGTGCGTGAGCGCGAGCAGTTCCCGAACGCCATCAAGACCAAGATCCTTCTGGAGATCGCCGGGCTCGCGCCGCCCGTCCCGCTCGTGCAGCGGGTGCAAGGCGCCGCGCCCACCGACTGCATGATCGGCGAGCAGCAATGGCGCAATCGGATGGGCAATTGAGCTCTCGCGAGCGCCGCCGGGCCCTGGCGCTCGTCGCGCATGACGACAAGAAGGCCGAGATGGCGGATTTCGCCGCGGCGCATGAGGCGGCGCTTGCGGGTTTCGCGCTCTACGCCACCGGCACCACCGGCGAGCGCGTGATGGAACGCTGCCCGGCGCTCGCGATCACGCGCCTGAAGAGCGGCCCGCTCGGCGGCGACCAGCAGGTCGGGGCCCTGATCGCCGAGGGCAGGATCGACGTGCTGATCTTCTTCGTCGACCCGCTTTCGCCGCATCCGCACGACGTCGACGTGAAGGCGCTGACCCGCCTCGCGCTGGTCTACGACATCCCGATGGCGCTCAACCGCGCCACCGCGGAGCGGCTGATGACGAGCCTCACGTAGGGATTGTTAGGCGGCCTCGCTCACCACGACATCCAGCTGCCGGCCGAGCGCGCGGAACGCCGCCTCAAGCTGTTCCAGGCGCGACCGGTGATCGAGACGAAACAGCCGGTCGACCGACTCGCGGCTCCAGTCAAGGCGCCGAGCGAGTTCCGCCCTTGTGATGCCAGCCGAGCGGAGCGCGCGATAGAGTTCGACCTTCAGGGCGGTCAGCGTAGAGGTGGTCACGATCACCTGATCGGGACCTCGCGGTTTCCGCTGCGGAAGCGGGATGTCGAGCCCGTCGTCGATGAGACCCGCAAGCCACTCTTCAATCGCGTCCTGTGCATGGCGGATCGCATCCTCGCGATCTTCACCGAAGGTGACGACGCCCGGCAGATCGGGACTTGTCACCAGCAAGGCACCGTTGTCATCGGGCTCGAGCTTGATGGCATAGGCGAACATCACTTCAATCCCAGGTCCTTGAGGATGCGGTTTACGAGGCCGCTGCCGAGTTCCTTCCGGCTACCATGCGTGGGAAGTTCCGATCGTCGCTCTCCCCGCTTTACGGTCAAATGGCCGGAGGCGCTCCTCTTCGTCTCGAAAGTGCAGCCTTGCGAGGCAAGCCACTTCTTCAGCTCCTGCCGCATTTATGACAGCGCTAAGCTCCTCCACACCCGTGTAGGAGTCAACACATCTGTGGACTTTCGCAGAGTGTTCACGCGCCGCGCGGCTTCGCACGGCGGGTCGGCTCGGCCTTGAGCGGGTCCTCGGGCCAGGGGTGCTTCGGGTATTGCCCGCGCATGTCGGCCCTGACACCCGCCCATGAGCCGCGCCAGAAGCCGGGCAAATCCTTGGTGATCTGAATCGGACGATGGGCCGGCGACAGGAGATGGAGGACGAGCGGCACGCGGCCTGCGGCGATGGTCGGGTGCGTCGAAAGCCCGAACAGCTCCTGCACGCGCACCGCAAGAGCCGGCCCTTCCTCGCTGCCGTAGTCGACCGGGATGCGCGAGCCCGTCGGCACCTCGACATGGGTCGGGGCGTCGGTCTCGAGACGGCGCTGCAAGGGCCACGGCAGCAGCGCCTGAAGGGCTTGGGCGAACTCGGCCGCTCCGAGCTCCGAGAGCGCGGCCTTGCCGAGGAGATGGGGCGCGAGCCAGTCCTCGATCGTGGCGCCGAGCGCTTCTTCGGAGAGGTCCGGCCATCCCTCTCCCTCCGCACGCCTGAGGAACATGACGCGTTCGCGCCATTGCGCGAGCGATTTCGACCATGGCAGGACATCGAGGCCAAGGCTTCCGATCCCGCGGGCTAGGATGCGCGCCGCTTCTTCGGTCGCGGGCGCCGGGAGCGGACGTTCGGAAAGCGCGATCGCGCCGAGGCGCCGCGTGACGCGCGCCCTCAAGGCGCGCGAGGCTTCATCGAAGACGACCTCGTCGCCGGCGACGATGCGCGGTCCGGCGGCTTCCTCCAGCTCCGCGAGCGTCAGCGCGGCAGCGGCGAGGATGCGGGCGGAAGCGGCGCCGCCGGCGATCTCGGCAATGGCCAGGAAAGCCTCGCGGGCAAGGCGCTCATGCGCCTCGAGCACCGCCCCGCGCCCGTTCGCCATGACGTATTCGCCGGGCCTGCCGCGCGCCTTCGCCATGCGATCCGGATAGGCGAGGGCGATGAGGTGGCCGGGGCTCGCCTCCCGTCCGCCTTGCAGGCAGGGGGCTTCCGCCTGGGCCGCTCTGGCCCAGCCTTGGGCCATGCGGCGCATGTCCCCGGCGCGCCGCGAGCGGTCGCGGCGGAACCGTTCGAGGCGCTCGGACAGATCGACGGCGTCGCCGCCGAGGCCGCGCTCGACGAGGAGGGCGGCGAGATCGGCGGCGTCGCGCGCCGCGTCCGGGCCGCGTTCGGAGGCGTCCATCACCATCCTGGCGAGACGCGGTGGAAGCGGCAGCGCCTGCAGGCGGCGCCCGGTGTTCGTGATCCGGCCATCCTGGTCGACGGCGCCAAGCTCCAGGAGCAAGGCGCGGGCCTCCTTGACCGCCGGCGCGGGAGGCCGGTCGAGGAAGGGCAGGGTGGCGGGGTCGGCGACGCCCCAGGCGGCGCAATCGAGGAGAAGCGGCGCAAGGTCGGCGGAGAGAATCTCCGGTTTCGCGAAGGGCTCGAGCGAGCCGGTCGCGGCCTCCTCCCACAGGCGGAAGCAGACGCCGGGTGCGGTGCGCCCGGCGCGGCCGCGGCGCTGGTCGGCCGAGGCGCGGGAGACGCGCACCGTCTCGAGCCGGGTCAGCCCGATGCCGGGCTCGTAGACCGGCACGCGGGCGAGGCCGGAATCGATCACCACGCGGACGCCTTCTATGGTGAGCGAGGTCTCGGCGATGGCGGTCGCGAGCACCACCTTGCGGCGTCCGGGCCCCGCCGGCTCGACGGCGCGGTCCTGCTCGGCGCGGTCGAGGGCGCCGTAGAGCGGGGCGAGGTCGACGGCCGGATCGCCCATGCGCTCCCGCAGCCGGGTTTCGACCCGGCGGATCTCGCCCTGGCCGGGCAGGAAAACCAGGAGCGAGCCGCTCTCGCCGCGGAGAGCGCGCAAGATCGCATCCGCAACCGCCTCGTCGATGCGGCGGTTCGGGTCGCGGCCGAGATAGCGGGTCTCGACCGGGTAGGCGCGGCCCTCCGAGCGGATCACCGGCGCCTCGCCCATGAGCCTCGCCACGCGCGCCCCGTCGAGCGTTGCCGACATGGCAAGCAGGCGCAGATCGTCGCGCAAGCCCCCTTGCGCATCGAGCGCGAGGGCAAGGCCGAGATCGGCATCGAGCGAGCGCTCGTGGAACTCGTCGAAGAGGACCGCCGCGACCCCGTCGAGCGCCGGATCCTCGAGGATCATGCGCGAGAACACGCCCTCGGTGACGACCTCGATGCGGGTGCGGCGGCCGATCCTCGACCCGAGGCGCACGCGCAGTCCAACCGTGTCGCCCACCTCCTCGCCGAGCGTGCGGGCCATGCGGTCGGCGGCGGCCCGCGCGGCGAGCCGGCGCGGCTCGAGCACGATCAGCTTGCGTTGCCCGACCCAGGGTTCGTCGAGGAGCGTGAGCGGCACCCGCGTGGACTTGCCCGCGCCGGGCGGCGCGACGAGCACCGCGTTCGGGCGCGCGCGCAAGGAAGCCGCGAGCTGCGGCAAGACCTCATCGATCGGGAGCGGCGTCTCGAAGGCGCGCATGCGACCCAGATGGGGCGAACCGCGCCGCGCGCGCAAGCGGCTGCGGCTGCTTGATCTTTCCCTGAGCCTGTGGCCGTTGGGCGCGCAACGGGAGGAGCGCATGCGCGCCGGCGACTACGAGATCCTGGACGACCGCTTCCGCCACCTCGTCAAGGTCGCGGCGAAGGTCGAGAAGCTGTACGAGGGCTGCCGCTGGGCCGAGGGGCCGGCCTATTTCCCGGCGCATCGCTACGTCGTGTGGAGCGACATCCCGAACGACCGCATGCTGCGCTTCGACGAAACCACGGGGCAGACCGGAATCTTCCGCCATCCGGCGGGCTACTCGAACGGCAATTCCGTCGATCGCGAGGGAAGGCTCGTGACCTGCGAGCACGGCCACCGGCGCGTCACGCGCACGGAGCACGACGGGCGGATCACCGTGGTCGCCGACCGGTTCGAGGGCAAGCGCTTCAACAGCCCGAACGATGTCGTGGTCAAGTCGGACGGCTCGATCTGGTTCACCGACCCGGCCTACGGCATCGATTCGGATTACGAAGGCCACAAGGGCGAAAGCGAGATCGGCGACTGCCATGTCTATCGCGTCGACCCCTCGGGCGAGGTCCGCGTCGTCGCCGACGATTTCGTGCGCCCGAACGGCCTTGCCTTCTCGCCGGACGAGAAGCGCCTCTACATCGCGGACACCGGCATCAGCCACGTGAAGGACGGGCCGAAGCACATCCGCCGCTTCGACGTCTCGGACGACGGCAAGCTCAAGGGCGGCGAGGTGTTCGCGGTCTGCACCAACGCCGTGTTCGACGGCTTCCGCTTCGACGACGCCGGCCGCCTCTGGACGAGCGCCGGCGACGGCGTGCACTGCTACGACCAGGAGGGCATGCTCGTCGGCAAGGTGCTCGTGCCGGAGCGGGTCGCGAACGTGGTCTTCGGCGGCGCGAAGCGCAACCGCCTCTTCATGTGCGGCACGACCTCGCTCTACGCGGTGCTCCTCGCCGTGAATGGCGCCAAGACCTTCTAGATATCACTCCGCCATGCCCGGCCTGCCGCCGTCGCCGAAGCCGCCGACGTGGCGCTGCGCATAGAGGCACGCCGGCGCACGTCGCGGTCGGAGAGCAGGTTGCAGGAGCAGACGATCACCGGAGGCCCAGTTTAGAGATTCGAAACTTATGCCTACTCAACCGGCAGTTTACCGCAGCGGCGGCGCGGTCGGATGCCACAGGGGGGCATAGCCGCCCCTCAGCGCCGCGAGCGTGAGCGGCGGCGTCAGCACATCGACCATGCCCGCGGCGAGAGGCTGCGGCGGGCCGTAGCCGCCGGACGACCATGGCAGCATGGTCTCGCCGCGAATGGCGAAAGGCTCAGCTCCGATGACGATCATGGCTGCGGAGGGAAGCGCGCGCGCCTGCGCCCGGTGCAGCCGCTTCGCCCTGCCGTCGAGCCTCTCGATATGGAGACGGGCATCGATCTCGGCGAGGCTGAGGCCGCTCGCGGTCGCCGCCTGGTAGGCGCGCGCCGCAACGCGCCGGCATTCGCAGCAAGGGCGGTGGCCGGCGGCAAGCGCCGTCACCTCGTCGAGGAAGAAGAGCTCGGTGTAGCCGGTGCGCCAGACCTCGCGATGCCGGCCCTTGAAGGCGAGGACGCAGCAGATCCACTGCTTCGAGGCCCAGCGCCGCGTTCGGAGCGTGCGCGTGACCGGGTCGTGGAAGCGGCCGCCGCGATTGCCGAACAGGAGCCCGCGCGCCGAATCCGTGCCGAGCTCGCCGAAAGGCGTGACGCGGTTCTGCAGCGGCATCAAAGCCCCTGCGTGAAGACCATGGTCGGCATGTCGAGCGGGATCCGCATCTCGCAGACGAGCCCGTCCGGCCGGTGTTCGATCGACACCTCGCCGCCGAGCTCGGAGGCGATGCCGCGCTCGATCAGGCGCGTGCCGAAGCCGCGCCGGCCGGGCTTCTCGACCGCCGGGCCGCCCTGCTCGGTCCACACGAGATGAAGAAGAAGCTGCTGCTCCTGCGCGGCATCCTCGAGGTTCCACATCACCGCGATGCTGCCGCCCTCGTTCGAGAGCGCGCCGTACTTGACCGCGTTGGTCGCGAGCTCGTGGAAGGCGAGACCGAGCGCGACGGCCGCGCGCGGGCCGAGATGGACGTCGTGCATCCCGGCGAGGCTGAAGCGGCCGGACTCGCCGCCTTCCGCATAGGGCGCCACCTCGACCTCGAGCAGGGCCCGGAGCGATGCGCCCGCCCAGGCGCCGTCGGTCAGGAGGTTGTGGGTCTTCGAAAGCGCAAACAGGCGTGCCTCGAAGGCCGCGGTGAACTCCTTGAAATTGCCGGCCGAGCGCAGCGTCTGGGCCGCGAGCGACTGCACCGTAGCAAGCGTATTCTTCACGCGGTGATTGAGCTCGTGGATCAGGAGCTCGCGCTGCTCCTCGGCCTTCTTGCGCTCGGTGATGTCGATCAGGCTCCCGATGACCCGGCCGAGCCGTCCGGCTGCGTCGCGCTTGGCGATGGCGCGATGCCAGATCCAGACCCAATGGCCGTCGCGATGGCGGATGCGGTACTCCGCTTCATATTGCGAGGCCTCGCCCTCGAACAGCGGCCGACGCGCCTCGTCGTAGGCCGGCCGGTCCTCGGGGTGGATGCGCTCGTACCAGGCCCGCGCCGTGCCGGGGAAGCTCCCGGCCGTTTCGCCGATGATGTCGAGGTGGCGCTTGGTCCGGGTGACCTCGTTCGTCACCGCATCGTGATCCGACACGCCGCCGTGGAAAGCCTCGGAAGCGAGGCGGAAGCGCTCCTCACTCTGCCGCAGGGCTTCCTCGGTTCGCTTATGCTCGTCGATATCGATCGCCGCACCCGCCCAGGCATAGTCGAGCCCTTGCCGGTCGCGCATCTTCGACACGAGCAGCCGGTACCAGCGATGGCTGCGCTCGCCGTCCTCGAGCCGAAGGTCGAGCTCGAAGTCACGGTCCTCCGCGGCGGCGCGCTTGCGCACGGCGTCGAATCGCGAGCGGTCCTCGGCATGCACGATCTCATCGCGCGCTGCGCGGTCGCGCCGGAAGCGCTCGCCGTAGAGGTCGGCGACGCGCCGATTGCAGTAGATCAGCGTGCCGTCCGGCTCGTTGACCCACAACAGGCAGGGGACTGCGTCGGCGAGGGCCGGCCAGCCTTCCACGACCGTGCCGCCGAGACCGGTTCGCGCGGCCTGTTCGATCTGCAGCTCGATCGGCCGCCCGAGCGCGGCGAGCCAGCGCATCAGCTTGTCGATGGTGATCCGGTCCGAGCGGCCGTTCAGCACCTTCGAGAGCGTCGGCTGGTCGGTGCCGCAGATTCGGGCGGCCTGGACCTGGGTGAGCCCACGCCTCTGCAGGGTCTCGGCGAGCGTGGCGACGAGCTGCGCCTTCTGCGGCGCGAGGGGGTCGGCCGGCGCGTGCCGTTCGGAGGCTCCAAGCAACCGCCTGATCGCGGTCGCCGCCGGGCTCGGCTTCGCGGTCCTTATCCTTGCGATCGAGAGCGCGGGCCTGTGGCCGCAATCCTGGCGCACGCGTTAACCTTTCGCGAACCATCCCGTTGACGGCGAACGCCGGCGCGGCGGAATGGAGGGCCGTGGGCTTTCGCCCGGTGACCTGATGCTTGCGATCGACCGAACAGACCAGCGCCCCGCAGCGCTCGAGCGCGTCCGCGATCTCGCGAACCAGCTTGCGCGCAGCAATCCGAATGCGAAGGAGCTGATCCGGGAGCTCTTCCTCGCCTTCAAGAGCGTCTACGAGGAGGTTCGGCACCCGATCGAGGTCGAGAGCATGCGCAACGCCTATGCGGCGCTCGCCATGATCCGCGAAGCGGTCGAAGAGGTCGCGCCCGGCGCTCTGCCTTCGAGCGACACCGTCGCCAAGCTCTACGGACCCGACCCCGTGCACGAGGCGGAGGCGATCGCCGACACGCTGCGCGAATTGTTCGCCGACGAAGATCGCGAGCGGATCCTGACGCTGCCGGATTGGAGCGAGTTCAAGCCGCGAAAGCCGTTGAGCTCAGAGGCGCGCAGCGCGTAGGGTGCGGCTAGTCAGCCGGGGACCGCCTCCGTGAGCCCTTTCATGCGCTTTCTGGTCACTGCCGCGAAAACTATCCGCGCGGCGGGTCTCAAGTCCGATCCGCGCGCAAAGCCGACCGACCAGCCGGCCGGCACCAAGAGCGGGCAGGACTGGGAGACGCTCGGCCGCGATCTCGGCCGGGCCGTGCGCAAGTTCAAGGACGGCGGGCGCCCCGGCACGTGAAAAAGGGCACGCCGAGCTTTCGCCGGCGTGCCCCGCATTGTCTCGCTGGTCATGGCGCCGAGGCGCCCCCAGGAAGTTCCTGCCTGCAGGTCCTTAGCGGGCGACCCCAGCGAGGTGACAGCGCTTGCAATGAGACACTGGATCACCTCCTTTCGTTGTGGACGGGAGAGGCGAATATAGACGCTCGCCCGGCCGTCGGTAAGGCCCGACGAGCGGTCGAAAGCGTCCGACGAGCGGTCGAAAGCGTACGCAGCGTCAGTAGGCCCGCCGCGGCCCGATCGAGGAGGTGATGAGGTCCTCGATGCTCAGGCCCGCCGGGGCGAGCCGGGGATCCGCATCGAGGCCGTAGACGTCGTCGCGAAAATGCACGGCCTCGTCCGGGGTCGCGAAGCCTGTGAGATAAACCCAGGCGACCGGGACGGATTTCTTGAGCACCACATCCTGGCGCTTCGCCGAGGCGATCGCCGCGTCGATCTCGGCCGGCGACCACGCGGGGGCGCCCGGGCCAGGCGTGCCGTCGAGAAGCCAGGCGACGAGCGCCTTCACGTCGCCGACCCGCACGCAGCCCGAGGAGTGGAAGCGGTCGTCCCGCAGGAATAGCTTCTTGGTCGGCGTATCGTGCATGTAGACGGCGTGCTTGTTCGGCATGTCGATGCGGATCTGGCCGAGCGAATTGCCGGCGTGCGGGTCCTGGCGCAGCGTGTAGTTCGCCGCCTTCTCGGTCGACCAGTCGATCGTCGCGGGGTCGATCTCCTGGCCCCGGCCGTCGAGGATCCGGATCTTGTGCTTCGCGAGATAGGACGGGTCCTTGCGCATATGCGGGATGATGTCCTTCTTGATGAGGGACACCGGCACGGTCCAGGTCGGATTGAGGTTCACGCTCGCGATGCGGGCCATCAGCGTCGGCGAGGGGCGGTCGTTCTTGCCCACCACCGCGACGTAGCGGCGCGCGACCTGGCCTTTCTCCACTGCCTCGACCGCGGCCGAGGGGATGTTCACGACGACATAGCGTTCACCGAATGGGAAGCGCGTGCCGGCGAGGCGCTGCGCGGAGGCCGAGAGCTGGCGGGCGCGGATCTCGGCCGGGACGTTCGCCGCATCGACGGTGCGGGCGCCGACGAGACCGGTCTCGGGCAGGCCGTGGCGGGCCTGGAAGCGCTTCACCGCCGCAAGGACATTCTGATCGAAGACCTCGCCGGGAACAGCCTCGGCGGAAAGATCGCCCGTCGCCGCGAGACGCTCCTTCAGCTTCACGACGAGCTGGCCCTTGTCGCCCAATTTGAACGTCGCGCCTTTCGGCAGCTCGCCCCATCCGCCGGCGGCGGCGAGCGCATGGTAGCGCTCGGCCGCCCGCATGGTGTTGACGAAAGTGTCGGGGTCGAGGGTCGGGCGCGGATCCTTAGCCACGGCCGCGAAGCGAAGCGGAGGCGGGGGCTTCTTCGCGCCGGCCGGCGCCCCGGCGGCTTGGGTCTGCGAGGCGGGGGCGGGCAATTGCGCCGCGGGAGCCGCGACAGGCCCCGGCGCCGGGATATGATCCGCCGGAAGGGCGAAGCCGCTCGACGCCGCCGGCGCCGGCAGGATCATCGAGGGCGCGACCGCCGGCCGCTCGGCCGCTCGCGCGGCGCCCGCCGCAAGAGCGGCCATCGAGACCAGGAACGCCACGCCACGCCACGCCATCGCAACCGACCCTACGCAAGGGCGAGAGTATGGTTGATGGCGGCTTAAGAATTGGTTGGCGGGAACGGGTTCAGCCCTTCACCACCACGACATGCAGCCGGCGTGGTCCGTGCGCGCCGAGGAGCAGCGTCTGCTCGATGTCGCCCGAGCGCGACGGGCCGGTGATGAAGTTGACGGTGCGCGGCATGCGTCCCTTGCCGTAGGTGCTGCGGACCCTGGCGAGCACGCTTTCATAGTCGCCGGCGATGTCCTTCGCGGCGACCACCACGATGTGGTTGTCGGGGAGGAAGTTGAGCGTCGAGGGATTCTCGGGGCCCGACACCATCACGGCGGTGCCGCTCTCGGCGACGGCGCCGAAGGCATGGCTGACCGCGTTGAGGTCCGCTCCCTCGCTGCGCCCGTGCGTGACCTCGAGTGTCGTGTCGCCCCAGGGCAGGGCGCGCAAGCGCAGATCCTCGCCAACGCGGATCGCGGCCGGAAGGTTATGATTGCGCAGGAACTCGGCCACGGCCTGCGGCACCTCGGCAACCGAATCGACCATGTGCACGGTCGAAAGCGCGAGCTCGGCCTGGGTGCGGAAGACTTCGACCAGCTCGTCCCCCGAGACCTGCCCCCGCTCGGGGATGACGCCCTTCGCCGCGCGGTCGAGCCGCTCGGCCACGATCTGGCGGCGCGTGCGCTCGTTGCCGCGCACGGCGAGCGAGCGGCGGATGTTTGAGAGGATGTCCTCGCGGGCGGAGGTCATGCCGCCCGCCGTCCGCGCTCGCGCTGCCACCGCGCCTGGAAAGTGTCGCCCTGCGGCACGGGGAAGTCGCGGTGCTTCGTCCAGCTGCGGGCAAGCGGCAGCCAGCGGAAGCGGCCGCGAGCGCGGCCGGCAAGCCCGAGCGCACCCATGCCGAGGCGCGTCGCCAGCCGATAGAGCATCGGCCGCCGCGCGAAGAAGCCCCACAGCTTGGTGCCGGAGCGGATCGTCGCCGGCGTGAGATGCCGTTCGAACTCGCGCTCGCGCCAGTGCCGCATCATCTTGGGCAAGGGAATGCGGACCGGGCAGACGCTCTCGCAGCGCCCGCAGAAGGTCGAGGCGTTCGGCAGGTGGCCGGCCTTGTCGACACCGATCAGGGTCGGGGTCAGCACGGCGCCCATCGGCCCCGGATAGACCCAGCCATAAGCGTGGCCGCCGACCGCCTGGTACACCGGGCAGTGGTTCATGCACGCCCCGCATCTAATACACCTCAACATGTCCTGGAATTTTGTGCCGAGCATCGCGGAGCGGCCGTTGTCGAGGAGGACCACGTGATAGGCGGCGGGGCCGTCGAGGTCGCCGACCCGGCGCGGCCCGGTCGAGAGCGTCGTGTAGACCGACATGTCCTGGCCGGTCGCCGAGCGCGCCAGCACGCGCAGGATCTGGGCCACGTCCTCGAGCGTCGGCACCAATTTCTCGATCGAGGCGAGCACGATGTGGGTCTTCGGCAGGATCTGCGTGAGGTCGCCGTTGCCCTCGTTGGTGACGATGATCGAGGTGCCGGTCTCGGCGACGAGGAAGTTCGCCCCCGTCACCCCGACGTCTGCCGCGAGGAACTGCTCGCGCAGCATGGTGCGCGCTTCCCCTAAGAGCTTCACCGGCTCGGAGAGGTCGCGCCTGGGGTCGAGCCCCTTGTGGACGCGCCGGAAGTCGGCCTCGATCTGCGCCGCCGTGACATGCACCGAGGGCGCGATGATGTGGGAGGGCATCTCGTTGCGCAGCTGGATGATGTACTCGCCGAGGTCGGTCTCGACCGGCCTGATCCCGGCCGCCTCGAGGTGGCTGTTGAGCCCGATCTCCTCGGCGATCATCGACTTGCCCTTGGTCACCGTGCTCGCCCCGGCCTCGCGGCAGATCGACAGGATGATCTCGCGCGCCTCTTCGGCGTTGCGCGCGTAGTGCACGGAGCCGCCCGATGCCGTGACCTTCTCCTCGTAGCGCTCGAGGTAGAGGTCGAGATGCGCGAGCGTGTGGTCCTTGATGTCGCGCGCACTGTCGCGCAGCGCCTCGAACTCGGGCAGCCGCGCGGCGGCCGCGGCGCGCTTGTCGATGAAGCCGCGCTTCACCTTGGCGAGCGCCGACTGCAGCTCCGGGGCGGCGAGCGCGCGCCGGGCGTTGTCCTTGAACTGGGGCGAGGTGGAGTGGACGGTCATGAGGCGTGTCTAGAGCATTGATCCCGAAAGCGGGACCCGGGTCTCGGAAAAAAACCATGGCCCGGCGAACCAGCGGGACGGCGGCCCGAAGAGAGGCCACGCCGCGCTAGGGCCCGGTCCGCGCCCGAGCCGGGATGCGCTGCCGTGCCCGCGGTTACTGCGACCCGGTTCCGGCCCGGCGCGGGACCGCGTCAAGAAAGGCCGCGAGCTCCTTGGCGTAGAACCTCGTCATGCCCGTGGTGCCGCGGCCGCGGCGGCGGCTCAGCCTTCCGCATCCGGCGGCAGCTCGATCGCCGGATCGATGGCGCTCACGCCGCTCGGCGCGAAGTGGCGCAGGTTGCGGGTGAGGATGGTCAGCCCGTGCACCTTGGCGGTCGCGGCGATGACGAGGTCCTTCCACTCGATCACCGCCGGGCGCG
>JAQSWQ010000127.1 GCA_029266525.1 Microvirga sp.
GGTCTGGATGAAGGCTTCAAGGGGCATCCCGGGCAGGAGCTTCAGCCCGCCGAGGCGCGCCACCTCCGCTTCCGGGATCGAGATGCGGACCGTGTAATAGCTCACGCCGCTGCGCTGGTCGGTCGTGAGATCGGCCGAGACGCGGATGACCGTGCCGTTGAGCTCGGGCGTCGTGCGCTGGTTGAAGGTCGAAAAACGCAGCACCGCCTTCTGCCCGGGCTGGACCTGATCGATGTCCTGCGGGTTGAGCTTGGCCTCGACGGTCAGGTTGTCGGCCTCGGGCACGATCAGCATCATGGCCTCGCCGGGAGTGATCACGCCGCCCACCGTGTGCACGACAAGCTGGTGGACGAGCCCGTCCTGCGGGGCGCGGATGTCGATGCGCTTGAGCTGGTCCTCGGCCGCGACCTTGCGCTCGACAAGCTCGGCGATCTTCGCCTGCACCTCGCGCAGCTCCTTCGCGACCTCGCTGCGCAGGTCCTGATCGATCTGGATGATCTGCAGCTCGATCTCGGAGATCTTGCCCTTGGATTGCGCGGTCGCGGCGATGAGCTGTCCGCGCTCGCCCTCGAGCCGGGCCGAGTCGCGCTCGAGCGCGGTGACGCGTTGGATCTGCACGAGGTTCTTGCGCCACAGGTCGCGCACGCCTTCGAGCTCCTGCCCGATCAGCTCGATCTCCCGCTTCTTCGCCGCCGCTTGCCCGGTGATGCCCTGGATCTCTTCGCGCAGCTGCTGGATGCGCTCCCCGAGCTGCTGCTTCTGGCCGCTCCGCGCTTTCCGGCGCAGCTGGAACAGGTTGCGCTCGCCGTCGATCACCCGCTTGACCTCGGGGTCGGCGCTGCGCGCCAGAAGCTCGGCCGGGAACTGGACGTCGGCCGTGTCGTCGCGCTCGGCCTCGAGCCGCGCGAGCCGCGCGTGCATTTCGTTGAGGCTCTTCACCACGATGGCGAGGTTCGCCTGGGTGATGGTCTCGTCGAGGCGCACGACGATGTCGCCCGACTTGACCCGGTCGCCGTCGCGGACCCTCAGCTCGCCGACCACGCCGCCCGTCGGGTGCTGGACCTTCTTCACGTTCGAGTCGACCACCATGGTGCCGGGGGCGATGACCGCTCCCGCAAGCTCGGTGGTGGCCGCAAGCCCGCCAACGCCGCCGGCGAGAAGCGCGACCGCAGCGAGGCCGCCAAGAAGATGGCGTCGGATGGAACGCTGCGCCGCGCTTGGTTTGCCGCTCATGACGCCGCTCCTTGAGTCTCGACGACCTTCAGCATGGTGCCTCCCCCCGTCTGCGCCGCCGCCGGGCCCTCGCCGGACGGGGTTCCGGGCGGGCGGCGGAGCACCTTGGAGAGCACCTCGTCCTTCGGTCCGAAAGCCTGCGCCCGGCCGTCGGCCATCACCAGAACGAGGTCGACCGAGGCGAGCGCGCTCGGGCGGTGCGCGATCACGACGACGATGCGCCCGCGGGCCCGGGCCGAGAGGATCGCCTGGGTCAGGGCCTGCTCCCCCTCGGCGTCGAGGTTCGAGTTCGGCTCGTCGAGCACGACCAGGAAGGGATCGCCGTAGAGCGCGCGCGCAAGCGCAACGCGTTGGCGCTGGCCGGCGGAGAGCGCCTCGCCCGACTCGCCGATCTGCGTCTCGTAGCCGTCCGGCAGGCGCAGGATGAGATCGTGGACGTTGGCGGCCTTGGCGGCGGCCAGGATCGCCTCCGGATCGGCCCCGGGATCGAAGCGGCAGATGTTCTCGGCGACCGTGCCCGCGAACAGCTCCACATCCTGCGGGAGGTAGCCGACGTGCGGTCCAAGATCCTCCGGATCCCACTGCTCGAGGGCGGCACCGTCGAGGCGGACCTTGCCCCGCATCGGCGACCAGACGCCGACGAGCACGCGGGCGAGCGAGGACTTGCCCGATGCGCTCGGACCGATCACGCCGAGGCCGTTGCCGGCTTTGAGCGTGAAGGCGACGTCCTGCACGACGAAGCGCTGTGCTCCGGGCGGAGCTGCGCTCACGCCCTCGACGCTGAGCGCCGCGCTCGGGCGTGGCAGCTGCAGCGGCGCGTCCCGCGGGGGCAATGCCGCCATGAGCTCGATCAGCCGCTTCCAGCTCTGGCGGGCGGCGACGAAGCCGCGCCAGTTGGCGATCGCGAGCTCGACCGGCGCCAGAGCGCGCGAGGTCAGGATCGAGCCGGCGATGATCACGCCGGCCGTCGCCTGCTGCTGGATGACGAGATAGGCGCCGACGCCAAGCACCGCCGATTGCAGCGCCAGGCGCAACACCTTGGACAGCGCCCCGAAACCGCCGGCGACGTCGGAGGCGCGCAGCTGCGAGTCGAGGAACTTGGCGTTCGATGAGCTCCAGAGGGCGCCCATGCGCCCGCGCATGCCCATCGCCTGAAGGACCTCGGCGTTGCGCCGGCTCGCGCTGACGAGCACATTGCGGGCGGCGCCGGTCTCGACCGCGGCCTTGGCCGGCTCACGCGTCCGCAATTCGGTGAGGAGCGTCACCACGATCAGGATCAGGGCGCCGACCACAGCCGTCATCCCGATCCAGAAATGGAAGATGAAGCAGATGCCGAGATAAAGCGGCATCCAGGGAAGGTCGAACAGCGCCGTCGGTCCGAGGCTCGACAGGAAGCCGCGGACCTGATCGAGGTCGCGCACCGACTGAAGACCGTCGCCGGAGGTGCGCGCCTTCAGCGGCAGGCGCACGACGAGATCGAACACCCGCCCGTTGAGCGCCTCGTCGAGAGAGGCCCCGATGCGCGCCAGCACGCGCCCGCGGAAGATGTCGAGGATGCCCTGGAAGGCGTAGAGCACGAAGGCGATGATGGCGAGCCCGATCAGCGTCGGCACGCTGCGGCTCGGGAGGACGCGGTCGTAAATCTCGAGCATGAAGAACGAGCCCGTGAGATAGAGCACGTTGATCATGCCGCTCATGAGGCCGACGCCGAAGAAAGCGTGCCGGCAGCTCGCCAGCACGCATTCTCCAGATGAGGTATGCGCGTATTTTATTTTCTTGTAGAATGGTCGGCAGCCGGAGGCTTACTCCCGCGGGATTTCTGATTATGTCAATTACGTGCGAATGGCAGCCCATAGAAACGGCGCCCCAGGATGGGACGGCCGTGCTATTGTTTCATCCAAAGTGGGATGTGCTTCAGGTCGGTGTCCACTATGAGGATACCGGCAGCTGGCAGAACCCCTGCGGCGACCTCCTCCATAAACCAACTCACTGGATGACGCTGCCACCTTCGCCAGCTGCCTCAGGGCAGAATCGACACGCGGGCGAGTAGGGCGGACCGGCTCCGCCTTCCGACTGTCGGTAGTTGCCGAA
>JAQSWQ010000027.1 GCA_029266525.1 Microvirga sp.
CGCGCGCCAGTGCAGAACTCGCCCCAGCACTGCATCAGCTCCCGCCGTTTTTCTAAGGCGTCAGACCGCCGATATGCGCGTTCGGTAGCGTCGCCCACGAAGTGCGCTAGCGCCTCCTCGGCGACCTCGCGGGGAAAGCTTGTTTGTTCACCCGCAAAGTCTCGGAATGCGCTTCGAAACCCATGCGTGGTGATGTTTTGGCGACCCATGCGCCGCAACAGCTTTGAAAAAACGGCGCTCGACAGTGGCTTGCCTGGCCTGTGCCCTGGGAAGATGAGATCACCGCTTCTGTGCTGCTCCATCTCGCGCAGGAGCGCGAGAGCGGTCGTACTCAGCGGCACACGATGAGCCCGGCCGGCCTTCATCCGCGCCGCAGGAATTGTCCAAACCTTCGTGACGGGATCGATTTCATTCCAGCAGGCGCCGAGCGCCTCCCCAGAGCGCACGCCGGTCAGGATCACGAAGGTTAGGCCTCGGGCGACAATCGAGTGTTGGGCGCTCAGCTCGGTTAGGAAGGATCTCCACCGTGAGAGCAGGCACGGTCTGGAACAATGCTTGGAGTAGGGCAGGCGGAAATCCTTTCCGCTTCCCTGCCGCGCGTGCTCTTTGCGGCGGGAGCGCAAGCGGACGCAGATTTGAGTTGTACGGAGGGTTGAGCCGTCCGCCTCAATTTCATCGGTCTCGCCGGCTGCTGCCGATCGGCCGTGCCTGGTCCAGCAGAGTCCGTGCTGCGGCACGAAGCGGCCCGGGTTCGGGCCCGGCGGGGGCACGGCTCGCAACCCGGCTCGGGCCCGGCTCGGCGGCGGGGCTCAGGCGCGGCGGAAGGTGAGATAGATCGGGCGCCGCCCCTCGGCCGCGGCCTTCGCCTCGTAGCGGGTGCCGGGCCAGTCGTGCCAAGGCTTTCGCCAGTCCTGCGGCCGCTCGGCCGTCCAGGCGAGGTCGGCCGAGCGCAGGATGCGCGCGAGCGCCCAGCCGGCATAGTCGTCGATGTCGGTCGCGAACCGTAACTCCCCGCCGGGCTTGAGGATTTTGGCGATCGCCGCGAGCGTGTCCTGGTTGAGGAAGCGCCGCTTGCGCTGCCGCCGCTTCGGCCAGGGGTCCGGATAGAGGAGGTAGACGAGGTCGAGCGAGGCGGGGGCAAGGCGGGGCAGGAGCGCCGCCGCGTCGCCGTCCCAAAGCCGGACGTTCTCAAGGCCCTCCCGCGCGATCACGGCGAGCATCTTGGCCAGGCCGTTGACGAAGGGCTCGCAGCCGATCAGGCCAGCCCGCGGATCGGCCCGCGCCTGCGCGGCGAGATGCTCCCCGCCGCCGAAGCCGATCTCGAGAATTCGAGGAGTATCAAAGGCTTCGCCGATGAGGGCGGCGGGATCGATCGGCCCGCCCTCGGGCAGCCGCAGCCGCGGCAGGAGCGCCGTTAAGAGGTCTTCCTGGCCCTTTCGGAGCCGCTTGCCCTTGCGGCGCCCGAAAAAGGCGCCCGCGCGCTCGGATGAGCCCACGAACGCCCCTCACTTGCTCGGCAGCACCAAAGTCGGCCTCTCCCGCACGGGGAGAGGCGGCTTACGCCAGCGCGGATTTCAGCTGCGGCGCGAGGTCAGTGCGCTCCCAGGAGAAGCCGCCATCGTTCTGCGGCGCGCGGCCAAAATGGCCATAGGAGGCGGTACGGGCATAGATCGGCTTGTTGAGCCCGAGATGCGTGCGGATGCCCCGCGGCGAGAGGTCCATCACCTCCATGAGGGTCTTCTCGAGCTTGCCCTCGTCGACCTGGCCCGTGCCATAGGTGTTGGCATAGATCGACAGCGGCTTTGCGACGCCGATGGCGTAGGAGAGCTGGATCGTGCAGCGCGCCGCAAGCCCGGCCGCGACGACGTTCTTCGCCAGATAGCGCGCCGCATAGGCGGCCGAGCGGTCCACCTTGGTCGGATCCTTGCCGGAGAAGGCGCCGCCGCCGTGGGGGGCCGCGCCGCCATAAGTGTCCACGATGATCTTGCGGCCGGTGAGGCCGCAATCGCCGTCCGGCCCGCCGATCACGAACTTGCCGGTCGGATTGACGTGCCAGAGGGTGTCCTTGGAGATCCAGTCGCCGGGCAGCGACTCGCGGATATAGGGCTCCACGATGGCGCGCACGCCAGCGGAATCGAGCGACTCGTCGATGTGCTGCGTCGAGAGCACGATCTGCGTGACCGCGACCGGCCTGCCGTTCTCGTAGCGGACCGTCACCTGGCTCTTCGCGTCGGGGCCGAGCTTGGTTCCGCCGTTCGACTTGGACTTGCGGGCTTTCGCGAGGTTTTCCAGGATCTTGTGGGCGTAGAGGATCGGCGCCGGCATCAGCTCCGGGGTCTCATCGGTGGCGTGGCCGAACATGATGCCCTGGTCGCCCGCGCCCTCGTCCTTCTTCTCGCCGGAGTCGACGCCCTGCGCGATGTCCGCCGACTGCGCATGCAGCAGCACCTCGACGTCGGCGTGCTCCCAATGGAAGCCGTCCTGCTCGTAGCCGATGTCCTTGATGGCCATGCGGGCGTGATGGGCGATGAGGTCGCCGGTGACCGTTCCTGGGCCGCGGTACTCTCCGGCGATCACGACGCGGTTCGTGGTGGCGAGCGTCTCGCAGGCGACGCGCACGCGCCACGGATCGAAGCCTTGCGTCTCCGCCTCACGGAAGAAGAGATCGACCACCTCGTCGGAAATGCGGTCGCAGACCTTGTCGGGATGGCCTTCGGAAACGGATTCGGAGGTGAAAAGATAGCTCGAGCGGGTCACGGCAGCTGCCCCCTTGTCATGTGAGTCGCGTGAGTCGCGGCGGCGGGCCGGCCTCTCATGGACACGCTCCGCCTCAAGCCCAGGCGAGTTTCGCCGGACGCGGGCTTCTGCCACCGGCCTTACGGCCGGTCAAGCGCGGAAATGGCCGAGCTTGCCGGAGCTTAGGAGGTCAGGAGTCCTGCCCGAGCGCCTTCGCGAGCTCGACAATCCGGCGCCGGACTTTCGGGTCCTTGATGGTCGCGAACGCGCGCACGAGCTCGAGCCCCTCGGAAGTGGCGAGAAAATCGGCGATGTAGGCGCCGGAGCTCGCCTCGGCGAACCCCTCTACCTTTCCGAGTTCCGGCGCACCCTCGTAGAAGAAATCCACCGTAACGCCGAGCACGCGGGCGATATGATGGAGCCGGCTCGCGCCGATGCGGTTCGTTCCCTTCTCGTACTTCTGGATCTGCTGGAAGGTGATGCCGAGCGCCTCGCCGAGCTTCTCCTGGCTCATGCCGATCAGCATGCGCCGCATGCGGACGCGGCTTCCGACATGCTTGTCGACGGGGTTTGGCGCCTTCACATCGATCGACCCGGCCATTGAATCCCCGCTCCTCTTCAAACCCGAAGCCCTCGTGTCACGCCGGACGCCTACGCCTGGATGCGAGGAAGGCTGCGGCCGCGCAACATAGGACCATGGTCGCAAAAACAATACTGCCAAGATTCGTAAAAAATGTCGGCGAGATTGCGGTCGGAAGCGCGGCGTCAAGCACGCCTTCGACGCCGAGCGGAAGCGAGCCGCTGATCCGGCCGTAGGGATCGACGACGGCCGAGATGCCGTTATTGGCGGCCCGCACCAGCGGCAGGCCTTCCTCGACGGCGCGCAGGCGCGCCTGAGCGAAATGCTGGTGCGGACCCGGCGTGATGCCGAACCAAGCATCGTTGGTCACGTTCAGGATCAGCCCCGGTCGGATCCCGTGCGGCACGAGCGCCCCGGGGAAGATCGCCTCATAGCAGACCGTCGCGGCTACCGGCGGAAGCCCTGGAACATCGAGAGGTTTCCGGCTTTCGCCGGCATCGAACCCGCCCGGGACATGCACGAACTGGCGCAACCCGACGCCGCGCAGGGCGGCGTCGAGGAAATGGGGCAGGTACTCGCCGAACGGGACGAGATGCATCTTATCGTAGCTCGCAAGGATGACGCCTTCGTCCGAGACCACCTGGATCGCGTTGTAGTAGCGCAGCCCCGATTCGCCGGGCAAAGGATCGTCGGCGCGCGCCGCGCCCGTGATGAGTGTGACGCCGGGCGGCAGCAGCTCCGCGATCTGCGCCAGGGCGCGGGGGTCGCGGTGAAGGAGAAAGGGAAAGGCCGATTCGGGCCAGACCAGGTGAGTTGCATCGGCGACGCCGTTGGAGGTGGGCGAGGTGGCACGATCGCTGATCGCGAGATAGCGGCGCATGATGGCGTCGCGGTTGTCGGGGTTGAACTTGGCGTCCTGGGGCAGGTTCGGCTGCATCAGCCGAAGCTTCACGCCTGCAACCGGCGGGCTGTCCGCGGCAGGTAGGCGCCAGGCGCCGAAGGCTGCGAGCGACGCCAGGGAGACGAGCGCAAGCGCCGGCGCGGTGCAGCGCCGGCCCGGGGTGTCGCCGGTGCCGAGCATCGCCGGCGAGGCGCCGATCAGGACGGCGAGGACGCTCAGCCCGTAGAGTCCGAGGATGGAGGCGCTCTGCATGAGCCAGAGGTTCTGCCCGAGCGCCATTCCTAGCGTGTTCCACGGAAAACCCGTGAACAGGTGGCCGCGGAGCCATTCGCTTGCACCGAGGCCGAAGGCGAAAGCAAAGAGACGGCCCCAACCCGTCGACCACAAAGCGCGGGCGAGCGCGAAGCCGACCGCCGGGAAAAATGCGAGGAGCGCCGGCAAGCCCAGCACGCCGAAAGGCAACGCCCAGGCAAACTCCTCGGCCTCGACGAGAAATGCCGAGCCGAGCCACCAAAGCCCGGCCAGAAAATACCCGAACCCCCAACACCAGCCCGCCCATGCGGCAGACAGGTAGAGCGATCCCGACCCGAAGCGCCCCTTGGCTGCCGCGCCATCGAGCAGCCATACGGCGATGGTCAGCGAGAGCGCCAGCGCGGGGAGGAGGCCGAAGGGGGGCATGGCGAGCGCCCCGACGGCACCGGAGACGAGTGCGATGAACGCACGCCGCCATCCCCAGGAAAGGATGACCCGGGAAGCGATCGACTTCATGCTCAGCGAGCGCTCGCGTTCCTCAGGGGGATCACGCGCCTATCGGGCTCCGGCACCTCGGTCATGGGCGTCGGCCCCGGCTCGGAGCTGGAACCGGCCGCAGGCGTGCCGTCGCCTTGTGCCGTCGCCGTGGCTTGCGGCGGCGGCAAGGGAACGGGCTCGGCCGGAGGTACCGCCTCGCCGCCTTGGGCCTGCTCGACTTCGATAGGCCCCGGCAGGAGCTTTTGAGCCTCGGCGGACCGGCCCGCCAGCCGTGCCAGCTGGCTTCGCTCGCGCCGGTGCACGCGGACCCGCTTCACCCGCCGGGGATCGGCGTCGACGATTTCGAACTCGAGATGGTCCGGCCCAGCGATCAGCTCGCCGCGCGAGGGTACGCGGCCCGCCAGCGTGACGACCAGGCCACCGATGGTCTCCACCTCGTCAGCGAGCTCGCCGATCGAGAGATCCACCTCGATCGCTTGTGATACCTCCTCGAGGCTCGCGCGGCCGTCGGCGACGAAGGTCTCGCCGTCCCGCACGATCATGCGCGCACTGTCGACGTCGTGCTCGTCCTCGATGTCGCCGACCACCATCTCGACCAGATCCTCGATCGAGACCAGCCCGTCGGTGCCGCCGTACTCGTCGATGACCAGGGCCATGTGGGTCCGCGTCGCCTGCATCCGGACGAGAAGGTCGATCGCGGGCATAGAAGGCGGGACGAAGAGCACCGGGCGGAGGATCTTCGCCGTCGCCAGCGTCACCGACAGATCAACCTCGCCGAGGCTTGGGGGCTTGGGATTCACCGGTTTGCGACGACGCGGCTTCCCTGCCTCCGCCCGAGCCGCGATGTAGTCGAGGAAGTCGCGGATGTGGACCATCCCCTTGGGGTCGTCCAGGGTCTCGCCGAAGACCGGCAGGCGCGAATGCCCAGCTGTCCGGAACAGGCCGAGGAGTTCGCCGAGCGTCGTATCCGAAGCAACCGAGACGATGTCCACGCGCGGGACCATCACATCATCGACGCGGATGCGATGAAAGCCGAGGACGTTTTTCAGCATCGCCCGCTCTTGCGGGGTGAAGCTCTCCTCGCCCATCTCGGCGAGGGCGTCCTCGAGGTCGTCACGAATGGAATCGCGGGATTTCAGGCCGAAACGGGTCAGGAGGCGCGCGTACCAACGCTCCCGCGCGCCGTCGCCGTCGGCATGATCACCGACGGGGCCGTTCCTACTTCGATCGTCATTCATGTCAGAAATTGCTGGTCCGCGGGTCAGGCCGCCACCTCGCGGTATGGGTTCGCAATGCCAAGTCGCGCCAAGGTCTTAACCTCGAGCGCCTCCATCTCGCCAGCCTCCGCCTCGGTCCCGTGATCGTAGCCGAGGAGATGCAGGACGCCGTGAACAATAAGGTGTGCGGCGTGCTCCGCCAAGGTCTTCCCTTCCGCCGCAGCCTCCGCGGCGACGGTTTCGAACGCGAGCACGAGGTCGCCAAGAACCCTGGGCCCCGGAGTCCAGGGCTGGGACGGAGCCGGAAACGAGAGCACATTCGTCGGCTCGTCCCGGCTGCGCCAGATACGGTTGAGGTCATGAACCGCGGCATCGGCCGTGAGGAGCAGAGCGATCTCGAAATCGCCGCCCGGCGTTTCCGGCGCGACTGCGAGCGTCGCGTCCACGGCTCGGCGGGCAAGGGCGGCGGGATCGCCAAGCTCCGACCAGCCAGCCGCGTCGATCGAGAGATCGATCTCGATCACGGCCGCCCGCCGGGGCGCTGCGACATCTCGTGCGCGGTATCGGCGTCATAGGCCGAGACGATCCGGCGGACGAGATCGTGCCGAACGACGTCGACATCGCGGAAGATCACCCTTGCGATACCCTCCACCCTCCCGAGGATGCGCACCGCCTCGACTAGACCGGATTTCTGTCCGGGCGGGAGGTCGATCTGGCTCGGATCACCGGTCACCACCATGCGAGAGCCCTCCCCGAGCCGGGTGAGGAACATCTTCATTTGCATGGTGGTGGTGTTCTGGGCTTCGTCAAGGAGCACGACCGCGTTGGTCAGTGTTCGCCCGCGCATGAAGGCAAGCGGCGCAATCTCGATCATGCCGGTCGCAAGTCCCCGCTCGACGTGGCGGGCTTCCATGAAATCGTAGAGCGCGTCGTAGATTGGGCGAAGGTAAGGATCGACCTTCTCGCGCATGTCGCCGGGCAGAAAGCCCAGCCGCTCGCCAGCCTCGACCGCCGGACGGGAAAGGATCAGCCGCTCGGCGTGGCCCTGCTCGAGAAGCGAAACCGCATAACCAACCGCGAGCCACGTCTTGCCGGTCCCGGCCGGACCCTCGGCGAAGACGAGCTCGTTCTGGCGCAAGGCTTTGATGTAGGTGTCCTGCGCCGCGTTGCGGGCTCGCACCGGGCCGCGCTTGCGCGTCGCAATCTGGTCGAAGCTCGGCCGGCCGCTCGCCGGCGCCTCGGCCCTCGGGAAGAGGTTGCCCTGCAGCGCGCTCTCCTGAATCGCGCCGTCGACGTCTCCGAGCGAGAGCGGCTCGCCCTCGCGAACCCTGTCGTAGAGGCCCTCGAGCACGCGCCGGGCCTGCTCGGAAGCCTCGACGGCGCCTTTGACCACGACACGATTGCCATTGGCGTTCGCGGTGACGCCGAGGCGACGCTCCAGATGGGCGAGATTCTGGTCATAATGGCCAAAAAGCAGGCTCGCGAGGCGGTTGTCGTCGAAGGTCAGCGTGATCTCGGCGGTTTCCTCGACAACGCCCGGGGGCGGGATCGGCGCCGCCTTGGCCTTTTGTCCCCGCGTGGTCGCGCCGTCGGATGGCCTCAATTCGCGCTCTCCCTCACGCCGCCGCGGTCATCGGCGCCTGCCGGTCCGCCGGCTCCCCGAACAGGCTGTTCGATCCGACCCGGACGATCCGGACCGGGATGATATCGCCGGGTCGGTGGCGGTCGGTCTCGATCTGCACCGCCTGCAGATAGGGCGATTTGCCGGCGAGCTGGCCGGGGTGCCGGCCGGGCTTCTCCAAGAGAACGCTCACAATGCGCCCGATCGTTCCGCGGTTGAAGGCCTGGCGCTGCGTTTCCAACAGCGCCTGCAGCCGCGCCAGCCGCTCCGCCTTCAGCGGCTCAGGTACCTGCTCGGCGAGTTCCGCGCCGGGCGTGCCCGGGCGGGAGCTGTACTTGAACGAGAACGCGCTCGCGAACCCGATCTCCGCGACGAGACGCATCGTGTCCTCGAAGTCGGCATCAGTCTCGCCTGGGAAGCCGACGATGAAATCGGACGAGAGCGCGATGTCGGGCCTCGCGGCCCGCACCTCGTCGACGATGCGGCGGTATTCATCCCGTGTGTGCCTGCGGTTCATCGCGGCGAGGATGCGGTCGGATCCGGCCTGCACCGGCAGGTGCAGATAGGGCATGAGCGCCGGAAGGTCGCGGTGGGCGGCGATCAGCGCCTCGTCCATGTCCCGGGGATGGCTCGTCGTGTAGCGCAGCCGCTCCACGCCCGGGATTGCCGCGATCCGGTGCAGGAGCCGTCCGAGCGACCAGGCCCGGCCGTCAATGCCCTCCCCGTGATAGGCGTTCACGTTCTGGCCGATCAGCGTGATCTCGCGGATTCCGGCCCAGGCGAGGCGCTCGGCCTCCGCGACGACCTTCACGACCGGCCGCGACATCTCGGCTCCGCGGGTGTAGGGCACGACGCAGAAAGTGCAGAACTTGTCGCAGCCCTCCTGGATGGTGAGGAAAGCCGTGACGCCACGTCCCCGTACCGCCGGCAGGTGCGCGAACTTGTCCTCGACCGGGAACTCGGTGTCGATGACCGCGCCCCCGCGCTGCGCACGGGCGACGAGGTCGGGCAGGCGATGGTAGCTCTGCGGCCCCACCACGACATCGACCACGGGCGCCCGCCGCACGATTTCCCGACCCTCCGCCTGGGCGACGCAGCCGGCTACGACAACCTTGGTCTCGTGCCCCTTGGCCTGACGGGCGCGCTTCACCTGCCGCACGCGACCGAGCTCGGAGTAGACCTTCTCGGCCGCCCTCTCCCGGATGTGGCAGGTGTTGAGGATGATGAGATCCGCCTCCTCGATGGCGGCGGTCTCAGCGAAGCCCTGGGGCGCCAGAACGTCCGCCATGCGCTCGGCGTCGTAGACGTTCATCTGGCAGCCGTAGGATTTGACGAAGACCTTCTTCACCCGATGAGACCTGTTCCGGAGCGACGGCGTTCGGCGCGTTTTGGCGGAAGAGCCACATCTAGGGGTTCCGCCCCGGCAAGAGAATAGAAAAGAACCGCAATTGTGTGACGGCGGAGCCGCTTGGCGGGGACCGCACCGGGCGGGCTTTGGGCTGAGGCGGCGAATGGAAGGCCCGCCGCACGGCCGCTTCCACCCCGGCTGTCGCGTGCTTGCGGTCGGTCGAGGCGTCGAAGGCGATCGGCTCGCCGAAGGTGACCCGCGCATCGAGGCCGCCGCCGCGCAGGAATCCCGCCAGGTGCGGGGCGAGATCCATATCGCCGTACCAAGCCACCTCCGGACGGTCGCGCCTGCCCAGCGGCAAGCCGTTACGGCGGGTATAGGTGATCGCGAGGGGCTGCAGATGGACGCGCCCGAGAGTCGGATCGGCAAGCGCCGTCCGCGCTGCCCCGACGAGCGACGCCCGGAAGGGCAAGACCCGGTTGCCGTCGCTCGAGGTGCCCTCGGGGAACAGCACGATCACGTCCCCGGCCGCAAGCCGACGTCCCACGGCTTGGTTGACATGGGCAGTGTGGCTCCGCCGCGCGCGATCGATGAACACCGTGCGCTGGAGCTTCGCAAACCAGCTGATCACGGGCCAGCCGGCGACCTCCGACTTCGCGACAAAGGAGAGCGGGGCGATCGAGCCGATGACCGAGATGTCGAGCCAGGAAACGTGGTTTGCGAGCACAAGAACCGGCGCTCCCGCGGCAAGGCTCCCCCGCATCTCAACGTACAGGCCGAACATCCACAGGAACAGTCGGTGGAACAGGACTGGAATCCAGCCCGCAAGCCGCCATCGCAGGTTTATGGCGAGGAGCTGGACGGGCGCGGCCGCGGCGAAGAACAGGCCCTGCACGCAGAGCCGTGCGGCAACACCGGCCCGCGTCATGCCGTGCCCGACTCGTCATCGAGCGGCACGGCGTAGAGCTCGAGCCGGTGCGACACGAGGCGGAAGCCGAGGCGCCTCGCGATTTCGGTCTGCAATGTCTCGATCTCCTCGGAGCGGAACTCGATCACATCGCCGCTCGCGAGGTTGACGAGGTGATCGTGATGCTGCCGGGGCGCGCGCTCGTAGCGGGCGCGGCCGTCCTTGAGATCGAGGCGCTCGACGATGCCTTCCGTCTCGAGCAGCTTGACCGTGCGGTAGACCGTCGAGAGTGAGATCCGGTCGTCTATGGCGGCAGCGCGACGGTGTAGCTCGACGACGTCCGGGTGGTCTTCGGCCTCGCCGAGCACGCGCGCGATGACACGGCGTTGCCCGGTCATCCGCAGGCCTTTGGTGCGGCAGGCGCGCTCGAGCGCGCTCGCGGTGCGCCGTTTGGTGGGCTTCTTGGCGTTTTCTGCCGTCACGGCGGCGCCCTGTTCCCCTTGAGCGGAGATATACGGAGCGCAGCGCCGGGCGTCCACCAAGGCTCAAATCTGCCGGCGCATGGTGATGGCGCTCGCGCGGGTGCCGTCGGGCCGCGCGTAGTAGCCCTGGCGCCGGCCGATCTCGCGGAAGCCGCGGCGGCGATACAGCGCGAGCGCGGGGCGGTTGCCCTCCTCGACCTCGAGAAACACGGAGCGAACGCCGGCCTGGGCAAGGCTCTGGAGGTGGCGATCGAGAAGGGCCCCGGAATGGCCGCGCCCGCGAGCCTCCGGCGCGAGAGCCACCGAGAGAATCTCCGCCTCGTCGATGGCTCTGCGCGAGAGGATGAAGCCCGCAGGCTCCGCGCTGCGGTCGAGGAAAAGCCCGTCGGCGTAGATGTTCCTCTCCGTTAGCGAGCGCTCGAACTCCATTGCGTCCCAGGGCCGGGTGAAGGCCTCCGCGTGGATTTCTGCCAGCCGGGCGGCATGGCTCGTCGCAAGGCGGCCGATCCGGATGGCGGCATCCCGGTGGAAGAGCCAGTCGCTGAGCCTCATCGCCGCGTCAGCCGGGCTTGGTCCTGGGGCTTGGCGTCGGGGCCGCGCAGATAGAGCGGCTTCGGCAGGGCGGTCGAGGGGTCGGCGACAAGACCGAGGCGTGCGACCCAAAGAATGTCCGGAAAGCTCTTCGCCTGCACCGCAACCTCGACCCCGGCGGTTTCCGCGGCGACCGCCCCGGCGCCTGAGCCGACAATCGCGGTCGGACCGGAGCCGATCAGGCGCGCGGCCTCCCTGACCCGGACGAGGGTCGGGGCGACGATGCTCTGCCCGCCAGGCGCGATGCTCTGGAAATAGACTTGGCCGTGGCGAGCGTCGATGGCAGCGGCAAGGACCCTCCGATTGTCGTCGGCGATTAGGGCAGCCAACAGGGCCGAGAGGGTGGTGACCCCGACCACCGGCACATGGGCGGCAAGCCCGATGGCGCGGGCGGCGGCGATGCCGACGCGCAGGCCCGTATAGCTCCCGGGACCAACCGTCACCGCCACCCGATCGAGGCCGGAGAACCCCCCCTCGGCCTTGGAGACGACCCGGTCCACCAGGGGCAGCAGCGCCTCGGCATGGCCACGCTCCATGACGATGGTCTCATAGGAGATGGGCTCGGGAGCGCCCGCATCCATGACGCAGGCGGCGCAGGCCGAGAGCGCGGTATCGATCGCGAGTATGCGCATGCTCCGCACGGCCTTATGACGCCACGATTACGGGCGCGCATTACCGCGCGCGCAGGCGCAAGAACAGCTCTTCGTGCGATGTGCGCCGGAAAAGGCGGCCGTCCTAACGAACGGATCCGTCGATACGGACCGGAAATGCGACCGGTGGCACGCTCGTGGCGCCTGTTTCGCGAGGCTCCGCAAGGGTTTCCGCCACTCGTGGCGCGCCGGTCACACCGCCTCGACTTCCCTCACGTCCGGCAGGAAATGGCGGAGCAGGTTCTGGATCCCGTGCTTCAAGGTCGCGGTGGAGGACGGGCAGCCGGAGCACGCGCCCTTCATGTTGAGATAGACCACCCCATCCTTGAAGCCGCGGAAGGTGATGTCGCCGCCGTCGCCCGCGACAGCCGGGCGGATGCGCGTCTCGAGCAGTTCCTTGATGGTGTCGACGGTCGGTGCGTCGGCCGCGTCGAAGAACTCCTCGCCCTCCTCCCCACCCATGCCGGCGCCCTGATCGATGAGGATCGGCGCGCCCGACATGAAGTGCTCCATGATGGCGCCGAGGATCGCAGGCTTCATGTGCTGCCACTCGCCCTCGCCCTTGGTCACCGTGACGAAGTCGTGGCCGAAGAACACGCCGGCGACGCCGGGCACCTCGAACAGCCGCTGCGCCAGCGGCGAGGCCGCGGCGCCCTTGGGATCGCGCGCGTCGAAGGTGCCTTCCGGCATCACGACTTTGCCCGGCAGGAACTTCAGCGTCGCGGGGTTCGGGGTGGCTTCGGTCTGGATGAACATCTCTTCGTCCTCTGCGCGGCACCGGCCTGGAGCCGGCGGCGCTATCGGCCTGCCTCTAACATATCGTGCTTCTGATGTGGATCGCCTGAGGGCGATTCTCAATGGCGTCGGTCAGGGGGCGCGGCTTGGCTAGTCTCCCGCACACCGCCACAGCCCTCGACTCCACCGGCGGCCGCTATAGGCTGCCCGACACGGGAGCAAGCCATGACATCCGTCGATCTCAGCGCGAACGCGCAAGCCCTTTCCGACGTGCCGGAGCGCGAGCAGATGCCGGGCATGCGGGGCAGGTTCCTGCATTCGGGCAGCATGACGCTCGTCTATTGGGACATGGTCGAGGGTGGGAACTTCCCGGAGCACGCCCATCCGCATGAGCAGGTCGTCAACATGCTTGAGGGCGAGCTCGACATCGTGGTCGACGGCAAGGCGCACCGGCTGAGAGCCGGCGACGTGCTCGCCATCCCCGGCAACGCCCGCCACTCGGGGCGCGCTGTCACGCGCTGCCGCGTCCTCGACGTGTTCTCGCCGATCCGCGAGGACTACCGCTTCACCTGAGGCGCCGGAGGCGTCTCCTGCGGCTTGCCCACCGGGCAGGATGCGCTATACGCGCGCTCGCCGCAAATCGGCGCCGCGCGCCTGCCCTGCGCCTCCTAAAGAATCCCGCCCGAGCCCTGAATGCCCCGCTTGGTGATGAAGTTCGGCGGCACCTCCGTCGCCACCGTCGAACGCATCCGCAACGTCGCGCGGCACGTCAAGCGCGAGGTCGAGGCGGGCATCGAGGTTGCCGTGGTGGTCTCCGCGATGGCCGGCAAGACGAACGAATTGGTCGCCTGGTGCAAGGAGGCGTCCGGCCTGTTCGACCCGCGCGAATACGATGTGGTGGTGGCCTCCGGCGAGCAGGTGACCTCCGGGCTTCTTGCCATCGTGCTGCAGGAGATGGGCCTGCCGGCGCGCTCCTGGCAGGGCTGGCAGATCCCGATCCACACCTCGGACGCGCACGGCGCCGCGCGGATCGCCGAGATCGACGGCTCGGCGATGCTGAAGGCGATCGCCGGCCGGCGCGAGGTCGCGGTGGTCTCGGGCTTCCAGGGCGTGCACAAGGAGAGCGGCCGGGTGACGACGCTCGGCCGCGGCGGCTCGGATACGAGCGCGGTCGCGCTCGCGGCGGCGATCCAGGCCGACCGCTGCGACATCTACACGGACGTGGATGGGGTCTACACCACTGATCCCCGGATCGTTTCGAAGGCCCGGCGCCTCGCCCGGATCGCCTTCGAGGAGATGCTCGAGATGGCCTCGCTCGGGGCGAAGGTCCTGCAGGTGCGCTCGGTCGAGCTCGCCATGCTGCACCAGGTCCCGACCTATGTGCGCTCGAGCTTCGACGATCCGGCCGACCCCAGGCAAGGCACCCTCATCTGTGGCGAGGAGGACATCGTGGAGCAGCAGGTCGTCACCGGCATCGCCTACTCGAAGGACGAGGCCCAGATCACCCTGCGCGAGGTCGCCGACAAGCCCGGCGTCGCCGCCGCGATCTTCATGCCGCTCGCCGACGCCAACATCAACGTCGATATGATCATCCAGGTGGTGTCGGACGATTCGACCACCACCGACATCACCTTCACGGTCCCGGCGGCCGAGTTCGAGCGCGCGCAGCGCATCCTCGAGGACCAGCGCCCGGCGATCGGCTACGCCGCCCTCCAGGGCGCGACCGACGTGGTCAAGGTCTCGGCGATCGGGGTCGGGATGCGCAGCCATGCCGGCGTGGCGGCGAGGGCCTTCCGGGCGCTTGCCGAGAAGGGCATCAACATCCGCGCCATCACCACCTCGGAGATCAAGTTCTCGGTCCTGATCGACGCCGCCTATACGGAGCTTGCCGTTCGGACGCTGCACTCGCTATACGGCCTCGACCGGGCCTGAGCGGCGCGGCGCCGGAGGTCGCGACGCCCGCCCGGCCCCATCGAACAATAGTCGCGATTGAGCGGCATCAGGCCAATTGCCGGCCGGCCACTCGCCGGCTCGAACGGGACCACACGCTCATGCCAACCGCTCCCGGCGGTCCGCGCGTCCTTCTGCGCCGCCTCCGCGAGATCATGGCGGAGCCGATCGGCGCTCAGGCGCGACTCGACAAGATCGTGACCCTGATCGCCGCCAACATGGTGGCCGAGGTGTGCTCGGTCTACGTCATGCGGGCGGACGGGGCGCTCGAGCTCTACGCCACGGAAGGCCTCAACCGCGAGGCGGTCCACCTCACCACCATGAAGGCAGGCGAGGGCCTCGTCGGCCTCATCGCCAAGACCGCCGAGCCGCTCTCGCTCTCCGACGCCCAGTCGCACCCGGCCTTCTCCTACCGTCCGGAGACGGGCGAAGAGATCTATCACGCCTTCCTCGGCGTGCCGCTCCTGCGCGCCGGCAACACGCTTGGCGTCCTCGTCGTCCAGAATCGCACCTACCGCGTCTACACCGACGAGGAAATGGAGGCGCTCCAGACCACTTCCATGGTGCTCGCCGAGATGCTGGCCTCGGGCGAGCTGCAAGCCATCGCGGCGCAAGAGGCGACCGCGTTGCGCCGGCCGCTCCACCAGCGCGGCGTACCGCTCGCCGACGGCGTGGGCCTCGGCCACGTGGTGCTGCACGAGCCGCGCATCGTCGTGAAGAACCTCATCGCCGAGGACGTCCAGCGCGAGGTCAAGCGCCTAGAACAGGCGATCGAGGAGACGCGCGCCGCGATCGACGAGCTCATCGAGCACGGCGATGTCGCCCATCATGGCGAGCACCGCGAGGTGCTCGAGACCTTCCGCATGTTCGCGCACGACCAAGGCTGGCTCAGGCGTATGCGCGAGGCGGTCCTGACCGGGCTCACCGCCGAGGCGGCGGTCGAGCGCGTGCAGTCCGACAACCGCGCTCGCATGCTGCGCCAGACCGATCCGTATCTCCGCGAGCGCCTGCACGACCTCGACGATCTCGCGAACCGCGTGCTCCACCGCCTCGTCGGCCGCGAGTTCGTGACGGCGCAGGCCTCGCTGCCCGACAACGCGATCGTGGTCGCGCGCTCGATGGGCCCGGCGGCTCTTCTCGAATACGACCGCTCGCGCCTGCGCGGGCTCGTGCTCGAGGAGGGCGGGCCGACGAGCCACATCGCGATCGTCGCCCGCGCGCTCGCCATTCCGGCGGTCGGCGAGGTCGAGAACGCGACCGCGCTCGTCGAGACCGGCGATCCGATCATCATCGACGGCTCGGTCGGCGACGTGCAGATCCGGCCACGCGCCGACGTCGAGTCGGCTTATGCGGCGAAGGCGCGCTTACGCGCGCGCCGGCAGGAGCAGTACCGCAAGCTCCGCGACCTTCCCGCGGTCACCAAGGATGGGATCGAGATCGGCCTGCATCTCAACGCCGGGCTTCTGGTCGACCTGCCGCACCTTGCCGAGACCGGCGCGGCGGGCGTCGGCCTGTTCCGCACCGAACTCCAGTTCATGATCGCCGAGCGCATGCCGTCGGGCGCCGCGCAGCAGAAGTTCTACAGCGCCGTGCTCGAGGCGGTCGGGGACAGGCCGGTCACCTTTCGCACGTTGGACATCGGCGGGGACAAGATCCTGCCCTACATGAAGAAGGTCGAAGAGGAGAACCCGGCCCTCGGCTGGCGGGCGATCCGGATCTCGCTCGACCGGCCGGCGCTGTTGAGAAGCCAGATCCGCGCCCTCCTCAAGGCCGCGGCCGGACGTCCGCTCAAGGTGATGTTCCCGATGGTCGCGACCTGCGCCGAGTTCGCCCGGGCGCGGGAGATCGTCGAGCGCGAACAGGCCTACCTGTCGCATCACGGCCATGCCGCCCCGAGCTCGATCGCGCTCGGGGCCATGGTCGAGGTGCCTTCGCTCCTTTTCGAGATCGGCGAGATCGCGCGGCAGGCCGACTTCCTCTCGGTCGGCTCGAACGATCTCATGCAGTACCTCTTCGCGGCGGATCGCGAGAACCGCATGGTGGCGCATCGCTTCGATCCCTTGAGCCCGCCGTCGCTCCGGGCCTTGAAGCTCATCGTCGATCACGCCGCCGCGGCCGGCCGGCCAGTGACGTTGTGCGGCGAGCTCGGCGGCAAGCCGCTTGAGGCGATGGCGCTGATTGGGCTCGGCTTTCGCGAGCTCTCGATGGCGCCGGCCTCGGTGGGGCCGGTGAAGGCCATGGTGCTCAAGCTCGATGCGGCGCGGGTCTCGGCGCTTCTCGAGCGTGAGCTCGCGCGGCCCGCGGTCGAAAGCCTGCGCCCGGCGCTTGTCGAGTTCGCCGAGCGCCAGGGGGTCCCGGTCTGACCATGGCGAGCGCACCTCCGGCCGGGCGCTTGGACGCGATCCTCGCGCGCCACGACATAATCACAGCGACGCTCGCGAGCGGGCCCGACGCCAACACCTTCGTGTCGCTGTCGCGCGAGCTCGCGGAGCTCGGCGGCGTGGTCGAGGCGATTCGCGCCTACCGGGCCGCAGCCGACAACCTGTCCAGCCTGGAGGCGATCGCGGACGATCCCGCGACCGATGCCGAGATGCGCGCTCTCGCGCAGGAGGAGCGCCCCGCGGCCCAAGGCGCGCTGGAGCGCGCGGCCCAGAACCTCAGGATCCTGCTCCTGCCGCGCGACGAGGCCGACGAGAAGAGCGCGATCCTGGAGGTCCGGGCCGGCACCGGCGGCGACGAGGCGGCGCTTTTCGCGGGCGACCTCTTCCGCATGTATTCGCGCTATGCTGAGCTCAAGGGCTGGAAGGTCGAGATCGTCTCGCAGAACGAGGGCACTTCGGGCGGCTTCAAGGAGGTCGTGGCCGAGATCAAGGGTCGCGGCGTCTTCGCGCGGCTCAAGTTCGAGAGCGGCGTGCATCGCGTCCAGCGCGTGCCGGCGACGGAAGCCTCGGGGCGCATCCACACCTCCGCGGCGACAGTCGCGGTGCTGCCCGAGGCCGAGGGCGTCGACATCGACATCGACGAGGCGGATCTGCGCATCGACACCATGCGCTCCGGCGGCGCCGGGGGCCAGCACGTCAACAAAACCGAGTCGGCCGTGCGCATCACCCACATCCCGAGCGGGATCGCGGTGGTGGTCCAGGAGGAGCGCTCGCAGCACAAGAACCGCGCCAAGGCCTATGCGGTGCTGCGCGCCCGCCTCTACGACGCCGAGCGCCAGCGCAAGGACTCGGCGCGGGCCGCCGACCGGCGCTCGCAGGTCGGCTCGGGCGACCGCTCCGAGCGCATCCGCACCTATAATTTCCCGCAAGGGCGCGTCACCGACCATCGCATCAACCTCACCCTCTACAAGCTCGAGGAGGTGATAGCCGGCACGGCGCTCGACGAGGTCATCGACGCGCTCGTGACGGAGCACCAGGCGGCGCAGCTTGCCGCCGAGGCGGCGTGAAGCTCGCCCCCGAGACGACGCGCGCCGAAGCCTTCGCGCAGCTGCGCCGTGCTTTCACAAAGGCGCGCATTGACACGCCGGAGATCGACGCCCGCATCCTCCTCGGCGAGGCGCTCGGCGTCGCGCCGATTGAGCTGACCCTGCGGCCGGAGACGCCGCTTGGCGCAGGCCCGGCCGAGCGCCTGAACGGCTTCGCCGCGCGGCGCCTCGCCCGAGAGCCCGTGGCGCGTATCCTCGGCTTCGGCGAGTTCTGGGGATTAGGCTTCGAGCTTTCGCCCGACACACTGGTTCCGCGCCCGGATACCGAGGCCGTGGTCGAGGCAGCCCTGGCGGCCGCTCGCGATCCCGCCGCGCCGTTGCGCATCCTCGACCTCGGCACGGGATCGGGCTGCCTCCTCGTCGCGCTTCTGCACGAGTTGCCCAAGGCCTGGGGTCTTGGGATCGACCGCTCGCCCGGTGCGCTCGTCACGGCGCGCCGCAACGCCCGGCGGAACGGCGTCGGCGAGCGAGTGGCCTTCGCCGCTGGAGATTGGGCTTCTCCGCTCGCGGGCGCCTTCGATCTCACGGTGTCCAACCCGCCCTACATCGCCACGGCCGCGCTCGAGCGCCTCTCCGAGGAGGTCCGGCGTCACGATCCAGTCGCTGCGCTCGACGGCGGCCCGGACGGGCTCGACGCCTATCGGGCGCTCCTCGGCGAAGCTCATCGTCTGCTAGCGCCCGGCGGCACGGTCGTCGTCGAGATCGGCTACGACCAGGAAGAGGCGGTCGCGCGCTTGGCCGTGGCGACGAGGCTGGCCGTCCGGCGGGTCGCCCGCGACCTCGGCGGCCGGCCCCGCGCCGTTGTGATCGGCCGCCGCGAAGCTTGACCGAGCCAAAAAAAGCCGCCGTTCTTCCGCTTCGGGCCTTGCCGAAGGGCGATTCTGCCACCAAATCCGGAACAACCGGAAAATCCGCTTGTTGGATTGGCCCAAACGGGCTAGCGTGCCATCGGAGATCGTGAACGGTCCGATGGATTCGGCGGTGACTAGGGCACGACGGTAGCCCGCCGCAGGACGGAACGATATCAGCCGCGCATCTGGGGGCATTCGGCAGACCAGCGCGGCACATGAACCCGAAACCCTGAAGGACGACCCGGACATAAGCCGCGGTTGAACGACAGCACCATGGAATCCACGCGAACGGCAGGACTGCCGCTTCCGGGCGAGCCCGCGCGCTTCGCGTGACGTGAGAGGGTCGAAGCACTCGATGAGACCAGGACAGAACAGGCGCATGCGTGGGCGCAACAACAACCGCAGCAAAGGCCCCAACCCCCTGACCCGGAGCTACGAGTCCAACGGCCCGGACGTGAAGATCCGCGGCACCGCCCAGCACGTCGCCGACAAGTACGCGCAGCTCGCGCGGGACGCGCAGTCGAACGGCGATCCGGTCGCGGCCGAGAATTACTACCAGCACGCCGAGCACTACTACCGCATCATTGCCGCCGCCCAGGAGCAGTTCCGGGAGCAGTTCGGCGGCTATCCGCGCCCGGGCGACGAGGAGGGCGAGGAGGATGCGCCGGGCTACGGCTCGCAGGGCGAGCGTTCCATGCCGCAGCCGGGCGACGACGATTTCGGGGCGCAGCCGCAACCGTTCGAGATGCGGTCGGATCAGAGCGGCGAGCGCCAGGACCGCTTCGATCGGGGCGACCGCCAGGATCGCGGTGAGCGCGGCGACCGCTTCCAAGGCCGGGACCGGTTCGGCCGGGGCGACCGTCAGGACCGGGGCGACCGTTTCCAAGGCCGCGACCGCTTCCCGCGCAACGACCGCCCGCGCCAAGATTTCCAGCGGCCCGACTACCAGCGCCCAGATGGCGGGCGCGACGAGGGCCGGTCCGATAACCGCCAGGATATGCCGCGACAGGACCAGCCGCGGCAGGACCAGCCGCGGCAGGACCAGCCCCGCTTCGAGCGTCGCGAACGCCGTCGCGAGGAGGGCGAGGACATGGGCGCGAACGGCCTTCCGGCCTTCCTGACCACGCCGGTGCGCACGCCCATCGCGGTCGAGCCCGAGACCGACGAGGGCGCCGCTCCGGTCGTCAACGGCGCCGGCGCCCATGGCGAGGGCAACGCCGCCCGCCCGCGCCGCCGCCGCCGCGCCCGCTACGAAGGCCCGGAGGGCGAGCCCGGCGCGGATTTCACGCCGGGCGGCGTGGACACCCCGCCGGCCGAGTAAGCCGGAGCTTTGGCGACGATTCAGGGAGGGCGAGAGCCCTCCTTTTCATGTGAAGGGCAGGGCCGGTTGCGCCGGCGCCATCACGGTCAGGCGCTCACCCTCCGCAAGCACCCCCCCGGCCACCACTTCCGCATAGACGCCGCAATCGACATGGCCGAGCCGGCGCATCAGCGTCGCTGGGATCTCGAGGTCGCGAATGCCGGTCGCCGGGTCGACATTGGTCGCGGCGCAGCGCTCGATCCGCTTCGTCACTTTGAGCCGAAGCCCCGCCGCGTTCTCGAGCATGCACCCGACGATGTCGAGCTCGGCCCAGGGCTCCAGTCCCTCGACATGGAGGTTGCCGCGGAACCGCAACGGGTCGACCGGCGCCCCGACCATGTCCTCGAGCGCGCGCACGCTCGCGAGATTGATCAGCGACACGAACCCCTTCCGCGAATCCGTGAAACGGAACCCGTCCGGAGCCCCAAGCACCTTCGGCGGACCGCGCAGCTCGCGCGGCATGTAGGTCCGGAAGAAGGCCTCGATCGCGAGCCGGCCCGCGCGGGTCGAAAGGTCGCCGCGCGCGACCTCGCGCCCGTCGTGGCGGACCGAGAGCACGCCCGTGTCGTCCTCGTAGCAGGTCGAAAGCCGCGCGAGCGATTCGTTGCGCATCAGCATCAGGAACTTGACCTTGGGCTGATGCTGCGGCTCGGCGGGATCGAAGCCGGACGGCCCGTTCTCGATCGCAAACAGCCGGTCGCCGGGGAAGTAGGCGCCTTTCTCGAGCATGGCGCGCGCGAGGGGCTCGGGCGAGAGCCCCTTCACGGGGTAGCGGTGCAGGGCGGCGATGCGCAGCTCCATGCGCGCGGCCTAAGCCGCTTGACGCGCGCCATCAACCCAAGCGGCGAGTTTTCCTTGCAAACCTTGCCCGACATTGCTACATGCCGCCCGTCAGCTCTGGTTGCAGCGTCAAGCTGCGGTTCGGGAGCGGGCCCCCCGGGGTCCGCTCTTTTTGTTTACCGGACCGCGCGCAGCCGAAGAGCCCGGATAACCGAATGGCTGTCGAGCACGAAAACCGCCTTATCACCGAGACCGGCGTCGCTGGGCGCGTCGCCGCCGTCGTCGAGCCCGCGATCGAGGATCTCGGCTTCCGGCTGGTGCGCGTGAGGGTGTCGGGCCAGGACGGCTGTACGGTCCAGATCATGGCCGAGCGCCCTGACGGCACGATGTCGGTCGAGGATTGCGAGGCGGTGAGCCGCGCTCTGTCGCCGCTGCTCGATCTCGAGGACCCGGTGCCGCAGGCTTATCGCCTCGAGGTGTCCTCGCCTGGCATCGACCGGCCACTGACCCGCCGCAGCGATTTCGAGCGCTGGGCTGGGTACGAGGCCAAGGTCGAGATGGACTTAGCCCTGAACGGCCGCAAGCGTTTCCGCGGCCTTCTTCGCGGCGTCGAGGGCGAGGCAGCGGTGATCGAGCTGGCGGACGTGAAGGAAGGCGAGGAGAAGCTCTTCCGCCTGCCGCTCAGGGACATCGGCGACGCCCGGCTGGTGCTGACCGACGACCTCATCCGCGAGGCGCTTCGCCGCGGCTCGGCCGCTCGGGCCGAGCCGGAGGCCGAGAGCCTTGCCCACGCGAACGAAAACCCGGCTCCGGCACGTCGTCCGCCGCGCCCGGAGCGCGACCCCAACCCGCCGCGCAAGCCGGTTCAGCCCCGGCTCAAGCGCAGGACCAATACCGAGGAGGAGTGACCCGATGGCCGTCAGCGCCAACAGGCTCGAGCTCTTGCAGATCGCGGACGCCGTCGCCCGCGAGAAGGTGATCGACAAGCAGATCGTGATCGACGCGATGGCCGACGCGATCGCCAAGGCCGCCCGCTCACGCTACGGCGCCGAGACCGACGTGCATGCCGAGATCAACTCGAAGACAGGCGAGCTCCGGCTCGCCCGCCACCTGCTCGTCGTCGACGACAACGCCGTCGAGAACGACTCGCGCGAGATCACGCTGTCGGAGGCGCGGCGGCGCAATCCGGCGGCGCAGGTCGGCGATGCCATCGCCGAGACCCTGCCGCCCTTCGATTTCGGCCGCATCGCGGCGCAGTCGGCGAAGCAGGTCATCGTGCAGAAGGTGCGCGAAGCCGAGCGCGACCGGCAGTACGACGAGTACAAGGACCGCATCGGCGAGATCGTCAACGGCATCGTCAAGCGCGTCGAGTACGGCAACGTCATCGTCGATCTCGGCCGCGGCGAGGGCATCATCCGCCGCGACGAGATGATCCCGCGCGAGACCTTCCGCCCGGGCGACCGCGTCCGCGCCTATCTCTTCGACGTCCGCCGCGAGGCGCGCGGGCCGCAGATCTTCCTGTCGCGCACCCACCCGCAGTTCATGGCGAAGCTCTTCGCCCAGGAGGTACCGGAGATCTACGACGGCATCGTCGAGGTGAAGGCGGTAGCGCGCGATCCCGGCTCGCGCGCCAAAATCGGCGTGATCTCGCGCGACAGCTCGATCGATCCGGTCGGCGCCTGCGTCGGCATGCGCGGGTCGCGCGTGCAGGCGGTCGTCGGCGAGCTCCAGGGCGAGAAGATCGACATCATCCCGTGGTCGCAAGACCAAGCGACCTTCGTGGTGAACGCGCTGCAGCCGGCCGAGGTGGTCAAGGTCGTGCTCGACGAGGATGCCGACCGCATCGAGGTGGTCGTGCCGGACGACCAGCTCTCGCTGGCGATCGGCCGGCGAGGCCAGAACGTACGCCTCGCCTCGCAGCTCACCGGCTGGGACATCGACATCCTGACCGAGGCCGAGGAATCGGAGCGCCGCCAGAAGGAGTTCACGGCCCGTACCGAGCTCTTCATGCAAGCGCTCGACGTCGACGAGGTGGTGGGCCAGCTCCTCGCCTCGGAAGGCTTCCGCACGGTCGAGGAGATCGCCTATGTCGATCCCGGCGAGGTCGCCTCGATCCAGGGCTTCGACGAGAGTACGGCGCGCGAGATCCAGAATCGCGCGCAGGAATATCTTGCGCGTATCGAGGCCGAGCACGACGCTCGCCGGAAGGAGCTCGGAGTGGAGGATCAATTGAAGGAGATCGACGGCATCACGACGCCGATGCTGGTCGCGCTCGGCGAGAACGGGGTGAAGACGGTCGAGGACTTCGCCGATCTCGCGACCGACGATCTCGTCGGCTGGACCGAAGGCAAGGGCCCGGAGGCGGTGCGCCACAAGGGCTTCCTCGACGGTTTCGAGCTGTCGCGCGCCGACGCGGAGGGCATGATCATGGCGGCCCGCGTCGAGCTCGGCTGGATCGAGCCGCCGGCCGAAGCGGAGGCCGAGGCCGAGACGGAGGCGCATCCGACCTGATGCCGCGCCGAGAGCCGGAGCGAAGCTGCATCGTCACGCGCGAGGTCCGCTCGCCCGAGACGCTAATCCGCTTCGTGGTCGGGCCGGACGGGACCGTGGTGCCGGACCTCAAGCACAAGCTTCCCGGCCGCGGTGCCTGGGTCTCGGCCAATGCCGAGGCGGTGAGGCAGGCGGTCAGGCGCCGGCTGTTCGCCCGGGCCTTCAATGCTGAGGTCAAGGTCGCGCCGACGCTCGCCGAGGACATCGACGCGGCGCTGCGGCAGGATTTGCGCCAGGCCCTGTCGCTTGCCAACAAGGCCGGGGCGGTGACGAGCGGCTTCGCCAAGGTCGAATCGGCGGTCGCCGAGGGAAGGATCGCGGCTCTGATCCACGCGGCGGAAGCCGCCGAGGATGGGCGGCGAAAGCTCGCGGGGGCGTTGCGGAAACGCTTCGGCGACGCGATATCGGCCGTTCCGGTGATCGACGAGATCACCGGGCCGGAATTGGATTTGGCATTGGGGCGGCCAAATGTGATACATGCGGCCGTCGCTGCAGGCCCTGGCAGCGACGGCTTTCTCGCGCGTTGGCGTCGGCTGCGGGCTTACCGCGGAACGGGCGCCGATGAGGCCGCTCTCTTGGCGGAGAGCGGCCGCGCCCTCGGCGATGCACAGAACGCGGACGACGAGCCCGCAGGAATTTGAGCGGTATGAGCGATACGGAAACCAAGAGCCCGAGCGACAAGACGCTGCATCTGTCGTCGCCGAAGACGCTGAGCTTGAAGCGTCCGGTCGAGCACAATACGGTGCGGCAGAGCTTCTCGCACGGCCGCACCAAGGCGGTCGTCGTCGAGACGGTCAAGCGTCGCGCCGGGCCCGCGCCGGCCAAGGACGGCCACAGTGCGCCGGCCGCAAAGGCCGCGCCCGCCGCGCCGGCCGCGGCCCCGAGCGCACGGCGCACCCTCGGGCCGGCGACGCCCGCCGCTCCCGCAGCCCCGGCCGCTGCGCCGACGCCCGCTCCCGCGACCCGCCCGAGCGGCATGGTGCTGCGCACCTTGAGCGACTCCGAGCGCGACGCCCGCGCGAGCGCCCTCGCGGAAGCCCGCGTCCGCGAGGAGGAGGATCGCCGCCGGGCCGAGGAGGAGGCGAAGCGCCGTGCCGAGCGCGAGGCCCGCGACGCGCGCGAACGCGCCGCCGCTGAAGCGCGCAAGCGCGAGGAGGAGGAGCGCCGCCAGAAGGAGGACGAGCGAAAGCGCCGCGCCGAGGACGAGGCCCGCCGCCGCCTCGGCGAGGAGACGGTTCCGCAGCGCGGCGTGACGAGCGCCCGGCTCGGTCCGGGCGAGGCGCGCCGGCCTCGCAGCCTCGATCACATGGGTCGGCCCGAGTCGGTTCCTGCGACGGACGCGGGCGCCACGGCTCGCCCGTCGGCAGCGCCGGTCGCTCGCGCGCCCGGCCGCCCTGTCCAGGCCGAAGACGAGGCCGAAGGCAAGCGCATCATTCGCCGGCCCGGCATGCCGACCCGCATCATCACGCCGCCGAAGGCTCCGAAGGCGCCCGGCGGCGACCGCAACCGCGGCCGCCTGACCATCGCGACCGCGACCGGCGGCGAGGACGAGCGCACCCGCTCCATCGCCTCGTTCCGGCGCCGCATGCAGCGCCTCACCGGCCACCGGCAGGTCGAGCAGAAGGAGAAGCTTTCCCGCGAGGTGGTCATTCCGGAGACGATCACCATCCAGGAGCTCGCGAACCGCATGTCGGAGCGCGGCGTCGACGTGATCCGCCTCCTGATGAAGCAGGGCCAGCTCCTCAAGATCACCGACGCGATCGACGCCGACACGGCGCAGCTCGTCGCCGAAGAGCTCGGCCACACCGTCAAGCGCGTCGCCGAGTCGGACGTCGAGGAGGGCCTGTTCGCCGCCCCGGACGAGGGCGACAACCTCGTCTCGCGCCCGCCGGTCGTGACCATCATGGGACATGTCGACCACGGCAAGACCTCGCTCCTCGACGCGATCCGCAAGACCAACGTGGTCTCGGGCGAGGCCGGCGGCATCACGCAGCATATCGGCGCCTATCAGGTGACCTCGCCGCTCGGCGGCAGGATCACCTTCATCGATACCCCGGGCCACGCCGCCTTCACGGCGATGCGCGCCCGCGGCGCGAAGGTGACCGACGTCGTGGTGCTGGTCGTCGCGGCCGACGACGGCGTCATGCCGCAGACCGTCGAGGCGATCTCGCACGCCAAGGCCGCGAAGGTCCCGCTGATCGTCGCGATCAACAAGATCGACAAGCCGGACGCGAACCCGCAGCGGGTCCGCACCGAGCTCCTCCAGCATGAGATCGTGGTCGAATCCATGGGCGGCGACACGCTCGAATTCGAGGTGTCCGCCCTCCAGGGCACCGGCCTCGACCAGCTCCTGGAAGGTCTCCAGCTTCAGGCCGAGATCCTCGATCTCAAGGCCAACCCCGACCGCTCGGCCGAGGGCACCGTGATCGAGGCAAAGCTCGACCGCGGCCGCGGACCGGTCGCGACCGTGCTCGTGCAGCGCGGCACGCTGCGGCCCGGCGACATCGTCGTCGCGGGCGCCGAATGGGGTCGCGTGCGCGCGCTCGTCGACGACAAGGGCGCGGCCGTGAAGGAGGCGGCGCCGTCGGTTCCGGTTGAGGTGCTCGGCTTCAACGGGACGCCCGAAGCAGGTGACCTCGTCGCAGTGGTCGAGAACGAGGCGCGTGCCCGCGAGGTCACCGATTACCGGGCCCGCCAGAAGCGCGAGCGCCAGGCGGCCCGCACCCCTGGGGCTGGTCGCTCGCTCGCCGAGATGATGCGCGACCTCAAGGAAGGTGCCGGCCGCAAGGAGTTCACCCTCGTGGTCAAGGGCGACGTCCAGGGCTCGGTCGAGGCGATCGTCGCGGCGCTCGACAAACTGGGCACCGAGGAGGTCGGGGCCCGGGTGTTGCATTCGGGTGTCGGCGGCATCACCGAGTCCGACATCACGCTCGCCGAGGCCTCGAAGGCGGTGGTCATCGGCTTCAATGTGCGCGCCCACAAGGAAGCGCGGGAAGCCGCCGAGCGCTCCGGCATCGAGATCCGCTATTACAACATCATCTACAACCTCGTGGACGACGTGAAGGCGGCGATGTCCGGGCTTCTCGCTCCGACCTTGCGCGAGGAGCGGCTCGGCGAGGCGCAGGTGCTCGAGGTCTTCAACGTATCCAAGGTCGGCAAGGTCGCGGGCTGCCGCGTCCTCGACGGCCGGGTCGAGCGCGGGGCCAACGTCCGCCTCATCCGCGACAATGTCGTCATCCACGAAGGCAAGCTCTCGCAGCTCAAGCGCTTCAAGGACGACGCCCGCGAGGTGGTGGCCGGCCAGGAATGCGGCATGGCCTTCGAGAACTACCAGGACATGCGCCAGGGCGACGTCATCGAGTGCTACCGCGTCCACGAGGAGCGGCGGACGCTGTGAACTCCCCCTCTTCCGCTTGCGGGAGAGGGCTGGGGTGAGGGGCTGAAGAAGGCGCTGCCCTCACGGCGGTCGGTGCTGCCGCGCCGACTCCGCCTCTCCCGCAAGCGGGCGAGGTGAAGATCCGGTCCGATCCCGGAGACCACCATGGCGAAACGCCCCGACTCTTCCGCCGGCCCGAGCCAACGCCAGCAGCGCGTGGCCGAGCTCGTGCGCCATGCGCTCGCCGAGGTGCTGCAGCGGGGCGAGGTCCAGGACCCGGTGCTGGCGAGCCACATCGTCACCATCCCCCAGGTGCGCATGTCGCCGGACCTGCGGCTTGCGACCGCTTACGTCATGCCGCTTGGCGGTCGGGACGAGCGCGAGGTGCTCGATGCGCTCGAGCGCAACCGGAAGCACCTCCGCCAGGAGGTGGCGCACCGCGTCAATCTCAAATTCGCGCCCGACCTGCGCTTCCGCCGCGACGAGACTTTTGATGAGGCCTCCCGCATCGATGCGCTCCTGCGCAGCGAGAAGGTGCGGCGGGACGTGGCGAAGCCGAGCGATGTGGCGGACGAGGATTGAGCGCCAATACCTTCATGGTCGTCCCGGGCGGCCGCAGGCGACCCGGGACCCACGGCGCCGCCGCGTGGGCTGGGGATCCCGGCTCTCCGCTGCGCTCCGGCCGGGATGACGCCGTTAACGAATAAAGACACGCAATGACCGAGACCGACGACCGCCCGCCGCGCCAGGAGCGCGGACCCCGCGAGCCCCGACCGAAGAAGCGGGACGTGAACGGCTGGCTCGTGCTCGACAAGGGCGTCGGCATGACCTCGACCCATGCGGTCGCGGTGGTGAAGCGTGCCTTCCACGCCAAGAAGGCGGGCCACGCCGGCACGCTCGACCCGCTCGCTTCCGGCATCCTGCCGATTGCGCTCGGCGAGGCGACCAAGACCGTTCCCTTCGTGATGGACGGGCGCAAGGCCTATGTCTTCACGGTCGCCTGGGGCGTCGAGACCGACACCGACGATTCCGAGGGCAAACCGGTCCAGGCGACGCACCGCTTCCCTGAGCGGGAGGCGATCGAGGCGCTGCTGCCGCGATTTACAGGCACGATCGAGCAGGTCCCGCCGCGCTTCTCGGCGATCAAGATCCAGGGCGAGCGCGCCTATGATCTCGCGCGCGAGGGCGAGACGGTGGAGCTCAAGCCGCGGACGGTCGAGATCGCCCGCCTCGCGGTCATGCGGCACGCCGGCGAGCGCAGCGTGCTTGAGGCGGAGTGCGGCAAAGGCACCTATGTCCGCTCGCTCGCGCGCGACCTCGGCCGGGCGCTCGGCTGCCTCGGCCATGTCGCGGCGCTCAGGCGCACGCGGGTCGGTCCATTCACGGAGGAGGAGGCCGTCACCGTCGCCGAGCTGACGGAGGCGGTGGAAGGGGGCGACCCTTCCGGCCTGCTGAGACCCGTTGACTCGGCGCTCGGCGAGCTACCGTCCGTCGCCGTCTCCCGCGACCTGGCCGGCCGACTGATGCGCGGACAGTCCGTTATCCTGCGCGGGCGCGAGGCGCCCATGGCCGGCAAGGCCTACGCCACCTGCGGCGGCGTGCTGGTTGCGGTCGGCGATGTCGAGAAGGGCGAGCTCGTGCCCCACCGGGTGTTCAATCTGGGCGGGGGGTAAGAGACCTCCTCTGCCGGCTTGCGGAGAGAGGGCTCCGGCCGCGAACTGGCGGCCGGAGCGAGCCCGAAGGGCGAGGGGTCCGGGGTGCCCGCTTCAACTCTCGCCCGGCCCCCATCCGGACGGCTACGCCGTCTCGACCTCTCCCTCCGGGAGGGGGTGGGTCGCGCTACCGGTCCGCCTTCTCGCCGCGCGCCTCGCGCTCCATGTACATGCGGGTGACCTTCTCGACGTTGTCCTCGATCCACTGCCGCATGCGCTCCTCCTCCTGGAGCGTCTGGCGCAGCGCGGCCAGAAACTGCGTGTTGCCGGTCGCCTCGGCCATGGTGATGAGCGACTTGTAGGCCGCGATCTCGAAGGCCTCGAAGGCGTGGTTGGCGAAGGTGTTCTTCAGGATCTCGTCTGCCATCGGCACATGGGCGACGGCAGCCATGTTGCCCATGATCTGCGTCGCCCAGTCCTTGAGGAGCGAGCGGTCCTCGCCGAGCGCGTGTAGGATTTCATCGATGCGCTCCTCTTGGGCGTTGGTTTCCGCGAGGTGCATCCGGAGCTTCTGCTCGACCTCCGGGTAGTTGGTGACCCGCTCGATCTGCCGCGACAGGATCTGGCGGGCCTCCTTTTCGAGCGCGTGGGCGTTCTTCACGCCGGTGATGAAGAGGGTCTGCAGCGTTTCCTTACCGCTGGCGCCGATGTCGGCGAACGACGTTGAGACGGCCATGGTGCTGATCCCGTTCTGGTTTCGGTGGCCCGTCAACGGGAGCGGCACGGCCCAGGTTCCCGGAGGTGTCCGTAGGACTTGAACGAGGGCCCATCTGCCAAGCCTCCAGCGCAGTTCTTAGGCCTTTTTTCTTGACAGGCCTTCTCACTTGTGCTTCAACTCGGTCGTCCCGCCCGGCAGAGGGGCACCTCCGGAGGTGTCTGGACGTGGGGGCGGCATCGCGGGAGCGGCTCGCGCAAGCGTTGGCGGTTTCCGCGGTGGCTCGGGATGTAGCGCCGCAAGGCGGAGCACCCGGGTTGATGCGGCGCTGAGACCGGGAGTCACGATCCCGGATCCTCAGGGTCCCCGCTCCCGGTCACTGGCGCGGTCCCAGGGCGCGCCACCCGGCCTGCGGACGGCCTCGCCCGTCTCCCGGTTCCGTCCGGGAGGTCCGCGCGACAGCGCTTAAGGCACGCGCAAGCGGCCGAAGCGCGAGGCCGAGGACCAAGGCGTCGCGGCGCGGGGTGCCGCGGCCGGTTCCGCGATAAGCGGCGGCTGGCCCTGTCCCTGCCCTGATCCTTCCGCGCGCGGCCGTCCGCGGCGCGGACCGCCCGGCCCCCGCGCTCCCCTCTCTTCATCATGGAGGGCCGCGCGACCCGCCCGGCCCTCATGCCTCGGACCCTAAAACGGGCCGCGAGAACGATGCCGCGCGAGCCGAGCTTTCTGGCGAGCTGCCTGGCCTGAAATCCCGCTGGTTTTCGGCGGATTTTCGTGTATAGAGGCGGCGTCTCGCGCCGGGTTTCCCGGCGCGACGCGTTTCATGCGACCGCGCTGGACGACATCCCGGCCCGGCCGTTCCCGAGGCGAGGCACGCGCCCGCCTCCTCCAGATCCACCAGAAAGGACGCACGATGTCGATCACGGCCGAGCGCAAGACCGCGCTCATCAAGGAACATGCGCACAAATCCGGCGATACCGGCTCTCCGGAGGTCCAGGTCGCCATCCTGACCGAGCGCATCAACAACCTCACCGACCACTTCAAGACCCACACCAAGGACAACCATTCCCGGCGTGGCCTCTTGAAGATGGTCTCCCAGCGCCGCTCGCTTCTCGACTACGTGAAGAAGAAGGACGAGCCGCGCTACCGCACGCTGATCGAGAAGCTCGGCATCCGCCGCTGAGCTGACGAGCGTTTCCCGCCCCGGGCCCGGCCCGGGACGGTCCCTGACGGCCGGAACGGTCCGGCCGTCGAACCAGGCGGACGACACGATGACCATGGCAGGATCGCCAGGGGCTCTTTAACTTCTCCCCTTTGCGGGGAGACGGAGCCTCTCGCCGTCTTGCCCATGGCGTCGGACCGTCCGCCCGACCGCATGAAGGCATAAAGAGATGTTCGATATCCAACGCGAAGAGCTGATCTGGGGCGGGCGCAAGCTCGTGCTCGAAACCGGCAAGATGGCCCGGCAGGCCGACGGCGCCGTGGTCGCGACCTATGGCGAGACCACCGTGCTCGCGACCGTCGTCTCGGACAAGCAGCCGAAGCCCGGCTTCGACTTCTTCCCGCTCACCGTGAACTACCAGGAGCGCACCTATGCGGCCGGCCGCATCCCCGGCGGCTACTTCAAGCGCGAGGGCCGCCCGACCGAGAAGGAGACGCTGACCTCGCGCCTCATCGATCGCCCGATCCGGCCGCTGTTCGTCCAGGGCTACAAGAACGACACCCAGGTCGTCGTGACGGTGCTCTCGCACGACCTCGAGAACGATCCCGACATCGTCGCGATCGTGGCGGCCTCCGCCGCGCTGACGCTCTCCGGCGTCCCCTTCATGGGCCCGATCGGCGGCGCTCGCGTCGGCTACATCAACGGCGGGTACAAGCTGAACCCGCCAATCCCCGAGATGGAGAATTCCTCGCTCGACCTCGTCGTGGCCGGCACGCAGGACGCGGTGCTGATGGTCGAGTCCGAGGCGAAGGAGCTGCCGGAAGACGTGATGCTCGGGGCCGTGATGTTCGGCCACAAGCATTTCCAGCCGGTCATCGAGGCGATCGTGCGCCTCGCCGAAAAGGCCGCAAAGGAGCCGCGCGACTACCAACCAGCCGACATGTCGGAAGTGGAGAAGGCCGTTCTCGCGATCGGCGAGACAGAGCTGCGTGACGCCTACAAGAAGACCGTCAAGCAGGAGCGCTACGGCGCGGTCGACGCGGTCAAGGCGAGAGTCATGGCCGAGCTGGTTCCGGCCGAAGGAGAGCCGAAGTTCGAGCCCGAAAAGGTCAAGACCGCCTTCAAGGAGGCGCAGGCGAAGGTCGTGCGCTGGAACATTCTCGACACCGGCACGCGCATTGACGGGCGCGACGTGAAGACGGTGCGCCCGATCGTCGCCGAGGCGGGCGTCCTGCCTCGCGCCCACGGCTCGGCGCTCTTCACTCGCGGCGAGACGCAGGCGCTGGCCGTCGCGACGCTCGGCACCGGCGAGGACGAGCAGTACATCGATAGCCTGGAAGGCACCTACAAGGAGACCTTCCTCCTGCACTACAACTTCCCGCCCTATTCGGTCGGCGAGACCGGCCGCATGGGCTCGCCCGGGCGGCGCGAGATCGGGCACGGCAAGCTCGCCTGGCGCGCCATCCACCCGATGCTGCCGCCGCCCCATGAGTTCCCCTACACGATCCGCGTCGTGTCCGAGATCACCGAGTCGAACGGCTCGTCCTCGATGGCAACCGTGTGCGGCACCTCTCTCGCGCTGATGGATGCGGGCGTGCCGCTGCGCCGGCCGGTCGCCGGCATCGCCATGGGGCTCATCCTCGAGGGCGAGCGCTTCGCGGTGCTGTCCGACATCCTCGGCGACGAAGACCATCTCGGCGACATGGACTTCAAGGTCGCGGGCACCGCGGAGGGCATCACCTCGCTGCAGATGGACATCAAGATCGCAGGCATCACCGAGGAGATCATGCGCGTGGCGCTCGACCAGGCGAAGGACGGCCGCGAGCACATCCTCCAGGAGATGAACCGGGCGCTGAACGCGCCGCGGGCCGAGCTCGGCGAGCATGCGCCGCGCATCGAGACGATGAAGATCCCGACCGACAAGATCCGCGACGTGATCGGCACCGGCGGCAAGGTGATCCGCGAGATCGTAACTGGATCCGCTCGCTCACGGCGGAGCCGGAGGCGGGGCAGATCTATGACGGCACCGTGGTGAAGACGATGGAGTTCGGCGCCTTCGTCAACTTCTTCGGACCGAAGGACGGCCTCGTCCACATCTCGGAGCTCGCCCCGCGCCGCGTCCAGAAGACCACCGACGTGGTCAAGGAAGGCGACAAGGTGAAGGTCAAGTTCCTCGGCATGGACGAGCGCGGCAAGGTCCGCCTCTCGATGAAGGTCGTCGACCAGGAGACCGGCGAGGACCTCACCGAGAAGCTCAAGGCCGAGCGCGAGGCGGAGCCTCCCGGCGCTTGTCATGGCCGGGCTCGGCCCGGCTATCTCGATCCACGAGGCGCGGCCCTCGAGGCCGCGCTTTTTTCCGGCCGCGGTTGGCGGGGGAGTTGGAGCGGGTGGTCCGGGCGATGAAGCTCAAGTATCGCGTTGACCGGGCTCCAGCCCCCGTCGGGATAGCTGATCAATGAAACACACTCTCACCACGCTCGCCGAGCTCGAGACCATCTACGGCGAGCCGTCCGAGGCCGCACTTGTGAAGGTCACCGATCGGATCGTCGCGCCGTATCGGCGGCTGATCGAGGCCTCGCCCTTCTTCGTGCTTGCCACGAACGGCTCCCACGGGCTCGACTGCTCGCCGCGCGGGGACGCCGCCGGGTTCGTGCGCGTCGCCGACGAGAGGACGCTGCTCATCCCGGACCGGCGCGGCAACAACCGCATCGATTCGCTCCGCAACATCGTGCGGGATCCGCGCGTCGCGCTGCTCTTTCTCATCCCGGGCGTCGGCGAGACGCTTCGCGTCCGGGGCCGCGCGGCAATCTCGGTCGAGCCCACGCTCATCGAGAGCTTCGTCACGGAAGGCAAGCCGCCCCGCAGCGTCGTCGTGGTCACGGCCGAGGCCGTCTATTTCCAATGCCAGAAGGCGATCGTCCGCTCCGATCTGTGGAACCCGGAGAAGCGGGCGGACCGAAAGTCGCTGCCGAGCGCCGGGCAGATTCTCGCGGCGATCACCGAGAACAGGCTCGGGGGCGAGGCTTATGACGCGGCCTATCCGGAGCGGATGAAGGCGACGCTATGGTGAGGTCGCGGGCTTTGTGTTTCGGCGCGCCTGGAAGTATGGGTCTCGCCTGCGATCCGCTGGAAGCACCATGCCTAACCTCGCCCGTCAACAGATCCCGTCAGCGCCTGCGAGCGATCGCGAGCGGCTGAAGGCGATCGTCGCCGCGCGTTCCTTCCGCTTCGGCCAGCTCTTCCGGCTCGTCTCTGGGGTCGAGAGCAACGTCTATTTCAACATGAAGCCAACGATGTTCGATCCCGAAGGCGCGGCCCTGATGGCAAGGCTCGTCGTCGAGCGCTTGGCGCAGGCCGATGTGGATGCCGTCGGGGGGCTTGAGATGGGCGCTGTGCCGATCGTCGCGACGGCAACCACGCAGAGCTTCCTCTCCGGCCGGCCTATCCAGGGCTTCTTCGTGAGGAAGAAGGCGAAAGAGCACGGCGCTCGGCTGCGCATCGAGGGGCTCGCGGCGGACGAAAGCCTGAACGCCAAGCGCGTTGCCATCATCGACGATGTCTGCACCACCGGAGCCTCGGCGATCCAGGCGATCGATGAGGTGCGCGAGGCGGGCGGCAGGATCGTGCTCGTCCTGGCGATCGTCGACCGCGAGGAGGGCGCGGAGGAGAACTTCCGGCGGCACGGCCTTGCCTTCGACGCGCTCTTTCGCGCGCATGAGTTCATTCCGGAGAGCTTCGAGCGGCTGCCTCCGGCGCGGCGGTGAGCCGGTGCAGCCTCTGGTCAAGATTTGCGGGCTCAACTCCCTCGCGGCGCTCGACGCCGCGCTTCAGGCCGGCGCCGACCTTGTTGGCTTCGTGCGCTATCCGCGCAGCCCGCGCCACCTCACCCTCGACGAGGGGCGCGAGCTTTCGGCGCGTGCCAAAGGCAAGGCGGTCCGCGTCGCGCTCACCGTCGATGCCGACGACGAGGAGCTGGCGAACATCCTCGAAGCGCTCGATCCCGATCTTCTCCAGCTGCACGGCGAGGAGACGCCGGAGCGCGTCGCCGAGGTGCGCAGCCGTTTCGGCCGGGCGGTGATGAAAGCCGTGGGGATAGCCGAGAAGGCCGATCTCGGGCGTCTTGCGGCGTATGCCGAGATCGCCGACCGCATCCTGCTCGACGCAAAGCCCCCGAAGACCGCGGAGGCGCTGCCGGGCGGCAACGGGCTTTCCTTCGATTGGCGACTCGTGGCCGGGCTTGACCCGAAGCTTTCCTTCATGCTGTCGGGAGGCCTTGCGCCCGAGAACGTCGCCGCCGCGATCGGGCTCACCGGCGCCAGGGCGCTCGACGTCTCTTCCGGCGTCGAGCGGGCTCCCGGCGAGAAGGATCCCGAAAGGATCGAGGCCTTCGTGCGCGCCGCGCGCGCGGCCTGGGCCGATCTCGACAAAGCCAAGGACAAGGTCGCGTGACCGCCCAGCCCCAGCCCAACACCTTCCGCGCCGGCCCGGACGAGCGCGGCCATTTCGGCACCTTCGGCGGCCGCTTCGTCGCCGAGACGCTGATGCCGTTGATCCTCGAGTTGGAGCAGGCCTATGGGCAGGCCAAGAGCGACCCTGCCTTCCAGGCCGAGATGGCCTCGTACCTCACGCACTATGTCGGCCGGCCGAGCCCCCTCTATTTCGCCGAGCGCCTGACCGAGCATCTTCGTGAGGTTTCGACGGCCTCCGGCCTATCGGGCGGCGCCAAGATCTACTTTAAGCGCGACGAGCTGAATCACACCGGCGCGCACAAGGTGAACAACGTGCTCGGCCAGATCCTGGTCGCGCGGCGCATGGGCAAGCGGCGGATCATCGCCGAGACCGGCGCCGGCCAACACGGGGTTGCGACCGCGACGCTCTGCGCGCGCTTTGGCCTCGACTGCGTCGTCTACATGGGCGCGGTCGACGTCGAGCGGCAGAAGCCGAACGTCTTCCGCATGAAGATGCTCGGCGCCGAGGTGGTCCCGGTGCAGTCCGGCACCAGGACGCTCAAGGACGCGATGAACGAGGCCCTGCGCGACTGGGTCACCAACGTCGCCGACACCTTTTATTGCATCGGCACCGTCGCCGGGCCGCACCCCTATCCGATGATGGTGCGCGACTTCCAATGCGTGATTGGGCGCGAAACTCGCGAGCAGATGATGCAGGCTGAAGGGCGCTTGCCGGATTCGCTCGTCGCGGCGATAGGAGGCGGCTCGAACGCGATCGGGCTCTTCCACCCCTTCCTCGACGAGCGCCAGATCGAGATCTACGGCGTCGAGGCTGCCGGTCACGGCCTCACGCATCTCCACGCCGCCTCGATCGCCGGCGGGCGCCCGGGTGTGCTGCACGGCAACCGCACCTATCTCCTGATGAACGACGACGGCCAGATCCAGGACGCGCACTCGATCTCGGCCGGCCTCGACTACCCCGGCATCGGACCGGAGCATTCCTGGCTGCACGAGACTGGCCGCGCGACCTATCTCTCCGCAACCGACGACGAGGCCCTCGCCGCCTTCCAGCTCTGCTGCAAGCTCGAGGGCATCATCCCGGCCCTCGAGCCGGCGCACGCGCTCGCCAAGGTGATCGAGCTAGCGCCGAAGAAGGCCAAGGACCACCTCATGGTGATGAACCTCTGCGGCCGCGGGGATAAGGACATCTTCACCGTGGCGGAGCATCTCGGAGCTGCGATGTGACTGCGCGAATAGACAAGTGCTTCGCCAGTTGTCGCGCCGAGAACCGGGCGGCGCTCGTCATCTATTCCATGGCGGGCGACCCGGACCCGGAAACCTCGCTTTCGATACTGAAGGCACTGCCGAAGGCCGGTGCCGACATCATCGAGTTCGGAATGCCCTTCACCGATCCTATGGCCGACGGGCCGGCGATCCAGGCGGCGGGCCTGCGGGCGCTTAAGGCGGGGCAGACCACCGTCAAGACGCTCGATCTCGTGCGCCGCTTCCGCGCCGACGACGCCGACACGCCGGTGATCCTGATGGGCTATTTCAACCCGATCTACGTCTATGGTGTGGGGCGCTTCCTCGCTGACGCGAAGAGCGCCGGTATCGACGGCCTCATCGTCGTCGACCTGCCCCCCGAGGAGGATGACGAGCTGTGCCTGCCGACGCTCGCGGCCGGACTCGCCTTCATCCGCCTCGCGACGCCGACCACGGACGACCGGCGCCTGCCGGCGGTGCTCGCCAACACCGCCGGGTTCGTCTACTACGTCTCGATCACCGGCATCACCGGCGCCGCGACCCCGGACTTCCGCCAGGTCTCCGACGCCGTGGCGCGCATCAAGCGTCACACGCCGCTTCCCGTGGTGGTCGGCTTCGGGGTGAAGACGGGCGCGGACGCGGCGGCGATCGCGGAAGGCGCCGACGGCGTCGCGGTCGGCACCGCCCTCGTCAACGCGGTGAAGGCCTCTCTCGACACGGAGGGCCGCGCCACCTCGAAAACGGTCGAATCAGTCGCTAAGTTAGTCGAAGGGCTCGCCGCCGGCGTGCGCTCGGTGACGAAGGCGAAGGCAGCTTAGTCCAAACCGCGTCATGGCCGGCCTTGAGCCGACCATCCCGGCGGAGGTGAAGCGCAATTCGCAGGAGGTCCTCGGGTCTCCGCCTTGGCCTCGCCCGAGGATCACGGCTAGGAAAGTTAGATGAACTGGATCTCCGAGGTCGTCCGCCCCAAGATCAAGACGCTGTTCAAGCGCGAGAGCCCGGACAACCTGTGGATCAAGTGCCCGGAGACCGGGCAGATGGTGTTCCACAAGGACGTCGAGGCGAACGGCTGGGTCATCCCCGGCTCGAACCACCACATGCGGCTCGACGCCGTGCAGCGCCTCAAGATGACCTTCGATTCCGGCACCTGGCTCGACGTTCCGCTGCCGGAGGTTGCGGCCGACCCGCTCAAGTTCCGCGACGAGAAGCGCTATCTCGACAGGCTGAAGGACGCCAAGGCCAAGACCGGCCTGCAGGACGCCTTCAAGATTGGCTACGGCCGGGTCGACGAGCTGCCGATGACGGTCGCCGTGCAGGATTTCGGCTTCATGGGCGGCTCGCTCGGCATGGCCGCGGGCGAGGCCTTCATCAAGGGCGCGGAGACCGCGCTCGACAAGAAGACCCCCTACGTCCTGTTCGCGGCCTCCGGCGGCGCGCGCATGCAGGAGGGCATCCTCTCGCTGATGCAGATGCCGCGCACGACGGTGGCGGTGCGCCGCCTCAAGCAGGCGCGCCTGCCTTATCTCGTGGTGCTCACCAATCCGACCACGGGCGGCGTGACCGCTTCCTACGCGATGCTCGGCGACATCCATCTCGCCGAGCCGGGAGCGCTGATCGGCTTTGCCGGCCCCCGCGTCATCGAGCAGACCATCCGCGAGAAGCTCCCCGACGGTTTCCAGCGCGCCGAGTATCTCAAGGAGCACGGCATGGTTCGCCTGTGCCGCATCCTGACCAAGGCGCCGGTTGCGGCCGCGATGCCGGCGCTCGCCGCCGAATGAGGCGCCGCGTGAAGCGATGGATTCCTCCGACGCGTTGATCGCGCGCTTCCTCGCGCTTCACCCGAAGAGCATCGACCTCTCGCTTGGGCGGATAGAGCGCCTGCTGATGTTGCTCGGGCATCCGGAGCGCCGGCTGCCGCCAGTGATCCACGTTGCAGGCACCAACGGCAAAGGCTCGACCGTTGCCTTCATGCGGGCGATGCTCGAAGCGGCGGGACACCGGGTGCACGTCTACACCTCGCCGCATCTCGTGCGCTTCCACGAACGAATCCGGCTAGGCCGGCTCGGCGGTGGGCGCTTCGTCGACGAGGAGCGGCTCGTCGAGGCGCTGCGCCGCTGCGAGGAGGCCAATGCCGGCGAGCCGATCACGGTGTTCGAGATCACCACGGCGGCGGCCTTCCTCCTCTTTGCCGACGAAGCTGCGGACGTCCTGCTGCTTGAGGTCGGGCTCGGCGGACGGCTCGACGCCACCAACGTCGTCGCTACGCCGGCTGCCGCTGTCGTGACCGCCGTCGGCCGCGACCATGCCGACTACCTCGGCGACACGCTTTCCAGCGTCGCTGCGGAGAAGGCGGGCGTCTTCAAGCCGGGCTGTCCCGCGGTCATCGCGCCGCAGGATTACGAGGAGGCCGACGCCGTTCTCCGCGAGCGCGCCGAAAGCGCCGGCGCGCATCCGATCCTCGTCGGAGCCCAGGATTTCTCCGTTCACGAAGAGTGCGGCCGCCTTGTCTATCAGGACGAGAGCGGTCTCCTCGACCTGCCGCGGCCGCGCCTCCCCGGCCGACATCAGTTCGCGAACGCGGGGACCGCGATCGCGGCGCTTCGCGCAGCCGGCTTCGGCGATCTCGAGAGCGCAGTCTACGAGGCCGGGATGTCGCGGGTCGACTGGCCCGGACGCTTGCAAAGGCTCACGAACGGCCGGCTTGCTTCGATTGCTCCGCCCGGGTCGGAGCTGTGGCTCGACGGCGGCCACAACCCGGATGGCGCGCGGGCCATCTCGGCCGCGCTCGCCGACATCGAGGATCGCAGCGCCGCTCCACTCGTGCTGATCGTCGGAATGCTTGGCACGAAGGACGCAGGCGGCTTCCTGCGCCACTTCGCCGGTCTCGCCCGTGAGGTGATCGCGGTGCCGATCACCGGCCAGATCGGGGCGCGGCCCGCCGAGGAGGTGGCGGCGCTCGCGCGCGAGGCGCGCATCACGAGCTCGGTCCAGCCGGGGGTGGAGGCGGCGCTCGCCTCCCTCCACCAAACGGTTTGGGAGCGTCCGCCGCGCGTCCTGATCTGCGGATCGCTGTACCTCGCCGGCGAGGTTCTGGCCGCGAACGGAACGCCACCGGGCTGACCGCGACCGGTCAGCGCAGGATCTTCCAGATCCCGGTCGCCGTCGCGACGACGCGCGAGCCGACCGTCAAATCGCCGCGCATGAACACCAGCGAGGCGGTCTTGCGCACCACTTCCGGCCGCAGCTCGACGAACGCGCCCAGGTCCGCCGCGGTCACGAACTGCATGTCGAACTGAATCGTCGCGACCGGCTTGTCGCCGGCCGCGCCCCAGGCGGCGCGCCCGAGCGCGCGGTCGGCAAAGGTCATGAGCATCCCGCCCTGGACCACGTTGCGCAGGTTCGCGTGCTTCGCTTCGGCGCGGAACGCGTAGTCCGCTCCGGCCTCGCGCTTGCGCGTGTAGATGGGACCGACGAGGCCGATGAAGCCGTCGTCCTTCACCGGTCGCCAGCCGTGGCGGGCCGGATCGATGGGCGTTTCATTCCTGCTCATCGGCTCTGCGTCAGGCGTGAAAAAGGGGCCGGAAGGCCCCTTCGCTCGTGCGTCGCAAGACGAGGTCAGGCCGAGGCCTGCTGAATCCACTTGGTGAGATCGCCCTTTGGCGCCGCGCCGACCTTCTGGCCGGCAAGCTTGCCGCCCTTGAACAGCATGAGGGTCGGGATCGAGCGGATGCCGAGCTGGGACGCGATGCCGGGGTTCTCGTCGACATTGACCTTGGCGATCTTGATCTTGCCCTGCATCTCGGTGGCGATCTCCTCGAGCGCCGGGCCGATCATCCGGCAGGGCCCGCACCATTCGGCCCAGAAATCGACGACCACGGGCTCGGCGGACTTCAGGACGTCCTGATCGAAGCTCGAGTCGGTCACTTTGACAGTCGCCATCGCGTCACCTTTGGTCGTTGCGGCGCGCTCGATGCCGCTGCGCGGAAGTTAGGAAGCGGCCTTGAGAGGGTCAAGGCAAGGCAGCCATGCCGGTCACACGCGCCGTGACGAGCCCGAGCGTCTCGTCGAGCTCCGTGCCCGCGACTTCCTGGATCAAGGGACCGGCGGCGGTCCAGACCAGGAAGGCTCGGATCCGCCGGCCCGGATAGACGTCCTGCAGGAGCGCGCGATAGACCGCGAGCTGCGCCGCATAGGCGCGGGGCGGCGCCGCGCCCGGCACAGTCACGCGCGCATCGCTCTTGAAGTCGGCGACGAGCACTTCGGCATCGAGCACGGCGAGCCGGTCGATCTGGCCTGACACCGGACGCTCCTCGCCGTCCACGCGAAGCCGGCCGACGATCGCGACCTCGGCCCTGGAGTGCGCCCCGAACAGCGGCGCAAGCGTCGGATGGTCGAGGACGCCGAGCGCGCTACGCACGATGCGAAGCCGATCCTCCTCGCTCAGCCGCGGCGCGCGAGCCTGGACATAGGCGAGCGCCGCGGCTTCGCGCTTCTCCGCTTCCAAGGCAGGGAGCTTCTCGATCAGCGCGTGCACGAGCGTGCCGCGAAGCCGGGCTTGGTCCGCCCCGGATCCGCCCTTGCGCCAAGGCGGGGCATGCGCGACGACGTAAGACGGGCGAAGCGGTGGTGCGGGCTCGGGCTCGGGTCCGACCGCTTTGGTCAGCCACTCCGGGAGGAGACGCGGCGGGGCTGCCGCGGCTCGGTGGGATGTGGCAAGCGCGGGCCGGGCATTGTCGTCGCGCCAGACCTCGATCGGCCCGTAGGGCGCGTCGTGGCGGACGAGCCCTCCGGTCTCATTGGCGAGGCTGCGGCGGACCATCTCGCACCAGGCCTCCTCCGGGGCGTCCTTGCCGGCCGTCCGGTACGGAGCGATCACCAGGCGGTCCTTGGCCCGCGTCATCGCGACATAGAGGAGGCGGTTGTGCTCCTCCTTGCCGAGCCCGCGCAGCTCCTCGCGCGCCGCCGCAACCGCCGGCGGATCGTATTTCCTGCCGGGCGACCAGACCGGCATGGTCGCGTTGCCGACCGGCATGGGAATCAGAGGCGGGTCCTGGCCGAGCACATGGCAGCCGTCGATCAGGATCACGATCGGGGCTTCGAGCCCCTTTGCACCGTGCACGGTCATGACCCGGACCTCGCCCCGCGCGGCATCCAGGTCGCGCTTCACCTGATGCGAAGCGGATTCGAAGCGGGCGAGAAAGGTCGCAAGCGACGGCGTCTCGAGCATTTCCGTGCTCTGCGCGAAGCACAGGAAGGCGTCGATCGCGTCGCCGGCCTCGGGGCCGAGGCGGGCCACGAGCTTGCGCCGCCCATGCATCGGACCGAGGAGCGAGGCGTAGAAGCCGAAGGCGCCGTGCTGCGCAGCAAGGACGCGCCAGCTTCGCAGGGTTTCGCAGCCGCCCCGGGCAGGCCCGTCGCCGGCCTCGGCATGGCGCTGCAGCGCATCGACCAGCGACTCGGCTTCGCCCCGTCCGGCGGCGATGCGGATGAGGTCGCGATCGTCGAGGCCGGCGAGCGGCGATTTCAGCGCCGTAGCAAGGGTGAGGTCGTCTTCCGGCCTGAGCGCCGCGCGTCCGGCGGCGACGAGATCGAGCACCGCGATGTGCTCGCCGATGTCGAGCCGGTCGGCTCCGGCGACCGGCACGCCCGCCGTCTTCAGCGCCCGGATCACCGCCTCGAACGCCGCGCCGCGCTTGCGCACCAGCACCAGGATGTCGCCGGGACTCCAGACCCTCCCGCCTTCGTCGCCGGTCCTGGTCCAGGTTCGGATCGCCTTGGCGATACGGCCTGCCAGCACGACAGGCGGGGCGCGGCGTTCGGGCTCGTCGACGGGCAGGGCCCAGGCGTCGGGCTCGTCGTCCTCCTGGGGCGCCTCGGTCGGCCACAGCTCGACGAGGCCCGGCGCCTGCGGACGCGCGCTCTTATGGACGGTGCCGATCGCAGCGTCGTCGAAGGAGAGGCCACGGAAATGACGCTCGATCCGGAAGGTCTCGTCAACGGCGCTGAGCACCGCCGGCGCGGAACGGAACGACAGATTGAGGCTGACCTCCTCGAAGCGCAGCGCGGCCCCGCCGCTGCGCTTGCGCCAGAAGCGCCTGTTCTCCTCGAACTCGCGCGGCGCCGCGCCCTGGAAGCTGTAGATCGACTGCTTCGGATCGCCGACCGCGAAGACCGTCCGGACCGGCCCCTGTCGCGCCCCGCTGCCGGCCGTGAAATCCTCCGTGACGTGGCGCAGGATCCGCCACTGCTCCGGATTGGTGTCCTGTGCCTCGTCGACGAGCACATGGTCGATGCCGCGATCGAGCTTGTACAGCACCCAGGCGCCGTCGCCGCGCGAGAGCAGCGCCAACGTCCTGGCGATGAGGTCGTCGAAGTCGAGGGCTCCGATGCGCTGCTTATGGGCCTCGACGCGCTCGACGATGGCGACCGCAAGCGTGAACAGCGCCTGCGTGCGCTCGAGCGTCTGCGCGGCACGCAGCTTCGTGCATAGCGGCACGAGCCGGTCCCGTTCCGCCGCAAGCGCGTCCTTGACGGGTTCGGGAGCGGATCTGGTGCAAAGCCGGGCCCGCGGCCCGCCCTCGCCGTTCTCGGTGAAGAAGATGCAACGATACAGCCGGAGCCGGTCGGCATCGCTCAGCGCGGAGAGGCAGCTCGATATGCTGTTGCCGAGCTCGCGATCGCTGTTGGCGGAACTCGTCTCCAGGCGCTCGGCGATCTGCCGTAGTTGCGTAGCTGTGAGGCCGTCATCGAGGATCGCGCGCTCCACGCTCGCGCTCGTCTCGGCGTCGCCGAGCCCCAGCGCGGCACGCAGCCGCGCGACGGCGCTGTCGACATCGCCCGGCAGCTTCTCGCATTTGACCGCCTGCACAGCCGCCTTCACCGCCGCAAACAGGCCTTCGCCGGCGGCTTCGAGGCTGATCCGCCCGAAGGCCTCGGCGAGCTTTGGCGACCGCTCCGTCGCGGCCGCGGCGAGCACGCTCTTCGTCGCCTCCGCGATGAGCTCCTCGACCTGGCTTTCGTCGAGCACGACGAAGCGCGCGGGCACGTTTGCCTCGAAGGGGACGAGGTGCAGCAGCCGCTCGCAGAAGGCGTGGATGGTCTCGATCTTAAGCCCGCCGGGCGTCTCAACCGCGCGGGCGAAGAGGCGCCGCGCCTGCCGAATCTGCGCCGGCGAGGGGCGCTCGCCTTCGAGTTCCTGCAGTTCCTTGACGAGTTCCGCCTCCGAGAGCGTGACCCATTGCCCGAGCCGTTCGAAGACGCGGATCGACATGTTCGCCGCGGCGGCCTTGGTGAAGGTCAGGCAGAGGATGCGCGCGGGCGGCGTGCCGGCGAGCAAGAGCCGCAGCACCCGATCGCTCAACACCTTGGTCTTCCCGGCGCCGGCATTGGCCGAGACCCAGGCCGAGGCCCGAGGGTCCGCGGCGCGGCGCTGCGAGACCCGCGTGTGCTCGTCCACGACGAGGAACTCCACGCTCATGCATCGGCCTCCTCGTCCCCGCTCCCAAGCGACCATTCCTTGACTCGGGCGAGGTGGTCGTAATCCGAGTACCTGCGTGCATATTTCGGGAAAGGCCGCGAGGTGTAGCCCCGCTCTCCCGCTACGTAGCTCTCGATCAATCTCGCCAGCCGCCGCCGGTGCTCGGCCACGATCTCCGGCACCGAGCGATACTCGTCCTTCGGCGCCTCGATTGCCCGCTCCTTCAGCGGCTCCCGCCCGCCGGAGATGTGGACGTAGAGGAGGTCGGGCGCGGCCGGCGCGGTGGGAACGCCTTCGAACCCGCCCTCCAACAGCATCGCCGCCTCGAGCGTCAGCTGGGGCGAAAAGCCGGCGAAGACTTCCCTGGGGCTCGGCGGCTGGCCGCTCTTGTAATCGAGAATCGCGAAGGAGCCGTCGGGGCGCGCCTCGATGCGGTCGGCGCGGGCTCGCAGCGTGAACCGCTCGCCGTTTGCGAGCGGTATCTGCAGCTTCCCGCTGCGCTCGGCGAAGACCTCGCCGAGCGCGCTGCGCCGGGCCTGGTCCCAGCCCACGAAGGCGGCGCCGAGGCGCTGGAAGCGTGGCCACCACTCGGCGTAGAGCTCGGGATAGGCGGCTTCGAGCGGCCGGAAGGCGTCGGCGCCGCGCTGAAGAAGCTCCTCGAGCGCATTCGGCGGCGACACTTTCGGGTGTTCGATCGCGAACCGCCCGAGAATGTCATGCAGGAGCGTGCCGCGCTCGGCGGCGCCGGGCGGCGCCGCGAGGGGATCGAGCGCGTCGAGCCGCAGCACGTGCTTGGCGTAAATCGCGTAAGGGTCGCGCACCAGAGTCTCGATCTCGGTGACGCTGAGCGAGCGCGGGAACAAAGCGGTGTCGGGCGTCGGGGCGGGCCGGGCGAGCGGCTTCGCCGGCGCAGGCGTCTCGAGCGCCTGCGCCAGGGCGAGGTAGCCGTCGCCGCGTTCGGTGATGCACGCCCAGGCCTTCTTGCCGGCGAAGGCCTGGAGCCGCTGCAGGAAGCGCGAGGGCACCATGGGCGAGCCGCCGCGCTTGCGCGCGCGGGTGATCACGACGTCGGACGCACCGAGGAGCTGCACGAAATCATGCGCGGTCTGACCGATGCGCTGCTCCGGCGAGGACAGGCCGAGCCGCGCCCGCATCGGGCGGTTGAGGAACGCGTCGGTTTCAACGCGGGGCGGCCAGACGCCCTCGTCGAGCCCGCCGAGCACGAAGCGGTCGGCCGAGAGCAAGCGCGCTTCGAGAAGCCCAAGAATCTTGATGCGCGCATGACTCGGCCGCTCCGGCACGACCGTGCGGCTGCGGGCGATCGTCGCGAAGAAGGCGGGATAATCGAGGAAGCGGCCCGAGACGCCGCCGGCCTCGTCCGCCGCTGCGAGATCGTCAAACAGCCGGTCAAGCGCCTCGATCGAGCCCTCCGCCACCTCTTCGTCGCTTGCGAGGAGCGCGTCGACGGTGGCGCGGTGGCCCTCGACGCGCGCGAGCAGGCTGCCGCCCCCGCCGGCGCTGTCGAGAAGCGGCCGGAAGGCGGCCTGAAGCCGCCTCAGCAGGTCCGCCGCGCAATCCCAATCAGTGGCCCCAAGGCGCCCGCGCGGCCGCGGCGTGTAGCGGCTCTTCTCGGCGCGGCGGAGCGGAAGCGCTCGGCGCAGGCCCTCGAAGCCGGGCGCCGGCGCCGGGCCACGCAACACGCCGACCTCGATCGCCGCCGCGGCACGCTCCACTGCGCCGCGGGACAGCCCGACCCGGACCAGCGGGTGCGCAAGCAGCGCGAGCAGGCAGAGCGCGAGCTCGCGACTTGCGTCGCCGGCCCCAGAAGGGGAGGCCGCTTCGGCGACCTCGGCGGCAAGCCGAGCGAGCCGGCCGGCCGGCGTTTCGGAGAGGGCGAGCCCGGCCGAGTCCTCGACCTCGACTCCCCAACGCCCGAGCTCGGCCGCAACCCTCGTCGCGAGCGCGCGGTCCGGGGTGACGAGCGCGGCCGTGCGGCCGGGCGCCGCCAATGTTTCCCGTAAGGCGATGGCGGCGGCGAGCGCCTCCTCGCGTTCATCCACGGCTTCGACGATGGCAATGCCGTCCAGGCCCGCCGCCGTCAGCGCCACGTGCTCGGCCGGGCTCATGGCCGCCCAGCGATCCGTGCTCTCGGCCGGGCGCAGCGTCTCGGAGAGCACGCGCGCGCGGGCCCGCGCCTTCCGGGTCGTCGCGCCGAGTGGCCGAACGCTGTCGCGCTCGAGCTTGAGATGCTCTTCGAGGAGGCGGCGCATCAACGCCTGCGGGTGGCCGTGCACGAGCTCGCCGCCGTCCCTCTTGAGCGCCACCTCGCCCCAGCCCTCCTGGTCGAGATCGAAGTCGAGCCCGGGCAGCACGACGGCGCCGTTCGGAAGCCGGGCAATCGCGGCGAGAAAGCTCGCGGTGGCCGGCATCGAGCCGGTCGACCCGGCGGCGATGATCGGCGTCTGAGGGCGTTCGCTGGCGAGCCGCTCGGCTTCGGCGGCCATCAAACGGTGGCGTCGCACCGCCGGATCGCTGGCGCCGCGCTCCGCGAGGATGCCCGGCCAGCTCTCGACCGCGATGCGCACGAACTCGATCGTCAGTTTGAAGTACTCGGAAAACTCGCCCTCGACCGCCGCGGCGATGTCGGCCCAGGGCACCTCGGCGATGGTGAGCGAATCCATCAGTGCCTCGAGATCGCCCGCGAGCGCCACCGCGTCGGCGGGCGACGAGGGCACCAGGAACGGCATCTCGGGCCGGAGCCTGAGCAGGCTGCGGTCGATCGTGCGCGCCCACTCCTGGATCAAACGCGCGAGGATCAGCCGCCGCTCGAGCGGCGGGATCGGTGGGGCGAGCGCGGCTGCGTTCTCGAAAGCGGGATCGGCGGCAAGCCCGAACTCGGCGTAGTCGGCATCGCCGAGCGGAACGATGCGCGGCAGAAGCTGCGCCCGGCCGCGGGCGCGCTCGGCCAAGACATCGGCGAAGGCGCGGGCGGCGCGCCGAGTGGGCAGATAAATGATCGCGTCGGCAGCATCGCCGATCGGCCGGCCGATCAGGCTGCCGTCGGCAAGCGCCTCGGCGAGCGCCGGCAGGAAGGGCACGCCCGAGGGGATCGTGAACACGCGGCTCCCGGGCATGGTCAGCGCGCGCTGGCCGTGATGCGTGCTTCCGCCGCCTTGATCGAGGCCGGCGTCCCGACATGCAGCCACTGGCCGTCGAGGCGCAGCCCGAACAAGCGCCCGGCCTCGATCGCCCGATCGAACAGCCGGTTGAGCGAGAAGGCGCCGGTCGGCGCGCCGACGAAGAGCTCCGCCTTCACGATGGCCACACCGGCATAGACGAAGGGCGTCACTTCGCGCTCGCGCCGCCGTCTCAGCCGGCCGTTGGAATCCATCGCGAAATCGCCGAAGCCCTCATAGCCGAAGCTCGTGGCGGAAGCCGCGAGGAGAAGCAGGATATCCATCTGCCGCGGCTTCCACGAGCCCAGCATGCGGACGAGATTCGATTGCGGCCCCTCGATCCACAGAGAATCCGAGTTGAGCACAAGAAAAGGTGCGCTGCCGAGCAGCGGCAAAGCTTGGACAATGCCGCCACCCGTCTCGAGGAGCTCTGCGCGCTCGTCCGAAATCGCAATCCGCGGCTTCGTGCGGGTGGCGAGATGCTTCTCGATCAGGTCTGCGTGATGGTGGACGTTGACGACCGCCGTCTCGATCCCAGCCTCGGCCAAGCGATCGAGCGCTTGATCGAGCATGGTCCGGCCGCCGATCCGAACGAGCGGCTTCGGGATCGTATTGGTGATGGGCCGCATGCGCTTGCCGAGGCCGGCCGCGAGCACCATGGCGGTCGTGATGGCGTAGCCGGATTCGTGCATGGGCTCACGGAAGGCTCGACTCAGCCGGGCTCCACCAGCCGCGGCAGATGCCTCTCATACCACTCCTTCAACCGCGACAAGACGGGATGGGCGAGGTTGCGCGCGAGATAGGCTTCGACCCGCGGCAAGTGCGCGAGGTATTGCGGCTTGCCGTCCCGCTTGTCGAGGCGCGCGAAAATGCCGAGCACCTTGGTGGCCCGCTGCGCGGCCATGATCGCGTAGGCGCTCGCAAAATCCGCCATGTCGAACTCGGGGTCCGTTGCGCGACGCTCGCGCGCATAGGCCCCGAGCAGCCTGAGCTCGAGTTCGGCCGGCACGGTGACACGCGCATCCTGAAGGAGGGAGGCGACGTCGTAGGCGAGCGGCCCAAGCACCGCGTCCTGGAAGTCGAGCAGGCCGACACGGCCGAGGTCGTCGCGCTCGGCAAGCCAGATCAGGTTCGGGGAGTGGTAGTCGCGCAAGGTCCAGCTCTGCGGGCCGGCAAGGAGATCGTCGAGAAGCCCGGACCAGACCCTCACGAACTCGGCGCGCGCGGAGCCCGACAGCAGCGCACGGGCAACATGAGGCGCGTACCAGTCGAGCAACAGCTCCGCCTCGATGAGAAACGCTTCGAGATCGTAAGGCGGCAGCACATGCTCGCGCCCCGGCGCCACGGGTAGCACATGCGGCACGGCGGTGGCGTGAAGCCTGGCGAGAAGCCGCGTCGCTGCCTCATAGCGTTCAGGGATCGGGCCGTCGGCGTCGACCAAGGGCTCGGCGCCGAGATCCTCGATCACGAGAAGACCATTGTCGAGGTCCTCGCCATAGATGCGCGGCGCGCTGAACCCCAGGGCCCGCAGGCCCCGGTCGAGCGCGGCGAAGGCGTGAATCGATTCCGCAAGCTTCGCGATCGTGCTGTAGGGTTTGCCGCGCCGCACCGGCGGGCCGTCGCTGCGAGCGGGCGAAATCATCAGGATGGCGGTCTCGCCGGAGCTCTTGACGAGGCGCTCATAGGCTCGCGTCGAGGCATCGCCCTGGATCGGCAGGCGCTTCGCGTCGCTCCAGCCGCTCTTTGCGAGAAGTTCGCGCATGGCCTTCATCCGCGCGAGCCGCGAGATCAAGGCGCCGGAGGCGGTCAGACGTGCCTTGCGCGCGCCTTCCGGGCCGGCGAGATCGAGCGCGATTTGGAAGCGGTTGGGATTGAGGGCTGAAGCCGCGCGCTCCGGCCACTCGACAAGCGTGATCGCTCCCTCCGCCGCCTCGTCGAAGCCCAATTCGCGCAGCTCCTCGGCGTTGCCGATCCGGTAGAGATCGGTATGCAGCGCCGTCCCGCGAGGCGTGTCGTAGCCTTGCATCAGCGTGAAAGTCGGGCTCGGCACCTCGAGCGCGTCCTCGCCGGCAAGCGCCCGCACGATCGCGCGGGCAAGCGTGGTCTTGCCGGAGCCGAGTCCGCCGGAGAGCGCCAATACGTCGCCTGGCCTGAGCTCATCGGCCAGATAACGGCCGAGCGCGAGGGTCGCGGCTTCGTCGGGAAGCGCGATCTCCCAGGCGGAGCTGTCCTCGACCGCCCTCAAGTGACGTGCGGGTTCTGCCATGAGGCGGTTCTTGGTCCGTTACTCGGCCGCGAGCTGATGAGGCGCGCCGCTTGCGGGGAAGGTGCAGGTGACGGTGGTGCCGGCGCCGGGCTCGGAGGCGAGCTCGACGCGCCCGCCGTGCAGCTCGACAAAGGACCGCACGATGGCGAGACCAAGGCCAACTCCGCGATGGCGCGTACCGAGGGTATGCGTCTCGAAGCGTTCGAAGACCTTCTCCTTGACCTCGGGGGGAATGCCGCGCCCCTGATCATGGACCTGGAGTACGACCTCGCCTCCCACCCTCAGCGCAGTGACCTTCACCACCTGCCCCGGCGAGGAGAAGCCGACCGCATTCGAAAGCAGGTTGAAGACGATCTGGCGGAGGCGCTTTCCGTCGGCCGTGAAGCTGCCAAGATCCTCGGGGGCCTCGACCTCGAGCCGGACCGAGGATTCGGCCAGGCGGTCCTCGAGCCCGCGGGCTGCGTCTGCGATGGTCTGCCGGAGGTCGACCTCCTCTTTGTCGAGCTCCAGCGAGCCAGTGTCGATGGAGGCGAGGTCGAGGATGTCGTTGATGATGGCCAGCAGCGCACCCGACGAGCGCATGATATGGTCGGCATATTCGCGCTGGCGAGGGTTGAGCGGCCCGACGGTCTCGTCCCCGAGAAGCTGGGTGAAGCCGATGATCGTCGTGAGGGGCGAGCGCAGCTCGTAGGAGACGTGGTGGACGAAGTCGTCGCGCAGGCGAGCCGCCCGCTCGAGCGCGTCGTTCTTCTCGGTCAGCGCCCGCTCGACATTCACGCTCGCGGTCACGTCGACGAAGGTGAGGAGCGTCGCCCCGTCGGGAAGGGGTTGGATGTTGCAGTCGAGGACCAAGCCGTCACGCCGCACGATACGGCATTCGAACCCGGTGCGCGCATCCATGAGGCCGGCGACCGCGCTCCGGATCTCGGCCCAGGGCTTCTCGTCGCTGGCGAGCCCCTTAGCCCGGCACACGAACTGGTCGATGTGCGGCTCCTCCGCTATTCCACCGGCGAGGCCCCACATCTCGGCAAAGGCGCGGTTCGAGAGCTTGAGCCGCGCATCCGTTCCGAAGACCGCGACGCCTTCCTTCAGCGCCTCGAGCGTCTCGCGCTGCACGCGCGAGAGCGCGTTGTAGCGCGACTCGAGGTGGACGCGCTCGGTCACGTCGTCGAAGAGGTAGGTCAGGCCCCCCTGCGGATTCGGATTGGCGACGACGCGCAGCGTGCGCCGGTCGGGGAGGTGCCACCAGCTCTCCTGCGCCTCGACGCCGCGGTAGGCGGAAAGAAGCGTCGCTTTCCAGCTGCGGAAATCGGCCTGCTCCGGCAGCTTCCGGGCGGAGCGCAGCCGGTCGAGGATCTCGCCGTCCGAGGGCACGCCGTCGAGGAAGGTCTGGTCGAGTTCCCAGAGCTGCCGATACGCGGCGTTGTGGAACAGGAGCCGCTGTCTCGCGTCGAAGATCGCAACCGCCGTCGGCAGTTGATCGAGCGTTCGGACATGCGCCTCCATTTCGCGCTCCAGCTCGCTGCGAACGCGTTCGAGCTCGGAGACGTCGACGGCGATCCCGGCGCTGCCGGCGGCGATCGGGGCCTCGGTTATGTCGAGCGCGCGGCGTGCTCCGGCGACCACTGCTGCAAGCCGGGCGGCGAAGGGCCGGCCCGCCGAGAGCTGCCTTGCCGCCTCGGTCCGATCGGCGGTGTCGAGGAGCTCGAGGCGGCGCGTCTTCGCGTCGGCGAGATCCTTTGCCTCGACCGCCTCGAGATAGGCGCGGTTGGCCCAGGAGAGGTCGCCGCCCTCGCGCAGCCATATCGGTTGGGGCATGGCGTCGAGGAGCGTACGCAAGCTCGTCGCCTCCTCGGTGCGGCGGCCGAGCTCGCGGGTAAGGCGCAACAGCTCCAGACGATCGCCAGTCACTTCGCGCAGGCGCAAGAGCGCGCGCCCGCTCACGATCCGGCCCTCTGCCTCCACGTAACGCTGCCGCGCCGTGCGAAGCGTCACGGCGAAAGCCTCTCCCCGCTCGCGCAGCTTCTCGACCGCTCCTTCGAGAGCGCCGGCCTCCGCCGGCGGCAGCCATGAGCCGAACGCCAATGCACGGCGGGCGTTTGCCATTTCGCCGACGACGGTTGGATCGCCCTCGAAGGCCGGCTCCGACTCGCGCCCGGCCCAGCTCACGACCAATTGGCGCTCGGAGCCGAGCAGCATGTCGGCGCGGTCGTGCGCGCCTCGCAATGCTGCGACCTCGGCCGCGAGGGCGCGCTCGCGGCGACCCCAACGGCTGCGCTCGCGCAAATGCAGGATCGCGGTCGTGGTCGCGAAGATGACGAGTCCCATCAGGAGGGCGAAGCCGACAGCGGTCTGCGGGTCGAAGCGCGCCTCAGCGAGAATGCCGAGAGCCGTCTCGGCGAAGGACGCGTCGGCAGGCGAGGCAAGGCAGGCCGCCCCGGCGGTCAGGGCCAGCCGAGAGGTGCCGGCGCACAGGAGGCGCATCGCATCGTCCCGGAACCCGGCCCGCGCCATGGCTCGTCGCCCCTCCGCCAGTCGCTCCGATCCCGAACCGGGCTGAGCGTCATCGAGCGCGTGGCCGACCGGGCCCGCGTGGATTGTCGGTCTTGATTTACGCGCGAATCGCCACCCGCCGCCGCAAGGGCGGGCCAAAGCGGGAATCGACGCCAATGTAGACCGCGCCCGACTCCGACAGAAAGTGGGTTAAGACCCGCTTAAGGGCACAGGAAATGAGGAACTTCGCAGGTGTGTCCGGGCGGACTCACAAAATGACGAAGAGCCCGGCGCCAGGCCGGGCTCTCGAGGCCGCCGGGCGGCGAGCTCAGTAACGGTAGTGGTCGGGCTTGAACGGACCCTGTTCCGAGACGCCGATATAGGAGGCCTGGTCGGGGCGAAGCTGCGTCAGCTTAGCGCCGATCTTCTCGAGATGAAGCCGCGCGACCTTCTCGTCGAGGTGCTTCGGCAGCGTATAGACCTTCTTCTCGTATTTGCCCGGGTTCGCCCAGAGCTCGATCTGCGCGAGCGTCTGGTTGGTGAACGAGGCCGACATCACGAAGGACGGGTGCCCCATGGCGTTGCCGAGGTTCACGAGCCGCCCCTCCGACAGGAGGATGATGCGGTGACCGTCCGGGAACTCGATCTCGTCGACCTGCGGCTTGATGTTGTGCCACTTCAGGTTCTTCAGGCCCGCGACCTGGATCTCGTTGTCGAAGTGGCCGATGTTGCAGACGATCGCGCGATCCTTCATGGCACGCATGTGGTCGAGCGTGATCACGTCCTTGTTGCCGGTCGCGGTCACGAAGATGTCGGCGCGGGGCGCCGCGTCCTCCATCGTGGTGACCTCGTAACCCTCCATCGCGGCCTGGAGCGCGCAGATCGGGTCGATCTCGGCGACCAAAACGCGGCAGCCCGCATTGCGCAAAGAGGCAGCCGAGCCCTTGCCGACGTCGCCGAAGCCCGCGACCATGGCGACCTTGCCGGCCATCATGACGTCGGTGCCGCGGCGGATGCCGTCGACCAGCGACTCGCGGCAGCCATAGAGGTTGTCGAATTTCGACTTCGTGACCGAGTCGTTGACGTTGATCGCCGGGAAGAGGAGCTTGCCCTCCTTTTGCATGATGTAGAGGCGGTGCACGCCGGTGGTCGTCTCCTCGGAGACGCCCTTGACCGCTTTAGCGAGTTGGCCGAACCAGCCCTTGGGCTTCTCCTTCAGCGTGCGCTTGAGCAGCGCGAAGAGGACTTCCTCCTCCTCCGCGCCGGGCTTGTCGAGGAAGGCGGTGTCGCCGCCCTCGGCGCGCACGCCGAGATGAACGAAGAGGGTCGCGTCGCCGCCGTCGTCGAGGATCATGTTGGGCGTGCCGCCGTCGCCCCACTCGAACAGCTTGGCCGTGAAGTCCCAATACTCCTCGAGGCTCTCGCCTTTGTAGGCGTAGACCGGGATGCCGGTTGCAGCGATCGCGGCCGCGGCGTGGTCCTGGGTCGAGTAGATGTTGCAGGAGACCCAGCGGATGTCGGCGCCGAGCGCGGCCAGCGTCTCGATCAGCACCGCGGTCTGGATCGTCATGTGCAGCGAGCCGGCGATGCGGGCTCCGCGGAGCGGTTGCGTCTCGGCGTACTCCTCGCGCACCGCCATCAGGCCCGGCATCTCGGTCTCGGCGATCGAGATCTCCTTGCGGCCCCAATCGGCCAAGCCGATGTCCTTGACGTGGTAGTCGTGATGGAGGGCCTGCGTCTTCACGGCGGCTTGCGGCATGGTCAAGGGTCCCGATGGGTTGAGGTGCCGGCGCTATAGCAGGGCCGGAGTCGGAAAGCAATCAAGATATAAACATGTCTTTATATGATTGCTCTGCTGCCCCGGCTTCGTGGGCGGATGAAGGGGACCATGGCTCCTGTATTGTCGGCCGCGTTCCCGGGTCGAGTCCGCGGCGGCGCGAGGCCCGAAGCCGCCCGATCAAGACTGCCGCGCCCGCCGGCGATGCTATTGGTTCGCCGTGTAGGTGGGTGAGACAAGCCCGCCCAAGGAGACCCACTCGGCGGTCTCCTGGCTTTCGCGCTTCACGAAGGTGGTAGCCGGTCTGATCCCAGGGCAGCACGGCGCTGCGCTGATTGTCGAGGATGAGGTCGCCGGGATCCGTTCGGACCATCAGAACCGCATGGCCCTCGCCTTGCCGGTTGATCACCACGGTCATGCGCATGGCTCGCCGCGGCAGACCCTGGTCGGCGAGGAGCCTACGCTTCAGAAGCTGGAAATCCTCACAATCCCCATAGCCGTCGCTCGGCAGATCCCATCGGTCGAGGGCACCCCAATGGTCATGGTCGCTCAGCGGAGCGATGGCCGCGTTCACGCGTCGATTCACTTCCAGGATAGCGTTCCAGGTCGCCTTGGTCAGGGTGACGGTCGCCGGTTCCGCGAGATCGACCAAGCATTCGCGCGGATAGCGCTGGCAGAAGTCGTTCCAGGCCGGGATGGGCTTGGTCGTCTCCCACGAGATGAGGCCGGGCGACGACTTCGGAAGCGCGGCAAGCTTCTGCGCAGCGCTCCCATCGGAATACAGGACGCCGAGAAGAGCAACGGCGAGGGGGCTCGCGATACGCAGGCTCGGGCGCAACACCAACCATCTAAGCGCCCGTCGCATGCCCCGCCCTGCATGGTTAAGGTTCCCTTAACGCACGGTCTCATGACGGCGTTGCGCTCACAAGCGCGGGATTAAGACATCGTTAACGCAGGCGGCCGGGCCGATCACCGCGCCCGAGCCTCGACCGAAAGCGGGTGAGCACCGTCCCAAAACGCGAGGCAGGTGACCGCCAGCACTCCAAAGGCAGATGCTCGGGCAGCGGTAACCAGTCGTTAAGGATCGAAGCGGCAGGATAAGGAATCGTTAACCGGTGCTGTCGCGGACAGCCGATGCGCGAAGAAGGGGATCTCCGATGGCCCGAGCGCTCGTGGTGCTTCTCGTCGCGGGCGAAGGCCTGATGCCCAAGATCACTGCCGACGGCCTCGCGGTTTACGGCTACGACGTGCTAACCGCCACTGACGGCGCCGGGGCGGTCGAGCAAGTCAGGTCGTTGCGCCGGCTCGACGTGCTGGTCATTGATGCGGAGCTCGGAGGATCGGTCGACGGGTTGTCGGCGGCGCGCCTAGCGAGAGAGTTCAATCCGAAGCTGGACGTCATCTACACCGCTCGCGTGCCGCATCTCATTCCGGAGCGGGCAAAGGTGCGCGGCGCGCCCTGCATCAGGGCTCCTTACCACCCCTACCAGATCGCGGCTGTGATCTCGGCCCTCAAGCATCGACCGGCGCGCGACGAGCTCGCGGAGGTCGCTTGAGGCGGCAAGGACGTCCTAACCGCGGCGGCGGTGATGGCGAGCAGGACCTCCAATCGACGCAGCGCGATGCTGATGGCTTAGCCAATCAATTGGACGTGCCGGCTATTTGACCCGCTAGATGCCCGAGCGTAAACGCGCGCCGATGAGGCGAGGGGCCGGGCATGACGGTGTTCATCGGCGCGGGAGCGGGCTTCGCGGGCGACCGCACCGATGCGGCCGGGCCGGTCGCGGGAGCGCTCGCGAAGAGGGACGGGCCGCGCTTCCTGATGTTCGAGACGCTCGCCGAGCGGACCCTCGCTCTGGCGCAGGTCGAGCGGCGGCGCGATCCTTCGCGAGGCTACAACCCATCGCTCGAGGCTTTCGTCGGGCCGGTGCTCAAGACCTGCCTCGAGAACCAGATCCGCATCGTCGGCAATTTCGGGGCGGCGAACCCGCGCGGTGCGGCCGAGTGCATCGTCGCGATGGCCCGCAAGGCGGGCTTTCCCGCGATCCGCGTCGGCGTCGTCGAGGGCGACGACGTCACCAATGTGCTCTCGTCCGAGCAGTTCGCGGCCCGCGAGACCGCGGGTGCGCTCCTTGCCGATGCGCCGCCGATCGTCGCGGCGAACGTCTATCTCGGCGCCGCGCCGATCGCGCGGGCGCTCGATGAGCGCGCCGACGTGGTCGTGACGGGCCGCGTCGCCGATCCCTCGCTGGCGCTCGGGCCGCTGATTCACGCCTTCGGCTGGCGCCTGGAGGATTGGGACCGGCTCGCGGCGGGCACGCTCGTCGGCCACCTCCTTGAATGCGGGGCGCAGGTCACCGGCGGCTATTTTGCCGATCCCGGCGTCAAGGACGTGCCGGGGATGGATGCGATCGGCTATCCCATCGCGGAGGTCGAGCAGGACGGGAGCTTCGTCATCACCAAGCCGGAGGGCACCGGCGGGCTCGTCGACCGCCGCACCGTCACCGAGCAGGTGCTCTACGAGATCCACGATCCCGCCGCATATCTCACGCCGGACGTGGTCCTCGACCTTACCGCGGTGGAGCTTGCGGAGCTCGGCCGCGACCGCGTTCGTCTCACGGGAGCGCGCGGCAAGCCGGCGCCTGAGACCCTGAAGGCCACGGTGTGCTTCGACGGCGGCCTCCTCGGCGAGGCGGAGATCTCCTATGGCGGGCCGAACGCCGCTGCGCGCGCCCGGCTTGCGATCAGGACCGTGAAGGCGCGGATGGCCAGGCGCGCGCCGGAGCTGCAGGTGAGGGCCGACGCGATCGGCCTCGTGAGCATCCTTGGCGACAGCGCCGGCAGCGAGCTCGCTTCGAGCTGGCATGACGCGACGGACGTGCGAGTGCGCTTCGCCGCGCAGGGCCATGAGGCCGGCGAGATCGACCTCCTCATGGGCGAGGTCGAGGCGCTCTATTGCGCCGGTCCCGCTGGCGGCGCCGGCGTGCGGCGCCGCATCACGCCGCGGCTTGCGAGCGCCTCTTGCCTCATCGAGCGAAAGCTCGTCGCGCCAGCCGTGTATTTCGTCGGAGGCAACGCATGAGCGCGCTCGTCGAGGTGCCGCTCTATGAACTCGCGCATGCGCGCTCGGGCGACAAAGGCAACCGCCTCAACATCGCGGTGGTCTGCCGCGAGTCCGCCTTCTATCCGGCGCTCTCGGCGACGCTCACGGCCGAGCGCTTGGCGGGGATTTTCGCAAGCCGCAGGCCGAGCCGCGTCGTGCGCTACGAGCTGCCGAAGCTCTACGCCTTCAACTTCGTGCTGGACGATGTTCTGGAAGGCGGCGTCAACGCGAGCCTCGGCCTCGACGGCCACGGCAAGTCGCTCTCATTCCTGCTTCTCGCGGCTTTTGTGAGCGTGCCGGCCGCGCTCCTCGAGCCGTCTCGCCTTCGATCCGCTGCCGAGTAGACCAACGAGGAAACCCGATGAGGATCAGAACCCTTCTCGCCGCCTGGCTTGCCGGCCTTGCCTTCGCCGGGCCGGCCGCAGCCCAGGGCTTTCCGTCGCGCAACATCAAGTTCATCGTGCCCTTCCAGGCCGGCAGCGCCACCGACGCGCTCGCGCGCATCGTGGGCGAGCACGCCTCGCGCACGCTCGGGCGGCCGGTGGTCATCGAGAACATGGCGGGCGCAAGCGGCGTCGTCGCGGCCCAGAACGTCGCGCGCGCGGAGCCCGACGGCCACACGGTGCTGATCTCGACCAACACCACGCATGGCGCAAATCAGAGCCTCCTCAAGACCGTTCCTTATGACGCGGTCAACGGCTTCGAGCATGTAACGAAGCTCGGCACGATCACGCTCGCGCTGATCGCGAACCCCTCCGTACCCGCGAACGACGTCAAGGAACTGATCGCCTACGCCAAGAGCAATCCCGGCAAGCTCACCTTCGGCTCGGGCTCGAGCTCGTCGCGCATCGCCGGCGAGATGCTGAAGTCGCTGGGCGGCATCGACATCGTGCACGTGCCCTATCGGTCGAATCCGCAGGCCATCACCGACATCCTCGGCGGGCAGATCGCGCTGTTCTTCGCCGACATCTCGACGACGCTGCCGCAGGTCAAGGCCGGCAAGGTCAAGGGCTTCGCGGTCTCGACCGCGCAACGCTCGAAGCTTGCGCCCGAGCTGCCGACCATGGCCGAGGCCGGTGTGCCCGGCTACGACCTCGCGGCCTGGTTTGCGGCCTTCGTGCCGGCGAAGACGCCGAAGCCCATCGTCGACAAGCTGCGCGAGGCGCTCGTTTCGGCGGTCAACGATCCCGCGACGCAGGAGAGGCTGCTCGGGGCCGGCATCGAGCCCGAGACCAGCACTTCGGAGGACCTCAAGGCCTTCGTCGGCGCCGAGATCAAGAAATGGGGCGACATCGTGAAGGCGGCGGGAATTCAGCCGGAATAAAGCTCCGTCGCGCGGCTCGCCGGACGTCGGTGCTGCGAGCGGCTGGCCGGGCGCCCGGACGCGGCAGGGCCGGGGCCGTCCGCCAAGCCCGACGGACGCAGGTGGGCAGAAGCGGGAGACGCCTAGAACCAGCCCTGCGTGATCGCCGCGACCGCGACGTAGCGGCCGACCTTGGCGATGGTCACCAGGGCGAGGAAGATCGGAAACGGTTCCTTCAGCACGCCGGCCACGATGGTGAGTGGGTCGCCGACGATCGGCGCCCAGCTCAGGAGCAGCGACCAGCGGCCGTAGTGGTGATACCAGCGCTCCGCCCGTGCGATCTTCGTGCGCTTGACCGGGAACCAGGGCCGGTCTTCGAAGGCTGCGAGCAGGCGCCCCATCCCCCAGTTCGCGCACGAGCCGAGGATGTTGCCGAGGCTCGCCACCACGACCAGCATCGCCGTGCTGTAATGATGCGTAAGCAGCATCCCGAACAGGACGACCTCCGACTGGAACGGGAAGATCGTCGCCGCGGCGAAGGATGCGAGGAAGAGGCCGGTGTATTCGGCGAGGTGATTCACGCCGGCTTATCCCATCACGGTGTGGCTCTGCTCGCGCATGAACTGCGGCACGTACCAGGGGCCGAGGCCGCCCTTGCCGGTGACGCCGGAGCCCTTCCAGCCGCAGAAGGTCTGGATGCCGGGCCAAGCCCCGGTCGTGGCGCCCGACGCCCGGTTGGCGTAGAGGACGCCGGCTTCCGCCGTATTGAGGAAGAGCTGCAGCTCGGCCTCGTCCTGCGTGTAGATGCCGGCCGTGAGACCGTAAGGGACATCATTGCCCTCTCGGATTGCCGACCCGAGATCGGCGAAGCGGCGTACAGTGAGGAAGGGCAGGAAAAGCTCGTCCTTGTGCAGGTCGTGGTCGGGCGGAAGATCGGTCGCGATCGAGGGCGCGGCGTAGTAGCCCCGATCGTACAGCCCGCCGGCCAGCATCTCGCCGCCCGCCGCGAAGCGGCCCTGCTGGCGCACGCTGGCGGCGACCCGTTCGAACCGCTCGGCGGCGGCGCGATTGATCACCGGGCCGACGAAAACATCCGCCCGCTGCGGGTCGCCGACTGTGAGCTTCGCCGTCTTGTCGACGAGCGCACCCAGGAACTCGTCGGCGACGCGCTCGTGCACGAGCACGGTCGAGCCTGCGGAGCATTTCTGGCCGGAGAGCCCGAAGGCCGAGCGCATCACGCCGGAGGAGGCGGTGTCGAGATCGGCGTTGGCGGTGACGTAGGTCGGGTTCTTGCCGCCCATCTCGGCGATGACCGGGTGCGCATAGGGCCGCTCCGCCATCCTGCGGAAGATGCCCATGCCGACCGCATGGGAGCCGGTGAAAGCGACGCCCGCGACGCCTGGATGCGCGACGAGCGTCTCTCCGACCTCAGCGCCGCCGCAGACGAGGTTGAGGGCGCCTGCCGGGAGGCCGGCCTCGACGAAGCAGTCGGCGAGAAGGCGACCGGTCAGCCCCGCCATCGGGCTCGGCTTGTAGACGACGGTGTTCCCGGCGAGGAGCGCGCCGGTTGTCATCGCGACCGAGAGCGCCACGGGGAAGTTGAACGGTGCGATCACGGCGAAGACGCCTTGGGGACGCAGCACGCAGCGGGTCGCCTCCTGCTGGAAGGCGCGCTGCATCGGCCTGTCGTAGCCCTCGTTCTTCTCCATCTCGGCCGCATAGTAGCGGATGAGGTCGATCGTCTCCTCGACCTCGCCCACTGCCTCCATCCGCGACTTGCCGACTTCGAAGAGGCATGCCGCGGACAGGTCGTATTTGCGCGCTTCGAACCTCTCGGCGGCGCGGCGCAGCAGGGACACGCGCTCCAGCCAAGGCCGGCGGCTCCAATCGGGATAGGCATCTTGCGCCGCCTCGACCGCCCGCCGGACCGCCACCTCCGAGGCTGCGATGAAATGGCCGAGCGCCCAGTCGCGATTGATCGGGCTTGCGGCGGTGTAGCGGACCCCGTCGCCGTCCTCCTCCCCCGCGATCAGGTTGAGGCGGTCGCGACCGAGGACGGTTTCTCGCACCTTCGGCAAGAGCGCATCGAGATGGGCGTGAACCGCCGAGAAATCCTCGCCGATATTCGAGTAGGTGACGCGTGGCAGGTTCGTGTCCATCGGCAGATCAGGCGGTCCGCTGGGGCGCGCAGTTTACCCGCGAGCGGCGCCGTGCGAAGCCATCCGGAGCCGTTCCATGCGCTCAGTGCATGCAGCCTATTAGCGCAGCGAATTAGGCACGCGCGGCCTGCCCGCCAGGCTTTAGATTACCCGCCGCAGGCAATTGTCCGAGCCCCCAGCCTACTTCTCAACAACAGAATAAAACCGACCGATCATAGTACGGAACCGAATTTGGCTCGGGTAATCGCCATCGAGACCTTTGCCTCATTCTCGCCCTCCAATACCGTAGGAAGCTGCCCGCACAACAAACATAAGGGATGCGGGTCATGGTTTTTTCGAAACTGCCCTTTGCGGCGGCGCTTGCCGCCTGCGCGCTTTCCACCATCGCTTTTAGCGCCGAGGCGGCCGGCAAAGGCGTCCAGCGCGGCGCCGCCTCCTGGTACGGGCCGGGCTTCCACGGCCGCAAGACGGCGAGCGGGGAACGCTTCAACCAGCACGCCATGACCGCCGCTCACCGCTCGCTACCCTTTGGCACCAAGGTGCGGGTGGTCAACGAGCGCACCGGCCGCGCCGTGGTGGTGCGCATCAACGATCGCGGGCCGTTCCACGGCGGGCGGATCATCGACCTCGCCCAGGCTCCGGCGCGCGCCCTCGGCATCACCGGCACGGCTTACGTCTCGCTACAGAGAGGCGGGTAGAAGCAGGCGGCGGTTCGGGAGAGCGGGGTCTGTCGAACGCCAGGCGCCGCTCCGACCGGCCCCAGTCCGCTCTCGTCGGCGACCACGTGGTTGTGCGCCGCAGGATCGCTTTGCTTCGGCCGGCGGCTTCCGGGCATACACCCTGCCGGAAACTCATCGGCCTGGCGCAGGGTCAGGATCGGAACTCTCCTCGATCGTCGCGACCAGCCGTTCAAAGGTCAACGAGCGTTGGAGTTGGAAATCGACCTGCGCCGGCGGCAGGCCGGCCTCAAGGCGCGCGCGAATTTCGCGCAACATGGCTATGGCATCGGCCTGCTTCTGGTCGATTCGATGCTGGAGCAGCCGCGCAATGAGTTCCTGGCGCCAAGCCGGGCCGCCGTCATCCATCTTCCCGACAATGTTCTCGTAGGTGCGCTGCGGGAAAAAGGTCTGCTTCGCGATCCCGACGAGTTGTCGGCGGACCGCTGCGCTGATCGCGCCATGCGCCTCGGCGTTAGCCAGCGTCGCCCGGATGTTCACCATGGCCTCGGACAGCGCGGCGTAGCCGACCTCGCCGGGGCCATGCATCACGGCTACTTCGTCATCGTCCTCGAGCGCGCCCGCGGCATAGGCTTGGTAGATCGCGCCGATCCCTTCCATGCCGAACAGAGCAAGTTCCGCAGCGCGCAAGGCTCCGATGCTGGCGCTGCCGAAAACCCGGATTCCCCTGCTCAGGGCCCAGAGGATCTCCTTATGCCAGACGGCCGGAACGTTCGCGAAGTAGCCGTCAATGACGCCGATGATAGAAGGGCTGCGCTGCGCGGCTCGATATACGTCGCCTTGTGCCGCCGGCGGGAGATAGACCGCATCCAGCTGCTTCTGCGCGATCTCGACCGGCAGGGTCGGGCCTACAAAGACGATTGCACTCAATGCGCTTTCTCTTGCGCTGCAACTCGCACCGCCCTTTCGAGATTTCGATGCAGCAGGCATCGTGCCGCCCGTTTTCGGGCGAGCGCAACGTCATGGCCGAACACGGCGCATTCGAGCCCGGGAATGACGACCCGCACGACCGGGATCTCGAACTCGGGTTTGGTCAGGTCGATTGCGATCACGCTCGTCACGCCTACGGCTCGTAAGCATTCCAGGTAGCGGCGTATGTCTTCGCGGAAGGTTGCGCAGTCGCCATTCGGGCGGAGCTGCAAATCTCCGCATGCATCGTCAGGTCCGCCCAGCAAGGCGCCGAGCCTGCTGCGGGAGCCGAGCATGCGGTCGTAAAGAGCCCGGCCCATGTCGTCGCGAGACCCCGCGATGAAAGTCAGGCGGCTCTGAGCCGCTTCCGTGAGCGCGCGGGACAAGGCGACGCCGGCGTTGAGGTGGCATCCCGCCCCGACGGCCGCGGACACAGAGCGGACAGGCGTCGCAGCGCGATCATGGATGAGGCACACGTAGACGGGTATGCCGACATCCGAGGTAACGTCCCATACGTGCACCGCCACTTCCGCATCGCGGTAGGCGGCCAGCAGCTGCTCACAGACGGGATTGCCAATCTTCTCCAGCGCGAGCTTCGAGGACCTTGGCGCCTCTCCCAAGAGCCGCCAAAGGGCCAGCGCATCCCGCTCGACCACCTCGCATATCGCGTGGCTGATCGCTTCCAGGAGATGGTTGCCGGAAGCCAGGCCGGTCGAGGTCATGGTGAAGTAGTTGCTCGAGAGCGCAAGCATATCCGCGGTGTAGTTCGTGTGCACGACGTCGAGCGGGACCGACGTTTCGGCCTCTTGCATGAGGTCGTATCCGGCAATCCAGGGCATCGGCGCGTTATGGCTGAAGGCTTCATTCGTGGATCTTGGAGCCAAGGCCACATCCATCAGGCGCAGATCGCCGCAAAGCTCGTGATGGCTGCCGATGACGACGGGAAGGTGGATGTGCTCGGCGTGATGCGTCTCGATCGACTCCATGATGCCGGACACCTTGGCTGCCGCCAGGCTGGCGCCCTTGCCCTGCGCCACCGCAAGCGACCTCGCATTCGGCCGACAGGCCATCACGACGGGAATGCCGATGCGATCGAGCCCCGTCACGTTAGCAACTCGCGTAATGCCCATGGCCGGCAGGTGTTCCAAGAGGCGGGCCAGCGTTTCCGCAGGTGGTACGGTTCGGTGCGCGTCCTTGCGGTGCCGCTTCGGCGCGATCTCCCCGAGCGAGTGCTTGATGCGCTCGACGTGGTCGAACCGTGATCGCAAGCTTCCCTCCCGCTGGGCGGAACCGGTCGGCGGCCCTCAGGATGGCCAGAGTGGAGGGCGACGTGAAAGCCGGCCGCTTCCGCAGGTCGAGCCAGCTGCAGCAATGTTCGCTGTTGCAACCGCACCGTCAACCACGTAGCGTGCCGGCCATGGCCTGTTGCCGGGACGCGGACCATGCGCAGCGACGTACAAGTGACCCGTGCAGAGTACGATCGGCTTCTCGAGAAGCTTCGGCTCTTCGCCAATCAATTGAGCGCAAACGAGCAGCTAGCGTTGGCCCGCATATTGGACAGCGCCCATCTCTCGCGCATAACCGAACGGGACGATTTCCCCGGCGAGGCGTGGCAAGAATTCAGTGGGATCATGTCCAACAATGGCGGCGGCAAGTCCTAGAGCACCGTACGAGCCGCCCGAAGCCGCTCCGCAGGCCGCAAAGGGATGGGCAGTTGAAGGCTGCTCACCGAGCTTCAGGCAAGCCGGCTATGCAACTCTCGATGCCGGCACGCCGACTTCATCGCGTGTCGGCTCGAAACTTTCGGACGGAGGCTGACCTATGGCTGGCGACCCCCAAGCGACACGTGCCGATTTTGACAGCCTTGTGAAGAAGCTTTGCTCATTCGCGGAGACGCTGAGTGCCAGCGAGCAGCTCGCGTTCGCCCAGATGCTAGGTGGTGCCGATCTCCCGCAGGCGGACAGCCGGAATGATTTTCCGGGCGAGTCATGGCAGCACCTGATGGGAATGGTATCCAACAACGCCGGCACGGTAAAGTAGAACAGGCTCCGAGATCAGAACTTCCCGAACCTGAGATACGCCTCCTGCGGGTCGGTGCCGGCGAGGATCGCGGTGCGGACCTTGTTCTCCGTCGAGATCGCGGTCTCGGCCTTGGCGATGACCTCCTCGATGATGCCTCTCGGTACGCGGATCGCCCCGTCGTGGTCGGCAACGAGGTAGTCGCCGGGCCGCACGGCGACGTCCCCGATCCGGATCTCGACGTCGAAGCCGGCCGGCCGCCAGTACCCGACGATGTCGCGCGGGGTGAACCCGCGGCTCCAGGTCTCGAAGTTCATCTCGATGAGGAAGTTCACGTCGCGGACATAGCCGTCGACGAGGCAGCCGAGCACCCCCTTGTTCTTGAGCGTCTCGGCCGAGAGCTCGCCCATATGGGCGACCACGCGGTCGTTCGGCTGGCAGACCCAGATATGCCCGGCTTTCGCTTTGGACAGGAGCCCGGTCCATTCGAGCAGCGTCTCGTGCGGCTCGAACTCGCCTGTCCGGCCGAGAACCGTGAACACCGGCCCGGCGAGCGGACGCTCCGGGAACAGCGGACGCAGCTCGGCCGGGAAGGTGAAGTCCTTGAGGCCCATGCCGCGCATCACGTCGTGGACGACGCCGGTATAGCAGCGCGCGAGGCGCTCGGTGATCGGGTCGGGCATGATGCTCCTGGACGGCTTGGATTCGGGGCGGCGGACGAAACCACCGCGCCCGCCGCGCGGCAAGCCGGTTCGCGGTTTCATCGATCAAAGGAGCATGTTAGAGGGGCCCCGAGCGGTGCCGTTCCGTCAGGGCGGACTCGCGTAAACGAAGCCGCCGGCAGACGCCGGACGGATCAGGGAGTGAACGATGAGAAGGCTACTTGCCGTCGCCGTGGCGGCCGGGCTGATGCTCGGGGGCGTGCCGGCATCGGCACAGGACAAGCTCACCGTGTGGTGGGTGAAGGGCTTCTACAAATCCGAGGACGACGCGCTGTTCGAGGCGGTGCGCAAGTTCGAGCAGAAGACCGGCGTCAAGGTCGATCTTTCGCAATACGCCGTGCAGGACATGATCCCGAAGACCGTCTCGGCGCTCGACGCCGGCACGCCGCCCGATGTCGCCTATGCCGACGTGTACGACTTCCAGGTCGCCTCGAAATGGGCCTTCGAAGGCAAGCTCGAGGACGTCTCGGACATCATCAACCCGATCAAGGACCGCTTCGCGCCGAACACCGTCGAGACGACCTTCCTCCACAACGATAAGGACAAGAAGAAGGCCTACTACGCCTTTCCCTTGAAGCAGCAGACCATGCATATCCAGTACTGGATCGACATGCTGCAGCAGGCGGGCTTCAAGGAAAGCGACATCCCGAAGACCTGGAAGGAGTACTGGGCCTTCTGGTGCGACAAGGTGCAGCCCGGCGTGCGCAAAGCGACCGGCTCGCGGGCCTACGGCATCGGCCAGCCGCTCGGCGTCGATTCAAGCGACTCGTTCTATTCCTTCCTCACCTTCATGGACGCCTACGACGTCAAGCTCGTTGACGACAACGGCAAGCTCCTCGTTGACGACCCCAAGGTGAAGCAGGGCCTCGCGGGCGCGCTCAAGGACTACACCGACGTGTATACAAAGGGCTGCGCGCCGCCGTCTTCGACCGCCTGGAAGGACCCGGACAACAACGTCGCCTTCCATAACAAGACGACGGTCCTGACCCACAACGCGACGATCTCGATTGCCGCGAAGTGGCTTGACGACATGAACAACCAGACCCTCTCGGCCGAGCAGCGCGAGCAGGCGAAGAAGAACTACAACGAGCTCATCGCCACCGCCGGCTTCCCGAACAAGCCGAACGGCCAGCCGATGGGCTACCGCACGGCCGTGAAGGTCGGCGTAATCTTCGCCGATGCGAAGCAGAAGGCGCGCGCCAAGGAGTTCGTCAGCTTCCTCATGCAGGAAGAGAACCTGACGCCCTACGTCGAGGGCGCGCTTGGGCGCTGGTTCCCGGTCACCAAGGCCGCGCAGGAGGGCAAGTTCTGGCAGGAGGACCGCCACCGCAAGTCGGTCTATGACCAGTACAAGGCCGGTACGGTCACCTTCGAGTTCGTCAAGAACTACAAGTTCACCGTCCTCAATAACGAGAATGTGTGGGCAAAGGCCGCGAACCGGATCATCAACGAGAAGGTTCCGGTCGACAAGGCGGTCGACGAGCTCGTCGCCCGCATCAAGCAGGTCGCGGGCTCCTAAGGAGCGCGTCAATCCCGGCCGCCTCCCGCGAGGCGGCCGGACCCAACCGGGTCAGGACATGTCGACGCTGGCCGTTCGCGAGGCTCAGCCTGCCGCCGCACCCGCCGCGGCGGCGGATGGGCGGATGTCCTCCTGGCAGTTCTGGGGGCTTATCATGCTCGCCCCCTATGTTCTGATCTTTCTCTTCTTCGTCCTTTATCCGGTCGGCTACGGGCTGTGGACCGCCCGCCACCCCCAGAGCTACGTGCATCTGTGGGAGGACCCGATCTTCGCGCGATCGGTCGTGAACACCCTGGTGTTCCTGATCGTCGGCGTGAACCTCAAGATGTTCGTGGCGCTCCTGTTGTCGGGCTTCTTCGCGGTGGCGCGGCCCTGGATCCGCTGGCTGTCGCTCCTTTTTATCCTGCCCTGGGCGGTGCCCTCGATCCCGACCATCCTGTCGTTCCGGTTCATGCTCAATCCGGAATGGGGCGTGATCAACCAGCTCATCTTCAGGCTCACCGCGGACGACGGCCCGAACTGGCTCAACGACCCCACGCTCGCGCTGTCGCTCGCGATCGTGGTGCACATCTGGAAATCGCTGCCGTTCTGGACGCTGATCCTGCTCGCCGGACGGCTCGCCATCTCGGGCGACCTCTACGAGGCGGCCTCGGTCGACGGCGCCTCGAGCCTGCAGAAGTTCCAGCACATCACCTGGCCGTCGATGCAGACCCTGTATCTGACGTGCACCATCCTCTCGATGATCTGGACGTTGGGCGACTTCAACAGCGTCTATCTGCTCACCGGCGGCGGGCCCGCCGACCTCACCCATGTGCTGGCGACGCTCGGCATCCGCTATCTGCGGCTCGATCAGGTGGATCTCTCGATGGCGGCGATCGTGTGCGCTCTGCCGCTCATCCTGCCGCTCGTCTACGTCATGATGAAACGGTTCTCGAAATGAGCGCGCCGGTGGCCACCATCGTCGGCACCGCGCCCGCGACGGAGAGCCCGCGGAAGGCGGGGCGCATCGTCTGGCGCGACGTCGCAGCCGAGGCGAAGCTGCTGCTGGTCGGCATTCCGGTCTTCCTCTGGACCATCATCCCGATCTACCATCTTTTCCTCTTCGCGATCTCGCCCAAGGAGCAGGCCTTCTCGGGCCAGCTCTGGCCGACCAACCCGACGCTGCGGAACTTCGAGGTGGTGTTCGGCCAGAAGCACTACTTCCTCAATCATTTCTGGCTGCAGCTCTGGAACTCGCTCGTGATCGCGGTCGCGACCGGGCTCATCACGCTCGCCATCGCGACCTTCGCGGCCTTCGCGATCAGCCGGCTCAAGGTGAAGGGCGGTCGCACGGTGATGAACCTCGCGCTCTTCACCTATTTCATCCCGGCCGCCTTCCTCGCCGTGCCGATGTACCGGACCATGGGACTCTACGGGCTTCTCAACACCCATTGGGCATTGATCCTCGCGATGGTGACGATCGCGGCGCCCTACTCGATCTGGGTGCTGAAACAGGCCTCCGACAAGCTGCCGCTCGAGCTCGACGAGGCCGCGATCATGGACGGCGCCTCGCCGATGCAGCTCTTCCGCCTCGTCTACCTGCCGCTGATGATGCCCTCGATCGTCGCGGTCGGCACCTATGCGCTCTTGCTCGCCTGGAACGAGTATCTCTACGCCTTCCTTTTGCTCTCGCGCTCGACCGACATCACGCTCCCAGTGGCCCTCGGCAATTTCCTCGCCGCCGACGACTCGCCCTGGGAGCTCCTGATGACCACGGGCCTGATCTACGCCTTCCCGCCGGCCGCGATCTACTATGCCTTCAAGCGCTACATGGTGGCGGGGCTCACCGCTGGTGCGGTGAAGAGCTGAGACACCGCTTCAGCGGATGAACTGGTCTATATAGTCCCCGCCCATCCCGTTCTTGGCGTAATGGGCGCGGCATTTGTCGATCCGGGTGAAGACGTCGTCGTAGCCGGTCGTGTTGCCGTCGGGGTCGACATAGATCATGGCGCCGTTGACCTGGAAGAAGGTGATCATCTCCTCGACATGTGGCTCGACCACGAGCGTGTGGGTCTCGCCCGGCGCCTCGTAGACATAGGCACCTTCGGTCGCGACCCAGTCGTGCTCGAGGTAGCGCCACTCGCCCTTGAGCACCAATCCGTGCACCGGCAGCGGATGACGGTGGCGGGAGAGCACGCCGGATTTCCTCACCTTGAGGAGGTTCATCCAGTAGCCGCGCGACACGCACATCAGGAGCGGGCGGAACCAGACGTTCTCCTCGACCGGCACCCAGATGCGCTCGTCGGTCGGGATGGCGTTCGGGATCACGAGCTCCGGCGGCGATTCTTTCGGCTGCGGGGGCCTGTAGGGCGCCCATTTGTGGTTAGCCGGCACTCCGGTTTCTTTTGGTGCGCTCATCCTAAACTCCGCGGTCGTCCCGGCCGGAGCGAAGCGGAGAGCCGGGACCCACTCCCCGCCGCCTGCGCCGTGGATCCCGGATAGCCGCTCCGCGGCTTCGGGATGACCTCGCGCGAATATCACACTGCCAGGTAACCTCCATCGATGGCGAGGATGGCGCCGGTGACGAAACGCGCGGCCGGCGAGGCAAGGAAGACGATGCCGCCCGCGACCTCCTCCGGCGTGCCCCAGCGCGCCATCGGCGTGCGGGCGAGGATGGGCGCGCTCTTCTCCGCGTCATCCTTTAGCGCCCGCGTGAGCGGCGTCGCGATCCAGCCCGGCGCGACCGCGTTGACGCGGATGCCTTCGCCGGCCCAAGCGGCGGCGAGGCTCTTTGTCAGCTGGCCGATGCCGCCTTTCGAGGCGCTGTAGCCCGGCACGCGCGGCCCGCCGAAGAAGGTCAGCATCGAGGCCAGGTTGACGACCGAGCCGCCAGCCGCCGCAAGCTTCGCCTTGCCCGCGTGGCACACCCGCATGGTGCCAGTGAGGTTGATCGCCACGACCTCGGCGAAGCTCTCGGGGTCGTGCTCGAGATCGCGCCGGATCACGCCCGCCGCGTTCACCGCCACATCGAGTCGCGGCAGGCGCTCGACCAGCGCGCCAACCGCCGCGCCGTCGCGCACGTCGAGCTGCTCGAAAGCGACGCCGGCATTCGCGACATCGGTCCGCGCTCGCTCGCATTCGGCTTGCGTGGCCCCGGTGGCGACGACGCTCGCGCCGAGCTCGCGGAAGGCGAGCGCCGCGCCAAGCCCGATGCCGCTCGTCCCGCCGGTGACGAGCACGGCCTTGCCGGCGAAAAGCCCCGGCGCGAAAGCCTCGACGACGCCCGCCATGTCTAGGCCGCTACCTTCGCGAGCCCGGCCCAGTCGAATTCGATGCCGTGCCCGGGCCGGTCCGGCGCCAGCGCGACGCCCTCCTCGATCCTGAGCGGCTCGGCAATGTAGCGGTCGAGCCCGAAACCGTGCGCCTCGAGATAGGAGCGGTTCGGACAGGCGGCGAGGAGATGCACCGTCACGTCATGCGCCCCATGCGAGGTCACCGGCAGATTGAAGGCCTCGGCAAGCCGCGCGATCTTCATGAAAGGCGTGACGCCGCCGCAATTCGTCACGTCGGGCTCCGGGAAACTTACCGCGCCTCCGGCGATGAAGAGCTTGAACTCCCAGAGCGTGCGCATGTTCTCGCCGGTCGCGATCGGCAGGCCGCCCTCGCGCAGGATGCGGGCGTGACCGGCGGGGTCGTCGGGGATGGTCGGCTCCTCGAGCCACGTCAGGTCGAAGGGCTGGAGCGCGCGGGCGGCGCGGATCGCCTCGTCGACGCCCCATTTCATGTTGGCGTCGACCATCAGCGGGAAGTCGGCGCGAAGATGCCCCCGCATCGCCTTCACGCGCGCGACATCCTCGGAGAGCTTCTTGCGTCCTACCTTCATCTTGATGGCGCGAAAGCCCTTTTCCAGGTTGCCGTCGGTCTGCTTCAGGAGATCGTCGAGGGGCAGGTCGAGGTCGATGCCGCCGGCATAGCAGGGCACCTTGGGATCGAAGCCGCCGAGGAAGTTCCACAGCGGCAATCCGGCGCGGCGCGCTTTCAGATCCCACAGCGCCATGTCGAAGGCCGATATCGCGAGCACGGTCGGGCCGCCGCGGCCGCCGTAATGCAGCGCCCACCACGCCTTGAGCCACAGCCTCTCGATCTCGTCCGCCTGCTCGCCGGCCATGATCTCGGCGAGCTCGCGCCGTAGCACCGCGTCGATGGCGCCGCCGTTGCGCCCGACCGTGTAGGTGTAGCCGACGCCCTCGGCCCCCTCCCGGTCCCGGACGCGCACCGTGTTGAGCTCGAAGGCGCTCATCTCGCCGTGCGTCGAGTCGGTGAGCACGACGGGGAGCGGGATGCGGTAGAAGCCGGGTTCGATCGACTGGATGGCTGCCATTTGGGTCCTCGGATTGGCTCGCCCTCCTAGCACAGGATTCACCCTTCCGGTCCGCAGCGTTTTCCGCCTTGATCGGCCCTCGCCGCATAGCCGTGGGGAGTTCCATGGCCGAAGCGATTGCTCGCCGCCACCTTCGCCTTCGAGCTCGCGCCCGTCTTTGCGCAGGGTGAGCTCATCGCCGAGAAGAAGACCTTCGAGCTGCGATCGGCGGCCCGAACGGCGACCTCAACGGCGTGCTGCACATCGCCGCCGCCGGGGCTAAGATCGCGGAATTCCTGGCGAAGTAGTCGGGCGCCTCGATCGGCAGGCCGGCGGCGCCTTCGCTCAGACGCCTCCGCCCGTCCCCCCACCGCGCCGATAGACGCAGGTCGCGCCCTGGTCGTCGTAGCCGCCGGGACAGGCGGCGACGCAGGTGCCGGCGAGTTCCTTCTGCCCGCGCGGGCAGGCCGCTGCGGCGCTGCCCACGCTCGAGACAAGAACCGCGATCGCAAGGGCCACGCGCAGCATCCAGTCCTCCGCCGTTATCTCCGAAGGAACCTAGCAGGGAAGCCGGTCGCGCCCTCGCACATCAGCGTGACCCCCGCGTGAACGGGTTAGGCTGCAGCGGCCCGCTGCTCGAGGTGGCGGAACATATGGCGGCGGGCCTCGTCGTCCATCTCGGCCTTGAAGGCGTGCCGCTCGCGCAACGCGTTGACGCGCGCCGCGGCCGGCCGCGCAGCGATCTCGTGATGCAGGCGCCTCACGTTCGGGAAGCGCGCCCAGGCGTCGTCGCCCATGATGAAGGGCACCATGCGGGCCCAGCCCCAGGCCGCCATGTCGACGATCGAGTAGCCGTCGCCGACGAGGTAGGCCCGCTCCCTCAGACGCTCGTCGAGAATGGCGTAGTGGCGCTCGGCCTCGAAGAGATAGCGCTCGACCGCGTAAGGAACCTTCTCGGGCGCGAACCGCGTGAAGTGCACCGCCTGCCCCGAGAACGGCCCGACGCCGGTCGCGATGAACATCAGCCAGGACAGCATCTCGGCGCGTGCCGCATCGCCGCCCTGCGGCAGGAACCTGCCGGTCTTCTCGGCGAGGTAGAGGAGGATGGCGTTGCTGTCGAAGACGGTCGCGTCGCCGTCGACGACCGCCGGCACCTTGCCGTTCGGGTTGATGGCGAGATAGGCCGGCGCGAACTGCTCGCCCTTGCGGGTATCGACCGGCACCGCCTCGTAGGGCAGCTCCGCCTCCTCGAGGAACAGCGCGACCTTCATCGGGTTCGGCGACAGATTGTAGTAGAACTTGATCATCATGTCCTCGCGAGTGGGAATGCGGCAAAGCTTAGCCTGGGCGCCGGTGTGAACGCCACTGCCATCCGCAGGCTATCCCGCTGCCGCGGGCCGCGTTCGCCCCTTGCCCGTCACCTGCCTTCCCGCCACCATGATCCGGCGGCGGAGATTCAGCCCTTCATGAGCATCAAGCGGCGGTCGTTCGAGACCGGGCATCGGCCGAAGTTCATGGTGGTGGTGGACGAGACGCCGGAATGCGAGCGCGCCGCGCATTTCGCCGCCCGGCGCGCGACGCGCATCGGCGCGAGCATGCTGATGATTGCGGTCGTGAGCCCGCCCGAGGATTTCGAATGGGTCGGGGTCGAGGAGGCGATGCTGGCCGAAGAAACAGCGCAGGCCGAGGACCGGCTCGAGGCTGCCGCCGCGAAGGTGCGGGCCGATGCCGGCATCGAGCCCGAGAAGGTCATCCGCACCGGCTCGAAGGCGAGCGAGATCGTCAAGATGATCGAGGAGGATGAGGATATCTCGTTCCTCGTGCTTGCGGCCGGCACCGGCACGGAGGGCCCGGGGCCCCTCGTCTCGAGCATCGCCGGCAAGGCGGCCTCGACATTCCCCGTCCCTGTGGTGATCGTGCCGGGCGGCCTGTCCGACGAGGAGATCGAGGCGCTCGCCGGCTAGGCACGGCGGGGCTGGGGAGCTTGACCCATCCAGCGCTGCCGCGGGCCGAGCTTGAGGGCGGCTTCGCGACCCCGCGACCCGGAAGGAGACCCTCCATGGCGCAGTTCAGATCGATCCTCGTCCCCGTCGATATCGCGGAGCAGGAGACCGCCCAACCGGCCATCGAGCGCGCGGTCGAGCTGGCGCAGGCGTCGGGCGGGATCGTCCGCCTGATCTATGTCCGCGCAATCCTGCCGGTGACCTACATGGAGTTCGTGCCCCCGAGCTTCGACACCGAGCAGCAGCGCGACGCCGAGGAGAAGCTTGCGGCGGTCGCGGCCGAGATCCCGCTGCCGCAGGAGCGGGTCTCGGCCGTGGTCACGATGGGCTCGGTCTATGGCGACGTGCTCGCGGAAGCCGAGAACACTGCGACGGACCTCATCGTCGTCGGCTCGCATCGCCCGAGCATGGCGACCTATCTCATCGGCTCGAACGCCGCGCGGATCGTGAGGCACGCCAAGTGCTCGGTGCTGGTGGTGCGGTGACCCCCCGCTCGCCGCTCTTCGCGAAGGAGCGGCGCCGGCCTATGCGCGCTCGCGCACCACGATCACCTCCATGCGACCTCGCGACCCGATAAGCCAGGAGGCGACCCAGCCGGTGAGGCTCACGACGAGCGCGCCGAAGACGGCCGACCAGAAGCCGGCGACGTGGAATCCCTCGAACAGCGAGGCGACGAGGGCGAGCATGCCGGCGTTCACGACGAGCAGGAAGAGCCCGAGCGTGAGGAGGGTGATCGGCAGCGTCAGCACCACCACGATCGGCCGGACTACCGCGTTGACGATGCCGAGGAGAAGCGCGGCCCCGAGCAGCGTCCAGGTCCCCTTTACCTCGATCCCGGGTACGACCGCCGAGGCGATCCAGAGCCCGATGGCCACCATGAGCACTCTCAGCGCGAAACCCGTTAAGGCGATCTCCCTTCCGGCCCGTTTGCGCGGCCAATCCAGCATCTTCGCCCGGCTTGAGCCAGCGCGTCAGAACTCGAGCTTGTCCCTCACGCTGTCGAGCCCCGCCCTGGCGCAGGCATCGTCCTCGGCGCCGCCCGGCGCGCCCGAGACGCCGATGCCGCCGACCAGCGAGCCTTGCGCTTCGATGACGAGCCCGCCGCCGAGGATGACCACGTTCGGCAGCGCCCGCAGGCCGGCTTGGGGCTGCCCGGGCTGGGTGAGCGGGATCAGATCCGTCGTGTTGGTGCGGAAGGTGACCGCGGTCCAGGCCTTGCCCGATGCGGTCGGCCCGGTGTGCGGCCCGGCGAAGCGGTCGCGCAGCACGGCCTGCGGCTGGCCGAAGCGATCGACCACCGCCACCGCGACCTGGAAGCCGCGGCCGCGGCAGGCGTCGAGCGTCGCGCGGGCAAGCTCGAGGGCCAACTCCGGCGACAGGCTGCGATAGGTGACCAGCGCCTCCTGGGCCTCCGCCGCCGGGACCGTCCAGAGAAGCGCCGCCACGAGGTATCGAAGCTTCATTTGTCCACTCCTCCCCTTCCTGAGCCTCAGAGCTTCGCCACGCGGCCGAACAGGGCTTCGATCTCCTCGATCGCCTTCCGGTCCGGCGGGCGAAGCTCCGCGACGCCGAGACCGCTCGTCGCAGCGCGCGCATAGGCCTTGCGGCTGCCGAGCGCGGTCGGCAGGAGTTCGAGCCCGGGCTGGTCTTCGATGATCTTCGCCGCGGCGGCGTTGTCGGCGCCGATCGCGTCGGCGCGGTTCAGCACCGCATAGGCACGGAAACCGGGGTTCAGGGTGCGCGCCTCCTCGACCAGCGCCGCGACCTTGCCAATCGTCCATACGTCGAACGAACGCGGCGCAAACGGGACGAGATAGGCGTCGCAAAGCCCGAGCGCTGCCCGCTGTCCGATCGGATCGGCGGTGTCGATGACCACATCCTGGTATTTCGGCGCAAGCCGCCGCACCTCGGTCATCACCGCGCGGCCGGTGAGCGCCACGCAGGTGTAGCCCGCCCCGCCGGGGCGCGTCTGGTTCCGCATGTTGGTGAAGTCGACCGAGGTCTCCTGCTCGTCGGCGTCGACCAGGAGCACGTCCCGGCCGCGCGACGCGAACATCACTGCGAGATTGGTCGCGATGGTCGATTTTCCCGTGCCGCCCTTGGTCCCGCCGACGACAACGATCATGACGACCCCTCGAGTCCGCCGGATCCACCCCAGCACGAGCGCGCCGGACGTCCAACCGCCATGGCCCGGGCAGACGCGAGATGCAAACCGGCTGCCACGCGAAACGCTTCGGAGGCCGGTCGCCGCCGGCTCGCTCAGAAATCCGGCTCTTCCTCGGCAGGCACGCGGCCGCGCTGCCGCAGATGCTGCCAAACCGCGGCAAGGACGGAGAGCACGGCCGCGGCGAGAAGGGCAGCCGAGATCGGACGCGTGACGAAGAGCAAGGGATCCGAGTCGGTCATGATCGCGCGCACGAGATTGAGCTCGATCTGGTCGCCGAGGATGAGGCCGAGGATCAGGGGCGCGAGCGGGAAGCCGAGCTTGACCAGCGCATAGCCGACCACGCCGAAGATGAAGAGCACATAGACGCTCTGCATGGTGTTGTTGAGCGCATAGGCGCCGATCACGCACAGCACGAGCACGATCGGCGCGAGCACCGCCATGCGGACCTTCGTGATGCGGAGCATCAGCGGCATCAGGGCCACGCAGATCAAGAGCATGCAGGGATGCGCGAGGATGTAGGCCGCGTAGATGCCGTAGGCGATGCCCGGGTTTTGCGAGATGAACAGCGGGCCCGACTGGATGCCGTGGATGGTCATGGCGCCGAGCATCACGGCCGTGACGGCGTCGCCAGGAATGCCGAAGGCCATGATGGTCATCAGCGAGCCGCTGACATTGGCGTTGTTCGAGGCCTCGGAGGCGATGATGCCTTCCGGATGGCCTTTGCCGAAGCGCTCCGGCGTCTTCGAGAACTTCTTCGCCTGGTCGTAGGCGAGCACGCTCGACGCGCTGCCGCCGATCGCGGGCAGGATGCCGATGATCAGCCCGACGATGGTCGACCACAGGAGCAGGAAGGGCTGCGCGAAGATCTCCCAGTTAACCTTCAGATGGGAGAAGCGCTCGAACTTGACGCCCGCCAGCGAGGGCTGGGCCTGACCGGCCGGGCCGGTGAGCTTCTCGAGGTCGGTCATGATCTGTGCGAAGGCGAACACGCCGATCAGCACCGGCAGGAACGGGAAGCCGCCGCCGACGAAGGCCGATCCGAATGTGAAGCGCGGCACGCCGCCGATCGGATCGGTGCCGATGACTGTGATGAGGAGGCCGAGCCCGGTCGCGATCAGTCCCTTGACCAGGGACGCTTCCGTCAGCCCGGCGACCATCGCCATCGCGAGCACGAAAAGCGAGAAATACTCCCAGGGCCCGAACTCGAGCGCGATCGCCGCGAGCGGGCCCGTGAGGAAGACCAGGAACAGCGCGGCGAGGAGACCGCCCCACACGGACGCCCAGACGCCGAGCCAGATTGCGCGGCCGGGCTCGCCGTTGCGGGCCATCGGAAAGCCGTCGAAGGTGGTGGCGATCGAGGAGGGCGAGCCCGGGATGCCGAGAAGGCAGCAGGCGACGAGCCCGCCGGTCGATCCGCCGACATAGACGCCGGTCATGGCCGCGAGGCCGGCGAGCGGGTCGAAGCCGTAGGTGAAGGGCAGGACCACGATCACCGTCATGGTGATCGTCACGCCGGGCAGCGAGCCGCCGACCACCCCGACCAGGGTGCCGAGAAACAGCGGCAGCAGGTATTTCCATTGGACGATGGTCGCGAGGCCCTGGCCGAGAAGCTCGAGCACGGTCAGAAGCCCGTCCAGGTGCCGCGCGGCAGCAGCACCAGGAGATAGCGCTCGAAGGCCAGATAGGTCGCGGCGGTCGTGCCGGCCGCGATTGCGGCAAGCGTCGCCCATCCGCGCACCGTGCGGGGCGTCTCGATCGCGGCCTGCAGCGTCACCACGAAGGATGCGGTGGCGAGGCGAAAGCCGAGCAGCGGCAGCACCACGACATAGCCGGCGACGATGGCGAAGGCCGCGACGACGAGGCGGTAGTTCCGCCGCGGCTGCGGCGCCGCCGCGGCAGCCCTCTCGCGGCCCCTGGCCAAGTCCTGGAGGACGAGCAGCGCGCTCATCGCCGCGAGGAAGCCGAGGACGATGCTCGGATAGAACCCCGGCCCGACCGGCACGATCGGCAGCTTCGGCAGCTGGAAGGCTTGCACGAGCAGGGCCAGGCTGATCCCGAGGATGACCAGCCCGGCGAGGCCGTCGCGCCCGAGGCTCATTTCTTCATGAGCCCGAGATCCGCCATGATGGTCTTGTTCTCGGCATCGAGCTTGTCGAGGAACTGCCCGTACTCCTGCGCTCCCTTGAAGGCGGCGCGGGTGCCCTGGAGCTTCATCGCCTGCGCGAAGCCCGGCTCGGCGGTCGCCTTGGCGCAGCCCTCCTCGAGCTTCGCCCGCACCGGCGCCGGCGTGCCCTTCGGGACGAGCAGGCCGCGCACCACCTCGTAATTCACGTTCATCCCGAGTTCCTTCAGGGTCGGCACGTCGGGAATCTCGGGGTCGCGCTTCTCGCTCGCGATGGCGAGGAAGCGCAGGAGCCCGGCCTCGACCTTGCCCTTCTGGGTCAGGTTCGAATCGGTGAGGTCGACATGGCCGCCGAGCAGCGCGTTCATGCGCGGCGCGAGCCCGTCGTAGGAGACGTATTTGAACTTGATCCCGGCGGCCTTCTCGACGAGGGCCGGGAAGATGTGGCTGGTCGAGGCGAGCGTCGCGCCGACGCTGATCTGCCCTGGGCGCTTCTTTGCGTCGTCGGCGAGCTCCTGCCAGCTCTTCCACGGCGTCTTGGCGCTCGCCGTGAGCACGGAGGGCGTGGCCGAGACCATGCAGACCGGCTCGAAATCCGAGTATTTGACGTCGCTCACGCCGGCATAGAAGGTCAGATGGATGTAGTCGTGCACGGCGTAGAGGGTGTAGCCGTCCGGCGGGGCGTTCTTGGCCTCGCGGGCGCCGACGGTGCCCGAGGCGCCGCCGACATTGGCGATCACCACCGGCTGGCCGAGATGCTTCTGCAGCTCGGGAGCGAGCGGACGGAAGATGTTGTCGGTGTCGCCGCCGGCCGCCCAGGGCACGATCATCTTGATCGGCCGCTCGGGGAAGCTCTGGGCCGCGGCGGGGCCGACGACGAGGGCGGCAGCGACGCCCAAGGCGGCGGTCGAGAGCAGTTTTCTCACGGCGTTCCTCCCTTTGGTTCTTCGCCGCCCATTTCAGCTTGTTTCCGGCAGGGCTGACAAGCACTTTGCGGAAGGATGGCGCGCGTCATCGTCCTCGCGGTCTCCGGGAGCCCGAGCCTTGCGTAAGAGGTCGAGGGGGCGCGGGACGCGACCGCTCGATCCTAATTTTTATACGGGAGCCTGTCGGCGCCCCGCGCTTCGGTGGTTTTGATCGCCGCTGAGGCCGAGTGGATCGGACCTCAAGGCCCGATCGACCGGCGCCTGGGGAGA
>JAQSWQ010000128.1 GCA_029266525.1 Microvirga sp.
ATCTCCGCCGCCACCGACAATAGTCGTGCTGTCCTTATCAGCTACAACACGTTTCGCTTTTCCTAGCTGTTCGATCGTGACATTCTCAAGCTTCAACCCAAGCTCGTCAGAGATTAGCTCGCCCCCAGTCAGGACCGCTATATCCTGCAGCATCGCTTTGCGCCGATCGCCGAATCCGGGCGCCTTAGCGGCGCAGCTCTTCAGCGTTCCGCGGAGTTGATTCACGATCAGGGTAGCCAGCGCTTCGCTCTCAACATCCTCAGCGACGAGCAGCAGCGGACGCCCTGATTTCGCGACCTGTTCGAGGAGCGGCATGAGATCGTTTAGAACACTGATCTTCCGATCTGAGATCAACACAAGGGCATCTTCAAGAATGGCCTCCATTTTCTCCGGGTTGGTCATGAAATAGGGAGAGAGGAAGCCGCGGTCGAACTGCATTCCCTCAACGACTTCCAGAACGGTCTCAGTTGTTTTCGACTCCTCTGCTGTGATCACTCCTTCGCCGCCGACCTTGTCCATGGCGTCCGCGACAAGTTCGCCAATGGCGGGGTCATTGTGCGCGGAGATGGCGGCCACCTGTGCCTTCTCTTTTCGCGACTCGACGCTGCGCGACATCGCGCGAAGTGCCTCGATCGCGCGCTTGGCGCCACGGTCCAACCCGCGTTTCAGATCCACCGCACTTGCGCCTGCAACAACGTTTCGAACGCCGTCTGCGAAGATGGCATGAGCCAAAATGGTCGCGGTGCTCGTTCCGTCGCCTACCATCTCGCCGGTCTTCTCGGCCGCTTGCCGCAGCATGCGGGCGCCGAGATTCTCTTCGGGATCTTCAAGGTCAAATTCCTTGGCGATGGTTACGCCGTCGTTGCATACGAGCGGCGCTCCCCACTTCTTCTCGATCAGAACAGACTTTGATTTGGGGCCCAACGTCACACGTATCGCGTCGGCAAGCTTTGTGGCGCCGCGCAGAATCTTGTCCCGAGCGGCTGAGCGGAAAAGGACCTGCTTGTGTGGCATCGGATGCGGCCTGTTCGAGGAATTCGAGATCAGCTTACACGCTTGTCGCGTGAGGCGATGGTTTGGCGGGGCCCCAGGGGATGGTCCGGGGGGACGGGCGGGTGGGCAGGTGTGGGGCTTCCGTCCGGTTCATCGGATGGCTGGTCATTTGGAAGGGTCGGAGGAAGGTCGGACGAGGCGTGATCAGGCACGGGGGCAGGGTTGGCGAGCGGATCCGCCGGATTTGGCTTAAGGTCGGGCACCTTGACGCCAAGCATGTCGAGCTCACACGGAATAAGCCAAGGCAGGCCAGGAATCACAGCGTCCATCTTCCTCTCCGGCCTCGCGCACAGCCGCGCGCGGACGACGGTTGTTGATCCTAATGCTCCATGAGGATCGGGAACTCGGAGCCTTCAAGCATCTCAAGCGTTGTGCCGCCCAGCACCCATTCGCGGGCACGGGAATGGCCGTAGCCGCCCATGACCACGAGATCGGCAGACATCCGACTTGCCTGGTCGAGGATGATCTCGCTTGCCGGCTGGCTGTCGCTGTCGAGCATCTGGACCTCGACGCTCGTTCCGTGTCGATCGAGATGGCGCGCAAGGTCCATTGCTGTCCCGTGCTCCTCATTGGAGCGGCCGGTATTCTGATCGACAACGACGATCACCGCCCTGGTCGCCTTCTCGATGAAGGGCATCGCCGCCGCGACGGCGCGCGCCGCCTCTTTCGTGTCGCGCCACGCCACGAGCACGCGACGGATCGCGTCAGCCGGACGGCGGCCTGGGGGCACGAGGTAGATCGCGCGCCCGCTCTCGAAGAGCACCGCCTCGAACAGGGCGTCCCATTTCGCCGAACCGTTCCCGTCATACGGCCGGCTCGCCACGAACAGGTCGGCGCAACGCGCTTCGGAAGCGGCACGGTTCGCGAGCTGACCGGGCGTGGCGTCGATCCGGCGGATTTCGTTTGGAACTGAGATCCGCGAGAAACGCTCGGCTAGGCGCTGCTGGACAATGTCTCCTTGCCGCCGCCCTTCCTCTTCGAGGTCTGCCATGACTTGCGCCGCCGCTGCGCCGCCGTCGATCGGCACCACCGCAGTGATGTCGGCGAGCCGGTTTGTGAAGAGGCCGGTCAGATGGGCAGCGGAGATGACAGCGATCGCCTCGGCGTGTTGCAGCCGGAGTTCATCGCCCTCGCCTCCGTCGAGATGCACCAGCACGTCCTTGATCATGTCGTCCTCCGCCGGCTCGAGATGCGCCGCGTCAAGCTACCGCCATGGGCATGCGATAAAGGCTGTCCCTCACCTCGCGTACGCCCGGCGTGGCCTCGGCGGCCACCCGAATGGCCTGCCGCTCCTCGGCCGAGTCGACCGGTCCCCAGAGCTCGACGACCCCGTCGGTGACCGTTACGGTCAAGAGCCATGGCTTGCCCCAGGGCAGGCTGCGGACCTGGTCGATGATCGCCTTCTGGATGGCGAGGTCGCTGGGATTGACCGGGATCGGCGTAGCGGAGCGAGCGAAGGCTTGCAGGATATTGCGCCGGCTGATGATGCCGACCACCTTCCCGCGGCGCACGACGGGCACGCGCTTGATGCCGTTCTTTTCAAGAAGGGTGGCGACGTCGCGGAGCGGCATGTCCTCGGTCGCGGTCACGACGTCCTTCGTCATCACATCCGCGATCTTGCGCGCATGCGCCTTGACGTATTCCTGGGCTCTCGTCTCAGGCGCGGTCAGGAGCTCGAGCCACCAGGAGCGCCGACGGTCGGTTCCGATCTCGGTACGCCGCATGAGGTCGCCTTCGCTGACGATGCCGACTAGGCCGCCGTCGTCGTCGACCACGGGAGCCGCGCTGACGCGACGCTCGAGCAGCACCGCGGCGGCGTCGCGCACCGTATCCTGCGGTCGAACCGCGATCACGTCGGTGACCATCACGTCTGCTGCTTTCATGAC
>JAQSWQ010000129.1 GCA_029266525.1 Microvirga sp.
GCTCTTCAAGAACGCCATTTTTGCGATCGCCGACGAGATGGCGCTCACCGTGTTCCGGACGACCTATTCGGGCGTCCTCAAGGACAACATGGATTACTCAACGGGCTTCGCCGATGCCCGCGGCAAGCTCGCCGCGCAGGGCCTGACGCTGCCGGCGCATCTCGGCTCGGTGCCGACCGCGATGGAGGCGATCATGCGCCATTTCGCCGAGGACGTGGCGCCGGGCGACGTGTTCATCATGAACGACCCGTTCGACGGGGGCATGCACCTCCCGGACATCTTCATCTTCAAGCCACTCTTCCACGAGGGCGAGCGTATGGCCTTCGCCTGTACGGTTTGCCACCACGCGGATGTCGGCGGCCGGGTGGCGGGGTCGAACGCCTCGGACTCGACCGAGATCTATGCCGAGGGCCTGCGCATCGCGCCGATGAAACTATACGAGGCTGGGCGGCTGAACCAGACCATTATGACGTTCATCGAGAAGAACGTGCGGCTGCCGGTGCAGCTCTTCGGTGACCTGCGCGCGCAGCTCGCGGCCTGCCATATCGCCGAGAAGCAGTTCGCCGAGATCGTTGCGCGCTACGGGCCGCAGCGGACCAAGCTCTACCTGAACGAGATCATCGACTATGCTGAGAGACTGACGCGCGTGGCGCTCACGCAGCTCCCCGACGGCGAGTGGAGCTTCGAGGACTGGATTGACGATGATGGCGTTGATTATGGCCAGCCGATCCGGCTCTTCGTCACTATCCGAAAGAGCGGCGGCCATATCGTAGTCGATTGGACCGGCACCAATCCTCAGGTCAAAGGCGCGATTAATAACACGCTTTCCTTCACCAAGGCCGCCTCTTACACGGGCGTGCGCTCGGTGCTGCCGCCGGGCATCCCCAATAACGAAGGCGTGTTCCGGGCGATCGAGGTAATCTGCCCGCCTGGCACGGTCGGTAACGGCGTGCTGCCGGCCGCGTGCGCGGCGCGCGGCCTGACCGGCTTTCGCATGGTCGATTGCATGTTCGGCGCGCTTGCCATGATGCTGCCCGACAAAGTGAAGGCGGCCGGCGACGGCGGGAATACCGGCATTTCAATCGGTGGCTACAACGCTGAGCGCAAGCCTTTCGTCTATGTCGATTTCACCTGCGGCGCCTGGGGAGCGAGGCCATGGGCCGATGGTCTTGACGGCAACTCCCACATGTTCGCCAACATGGCCTCGCACTCGATCGAGGTCACGGAGGCCGAGCACCCGATCCAAGTCACTGCATACGAGTTCGTGCCGGACAAAGCGGGCGCGGGAAAATTCCGCGGCGGGGTTCCCTTTAGGCGCGACTACCGGTTCTTGGAAGAGGAAGGAATGCTGCAGGTTCGCTCCGACCGGCGCGATCACCGGCCGTTCGGCCTTTACGGCGGCAGCCCGGGCGGGCCGTCGGAGAATTACCTCAACCCTGATACCGAGAACCGGCTGCTGCCATCGAAGCTGACGATGACAATCAAGCGGGGCGAGGTCTTCCGTCATGTGCTTGCCGGTGCCGGCGGCTGGGGCGACCCGCTGGAGCGCGACCCAGCGTCCGTGCTGCGCGACGTGCGCAACGAGCTTCTCTCGCCCGAGAAGGCTCTGGCGGATTACGGCGTCGTGATCGATCTCGGCTGGAGGGTCGATGAAGCTGCGACGGCCAGACGGCGCGGCGAAATCGCGAAAGCACGCGGCTGGGCGACCGTCCCGAAGGTCCAGCGGCACGATCCGTTGCCTGTCACCCCCGCGGAATAGCCCCATGCGGATCACCTATCGGGTCGGTGTCGACATTGGCGGCACCTTTACCGACATCGTGCTACTCGGGTCCGACGGCGCCGTTCACACCAAAAAGGTCTCATCGAGCGTCGAGAACTACGCCCAGGCGATCGTCGAAGGCCTCGCCGAGGTTTGTCGCGAAAGCGGGGTGACGGGAGCCGCCATCGAAGAGATCCGACACGGCACCACGGTCGCTTCCAACGCCATCCTGGAGCACAAGGGCGCGCGGGTCGGGCTGATCACCACCAAGGGCTTTCGCGACGTGCTCGAGATCCGCACGCTGCGGATGCCGAAACTCTACGACCTAAGCTGGACCAAGCCGGCTCCGCTGGTCGAGCGCTACCTGCGCCAGGTGGTCGACGAGCGGATCGACCACCGCGGCCAAATCGAGCGCGCGCTCGATTTGGCCGATGCCGAACGCGCTGTCGATGCGCTGCTCGCCGAAAAGGTTGAAGCGATTGCCGTCTGCTTGATCAACTCGTTCGCTAATCCGGTGCACGAGGCCACTCTGAAGGCGATCATCGCGCGAAAAGCCCCTCGCCTGCCCCGGAGCATCTCGTTCGAGGTCCTACCCGAGATCAAGGAATACGAGCGCACGTCGACGACCGTCATCAACGCCTACGTCACGCCGATCGTGGCGACGTACCTGCGGAAGATGCGAAAAGGCCTCGACCGCGCCGGCATTCCCGCCCGCCTGCTGCTCATGCAATCGAACGGCGGCTTGACTACCGACGCCGCTGCCGCCGAGCGGCCGATGAACATCATCGAATCCGGTCCGGCCGGCGGCGTGGTCGGCGCGCAGGCGCTGGCGCGCGCGAAGGACCTCAAGAAGATCATCACATTCGACATGGGAGGCACAACTGCGAAGGCGTCGATGGTCGAAGACGGCGAGATCGCCCGCGCTCAGGAATACGCGGTCGGCGCCGGGATTATGATCGGCTCGCGCCTGCTGACGGGGGCTGGATATACGTTGAAAGTTCCGGCGATCGATCTCGCCGAGGTCGGGGCCGGCGGCGGCTCGCATATCTGGATCGACGCCGGCGGCGCATTGCAGGTCGGCCCGGAGAGCGCCGGCGCTTTTCCAGGCCCGGTCTGCTACGACCTGGGCGGCGAGACGCCTACAATCACTGACGCCAACGTCCTGCTCGGCTACAT
>JAQSWQ010000028.1 GCA_029266525.1 Microvirga sp.
ATGGACGTACCTCTGGTGGAGCTGTTGTGGCGCCAGCCGCAGTGCAGCGTAGCTATGTACGGACGGGATAACCGCTGAAGGCATCTAAGCGGGAAACCCACCTCGAAACGAGTACTCCCTCGAGAGCCGTGGAAGACGACCACGTTGATAGGCCGGGTGTGTAAGCGCGGTGACGCGTTGAGCTTACCGGTACTAATCGCTCGATCGGCTTGATCGTTCTCATGGTCCGTGTCCGCCTTTGCGGCCGGCGATCGAAAGACCATTGTTGAAGGTTGTCATGGCCGGGCTTGACCCGGCCATCTCGATCGGAAGGGCACTGCGCCCGTCCGGTCGAGGTCCCCGCTTTCCCCGGGGACGCTTCGCTTCGCTCATGCTTGCCATTTGTCCTTCGCCGGTCCGGTGACTTGAGCGAGGAGCCCGAACCCGATCCCATCTCGAACTCGGCCGTTAAACTCCTCAGCGCTGATGGTACTGTGTCTCAAGACCCGGGAGAGTAGGTCGTTGCCGGGCCTGCTAAGGACAATCCCTCTTCATGCTTTCGCGGCGCTATCAAGCGCCGCGTTTCCGTTCGGCCACAAGGCCGAGGCCATTGCCGCGGGGTGGAGCAGCCCGGTAGCTCGTCAGGCTCATAACCTGAAGGTCACAGGTTCAAATCCTGTCCCCGCAACCAAAACAAAGCCCGTCGGATCGGTCACTCAGGCCCGGTTTGGCGGGCTTTTTCGCGTTCAGGCGCGTTCCGGATCCGCCGGCGGCAGGACCGTGGTCATTGTCGCGGGATGTGCTTACGATGACGGAGTCGTCGCCCTCCGTGGAGCCATTCCGATGCGAACCGCCTGCGCGCTCGTCCTTTTCGCCCTCTTCGCCGCAACTCCCGCCTCCGCTCAGAAGATCGATGTCTCCACCATCAAGTGCGAGGAGTTCGTGAAGAGCGGCAAGGATACGATCGGCAACCTGCTGATGTGGCTGAGCGGCTATTACAGCGGCGAGGACGACGAGGCGATCATCGACTTCGACAAGATGGCCGCCGACGGCGAGAAGCTCGGCAAGCTCTGCGGCGAGAATCCCAGCCTCGGGCTCCTCACTGCAGCTGAGCGGATCATGAGCAAGTAGCGCTGGCGCCGCTCCGCGCCCTTGCGCCGGGAACGGCTTCCCGCAGCCCTCGTTGTGCCGGTGCGGGCGCAGCATGCCCGCGCCCTGCGGGGGAGGGTCTGTCATGCCGGCGCATGAGAGCCAAGCCACCATCGACGCCATTGCGGCGCTCGCGGAGGAGATCGCACGGGCGAGCCCCGAATCGGCCAACAAGGCGATGCAGATAATGGACCTCGTCAAGACCCTCGGGGGGAAGCCGGACTACATGGCGATCGAGGACGCGATCGACGCCGGGACCACCGGCGCCCTCTCCGACAGTGCGGTCCGCAGCGCCTCGCTCGAGGTCTCCAAGACGGTGCGCGACGAACCCTAGGCCGGGAGGGGCTGGTGGTTCTGTTCAGCGCCCTAGCTTCGGCCGCAGTGTGGCGGCAGATCACGCCGGGCGTGCCGCCGCCCCGGCCGGATGTGCGGCGGATCCCGCCGCACATCCTCATGACGGTCAACGGCGTGCTGGCCCTGGTCGCGCTCTCGGCCCTTCTCAGCATTTGGTTCGGCCGCACCGGGGGACATTGAGCAGCACAGCGGAACCCGCCTCCGTTCCGCGGCATTGGTCAGGCACAAAAGCGATACCGAGGAGGCACGAATGGCGTCGCGGGGCGTGCAGCGGACGCAAGCGGAGAAACAGGCGCTGAAGCAGCATACCAAGAAGATCGAGCGGCAGCGCCCGAAAGCGGAGGGCCGACGACGCGACTTCCCGAACGAGATCGAATTCAACAACGCCGCGACGAGCGGCCATGCCGAGGATCCGATCCCGACCCGACCGAACAGCCGCAGCGCCCTCGCCGACAGGCGGCGGGCCGCCGAGAAGAGCATCGGCGCGATGTCGCTGTCGAAAAAGCTCGAACCCGACCTGAAGGTCGCCGGAATCCGCGACAAGCAGGATCAACTCTCCGCCCGCATGGATGGGAGCAAGACGAGCCGCGGCGCGAGACGCCTCGATGACGCGCTCGATAGGGGCTCGGCGCGCGTGCCGGACGCCCCCTCCGAGCGGCGTCGCGCCAAATCGAACGCCGAGATCGCGGAAGGCGTCACCACGACGGCTCGCCGCAGCCCGGCGCCGCGCTCCGCGCGGGCGGAGGGCAGCGCCTCTGTCGAGCCTCGGGCGGCCAAACGCACCGGCGGCGAGCGCCAGCGCGTTCCGGCGCCCGGCACCGCGGTGAGCGTTCCGAAGGGGGAGCTCATTCCGGGCCGAAGCAAGCTGACGGACCGCAACGAGTACGTCACCTCCTCGGCAGGCGGGCGCAAGCCGCCGAAACGCCCCGCGCGAGCCGGCAAGGCGACGGGCGCCTCCCGCGCCAAAGGCGCGGATGCAGGGCTCGAAAGCTGATCGGGCCCGGGCCGAAGCGGCCGGAACCGCCCAGCTTCGAGCCCGTTTCCTCGTGGAAGAATCCAAGCGATCGGGTGCGCCATGGCTAAAAAGGACAAGGGGAAGTCAGGCAAAGCGAAGCGCAAGAAGATTGCCGGAATGAAGGTTCCGAAGAACTTGGCGCTTTCCGGAGATTCGCTTGCGGGCCTGATCACCTCGCCTGTCGTACGCGAACTCGCCGCCGACGTCCTGATCGCGGTCGCGGGGGCGCTTGCGACGAACCGCAGCCCGCAGAGGGCCGCACAGAACCTGGCTGCGAACGCCTCCGATGCCGGGAACGCCGTTGCCGATGCCGGGCGCGCTGCCGGCGGCTTTGCGGAAACCGCGACCGGTGCCGTTGCAGAAGTCGTCGGGGATGCGGCCCGCCGCATCCTGCCGTCGTCGGTTGCCGGAGAGGAGCCGCAAGCGCGCAGGGGCGACTTCGATCACCTCGCCGAGAACGGCGGCAAGCGCAAGCGCAAGGAGCGCGCCGCCCAGCGCCGCGAGCACTGACCCGCCCCACGCACTTGCGAGCGCTGCCACCGGCCGCCCAGCCCTGCGGGATCCGCCCCGCAGGACCGTTCACCCTTGCTCCGGAAATCCGGTCGCGCCGCTCCCGCCTCGTGCTAGACACCCGTCCGAAACGGGGCAGCCATGCGGATAGCGGCCGGTCACGACGGGCTGATCGCGCTCTTCGAGCGAGAAGGATACGCGCGCGTCGAGCCGCCCGTTCTCCAGCCTGCCGACGTTTTCCTCGACCTCTCGGGCGAAGACATCCGCCGCCGGATCTTCGTGACGCAGGACGCGTCGGGACGCGAGCTCTGCCTTCGACCGGAGTACACGATACCGGTCTGCCGCGGCCACCTTGCAGCCAGCGGCTCTGCGCCTGCGAGCTATTGCTATCTCGGACCGGTGTTCCGCCTGCGCCCGAACGAGACCGGGGAGTTCCTGCAGGCCGGGATCGAGTCGATCGGTCGTCGGGACGCGGCCGCAGCCGACGCCGAGGTTCTGGCGCTTGCGCTCGAGGGGCTTGGGACGCTCGGTGCGGGCCCGGTCTCGGTCAAGCTCGGCGACATGGGCCTTCTCGAGGCAATGCTCGAGGCGCTCGGCGTCGCCCCGGGCGCGAAGCGCCGGCTGATGCGCTCGATCGTCTCGGGCCGCCTGATAGAGGCGGAAATCGATGGCCCGGCCAGTCCCGGCATCGGCGAGCACGCCGGCCTGCTGGCCGCGATCGAGGGCCAGGCGCCGCAGGCGGCGCGAGCCTTCGTGGAGGACATCCTGGCTATCGCGGGGATCTCCACCGTCGGCGGGCGGAGTCCAGGCGAGATCGCCGAGCGATTCCTCGCCCGCGCCGCAAACCGAACCGGATCGCTGTCCGATGAGGCGCGTTCGATCCTCACCCGCTATCTTGCGATCGATGGCGATCCGGATGCGGCCGCGGCCTCGATCCGTGCCCTGGCGCGGGACGCCGGACTCGACCTCGCCCGCGCCATCGACACGCTGGAGGAACGCACCGGCTTCATGGCTGTGCACGGCCTCGACATCGCGAGCTTCCGCTTCTTTGCCGCGTTTGCGCGCAGCCTCGACTACTACACCGGCTTCATCTTCGAGATCGCCGATTCCGCCCGAGCGGACGACAAGCCTCTCGTGGGCGGGGGACGCTACGACCGGCTTCTCCAGCATCTCGGCGCCGCCGAGTCGGTTGCCGCCGTCGGCTGCTCGTTCTGGCTCGAGCGCATCGGAGAGGCGTGGTGAGCGACGGACCTCTGATCCTCGCCGTGCCGTCCAAAGGGCGCCTGCAGGAGAACGCATCCGCCTTCTTCGCCCGGGCCGGCCTAGTGCTCGCGCAAGGCCGCGGCGTCCGCGATTACCGCGGGGCGATTGCAGGCGTGCCGGATGTCGAGGTGCTCTTCCTCTCCGCCTCGGAGATCGTGGCGAAGCTTGCAAGCGGCGGGGCTCATCTCGGCGTCACGGGCGAGGATTTGATTCGCGAGGGTGTACCCGACGCGGATGCGTCGATCGAGCTTTTGACACCGCTTGGTTTCGGACAGGCCAATGTCGTGGTTGCGGTTCCGCAGGCCTGGATCGACGTGCGCACCATGGCCGATCTCGAGGAGGTCGCCGCCGATCTTCGCGCCCGACATGCCCGGAAGATGCGGGTTGCCACCAAATACGTGAATCTCACCCGCCGCTTCTTCGCCGAGCGCGGCGTTGTGGATTACCGGATCGTCGAAAGCCTCGGCGCGACCGAAGGTGCACCGGCCGCCGGTGCCGCCGAGATCATCGTCGATATCACCACGACCGGCGGGACGCTCGCCGCGAATGCCCTCAAGGCGCTGGAGGACGGGCTGATCTTGCGTTCCGAGGCCAATCTCGTGGCGGCGATGAAGGCCTCGTGGGGCTCGCGGGCGCGAACCGCCGCGCGCATGCTTCTTGCGCGGATCGCCGCGGAGGAGGAGGCGCGCACCACCCGCGAGATCCGCGCCGCCATCGCGCCGGATAGGCCGATCGACCTTGGTGCGTTCGAGGCTTCCGTCGCGCTGCCATACGGGCCGGCCCGTGGCGGCGAGCTCGTGCTTCGTTGTCCGAAGGATCGCGTCTTTGCCGTCGTGGACGAGCTCCTCGCGGCGGGGGCCCGGGAGGTCACGGTCGCGGCGGCGGATTACGTCTTCAGGACCGGAAACACCCTCGCCGACCGGCTCTTCGCCAAGCTACACTGAGCGGCCTGCGGCACTCGCGGCGTTGCGAGCAAGGCGGGCTGCCGTTATGGTCGCCGCCGCATTCATCAAGAGGGCTCTGGGATGAGAGCATTCGGGATCGCGGTGGTGATCGTCGCCGCGGCCATTGCCACGCCGGCTGTCGCGCAACGAGGAAGCTTCGGGTGGGGTATCAACAAAGAGGAGCCGAAGAAGGCGCCGCCGCCGAAGCAGGACAAGATCTTTCCGACCAAGGTGTCCTGGGTCGCAACGTCCCTGAACGGCAAGCCGTTCGCCGGTGAGCGGCCGACCTTCATCATCGACGAGCAGTTCCGGATGCAGGGCTTCGGCAGCTGCAACAATTTTTCGGCAACTGCCTATCCCTTGCGCGAGCAGCGGCTCGCGGTCGGGCCGTTCGCGCTGACCAAGAAATCCTGCGACAAGGGGCGCATGGACCAGGAGCGCAACTTTCTGGTCGCGCTACGCACCTCCGTCCAGTGGGACACCGTCGCCGGCGAGCTCGTCATCAAGAGCCAGAACGGCGAGCTGAGATTCCAGCGCTCGCTCTAAGCTACTGCGCGGCCTCGGCCGGCGCGTGCGCCTCGCGCGGCGTGAAGGTGTTCCCGCCCGCCGCGTGCATGTCGATCCGCCGCTCGTGGAACGCCTGCAGCGTCGACCGGTGACCGATCGAAACCACGGTGGTGCCCGGCAGCTCCTTTCGAAGCATCTCGTATACGGCCTTCTCGGTCGGCTCATCGAGCGCGGCGGTCGCCTCGTCCAGGAGGAGCCAATCCGGTTTGGCAAGGAGCGCACGGGCTAGCGCGAGGCGCTGCTGCTCGCCGAGCGAGAGCACCTGCGCCCAGAACCGCTCCTCGTCCAGCCGATCGGCGAGATGAGGAAGGCGGGCGGTGCGCAACGCCGAGGCGATCGCCGCATCGTCGTATGAATGCTCCACCCCCGGATAGGTGACGGCGCCGCGCAGCGTCCCGATCGGGATGTAGGGGCGTTGCGGAAGGAGCATCATGCTCGCCCCAGGCGGCGTCAGGATTTCGCCTTCACCGAAGGGCCAGATGCCCGAGATCGCCCGGAAAAGGGTCGACTTGCCGGACCCGGATGGACCGGTCAGGAGCGTGCTCTCGCCCGAGCGGAAGGCGAGGTCGTCGACCGAGACGAGATCGCGGCCGTCAGGAAGCCGGACCGTCAGATCGCGCAATCGCAGCTCGGGCGCGCGACCCTCCGCGAGCGTCGGCCGCGTCTCGCTCGGGGCGGCCGCCTTGGTTTCGGCGATGGCGGCTTGGAAGGTGGTCAGCCGGTCGATGACGGCCTTGTAGTCGGCAAGCGTCGTGTAGGCGGAGATGAAGAAGGTCAGCGCCGACTCGACCCGCATGAAGGCGCCGACCGTCTGCTGCATCTGGCCAAGCGAGATCCTGCCGGCAAAGAAATAGGGCGCCGTGATCAGGTAGGGCACCACGACGTTCGCCTGGAAATAGCTCAGCGTGAAGCTCTGGAGCTTCAGGTATCGGCGCACGATCGCCATGTAGTTCTGCACGATGCCGGCGAAGCGGCCGACGAGGCGCTCCTTCTCCGCACCCTCGCCGTCGAGCAGCGCGATCTGCTCCGTGTACTCGCGCAGGCGCGCCAGCGAGAAACGATAGTCGGCCTCGTAGCGCTCCTGCTGGAAGTTGAGCGCGATCAACGGCTTGCCGATCTTGTGCGTGAGCCAGGTGCCGAGCACGGCGTAGGCGATCGCCAACCAGACGAGGAGGCCCGGGACGACGTAGTCGGTGCCCGGGAAGGTGAATCCGGCCGAGATCGACCACAGGATCGCGACAAACGACACGAGCGTCGCCGATTGGGTCAGCAGGTTGATCGAGAGGCTGTAGGTCGTGTCGACGTATTTCCTGAGGTCCTCCGCGATGCGCTGGTCGGGGTTGTCGGCCTCGACCTGCGTCAGCTGCATCCTGTAATGGGTGCTGCCGCCGAGCCACTCGCTCACGAACAGGTCGTTCGTGTAGGCGCGCCAGCGGATCCGCAGCACATATTGCAAGTAGACCTCGGCGAGGGCAGTGATCACGTGCACGGTCGCGAGCGGCACGAAGATCCAGAGGAGCTGATACCAGAAGGCGTCGGCGTTCCGGTCCTGGAAGGAGTTGAAGAGGTCGCGCGAGAAGAAATTGAGGCGAACATTCAGCGCGACCTGGAAGAGGTTGATCCCGATCAGCACCGCCAGGAACATCGTGCCGATGCTGCCTTCCGTGGCGCGCACCTCGCCGATGAACGGAAGGCGCACGATGCTGTCGGCACGGGATTCGTAGTAGCGGTCGGCGATTCCCATGATCGTGCGAACGACCGGGATGAAGGACGACGCGTAGACCAGGAGCGCGAAGCCGAAGGCGCCGATGGGCGTCGAGACGGGCGGGACGTAGTTCTCGTAGCCTTTCGGCACGAGCCCCGCCCAGGCGACCAGGAGGATTGCTAGCAGCAGCACGTGGGCCGCGGCGAGGGTTGCGATGAAAACCCTGAGGAACTTCGGAATCGTCCGGGACAGGAGCACCAGCCCGGCCAGCGCGAGCGTCACGAGCGGCAGATACACGGGGAACTCGCGCCCCCCGGCCAAGCTCAGCGCCAGGAGCGCCAGCCCGACCGCCGCCACGCCGATGCTCGCCTTGATCATTCCTGCGCACTCCTGGGCCGCGGGTGACGACTCAGGCGTGGCTCATAGAGCGTGGGCGGGCCGAGCGAAAGCTTGCGATGGTCGCAGGCGGGACAATGTGAATATTCCAGGCTTAGCGCCCGTCGCCGCGCATGCCGTAATCGTCGCCGAAACGCACCGTCTGCACGAAGTCGTAGAGCATCAAGACGAACACGAAGACGATGATGATGATGAGGGGCAACGCCTTCACCCACCACAGCATGATGCCAAGGAAGGTCGCGAGCATCGCGATCCCGATGATACCGGTGACAAGAGTCATCGCGACCTCTCCCTTGTGCGGGCGTCCGTCTTCGCCGTTCTCCGGCCGCTCCGGCGACGCTCGCCGCCGAGCGTTGTGACAAGCCAGCGCGCGGTGCGCAAGAGGCGAGCGTCGTTCCCGGGACGCCCGACCAGCTGCACGCCGACGGGCAGGCCGGCTTCGGATCGCAGGAGCGGCAGCGTCACGGCCGGCGTGCCGAGATAGGTCCAAGGCGTACAAAAGACCGGGTTGCCGGTGCTCTCGAGGCCAATAGGCGCCTCGCCGGGGGCGGCCGGGGTCAGAACGGCGTCGAACTCGTCGAAAATCGCTTCCAGCGCGGCGTTGAGGGAGGCTCTCGCAGCGACCGCGCGCAGATAGTCGACGGCCGAAGAGCCGCGCCCGCTCTCGATCAGCTGGCGCAGACGATCGCTGAGCCGATCGGCGCCCCGCTCGTAGTCGCGATGGAGGTTGTGGGCCATCTCGGCTGCCATCACGATTCCATGGAACTCGATCGCGTGCTCGAAGCCCGATCTGAGCTGGAGCTCCGTCGCTTGCGCGCCGAGTGCCTCGACGAGTTCGCCGAAGCCTTCCCTCGTCGCGGGCTCCGCTTGATCCCACGCCGGCGTCCGGACGAAAGCAAAGCGCGGAGGCAGCGGCGGTTCCGACGCCGCCACGGCAGCTAACGGCGGCGTTGCGCGCGGCTTCGTGTCGGGGTCCTCCTCGTCGAAGCCGGCAAGGCATTCCGCGAGCAGCGCCGCGTCCTCGACCGTGCGGGCGAAGACGCCCACGTGGTCGAGCGTGCGCGAGAGAAGCAGCGCACCCGTGCGTGGAATGAGGCCATGGGTGGGCTTGAAGCCGACGACGCCGCAGAAGGAGGCCGGCCGGATCACCGAGCCGTTGGTTTGGGAACCGATCGCGCCCGGCACCATCGCGGCAGCGACGGCAGCCGCGGACCCGCTCGAGGATCCGCCCGGCGTTCGGGCGGGATCGTGCGGGTTCCTCGTCTTGCCAGGGTGAAAATAGGCGTATTCGGTCGTGACCGTCTTGCCCATGATCACTGCGCCGGCGGCCCGCAGCCGGGCGACCGCCGCTGCGTCCGCCCGCGGCGTGCGGCCGGCCCAGAGCGGCGAGCCGAACTCAGTCGGCATGTCATAGGTGTCGAAGATGTCCTTGACCCCGATCGGGACGCCGTGCAGCGGACCGTGAGGCCGGGCGCGCCGGTGGGCGTCGTCTGCGGCTTCAGCCTGCCTCAGCGTATGTTCGCGATCGAGGAAGGCCCAGGCTTCGATGTTTCCGTCGGCCTCCGCGATGCGGTCGAGGCAATCGCGCACGAGCTCGACGGAGCTGATGCGGCCGTCGCGAATGTCCGCGGCTGCCTGCGTGAGGCTGAGCCCCGCCAAGCTCATGCGAGGCGAACCGCGCCCGGACCGAAGGCGCTCAACGTGGCGTGTAGAGGTAGTCCGGCAGCCACAACGCGATCTGCGGGAAGATGTAGACGAGGATCATGGTCGCGAAGACCATAAAGACGAACGGCAGCGAGCCCGAGAAGATGTCGGCGAGCTTCACATGCGGCGGCGCGACGCCCTTGAGATAGAAGGCGGCCATGGCGACCGGGGGGGTGTTGAAGGCGGTCTGCGTGTTGAGCGCCACCAGGATGCCGAAGAAGATCGGGTTGATCCCGAAATCGTCGAGCAGCGGCAGGAAGATCGGAACGAAGATGATGATGATCTCGGTCCATTCCAGCGGCCAGCCGAGCAGGAAGATCAGGGCCTGCGTCAGAATCAGGAACATCGTCGGCGACAGGTTGAGCGAGAGGAAGAACTGCTCGATCACGGCCTGGCCGCCGAGAAGCGCGAACACGGACGAGAAGGTCCACGAGCCGATGAACAGGTAGCAGACCATCGCGGTTGCGCGCGCGGTCAGAAAGACGGAGTCGCGCAGCATGATGAAGTTGAGCGAGCGATAGCCGGCGGCCAGCACGATGGCGCCGAGCGCCCCGATGCCGGCGGCCTCCGACGGCGTCGCCAACCCGAACAGGATCGCGCCGAGCACCGATACGATCAGGATGGCGAGCGGGAAGAATGAGGTCAGCAGGGACCACAGCACCTCGGTGAACGGGATGTTGGTCTCTTCCGGCGGCAGCTTGGGGCAAAGCGCCGGGTTGATCATGGCGCGGGCGATGACGTAGATCATGTAGAGGCCGGTGAGCAGGAAGCCCGGCAGGAACGCGGCCGCGTACAGCTTCACAGCCGAGACGCCTGCGGTCGCCGCGTAGACGATGAGCAGGATGCTCGGCGGAATCAGGATGCCGAGGCAGCCGCCGGCGCAGATGACGCCGGCGGAAAGCTTCACGTCGTAGCCGGCGCGCAGCATGGCCGGGAAGGCCAGCAGCCCCATCAAGGTGACGACCGCGCCGACGATGCCCGTAGCGGTCGCGAACATGGCGCAGGTGGCGAGCGTCGCGACGGCGAGCGCGCCCGGGACGTTCTTCATCGAGATCTGAAGCGAGCGGAACAGGCGGTCGAGAATGTTGGCGCGCTCGACGAGATAGCCCATGAACAGAAAGAGCGGGACCGCCACCAGCACGTCGTTCGAGGTCACCTCAAAGGTCTTCTGCACCAGGAGTGTGAAGATGCGATTCTCGAAGATTTGCTGGCCGGGCGTGTAGTAGGCGTAGAAGCCGAAGCCGACGCCCATCGCGATGAGCGTGAAGGCGATCGGGAACCCGAGCATGATGATGAAGATGAACAGCCCCAGCATCAGCATGCCGACTTGCGGATCGGTCATGCTCCCGTCTCCTTGTGCCCAGTGAGGGGTTTCGCCGCTTCCGCTTCCGCTTCGGCGAGATGGTGCTTCTCGTGCAGGATGGCCGACTCGGTCTCTTCGACATCGTGCAGACGCTGCGGCCAGACGCCGAGCCGGATGCACAACACGCAGCGGATGATCTCGGCGATTCCCTGGATCAGCAGCAGAACGCCGGTCACCGGGATCAGCGCCTTGAGCGGGAAGACCGGCACGCCGGCCGGGCTGAAGATGCTGACCTCCCGGAATCGCACCGACATCGCGGCGAAATTCCAGCCTGCGTACATGAAGGCGCAGACCGCTGGCAGGAAGAAGATGATGTAGAGGACGAGGTCCATGCTGGCCTGCGTCCGCGGCTTCCAGAAGCGATAGAGCACGTCGGCGCGGACGTGGCCGTTCCGGGCGAGCGTATATGCGCCGGCCATGAGGAACAACGCGCCGTAGTTGATGTAGCTGAAGTCGAAGGCCCAGGTGGTCGGCGCGCGCAGCACATAGCGCACGAGCACCTCGTAGCTGATGCCGAGCGTGAGCACGAGGATCAGCCACGCGAACGCCTTGCCGACCCACGTGCTGAGCGAGTCGATGAAGTGAAGAAACGCGGTCATTCGGGTGCAGTTCGCGCGGGGAGTGACTTAGGCTCTTTCAAGAAAGTGGGCGGCGCGCCGCACGCCGCCCACTACTGGTCCGGTGCCTTCGAGCGCCCGGAAGAAGTCAGATCTTCAGCACGCCCGGGAAGTGGTGCTCGTAGGCGCCGCGGTAGTCGGTCGCGTTGGTCATGTTGTAGTACACGACCCGCTTCACCCACTCCTTCTGCGAGTCCATCACCTTCTTCATGAAGGGATCGGAGGCGAGCTGGGCGATGAGCCTAGTCCATGCCCTTCCACTCGTTGGCGGAGGAGACGGCCTCGGCGGCGTATTGGAGGATCGCCTGCTGCTCCTTCGGCAGGCCGTTGAACTTCGTCCGGTTGAACATGATCTCGAAATACTCGGTCGCCTGGTGGTGGCTGCCGAGCATGTAGTTCTTGGCGACGTCCTGGGCCCCGAAGCGGCGGTCCGAGGTTGGGTTGTTGAACTCGAAGCCGTCGATGACGCCGCGCTCCATCGCCGGCACGATCTCGCCGCCGGGAAGCTGTGCCACCGCGAGGCCCATCGCCTGCATGAGGTCGGCGGCGAGGCCGACGGTGCGGTACTTGAGGCCACGCATGTCGGCGGCGCTGTTGATCGGCTTCTTGAACCAGCCGAGCGGCTGGGTCGGCATCGGCATCGCGAAGAAGCTCTTGATGTTGACCTTCATGATCTGGGTCTGGAGCTCTTCGAACAACTCCTTGCCGCCGCCGTTGTGGATCCAGCCGAGGCCCTCATTGGCGTTGAAGCCGAACACCGGGCCGGTGCCGAAGAGCGAGGCCGCCTTGTGCTTGCCGTACCAGTAGACGGTCACGGTGTGGGCCGCGTCGATCTGGCCGCCATGGACGCCGTCGAAGACCTGGAAGGGATGCACGACCGAGCCGCCGACGAGGTAGTCGATCTTGAGCCGCCCGCCAGCCATGGCGTTGACGCGCTCGACATAGTCCATGGCCATCTCGTTGAAGACGTCCTTGGCGCCCCAGGAGCCCTGCATCTTCAAGGTGGCGGTCTGTGCGCGCGATACCTGCGGCATGGCGACGGCGGCGGTGCCCGCCACCGCTGCTCCGGTCAGAAACTTGCGGCGGCTGGTGACGGTCTTTTTCTCTTTCATGAGGTTTCCCTCCCTAGGGATGCTTAGTTTGGCCAGTCCGGTCTCTCGCCGGCTGGAATACAGCATGCCTAGAATCCGCGAGCGCACAAGAGGGCTTGGCCGGTCCCGCAACTCTCGCTCACAGCCTCTTGAGGCGACGAGCACTTGGCCCGTTGGCGTCTCGCACTACTCGCGCGCCCGCTCCAGCCTGAAGATCCGCGGCTTCGGGGTCAGCACCACGCAGAGATGGCCGAGCGCGTCGCCGCCCATGATGTAATGATAGGCGGCGAAGCGGGTCATGAGGTCCTGCTCGTAAAGGGCGACCGCGTCGGCGCGGCAGAGAAGGAACTTCGCCGCTGCAACGATGTCCTCCCGGTCGATGACGCACATGAGCCGCATGTCGGGGTGCGCTCTCAGGTGCTGATGCACCGCGACGACGAGGAAGGGAAATTCGGGGTGCAGCACGTCGTCGATGGCAATCACGCCTTGGGGAGAGAGCACGCTCTGCGCGAGCGCGAGGTCGCTCGCGACCGTCTCCGGGCTATGGTCGCCGTCGATGTGAAGGAAACGCACCGGCTTTCCGTCGGTGGCGTTGCGCAGCTCGATCGGCGCGATGTTGCGGCTGTCGCGCCTCACGGCCGCGACCCGCTCCGGCCCAACCCCGTTCGCGCGGCAGTTCGCGAGAAAGCGCTCCTCCACCTGCTCGTCTGGCCAGTCGAAGGTATCGAACCCGTAGGCGCGCTCGCCCGGCTCGAGCGCCAGCGCCATTGCGACCAGGAATCGGCCCTCGAAGGTGCCGATCTCGACGACCGGCCCCTTGAAGCCGGCTTCGGCCTGGCGCCGCAACACCCTGGCGCAGATTGCGGCCGAGAAGCGCGAGGACATGCCGGGAACGCGCTCGAAGCCGTCGGCGAGATAGGCATCGACCGGCCCGTATCCGCAGAAGATCTCGGTGCTCATGGCAGGATGCAGGAGGCGGTTACCGCGGCTTCTCGGCCTTCTCGATTGCTTCCGCGAGATCCTGCGCTTCCTCGCAGCTGCCGCAGAGGCCTTTGAGATAGGCGAGTTGCTCCTTCGCCTTCGCGAGGTCTCCCGTCTCGACATACCACTCGCCGAGATACTCGTTGGCCCCGAGGTGAGTTGGATTGAGGGTCAGGGCTTCATCGTAGAAAGCTTTCGCGGTCGGGTAGTCCTTGAGCTTGCGGTGGCAGAAGCCCAGCCAGTTCGGGATGTCGGCCGAAGTCTTGAACTCGCTCTTGATTGCAGCGAGCAGCGGGATGGCCGACCGGTACTCGCCGGCTTTGATCAGGGTTCGGGCCCGCTCATAGAGCGGGTTTCCGTTCAGGTCCGAAAAATCCGGGCCGACCGCTAGCGCGGAGCCTGCGAGGCTGACTGCGAGAACGGCGGCGAAGAACGGGCGGCGCGGCATGTCGGCACTCCGGGTAGCCTCGAAGCCTAGCAGCTTTTCGCGAACCTGCAGGGCGCTCGCGGGGTTATCCATGCCGAGAACCCCGAAGAGCGACGGCGGAGGACGGCATGGACATCGCCCTGGATAAGGTCTGCGAGCTCATCCTGCGCGCGCGCGCGGTCGATGTGAAGGAGGGGATGACCGATCCCGCCTCCGGTTCGAACCCGATCGACGATGGCTCGACCGACGTACTGACCGACGCGCCCGACGACATGACCGAATCCGAGATCCGCGAGATGATCGCGGGACTGAACGAGGACGAGCGCCACGATCTCATCGCGCTCGTCTATATCGGGCGGGGCGATTTCGAGCCCGAGGAATGGGGCGGGGCCGTGCGGCTTGCCCGCGAACGCGAGGATTCCGCGAGCCTCTCGACCGCGGACTGGCTCCTGGGCATCCCGAACCTTGCCGATCTCCTCGACGAGGGGCTCGCGGCCATGGGGCGCAGCTGCGCCTGACGGCAGGTTCGGCGCGCCGGCGCGGGTCTGCGGCTCTTCGAGATCACGCTCGAGCCGAAGAGCGGCTCGCCCACCGGTCGCCCGATGGCCGATCTTGAGGAAGGCCACAACCGCGGCGCTCTAGACTAGACATCGAGAGCTGCGCTCCGGCCTGAAAGGCCGGAGCTGCTCCTCCTCGAGGGCTGGCCGTATCGCTCAGTAGCCCGATGCGAATTTATGTCCGCAGTTGCACCACACGTCGTCGCCGCGCACATGCCTATGTTGCACGACGCGGACATGGCGCGTCACGTGCCGCTCGGCATAGGAGTGCGTGTGGACCTTGGCCCGGCGATGGAACGTGTTGTGCCGGTGCAGCACGGTCTACTTGTGGACGATCTTGTGCTTGTGGATCGTCAGGTGACGGTGGTTCAGCGTGTGCTTGTGCAGGACCAGCCGGTTGTGGTTCACCACCCGCGTGGTCGGGATGACCTTGGTGTGGTGGACGACCCGGGTGTGATGCACCTTGCTCGAGGTGTTCACCACCTTGCTGGGCTTCAGGTTGCAGCCGACGCAGGAGCCCGACCGGTTATGCCTGCCGCCGGCGGACGCGGGCTCGGCGAACAAGGCGAGCCCAAGCACGAGCCCGCTCAGCAACAACAATACTCTTGAGACCATGACGACACCCTCGCGCGGCCGGACGAATCCGGCCTCGGAGAAGTCCGCCGCAACTTCCCATTGAGCCTCCGAGTTCAGGGAAGAGGGAAAGCTTAAGCTTGTCAACCCGAAACTTGCGCCGCACCCCGCGACGGGCGCCATTTTGGCCAGAATCGACTAAGGACGCTTCCATGAAGACCCTATCTGAGGCCGCACCACGGCGTGGCGGGGCGCGGCGGCTGCCCGCTCGCCTGCCTCAGGCGGCGGCCGTGCTCGCCTTCGTGGGCATCGCGAGCGGAGGCCTGCTCTGGGCCCGGCAAGGCCTCGATCCCGGCGCGGGCCCGCTCGATGCGCATCGGTCCCTCGCGGCGTCGCTCAGGCCCGCAGCGCTGGCGGGGCCGGATCCGCTCATGCGCGAGCCCGTCATCATGCCGGTCACTGTTGCGCTCCTCGTCTCGGCGGCCGCACGGATCGGCGACAAGGCCGGCAGCAGGGCCCTCGGGGATCGGCTTCTCGCCGCGTCGGGCGGCCCAAGCCCCGGCTGGGGACTGGGATTTGCTTTCGACGCGTTCGCGGACGGCTCGACGAACCCGCCGAGCGCGATCTACGGCACGGACACTGCAATCGCAGCCGGAGCGCTCCTCGACGTCTTCGAGATGACGGGCGACGACAAATATCTTGATGCCGCAGCAGCGGCGCTGGATCACTACCGCGCCATGGCAATCCGGAATGCGAAGGGCCTCTTCATGGCCTATTCCGACCAGCCGAGCGACCGCATCCCGGTCTACGCCAATTCGGCGCTGCTGATGGGCGCGTACGCGCGGGTCGGAATGCTCGCCGGCAGGGCGGGCTTCACCGATCTGGCCGACGAGCTCTTCCGCGGGCTGCGGTCGGAGAAGTGGGAAACGGAGCTCGGCGCCGCCTGGCCGTACAGCGCCGAGAACCCGTTCTGGAACGACGCCGTGAACGCGGGCGCGATCGGTTTCGGCATCGCGGTGTACTCCAGGCACAGGCCGGTGCCGGCTGCGGAGCTCGACGCCGTGAAAGCCTATCTGCGCAGCTTTCTCCGGGATGACGACGTCTTGGAGTTCGCGCCGCACGCGAAGCTCAAGCCGAAGCTGCTTCGACCGACGCCGATCTTCGGCGTCGGCATGCTGATGAGCGCGCTCGCCGAGCTCGGCGACTGTGAAACCGCTCGGGCGCTCGCCGGACGGCTTGGTCCCTATCGCCTGCCCGAAGATCGTTTTGCGTATCTGCCGCGCGATCGTACCTATTTCCCCCGCGGTCAGGCCCACGCGGTTTGGGGATTGGCAACGGTGGAACGCGCCTGCCCGCACGCCGCAGGCGCAGCCGATCCGCCGAAGGAAACGGCTTCTTAATCGCGGCACTCGAAACTCGGCCTCCGCTTTCGTCCGGGGTTCTGTTGTGAGTACCCGTGAGCGCCCGCACTCCCGTCCATTCCTGATGGAGCTTCTGATCGTGCTTGCGTGCCTCTGGGCCGGCGCCCAGTGGCTCCGCAGCACCGAGCCTGAGGACGCAGTCGCCTCCGCGAGCCGCCCGGCCGATCCGCTCGCGACGGGCTCGGTCCTCACAAGGCAGCCGGGGCGGGAGGACGGGAAGCCGGACCCATCCGGCAATGCCGATCTTGCGACCTTGAAAAGCCTCTTCGAGGCAGCGGCCATTCTCGGCCGGCGCTGATCAGCAAAGCCGCGCCGGCAGCGAGGTGAAGCCCCGGAAACGCACGCGCCGGCTTCTCACGGGCGGGCCCGAGGGCTCGTAATCCGGAAAGCGCGCCAGGAAGCGGTTGATCGCGATCCGGCCTTCGAGACGGGCGACGTTCATGCCGGCACAGACGTGGATGCCGGTCGCGAAGGCGAGATGGCGGTTCGGATGCCGCGCGATGTCGAAGCGCTCGGGACCCGAAAACTGCCCGGGATCGCGGTTCGCGGCGCCGATGCAGAGCGTGATCTGGGTGCCTTCGGCAAGGCGCTTGCCGTCGAGCTCGAATGCGGTCGCCGCAATGCGGTTGCCGAGCTGGTTCGAGGATTCGAAGCGCAGCATCTCCTCGATCGCGGTGCGGGCGAGCTCCGGCTCGGCGATCAGACGAGACCGCGCCTCGGGCCACTCGATCAGGAGCTGGAGCCCGTTGCCGATGAGGTTCGTGGTGGTCTCGTGGCCGGCGTTGAGAATGAAGATGCAGTTCTGCAGGAGTTCGTGCTGCGTCAGCCGCTCGCCCGAGGCTTCGCCCTGGATAAGCCGGGTCAGGATGTCCTTGTCGGGATCGCCCGGGCGCCTGCGGCGGTGGGCGACGAGCCGCTCGAGATAGGCGAGGAAATCGAGCACCGCCTGGTTGCCCTCCGCCAGCTTTTCCGCGGGCGGGAAGGGTTCGAGCGCTCCAAGGATCGCGAGCGACCAGCCGCGCAAGGGCCCGCGTTCCTCCCGCGGCACGGCGAGCAGATTGCCGATGACCTCGACGGGAATGGCCGCGGCGTAATCATCGATGAGATCCACGGAGCCCAGCGCGTCCGCGCGGTCGAGGAGGCTGTCGACGAGGCGGACGACCCCGTCCTCCATCTCCGCGATGGCGCGCGGCGTGAGCGCGCCGGCGATCAGGCGGCGCACGCGGCTATGCAGCGGCGGATCATTGAAGACGAGGCTCGTGGTGTGGTGGTCGAAGAGCGGCGAGGCCCCGTATTTCGCACCGAACTCGATCTTCTTGTCTGAGCTGAAGGTCTGCGGATCCTTGTAGATCCGCTCCACGTCGGCATAGCGCGAGACCAGGATCTTCCCCTCGCCGAGGGGATGCACCGGGGCGTGCTCGCGCAGCGCCGCGTAGTAGGGATAGGGGTTGTCGTGAAAATCGGACGGCAAGCGCTCGAAGCTGAAGCTCTTCGCGGTCTCGCGGGCCCAGTCGCCGGCCGCTGCGGTTTCCGTTCCTCCCGCCAGCGCTTCCGACACGCCGCTATTCCCTCCTCAACGCCTCGATCGGGTCCATCTTGGCAGCGCGCTGGGCCGGGTAGAAGCCGAAGAAGATGCCGACGAGGGCCGAGAAGCCGACTGCAATCGCGACGGCCTGCGGCGCGACAAGCGCCGGCCACCCCGCCGCCCTGGCGATCGCTTGTGCGGCGCCGACCCCAAGCGCGACGCCGATCGCCCCGCCGATCGTCGCGAGCGTCGTCGCCTCGATCAGGAACTGGCCGAGGATGTCGCGCGGGCGCGCGCCGACCGCGAGGCGGAGCCCGATCTCGCGGGTGCGCTCGGTCACCGAGACCAGCATGATGTTCATGATGCCGATGCCCCCGACGAGGAGCGACACCGCGGCGACCGCGGCGAGCAGCATCGACAGCGTGCTGGCCGAGGCCGAGGCGGTGTTCGCGATCTCGGTCAGATTGCGGATCGCGAAGTCGTCCTCCTGGTCGCCGGCGAGACGGTGGCGCTGGCGTAGGAGCGCGGTCGCGCGCTCGATGCCCGGCACGATGTCCGCCTCGCTGTCGAACTTCACGAAGATCGAGCCGACCGAGCGGTCCTTGGCGTAGTTGCGTCCGATGACGCGGCGCCGGCCGGCGTCGAGCGGCACGAAGATGGCGTCGTCCTGGTCCTGGCCGAAGGCCGATTGACCTTTGTTGGCCATGATGCCGACGACCTTGAAGGGCACATTGCGGACGCGGATGACCTGCTCGAGCGGGTCGGAGTCGCCGAACAGGTTCTTGGCGACGGTCTTGCCGAGGAGCGCGACGATCTCGCCGCGTCGGATCTCCTCCGGGTCGAACTCGCGGCCCGCCTCGACTTCCCATTCACGCGCCGCGAAGTAGTCGAGATCGACGGCATAGACCGTCGTGCCCCAGTTGTTGCCGCCATAGATTGTCTGCACGTTGCCGCCGCGCACGAACGGCGCCGCCGCCGTCACGCCCTCGATCTCGCGCTTGATCGCCGCCGCATCCTCGTCCGTGAGGGTCGAGGCCGCGCCGGCGCCGAGGCGCGCACCCCCCTGGGTGACGTTGCCCGGCGTGACGATCGCGAGATTTGCGCCAAGCGAGCGGATCTGGCGGTCGACGAGGTTGCGCGCGCCTGAGCCGATGGCGACCATGGCGATCACCGCTGCGACGCCGATCACGATGCCGAGCATGGTGAGCAGGCTGCGGAGCGCGTTCGCGCCGATGGCGGAGAGCGCCGAGCGAATGGCTTCGGTGAGCCTCACGCGACGGCCTCCGCGGATGCGGCGAGCGCTTCGCGTGCGTCGCGCGGCAGCTGGCGCTGGTCTGCGGTGACGCGCCCATCCTTGAAGCGCACCACGCGCCGGGCGTGGCGGGCGACGTCGGCATCGTGCGTGACGATCACGATGGTGACGCCCTCGCGGTTGAGCTCCTGGAACAGCGCCAGGATCTCGATCGCGGTGCGGCTGTCGAGGGCGCCGGTCGGCTCGTCGGCGAGAAGGAGGCTCGGCGCGTTCACGAGCGCGCGTGCGATCGCCACGCGCTGCTGCTGCCCGCCCGAGAGCTGCATCGGCCGGTGATGCGAGCGGTCCGCCAGGCCGACGCGCTCGAGCGCCCTCAGCGCCTTCTCGCGCCGCGCCTTGCGGTCGAGGCCGGCATAGACCATCGGCAGCTCGACATTGCCGAGCGCGTCCATGCGGGGAAGCAGGTTGAACTGCTGAAAGACGAAGCCGATCTCGCGATTGCGCAGCGCCGCGAGCCCGTTCGCGTTGAGGCTCTCGACCGCGGTGCCGGCAAGGCGATAGGTGCCGGAGGTCGGGCGGTCCAGGCAACCGATCAGGTTCATCAGGGTCGATTTGCCGGAGCCGGAGGGACCCATCACCGCGGCGAAGTCGCCGTCCTCGATGTCGAGCGAGACGCGGTCGAGCGCCACGACGCGGCCGGCGTCCAGCTCGTAGATGCGCGTCAGCTCGCGCGTCTCGATGAGGGCCATGGTCAGAACAGGCGCGGGCCGCGCGGCCGCGCCCCCGGCGCGGTTTCCTGCGCGGTCGTGGCTTGCGCTCGCGGCCCGCCGCCGGTGATTACCGCCGCCCCTTCGCGGAGCTCGCCCGGGAGCACCTCGGTATAGCTGCCGTCGGTGGCGCCGGTGCGGACCGAGACGGCTCGGGGAGCGCCGTCCTCGCCGAGAACGTACACCCGGCCAGGCGTGCCGGCATGGCCCTGCGCCGGGCGGCTGCGCCCGAGATCGCTCGCGATCGCCTGGAATTTCGCGCGGCGCTCCGGATCGAGCGCGGCGCCGATCTTCTCGACGAGCGCGCGCCGGGCCTGGCGGATGCCTTCGCGGCGCTCCTCGTCCGACATCCCAGGGTCGCGGGTAAAGAAGCTCGCGCGCGATTCAGCCAGCACCTTCTCGATCGCTTCGGATTGCTCTGGTGTCGGCCGGACCTCGGCCGTGAGGCGCTCGCGCAGCTCCTCCAGCGCGCGCCCGCCGCGGCGGCCGGCCGCCGGAGTGTTGTCGGCCGTGGGTCCGGCCGGTTGGCGCACCGCGGCAATCGCCGCGACGGCGCCGGGGGGCCGGAAGCGCAGCGCCGCGTTCGGTACGCGCAAGGCATCGCGGCGCTCATCGGTGGTGACCTGCAGGTTGGCGGTCATGCCCGGCAGGAGCGCCATGTCGTCATTTCGCACCGCGACCACGCCGGTGTAGGTGACCACGTTCTGCACGGTCTGGGCACCGAGCCGCACCATGCGGACAGTGCCTTCGAAGGTACGGGCCGGATAGGCGTTCACGGTGAAGCTGACCGGCTGACCGGGCTTCAGGCGCCCGACATCGGCTTCGTCGACGTTCGCCCAGACCTCGATCTCGCGCAGGTCCTGCGCGATCGTGAACAGCGTCGGGGCGGAGAGGGACGCGGCGACCGTCTGGCCGAGATCGATCTGGCGCTGCACGACGACGCCGTCGACGGGCGACTTCACGTCGCTCCGCGAAAGGTCCACCTCCGCTTCGCGTAGTTTCGCCTGGCGCTGCAGGATGACCGCCTCGGCCGATTTCACCTGCGCCTCGGCAAGCGCGAGATCGGCCTCGAGCCCGACGAGCTCGGCCTTTTGCGAGGCGACCTGCGCTTCGACCGAGGCGAGCGTCGCCTTCTGCACGTCGGCTTGCGTCTTCGCCGTCTCGAAGCCGGCCTGCGAGGCGATATTGCGCGAAACAAGCTCGGTCTGGCGCTCGAGCACGCGGCGCGCGTCGGCGAGCTGCGCCATGACGCGCTCGCGCTGCGCCGAGAGGTCCTGCAGCGTCGCCTCGGCGCGAAGGCGCGTTGCGCGGATGCGGTCGATGCCGGCACGGCGCATGCCGAGATCGGCGCGCGCTTGTTCGAGATCCGCCTGGGCCGCGTCGCGGCGGGCGCGGATCTGGGTGGCATCCAGGCGCGCGACGACCTGTCCCTCCTTCACTTGGCTGTTGAAGTCCGCAAGGATCTCGACGACTTGCCCCGAGAGCTGCGATCCCACGAGCACCGTGGTGACCGGGTTGAGCGTGCCGGTCGCGCGCACGCTGGCGGTGATCGCCCCGCGATCGACGGTCGCGAGCCGGTAGGGCACGTCGGCCGCGCTGCCGCCGCCGGGACTCCACAGGAAGAGCCCGAGCGCGCCGCCGATCAGCGCCACCACGATCGTCGCGAAAAGAAAACGCCGCACGAGGCCCTCGTTTGCGGGAAAGACGAGGCGCTAGTGTCGCTGATTTCCGGCTTCGGGGCGAGTTAACTCTTCGTCACCCAGAAGCGGGACCGGGCGGGTGGCGATCAGGCCTGCGAGCGTCTCGAGGGTCGATGAATCGGCGGCGCCGTCGATGCGCTCGGGCCGAAAGTGGCGCTGGAAAGCGCGGAGCACGGCGGCTGTCGCTTCGTCGTAAGCGCCTGTCAACCCGATGCCGTAGCCATAGGCCGCAAGCTCGGCCTGCAGCGCCCTGACCGCGTCGCCCTTATGGCCGAAGCCGAGGAAGCGCCCCTCGCGAATCGGCGCCGGCGCGGCCCAGTGCCCGATCCCCGCCCGGTATAGCTCGCCCCAGGGGAAAAGCTCGCCCGGATCCTCCTTGCGGGCGGGCGCGACATCGGAATGCCCGAGCACCCTGTCCGGCCGTATCCGCCGGCGCTGGACGACATCCCGGCAAAGCGCGATCACCGCCGCGATCTGCGCTGCGGGGTAGGGCGGAAGCCCGCCTGCATGGCCCGGATTGACGATCTCGACGCCGATCGAGCGGGCGTTCACGTCCGCGAGCCCCTCCCAGGAGGACAGGCCCGCATGCCAGGCTCGGCGCGCCTCCGGCACCATCTGCACGACGCGCCCGTCCTCGAAGATGAAATAATGGCAAGAAACGGCGGCCGCGGGATCGCGCAGCCGTGCGAGCGCGCTCTCGGCCGTCGGCATGCCGGTATAGTGCAGGAGGAGGATGTCCGGCGTCCGGCCGTCATTTCGCTCGTCGTGGTTCGGGGAAGGCACGACCTCGGCGGCGACCGGACTGTCCGGCTCGAACGCGGCGCTCACCGCTTGAACCCACGCTCGGTCGCGATGCGGTCCCAGGCGGCGTTGACCGCAGCGAGGCGCTGCATCGCGATCTTCACCGCCTCGGCCGGCAGCCCGCGGGCGATCTCCCGGTCGGGGTGGATCTCGGCCGCCAGCGCCCGGTAGTGCCGCTTCAGCGCGTCGTCGGTCATGCTCCGCTCGGCGCCGAGGACCAGGTAGGGGTCGTCCGGGCGGCGCACGTGGCGGGCGGCGATGCGGTCGAAATCCCGCCCCGCGAAGCCCAGGATGTGGGCGACGCGCTCGACATAGGCGAGTTCGGCCTCATGCACCGCGCCGTCGGCGGTCGCGATGTCGAACAGCCCGTCGAGCAAATCCTCGAGCAGCTTCGGCTCGTCGGCAAAGGCGCCGGCGATCTGCCGGGCATAGGCCTCGTGGCCGTCGGTGGTCGATTTCGCGAGATCAAAAAGCCGCTGGACGTTGCGGTGCTCCTCGGGGGGCACCTCGACGAGCTTCTCGAACGCGTCGACCTCCGAGCGCAGCACCACCCCGTCTGCCTTCGCCATCTTCGCCGAGAGCGCGATGAGGGCCGTCGTGAAGATCACGTCCTTGGGCGGGGGGCCGAACAACGAGCCCTCCCGGTCCATGAACAGGTGCCCGGCGAAGGCCCCGAGCAGCGCGCCGAGCGGCCCGCCCATCGCGTAGCCGAGGCCCGCTCCGCCAAGCTTTCCCCAAATCGAGGCCATGGCAGGTGAGTAGCAGATCGTTCATGCAAGCGAAAAAGCCGCGGCGAACCGCGGCCTTTCCTCGAAAATTCCGTTCCGGCTCAGCGGCAGTAGTAGAGCCCGTCGCGTCCGCGATACACGCCGTAGGGGCACACGTCCGGCCCGGGCGCGGTCGATGCGCCAACGATGGCGCCGCCGGCGGCGCCGATCGCCGCGCCGGCAAGCGCACCGCTTGTCCGGCCGGTGGCCGCGCCGCCGATCGCGGCGCCGGCGAGGCCGCCGATCACCGCGCCGCCGGCTGCACGCTCGCCCGGCGTGTTGCAGGCCGTCACCGACAAGGCCAGGGCGCCGGCGGCGACAACGCTCAGAATCTTCTTCATCGGCTGCATCCTTCTCGTGAGTTCGCCCCGTGGCGGTCGGGAGGGCGCGAATCGGCGCGCGCACCGTAGCTTGGCTTGGCCCGCTGGCAACTCCGGGCCGGGCCGAAGGGTTCCCGGCCGGGCTCCGTCGCTCGGGACCGGCGAGGCCGAATGGCGGCGAAAACCGGCCGGCCTTGTCCGCTTTTGAAGGTTGACGCCGGCGGGCTCCCGGCACCACATGACCATCGTCAGCCGGCCGGGCGGCCGCTCCGGACCCAGCGATGGGTCCGGGGAGGAAAGTCCGGGCTCCATGGAGACGCGGTGCCGGATAACCTCCGGCGGGGATCAGACCCCAGGGAAAGTGCCACAGAAAGCAGACCGCCCCGCAAGGCTCGCGCCGGCGGGGTCAGGGTGAAAGGGTGCGGTAAGAGCGCACCGCGGACGCGGCAACGCGGACGGCACGGCAAACCCCACCGGGAGCAAGACCGAATAGGAACGACGCGACGGTTTACAGGCCGGCTGACGCCTGTTCTGGCCGAATGTCTCACGTGAAACTTTTTGGGTAGAGCGACTGCGCCGGCGGACCGGGTCGGGCCGCAGCCGCCTGGCCGGCTCAGCGCCTCAGGATATAGCAGTCCTCGATCTCCCAGCCGTCCTCGGGGCGGATGCCGGTCTCGGCACGGGGGATGCGGGTGTATTCGTCCGAGTCGCGCAGGAACAGCATGCGCTCGGTGACGCGCTCGACGCATGTCCAGTGCGGCTCGTAGAAGGTGCTCTCGTGGTGGTAGTCGCCGAAGCCGATGAGCGCGATGGCGTTCTGGCCATGAGGCAGGTGCGGCAGGCTTTCGATGCGCCGGCCGCGCTTCTTCTTGCCGGCGCCGCCGTGAAGCGCCGAACAGACCGCGTCCCACAGCTTGTGCGCGTGCTCGCCATGGACGGGGTGCATCGGCCGGCAGGTCCAGCCGGGCCAGCCCTGCTCGTCGGTCCAGGCGCGGGCGGCCTCGAGCATCACGTCCATCTGCTCGCGGTCGGTGCCCTCCTGGATGACCGAGCGCATGTCGCCCGGCACGGCCTCGGCGAGCCGCGAGACCAGCACCGCCCCCTTCACATGCGTCATGTGCTCGGGGAACAACGCCGAGAGCGCATTGACGATGGTGTAGAGCCCGCACAAGCCCTCGTCATGCTGGCGGAACTTGAGCACGTCCTGGCGCACGGGTTAGGTTCGCTTCTGAGCTCATCTTGTCATGCCCGGCCTCGAGCCGGGCATCCAGACTCACGCGCACGGATGCTGCGGCACTGGATCGCCGGGTCAAGCCCGGCGATGACAAAGAGGGTGGCGTGCCTACTCCGTGCGGACGGAGGGTTCCTTCCGCCTCGCTCGCAGGCCGCGCTCGCGCGCCATCCAAGGCTTCGCGGTTTCAGGCCGGTCGCGGGGCGTTCGCGCCTCGCATCTTGAGGACGAGGATCGTGACGCTCGCGGCGAGATTGAGCGCACTGAAGATCATGACCGGCAGGCTGCCGACACCGAAGCCGTAGATCGTCCACAGGGTGAGCCCGAAGGCGCGCAGCGCGAACATCCGTAGCGAGATCGCTTCCGCGTCGCCCTCGCGCAGGATCTTGCGGATCTGGGGCACGTAGCTCCAGCTCGACAGCGCGCCGGCCATGACCCCGACCGCGAGCGGCAGCCAGCTGTCCATCCCGCGCCGCTCTCGCGCCCTTCAGGCGGCCGGCGCGGCCGGCGTGCCACGCAGCTTCAGCGCCAGGACGGCCCCGCTGAGAAGGAGGTTGAGCGCATTGAAGATGATGATCGGCGCGCTCGCGATCATGACGCCGTGGACCATCCAGAGCGCGAAGGCCGCCATCAGCACGATGTACATGCGCCTCGAGATCGCCGCCGTATCGCCCTCGCGCCAGAGCTTCCAGACCTGCGGCACGAAGCAGGCGGTCGTGCAGGTTCCGGCGACCATGCCGAGCACGGTCCAAAGGTGGCTTTGCATCAAGGCTCCCCGGTCGAACCGGCTTAACGATGCGGGAAGGCCGGGGTTCCGGAGCGGGCGGGGCAGGTACGGGCTTGTCCCGGCCATCTACGCCTGCAAGCGCCGCAGGCGCGGTGCGTGTGCGCCCACCTCTCCCTGAGGGAGAGGTCGAGACGGCGGAAGCCGTCCGGGTGAGGGGTTTGAGCTTTATCCGGTGAGGGCGCTCCCCTCACCCGGCTCGCGGCTTTGCCGCGACTCGGCCTCTCCCTCCGGGAGGGGCGGGAGCAGACCGCCCGGCCCATGACGATGGAATCTACTCCGCCGCCGGGCGAAGGGCGGGCGCTTCGAACGGGATCAGCGCCACCATGTAGCTTTCTATATCCGCCGCCGCTTCGGCGTCGCTCTTCAGCTCGGTGAGCGTGCGGGCGCGCGGCATCGAGCGACCGTCATCTCGGAGGGCATCCGCATAACGCGTCAGCGCTTCCTGTGCGTTGAGCAGCGCCTCGTCGAGGGTGTCGCCCGCGGAGAAGCAACCCGGCAGGTCGGGGAACCAGACGCCGACCGCCTTGCCTTCTTCCTCTTCGACGATCGCAACGTAGTGCGTCACGCGATCAGTCCTTCGGAACCGCCTCCGCAGCCGATCAACTTTATCACATACGCACGTCATGGCCGGGCTCGGCCCGGCCATCCACGCCTTTGCCGGGGCAGTGTGCAGGCGTCATCATTATCACACCCAAGGACAAACGCCGGCTGCGCCGGCGCCGCGCCTACGGCGCGGAAGTCGTGGATGGCCGGGACAAGCCCGGCCATGACGAGAGTATCAGGGTTAGGTATGCGAGGGCGCCACGGAGCGACGCGATGAAGCCCTACATCGGTATCGTCCATAAGGACCCGGACAGCGCCTACGGCATCAGCTTCCCGGATGCTCCGGGCTGCTTCTCCGCGGCCGACGAGATGGATGACGTGTTTCCGATGGCGGAGGAGGCGCTGTCGCTATGGACGGAAGGAATGGTGGAGGAGGGCCACACGATCCCTCCCACACGCGGTCTCTCAAAGATCAGCAAAGATCCGGAGTGGCAGGAGAGTCTGGCCGAAAGCGTTTTTCTAATCGCTTTGCCCGTGCTGCGGCGAAGCGCTCAGCGGCGGAGTGACACGCCACAACCGGAGTGACTAAAACCCAAAGCCCTCACCACCAGCTGCGCGCTTCATACGCGCCTCTCGCTCGCGGTCGTGCAACACCTCGAACCATAGCTCGTATGTCTCCTGGATGCCGGCGTTAAGCTCGTCGAGATCAACGATTTCGGAAGCTACGAAATCGTGAATCACGATAAACCGCTCGCTGGAACCCTGTTCTCGCACAGGGAACTGGTAGATCCGAAACATGGCGTCGGCGAAGTCACCCGTCCCGATGTGGTGGTACATGGCCGAAAAGACAAACCTCTTGGCTAAGCGGGTCAGTCCATTGCCACGACGGGGGTCAACGAAGGGAATAACTGGGCGGTCATCCTGGACTTGAAAGAAGTCGTGCCAAAACTTCACCGTGGCACTAAATCCGATCGGGACAGCGGTAAAGCCGTGCTCGAGTGCATCGAAACCGGATGTTGCCGCGTGCTGGAAGAGCAAGCGCCCGAGTTCCAGGTTCGGCTCAAGCCAGTCTGGTTCCAGGTTCGGCTCAAGCCAGTCTGGGTTAGCTCGGCATGCGCGTGTTATTGCAGCTTCAACATCGGCCAAGACGCAAGGAGGTAGGTCGAGCAGAGCTTTCCGGGTGTTAAAAATGCCCTTGAGCGCTCCTCGAAACGGCGCCCACGAATGGCGCGGGCGGCCGCTCCTGAATTTCCGAAGCGCGATTACCTTTTCATCGGTCGGGAGCAACGCGATCCGGGCGAGATCGGTCTCGGGCAACAAGGGGGTGGTCTTCATGTGGCTCTGCCGTCCTACTGTTTTGTTTGGCGCCAAACCAAAGGTACTTGAAGCGTTCAACTATGGTGCGATCCGATATTCGCAGCCCGAAGTTAGCTTTTCCCGCAGATTCACGAACGACATAATCCCAAGGACCATTTTTCGCGTGAGTTAGATCTACAAGTTGGCCAGCGCTCCAATTGCCGTAGAACTCCACTACTCGACTTACCGTCGCACGAGCTTCCAAATCCGTGGCAGAAGGAATCTCTCGGTGCGCCCCCGTGGCCGGATTTCTTGCTGTTGCCCGCTCTGTGATGATCGAACGACCGAACCTTCTGAACGACTCGTTCGCCTCACGGCTGACGGGACCATACTGCCACGCCTCGAACGAACCATGAACCAGGGGACGGCCTCTCTGCACAAGAAAAAGCGCGTGACAGAGGAAAAGCAGCTTCTGAAGCTTCAGGTTCGTAAGCTTCAGCCCTCTCCCTTCCGCCTCATCAAGAATGAGGTTTGCGATCGCCCGTGCGTCGTAGCCCCTGGACATCATTATCACGTTCCCGTTCGGAACATATCAAGAACATAGGGAATTGCCAAGCCGTTCACAATGCTACCCCGCCCCCTGCACAAAACTGTCCAGCACCATCTTCCTCCCGGCCTTGTCGAAATCGACGGTCAGCTTGTTGCCGTCGACGCCCGCCACGGTGCCGGGGCCGAATTTCTGGTGGAAGACGCGCGCGCCTATCGCGTAGGCCGAGGGCGTGCCGGTCGATTTGGCGACGAGCTCGCCTTCGATCAGCACCGGGCCGCGGGGCGGCTTGCCTTCGCGGCGGGCGCTGCCGAACGCGGCGCCGGCGCCGCCGGCACCTGAGCCCCAGCCGCGGCGCACGCCGGGGAACGGCGTGTCCCCTCCGCCCGCATCCTCGAAGCCGCCGCGATCGCCACGTCCACCGCGCCCGCCTTCGTCGTCGCCCATGCCGAAGCTCGTGTCGCGGCTGCCGCCTTCGCCCATGGCGGCGCGGTTGGCCTGTGCGCGCTGCCAGCCGGGCGTCCCATACGAGGAGCTGGCGAAGGGCTGCTGCATGCGGTCGAAGCGCGAGGGGCCGTAAGAGAAGTTCGCCGGCGCCTCCGTGACCTCGACCGCCGCTTCGGGCAGGTCGTCGATGAACCTACTCGGCACCGTCGCGTTCCACATCCCGTGGATGCGGCGGTTCGAGGAAAAGTAGATCTTGGCCCGCCGCCTTGCCCGCGTCAGCCCGACATGGGCAAGCCGCCGCTCCTCCTCGAGCCCGGCCTGGCCGCTCTCGTCGAGCGAGCGCGGCGAGGGGAAGAGCCCTTCCTCCCAGCCGGGCAGGAAGACCGTGTCGAACTCGAGGCCCTTGGCGGCGTGCAGCGTCATCAGGCTGACGCGCTCCGAGGTGTCGGCGTCGTTCGCCTCCATGACCAGCGAGACATGCTCGAGGAACGCCCCCATGTCGGGGAACTCCTCCATCGAGCGCACCAATTCCTTCAGGTTCTCGAGGCGCCCGGCGGCGTCGGCCGAGCGGTCGCGCTGCCACATGTCGGTGTAGCCGGATTCCTCCAGGATCGCCTGCGCGGCCTCCTGGTGCGGCACGGTCTCGACGAGCTTCGCCCAGCGCGCGAAGGCGGCGAGCAGGTCGCGCAGCGAGCCGCGGGGCTTCGGCTTCAGCTCCTCGGTCTCGACCACGAAGCGGGCCGCCGCCATCAGCGGGACCTGTGCGCGGCGGGCATGCGCATGCAGCGCGTTGAGCGTCGCGTCGGCAAGCCCCCGCTTCGGGACGTTGATGATGCGCTCGAAGGCAAGGTCGTCGGCGGGGTTGGCGGTCGCGCGCAGATAGGCGAGCGCATCGCGGATCTCGGCGCGCTCGTAGAAGCGCGGGCCGCCGATCACGCGGTAGGGCGTGCCGGTCTGGACGAGCCGGTCCTCCAATTCGCGCATCTGGGCCGAGATGCGCACCAGGATCGCGATCTCGGAGAGGTCGTGCCGGTTGGCATGCAGCGCCTCGATCTCCTCGCAGACGAGGCGCGCCTCCTCCTCCGAATCCCAGGCGCCGGTGACCGTGACCTTCTCGCCCGGAACGTCCTCGGTGCGGAGCGTCTTGCCGAGCCGGCCCTGGTTCTTGGCGATGAGGGTCGAGGCGGCGTCGAGGATGTGGCCGGTCGAGCGGTAGTTGCGCTCGAGGCGGATGACCTTGGCGCCGGGGAAGTCGTGCTCGAAGCGCAGGATGTTGTCGACCTCGGCGCCGCGCCAGCCATAGATCGACTGGTCGTCGTCGCCGACGCAGCACAGGTTTTTTCTGGTCTGCGCGAGCAGCCGCAGCCACAGATACTGGGCGACGTTGGTGTCCTGGTACTCGTCGACCAGCATGTAGCGGAAGCGGTTCTGGTAGAGACCGAGCACGTCCGGGTTGTCGCGCCACAGGCGCAGGCATTCGAGCAGGAGATCGCCGAAATCGACGGCGTTGAGGGTCTTGAGGCGCGCCTGGTAGGCCGAATAGAGCTCGCCGCCCTTGCCGAAGGCGAACGCGGCGGCCTCGCCGGGGGGCACGCTCTTCGGATCGAGCCCGCGGTTCTTCCACCCGTCGATATAGGCGGCGAGCTGGCGGGCCGGCCAGCGCTTCTCGTCGATGCCCTCCGCCTCGATGACCTGCTTCATCAGGCGCAGCTGGTCGTCGACGCCGAGGATGGTGAAGTCGGACTTCAGCCCGACGAGCTCGGCGTGGCGGCGCAGCACCTTGGTGCCGATCGAGTGGAAGGTGCCGAGCCAGGGCATGCCCTCGGCGACCGCGCCGACGAGGGCGCCGATCCGCTCCTTCATCTCGCGCGCCGCCTTGTTGGTGAAGGTCACGGCGAGGATGTCGAACGGCCGCGCCTTAGCCGTGGCGATGAGGTGGGCGATGCGGGTCGTCAGCACCCGCGTCTTGCCGGTGCCGGCGCCCGCAAGCACCAGCACCGGCCCTTCCGTGGCCTCGACGGCTTGGCGCTGCTCGGGGTTGAGGCCGGAGAGGTAAGCGGCCGAAGGCGGCGCGACGGCCGCCCGGGCGCGCGCCGAAAGCGAGCCGGGCCGCGGCTCGGGCGTCGGATCGTCGAAAGCGGGCGCGCCGATCGGCTCGGGTCGATTCATCTTGCAAAAGCTCTGGACCAAAGGGCGAACGGCGTCGAGGCCGGCGGGGTTCGCATGCACAGGCGCCGCGGGTCCTCGCGGGAGCGGCGCATGCGCCCCACATAGGCTCTGACGCGCCGATTTTCAGGAGAGGGCCGCGATGCGCGCCTTATGGTTTGCCCTTGCCTTGGCCGCACTTGCCGCACCTGCCGCGGCCCAGATGGATCCGCGCCCGGCGACGAGCCGGGCCGAGCGCCAGATCATGGAGAACAGCCGCGCCTTGGAGCTTCAGCAGCAGCAGCGAAGCTTCACGCAGCAGAACCAGTTCGAGATCAACGCGCTGCGCAACCAGCTCCAGCAGCAGCAGATGTTCCCGCCGCCCGGCCGCGGATGTCCAACCGGCGCCGTCAGCTGCTGAGCGACAGCGTCTCGCGGCCGCTCAGCCGCGCGAGCGTCCGGCTGCGGTACATCACCGCCGCGCCGAACATCAGGCCGGAGACGGCGCCGATCATGCCGGCCGCATTGAGGGCGATGTCGTAGCCGAGGGCCTGCGGCCCGAGCGTCGCAACCGCGTAGCCGAGAAACACCGACAGAAGGGCGAGGGCGCATGAGAGGCGGATCTGCGCCGGCAGCGTCTGCGTGAAGAGCCGCGCGGTCGCCGGCGGGCAGACGATCATCGCGACCGCGAGCACGACGCCGACCGATTCGAAGGCCGCGACCGAGGCGAGCGCCGTCGCGACGAGGAGGAGAAGGTCGAGCGCTCCGACCGGCAGTCCCGAGGCGCGGGCGAAGTCGGGGTCGAACGCCACGAGCGCCAGCTCCTTCTGCGCGAGCGCCACGATTGCAGCGACGAGGAGGAGGATCGCCGCCAAGCGGCCGAGGGCACGCGGCATCTCGGCGAGCTCCGACAGGCTGAACAGGCTGCCGATTCCGGTTGCGGTCGGCCAGACCAGCGCCTCGAGATTGCCGGTGATGACGTGGTGGACGTCGAAGGCGGTGCGGGCGATGCCGGACTGCTCCATCGCCAGCACGCCGGCCGCGAACAGCGTCGTGAACACGACGCCGAGCGCGGCCGAAGGCTCGACCTTCGCGGTGCGGATGAGGAAGCTCACGAGGCCGACCGCGACCAGCGCGGCCCCGACCCCGCCGGCGAGCATCGCGACGACGGCGGTCGTGCCGGTGAGCATGAAGGCGGCGAGCACGCCGGGCAGCATGACGTGGGAGAGCGCGTCGCTGACCATGGCGCGGCGGGTCAGCACCAGAAAATTGCCGACGAGCGCGCAGGAGAGCGCGGCGAAGCTCGCTCCGATCAGCGCCGGCAGATCGAGTTGCAGGAAGGCGGTCACGCCGGCGTCTCCGCCAGCGCGGGCTGGCGCCGGCCGAGCGCCCGAATCGCGAGCCCGCGCGCCGCGCCGAAGAACACGCTGAAGGCGAACAGCGCTGCGCCCACCACGACAATCGTCGCCCCCGTGGGCACGTCGGGCGCAACCGCCGAGATCGCTGCGCCGAGAAAGGCGCTGAGCGCGCCGAACAGCGCCGAGACCGCCACCACGACCGGCAGCCGGTCGCTCCAGAAGCGCGCCGCGGCCGGCGGGATGACGAGGAGCGCCACAATCAGCACGAGCCCCACCACGCGCAACCCGATCACGACGGTCGCGAGCGACAGCGCGGCGACCACGGCGTCGAGCCGGGTCACGGACAACCCGGAGGCCGTCGCGAAGGCAGGGTCGAAGGCGACGGCCGCAAGCTCCTTGAAGACGAGGGCGAGCGCGACGAGGCAGGCGGCGGCGAGCGCGGCCATCATGTAGGCTTCGCTCTCCAGCATGCCGGCGGTCGATCCGAAGATGTAGGCGTCGAGCCCGGCCTGGCCGCCGGTACGCAGGCTCTGCACGATCGACAGGAGCGCGAGGCCAAGCCCGAAAGTCGAGGCGAGCACGGCGGCGGTGGCGGTGTCCTCGGGAACCCGCGAGACCCGCGCCAGCGCTTGGATCGCGACCAAGGCGAGCACGGCGGCGATCGCGGCGCCCGCCGTCAGCACCATCGGCGAGCGGCCGGGCAGGCCGAAGGCCGCTGCGGCGATGAACGCCGCGGCGATGCCGGGGAGCGTCGCATGCGCGACGGCATCCGAGACCAGCGCGCGCCGGCGCAGCATCGCGAAGACCCCGACCGCGCCGGCGGCGATCCCGAGCGCCGCCGCGCCGAGCATCACCACGGTGGTGTTGTAGCCGCCCTGCAGGAGAAGAACGCGGAGGAGCTCGTTCATTGCCTCAGAGGCTCAGCGGCACGCCGTAGGCGCGGGCGAGCGCCGCGGCGGTGAAGGCGGTGTCGGTCGGCCCGGCCGCGACGACGCGGCGGTTCAGGACCAGGACATGGTCGAATCGGTCGGCGACCGTCGAGAGGTCGTGATGGATGCACACCACGAGCCGGCCTTGCGCCCGCTGATCGTCGAGCGCGTCGAGGATGATCTTTTCCGAGGCCGCGTCGACGCCGGTCAATGGCTCGTCGAACAGGAGGATGTCGGCCGCGCGGGCAAGCCCGCGGGCGAGGAAGACGCGTTGCTGCTGGCCGCCGGACAATGCGCCGATCTGGCGGTCGGCGAACTCGGCGAGCCCGACCTCGGCCAGAAGCGCGCGGGCTTCCTCCCGCCGGCGGCGGCCGTACGGGCGCAGCCACCCGACCCGCCGGATCATGCCCTGGAGCACCACGTCGGTCGCGGTCGCCGGAAACTCCCAATCGACCGCGGCGCGCTGCGGCACATAGGCGAGGCGGTCGCGAGCCTGTTCGACCGAACGGCCTTCGACCGCGACCGTGCCCGCGGCGGCGGGCACTAGTCCGAGGATCGCCTTCATGAGGGTCGATTTGCCGGCGCCGTTCGGGCCGACGATGGCGACGAGCCCGGACACGGGCGGGCGCCAGGTGACGTCCTCGATGGCGAGCCGCCCGTCATAGGCGACGGACAGCCCCTCGACGAGGAGCCGGGGCTCGTCGGCTTCGATGAGAGCCGCGCGGTCGAGCTCGGGGGAGGGGGCGAGCATGTCGATCACCCGGCGGCGCCGAGGCGGCCCTTGAGGCCGCGGGCCGGCGCCTGGCCGCCGAGGGCCCGGGTGATCGTCGTCACGTTGTGGTCGATCATGCCGAGATACGTGCCCTCATAGGTGCCGGGCGCGCCCATGGCGTCCGAGAACAGCTCGGCCCCGATCTCGAGCTTGTGGCCGCGCCGCGCTGCGCCTTCGACCACCGCCTTGACGTTGCGGTCGGAAACCGAGCTTTCGACGAAAATCGCCGGAATCCTGCGCTCGATCACCAGCGCCACGACCTCCTCGATCTTCTTCAATCCCGCCTCGCTTTCGGTCGAGACGCCCTGGATGCCGATCACCTCCATCTCGTAGGCGCGGGCGAAATAGCTGAAGGCGTCGTGGGCGGTGAGAAGGATACGCTTCTCGTTCGGGATCGATGCGAGCGCTTGTCTTGCGTAGGCGGCAAGGCCTCGAAGCTCCGCCACATACGCATCGTGGCCCTGGTCGAACGTCGCCTTTTCGGCGGGAAGGCGGGCCGCGAGCGCGTCGCGCACCGCGGCGACGACGCCGGTCCACAGCTCCGGGTCCATCCACACATGGGGGTCCGGCTTGTCCTTGTAGTCCTCGTCGGCGAGGAGCCGGTCCTTCGGCAGCTTCTCGCCGGCGAGCACCACCGGCTTCGTCTTGGCGAGCTGCTCGAAGGTGTCGCGGAACTGGGCTTCGAGATTGAGCCCGTTCGCGACCACCATGTCGGCCTTGAGCATCTTCGCCGTGTCGGCGCGGGTCGGCTTGTAGAGATGCGGATCGACGCCCTCGCCGAGCAGCACCTCGACCTTCACCCGTTCGCCGCCGACCGCGCGCACCGCGTCGCCGACCATCGCGGTGGTCGCGACGACGGTGAGCGGCTTCGGCTGCGCCGCCGCCTCTCCGATGGATGCTGCGCCGAAGGCAGCCAGCGCGGCGAAAGCCAGAAGGTTCCGTCGGGTTCGTTCCAGCATGGCGCAAGGTCCCTCAGTCTGGGACAACGAGTCTAGTTGCAAATCGATTGCAATAGCAAGAGCTATGTGCGACTGTCTTGGCGTTGGGGCAGCGAGCCTATCGTGAGCCCCAGGGAGGATGATCATGCGTGCAACTTCGGCGATCGCGGCCCTCGCAGTCGCGGCCCTGCCGGCCGAAGCGGCGGGCGACCTATCCCGCCAGGATCCGATCGAGGTCACCGTCGACCTCGGCACGCCCGAGACTCCTTTCGGCTTCTCGCCCAACCGCATCGAGCTCGAGACCGGCAAGCTCTACAAACTCGTGCTGCGCAATCGCAGCGAGCTGCCGCACTACTTCACCTCGCACGAATTCTCGTCGCGGGTGTTCACGCGCAAGGTCCAGGTAGTGGCGACGGTCGGCGGCCGGAAAGAGACGCTCGCCGAGTTCAAGGGTGCGATCCGCGAAATCGAGGTCTATCCCGGCCACAGCGCCGAATGGTGGCTCGTGCCGGTCGCGACCGGCCGCCTCACCGATCTCCAATGCGGCATCCGTGACAAGGACGGCAAGACCCACGTCGAGCACGGCATGGTGGGAGAGATCGTCATCCGCTGAGGGCCGGTAACCGGCCTATGACGAGCCCGTGTCGCGCCGGTTGATCCGCAACAGCACAGCTCGGCACACCACTCCATGATGTCCGGATGGCACATCGCGGAGGCCCGCTTTGCGCCAAGGAGATGACGGGCTCGACAGGAGCGCGGCCGACGCCGATGCGGATCGTGATCTTCTACGTCAGCAGCCGGACAGCCCGTTCCTAGACCCTGTCCGCTAGCTCACCTGGCCCATGAAGCAATCGGTTGGCACGGTGATGGTGCTCGAGACGGGCGGGCAGGGGTAGTACTGGGTGTTCTGCTGGACGTCCTGCGCGACCGCGTAGCTGCTGAGCAGCTCCACGAGCTTGAGGGATTCGTCGAGCCCGGACGAGATGCCGCCGCCGGTGACGCGGATCGCCTCATTCGGCGCCCGGCTGTCATCGACCACGAAGCGAGGAGTGCCTTCCACCACATTCACCGCCTTGAACTGTTTGAGGCAAGGGATGAAGGCCCAATGGGTCGTCGCCTGAAAGCCGTCGAGCAATCCGGCCTTGGCGAGGAGAAGCGCGCCCTCGCAGACCGAGCAGACATATGTCGCAGTCGCGGCGACCCGGCGGAGGAAGTTCAGATAGGTCTGCTTCTCCTCGGTCATCAGCCGCTTGAGCGCCTGCGGCTCCCCGCCCGGCACCCACAGCACGTCCAATGCCTGCACGTCCGCGAAGCTTCTCTTGGCCATGAAGGTGAAGCCGTCCCGGGTCGTGACGCAGCCCACTTCCTGCGCAACGATCTGCACGTCGATTGCCGAACCTGCGGCGTCCTTCGGCATCCATTTGAGGATCTCGTGCGGGCCGGCGACATCGAGCAGGTCGACGCCGTCGTAAACCGGCATGCCGATGATCATGTCGAAGCTCCCACGCTCGCCGAGACAACCCTCGGGAGCGTAGCCAAGCAGGTCTTGGGCAGGAAGGCTAGTGCCGGATCAGTGCCGGGTGCCCGCGGCGAGGAGCTGTTCCGCAAGCTCCTCCCGCCTCGGGATGCCGATCACCCGGCCGATGTCCTTCGGCGGCGGCAGGCGGGTGTGGGCGGCCTTCATGACCGCGAGGTTCGCCTGGATGTCGGGCGGGAAGGGCGCGACCTTCTTGGTTTCCATGTTCACGTGGAGCGAGAGCGCCTCGCAGGTGGCCGAGACCCAGCCTTCGGTCGCGTGGCGGATCTCCTCGTAGAAATGCAGCCGCTTCTCGTCGAACGAGATGAGCTGGAGCGTCACCCGCACCAAGTCGGTCACCTTGAGCTCACGCTTGTAGAGGGTATGGACCTCGGCAGTGAAATAGGAGGCATTGCGCGCCTCGACGTAGTCCGGCCCAAGGCCCACGACCTCGAAGGCTTCGTCCACGGCCCGGTCGAAGAGCACGTGGTAATAGGCCATGTTCATGTGGCCGTTGTAGTCGATCCACTCGGGCTCGACCCTCATGGTGGAGGAGACGAAAGGCGCAAAGAAGAAGATCGGCGCGGTGCGCTCATCGGCCATCGGCGAAACCCCGTTCGTCGAATACACCCCACTCTTCTTCTGCCCCGGCCGAGGCGTCTACCATGGAACTCACGCCGTCGCACTCCCGAAAATACTGGTAACGCGCGCCGATCCTGTGGAACGGGAAGCTTGGCCTCCTGTCAAGCGGGGTATTGTCGGCATCGGCGGTCTGGTATTGCCTCGCGGGCGACATCGCGAACGCCCCGGAAACCAAGACCGATGAATGCTCCGCACCCCGCGCCGCGTCTGCGGCCTTCCGAGGCGACCGTCGCGGCACTGACGGCGGAGCTGCACCGGCGCTATGGCAACCGGGCCGTGACGAGCCTCGCGGTGCGCGAGCAGCACGGCCATACGCTGACCTGGGTCGCGAACCAGCCGCCGGACATCGTGGTCTACCCGCACTCGACGGCGGAGGTGGCGGAGATCGTCAAGCTTTGTGCCGAGCACGAGGTGCCTGTCGTGCCATACGGAACGGGCACGTCGCTCGAGGGCCATGTCAACGCGCCTTACGGCGGCGTCTCGGTCGACACGAGCCAGATGAAGCGCGTGGTCGCGGTGCATGCCGAGGATCTCGACTGCACCGTCGAGCCCGGCGTCACGCGCAAGGAGCTGAACGAGCATCTGCGCGACCGCGGCCTGTTCTTCCCGATCGATCCCGGCGCCGACGCCTCGATCGGCGGCATGGCCGCGACCCGGGCCTCCGGGACCAACGCGGTCCGCTACGGCACCATGAAGGACAACGTGCTCGCCTTGACCGTCGTCCTCCCGAACGGCGACGTGATTCGCACGGCCCGGCGCGCGAAGAAGAGCTCGGCTGGCTACGACCTGACGCGGCTGTTCGTCGGTTCCGAGGGCACGCTCGGCATCGTCACCGAGATCACGCTGAAGCTGCACGGCATCCCCGAGGCGATCTCGGCCGGCGTCTGCCCGTTCCCCTCGATCCGGGCAGCCTGCGAGGCGGTGATCGCGACGATCCAGTCGGGCATCCCGGTCGCCCGCATCGAGCTCCTGGACGAGTTGCAGGTGCGCGCCTGCAACCGGTATTCCAAGCTCACTCTCGACGAGGCGCCGACGCTGTTCCTGGAGTTCCACGGCTCCGAGGGCGGGGTGAAGGAGCAGGCCGAGCGCTTCGGCGAGATCGCGGCGGAATACGGCGGCGGCCCTTTCGACTGGGCGACCAAGGCCGAGGATCGCAACCGCCTCTGGCAGGCCCGCCACGACGTGTACTGGGCGGTCTTCACGCTGCGCCCCGGCGTCAAGGCGACCGCGACCGATGTCTGCGTGCCGATCTCGCGGCTTGCCGATTGCGTCGAGGAGACGAAGCGCGACGCCGACGCCTCGGGGCTGATCGCACCGATCGTCGGGCATGTCGGCGACGGCAATTTCCACGTCTCGCCGCTGATCGACATGGACGACCCCGACGAGATCGCGCGCGTCGAGGCCTTCATCGCTCGGCTCGTCGAGCGGGCGCTCGCCATGGAGGGCACCTGCACCGGCGAGCACGGCGTCGGGCAGAACAAGATGAAATACCTCGAGGCCGAGCACGGGCCGGGGGCGCTCGACCTCATGCGCACCTTGAAGCGGGCGATCGATCCTCACAACATCATGAATCCGGGCAAGATCGTCGCGCTCTGACCGAAGGCCATGGTAGCGCCATCGATTGCCCGCAGAAGGCGCTAGACTGAATCAGTCGAGAGGCAGGCGGACCCGTTGCGCGACATCCTGACCGTTCTTGCGGGCCTGTTGATCCTGGTGCTCGCGGCCGCGCTCGTGGTGCCGCCCTTCGTCGAATGGGAGGCGCACCGCGAGCGCATCGAGCTTGCCCTGGCGCAAGCCGCCGGCACGCCGGTCAAGACCGAGGGACGGCTCGAGCTGCGCCTTTTGCCCTCGCCGCGCGTGCGCCTCGACCAGCTGCGGCTCGGGAGCGGTCGGGCGGACGCGCCGGCGCTGCTTGCGAATTTCGTCAAGGCCGAGATCGCGCTGACCGGGCTTTTCCAGGGCGATGTGCGCTTCACCGCGACCCGAATCGGGCGTGCCGAGCTCCGCGTGCCGACGGCCGCCGACGGCTCGTGGCGGCTGCCGCCCGAGATCGGCTCGGGCGAGGCGCTGGGCCGCCGGTGGGCCTTCGAGGACCTGCGTGTGCAGCAGCTTCTCGTCACGACGGTGACGCCGACGACCGGGCGGACCGACCAGTTCTTCGCCGAGAACGTCCGCGTCGAAGGCCAGACGCTCGCCGGCCCGTGGCGGCTCGAAGGCGCGACCGCGGGCGTGCCGTTCCGCCTCGCGACCGGCGAGATCGGGCCTGACCGAACGGTGGCGGTGAAGCTCGCCGGCGGCGGCGACCTTCACCCGCGATTCGAGGTCGACGGCAAGCTCGCGCTTGCCGGGGCGGAGGGAGAGCCGGGGCTCTCCGGCACGGCGAAGCTCCTGTTCGGCCCGCCCGCTCAGGTCGCGGCCGCCGGCGTGCCGGTCCCGGTCGCGATCCTGGCGGGCTTCAAGACCGCCGGCAAGGCGGTCGAGCTCGATCCGATCTCGATCGAGGCGGGCGAGGGCACGGCGAGCCTGCGGCTGTCCGGCACCGGCACGGTGCGGATCGACGATCCGAGCGTCTCGCTCAAGCTCGAGGGCCGGCGGCTCGACATCGACAGCTTCATCCTCTCCGCGGCCGGCCAGGCCTTCAGGGAGCAGATGCCGAGCTGGAGCCTGCCGCCGATCGCCGTCCCGATCGACCTTGATCTTTCGCTCGGCAGCATCGGGCTTGCGCAGGAGGAGCTTTCGAACTTCGTGCTGCGCGCCGGCCTGCGCTCGGGGCGCGCCGAGATCCGGCTGCTGGAGCTCACGGCGCCGGGCCAGACCCGCATCGCCGTGGAGGGCGAGCTTGGGCTCACGACCGAGGGTGGCGGCAACGGCCGCATCGCCGTCGCGACGCCCGCCACCGACCGCTTCCTGCGCTATCTCGCCAGGCTCTCGATCCCGGTTCCGTTCGCCCGGGCGATCGAGGCGCAGCCGCTGGAGGCGAGGGCCGACGTCAGCTTCGCACCGCCGGTCGCCTCCTTCCGCAACCTGCGCCTCAAGCTCGGCGAGGCGAGCGTCACCGGCACTGCCCGCTTCACCGCGCCGGAGGGACAGGCCCGTGGCAAGCTCGAGGCCCAGGTCGGCATCCAGGGGCTCGATCTCGCCCAGCTGCCGCAGATCGGCAGCGTCTTCGAGGCCACGCGCAATCTCGATGTCGGCTTCATCCTCGACGCCCGTGGCGTGCGCCATGGCGGGCGCGACGGCGCCGGCCGCATCTCCGCGCGCATCCTCTCCGACGGCCCTTCGCTCTTCGTCGAGGCGCTCGAGATCGTCGACCTCGCCGGGGCGAATGCCCGCGTGAGCGGCCGCATCGGCCCGGACGGCTCCGGCAGGATCGCCGGCCGGGTGACGGCGAAGCGTGCCGCCCCTCTCGTCGATCTTCTCGGCACGGTGTGGGTCGGGGGGGTATCGCAGCTCGTTCCGCATTTCCTGCGCGAAGGCGATCTCGACCTCGAGGTGACGGCGGAACGGGCGGGCGAGGATCAGCGCGCGTCCGGCCCGCGCCTGCGCACGAGCGCGAGGGGCCGCGCCGCGGGCGGGCTGTTCGAAGCCGAGGCCGTCGCGGCCGACGGACGAACCGAGAGCCTTGCCGTGCGCCTCGCCACCGAGAACACCGGCGTGTGGGTCGACAGGCCGAATGTGCCGATCCTGCGCCGCCCCTCGAAGCTCGAGCTCAAGGGGGTCCGCGTCGCCTCGGGCCTGTTCAACGTGACCGCGGAGGGCGAGGTCGGCGGCGTCCGCGTCCACACCACCCGCCCGTTCGCGCTCGGCTCCGGCGACGATGTCGTCGACTCGGGCGAGGCGGCGCTGTCCACCCCCGACGTGACGCCGTTCCTCGTGCTGCTCGGCGACGGCGCCGGGGTCGATCCGCCCGTGCCGATGGACGTGCGCGTGACGCTTGGGCGCGAGCGCGACGGCTCGCTCCTTGCGATCGGCGGACGGATCGCCGACGGCGCGGTGCAGGCGCGGCTTGCCGCCCGCTCGCGCGCCGACATCACCGGAACGATTGCGGTCGACCGTCTCTCGATGCCTTGGCTGGTCGCGGCGCTCGCGCTCAATGCCGCGCCCGATCCGCGCGCGAGCTTGTGGTCGACCGCCCGCTTCGGGCAGAGCGGGCGGCTCGTCCATGGCGGGCAGGTGGCGGTTCAGGCGAAGGCGATCGAGTTCGGCCGCGGCTTCCGCGGCGCGAACGGCGCTTTCACCTTCGCGATCATGCCCGAGGGCGTCGCGATCCGCGACCTCGCCGCGGATCTCGCCGCAGGCCGCCTGAAGGGCGCGCTGACCATCACGCGCCAGGGCTCGCTCGCCTCCTTCGTGGGGGAGGGGGCCGTCGAGAACGTGCCGCTCGACGCCGCGCTCGGGCCTTCGCCCTTCGCCGGCCGGCTCTCCGGCAATCTTCGCTTTGGCTCCTCCGGCGAGACGCTCGCTGCGACGGTCGGCAATCTCGCAGGCGCAGGCGAGCTGCGGCTCAGCGAGCTGCGCGTCCCGAACGCCGAGCCCGGCGCGCTCGCGCGCGGGCTGCCGCGCGCGCTGGCCGACAACGATCCGCTTTCCGCCCGCCGGCTCCAGGCGATTCTCGGCGAGGAACTCGCCAAGGGGCGGCTCCAGGCGCCTGCGGTTGCGAGCCCGATCACCATGGTGGGGGGCGTGATGCGGATGAGCCCGTTCGCTGCCGATCCCGGACCGGCAGTTTGGCAGGGCGCGGTTGCGGTCGACCTCAAGACTCTGTCGCTCGATGCGCGCGGCACGCTGACGAGCCGCACCGCTCCGAAGGGCTGGAGCGGAACGCCACCCTATGTCGGCCTTGCCTGGCGCGGGCCGATGGCCTCGCCGGCTCGCGAAATCGACGTCGGGCCGCTAATCAACGGGCTCGCCTCGATCGTGCTCCAGCGCGAGCTCGAGCGCATCGAGGCGTTCGAGATGGAGGCGAATGAGCGGGCGCGTCTCAACAGCCGGCGCGGCATGGAGCAGATGCGCGAGCGCGACCGGCTCGCGGCCGAGGAGGCGGCGCGCCAGGCCCGCATCCGCGAGGAGCAGGAAGCGGCCGAGGCGGCGCGGCAAGCGCGGCTTCGCGAGGAGGCCGAACGTCAAGCGCGCATCCGCGAGCAGCAGGAGGCGGATCGTCAGGCAAGGCTGCGCGAGGAGGCCGAGCGCCAGGCCCGCATCCGCGAGCAACGGGAGGCGGAGCGCCAGGCCCGCATCCGCGAGGAGGCCGAGCGCCAGGCCCGGATGCGCCAGCAGGAGGATGCGCAAGGCGCGCCCTCCGATGCCCGCTTCCGCCCGGGCTCGATCCAGCCGCTGCCGGCGCCGCTCGACATTCGCCCTCCCGCGGCGTTGGGACGTCCACCCGGCTAGATGGCCGCCCGCTCCTTCGCCGCGGCCAACACGAAGACGCGGATGGCCGAGGAGAGGTTCTGGCCGGCGCGCCCGGCGTCGATCTCGGCGATCAGCGCCTGGGCCGACACGCCGCGCTTCCTCGCGATCGCCTGCAGCTCGTCCCAGAAAGGCTGCTCGAGCGATACGCTGGTTCGGTGGCCGGCGATCGCGACCGAGCGCTTGACGATGCGCACCGCGGTCATTCCGTCTTGTCGTCGCGCCGATGTGCCTCGATTTGCCGCTCGGCCAGGCGCTCGCGCGCCTCCGCGAGCCGCTTCTGCTCGCTCGTGCGCCCGAACTTCGCGCGGTTCTCCGCCGCCCGCGCCTCCTTGTCGGCCCGCGCCTTGTCCTTGCGGGCGCGGCGGAGGTTGACGATGTCGGCCATGAGCTCAAAACCCTGTGAGCAGGACATCAAGTGCCCTGATGAGATCGTATCGGTGCGCGTCCAACGACCCGATGCGCTCGCCCAGGGTACGGCGATCGATCGCCGCCAGACGATCCACCGCCACAATGTACTCCCGTCCCTCAATTGCGACCAATGGCCGGATGCGTTCGAGGGGAGGAAGACGGTCCTTCCCATGGAGTGGGGCGACGATGACCGTTTCTACAGCGCGGGCGTGGGCGTGCTGAAGAATGACCACAAGCTCACTGTGGCGCCTGTCCGCGCCCAGGAGCGAGCGCACGCGATACACGGCGAACTGGTCCATCAGAACAGGCGGTAGCCATCCGACCATAATCCGTTGCGCCGGAGTTCCTCGTTCGACTCGCGGATTGCTTCGGCGTTGCGCTCTTCCCACCGACGCGCCTCTTCGTCCGAGGCGTTTCGCTCAGCCACTTCGCTGGCCCTAAAAATACCGTCCCGCTCAATATGCGCGTTGTACCACGCGACATCGGGTTCTATTTCTTTTCGGCGCTGCTCCAGGCGTGCAGCGTATCTCGGGACCGTGCTGAGCCGCTCGGCGCCTAGGGCACGCTGCAGGGCTCTGTCCGCCACGTCGGCCAGATCCAGCCCAGCCGTTGCAGCAAGCTCTACCAGCTCCCTATCAAGCTCGACTTCGACACGAACCTTCTCCGGCTCGTCCATGGCGATCTCCGTTCTGCTCCGAGGTTTAGGACATCGGCGGCGGTTAGGCCATTGTCAGCCCGGCCCGATCATCGTCTCAGGCCGCACCACCGCCTCGAACTCCTCGCCCGTCACATGCCCGGAGCGCACGGCCTCCTCGCGCAGCGTGGTGCCGTTCTTGTGTGCGGCCTTGGCGATCGCGGCGGCGTTGTCGTAGCCGATCTTCGGCGCAAGCGCGGTAACCAGCATCAGCGAACGGCCGAGAAGCTCGTCGAGGCGCTCGCGGTTCGGCTCGATCCCGACGATGCAATGGTCGGTGAAGCTCACCGAAGCGTCGGCGAGGAGGCGGATCGACTGCAGCACCGCGTTGGCGATCACCGGCTTGAAGACGTTGAGCTCGAAATGGCCCTGGCTGCCGGCAAACGAGACCGTCGTCGCGTTGCCGATCACCTGGGCGCAGACCATGGTCATGGCCTCTGCTTGCGTCGGGTTGACCTTGCCCGGCATGATCGAGGAGCCGGGCTCGTTCTCGGGCAGCGAGATCTCGCCGATGCCGGAGCGCGGGCCCGAGCCCATCAGCCGGATGTCGTTCGCGATCTTGAACAGGCCCGCCGCGAGGCTCGCGAGCGCCCCTTGGGCGAAGACGAGCGCGTCATGCGAGGCGAGCGCCTCGAACTTGTTCGCGGCCGAGGTGAAGGGGAGGGCGGTCAGTTCCGCGACCTTCGCCGCGAAGCGCTCCCCGAATTCGGGGTGCGCGTTGAGCCCGGTGCCGACCGCGGTGCCGCCCTGGGCGAGGGCGAGGACGCCGGGCAGGGTCGCCTCGATGCGCGCGATCCCGAGCGCCACCTGCGCCGCATAGCCCGAGAACTCCTGACCGAGCGTCACCGGGGTCGCGTCCTGGAGATGCGTGCGGCCGATCTTGACCACGTCGGCGAAGGCCCGCGCCTTCTCGTCGAGCGCGCGGTGCAGGTGCCGCAACGCCGGGAGCAGCCGCCCCTCGATCTCGCGCGCCGCGGCGATGTGCATCGCGGTCGGGAACGAGTCGTTCGAGGACTGGCCGCGGTTGACGTGATCGTTCGGATGCACCGGCGATTTGCCGCCGCGCTTGCCTCCGAGCATCTCGTTCGCGAGCGCCGCGATCACCTCGTTGGCGTTCATGTTCGACTGCGTGCCGGAGCCGGTCTGCCACACGACGAGCGGGAACTCGTCGTCGTACTTGCCTTCGACGACCTCGGCAGCGGCACGGGCGATCGCGTCGGCGAGGCGGGGATCCAGCTCGCCGAGATCCTTGTTCACGAGCGCCGCCGCCTGCTTCACGAGCCCGAGGGCGCGCACGAGCGGCACCGGCAGGCGTTCACCGCCGATGCGGAAGTTCTGGATCGAGCGCTGCGTCTGCGCGCCCCAGTAGCGCTCGGCCGGCACCGCGATTGGGCCGAATGTGTCGGATTCGGTGCGGGTTCTGTTGGGCGCGGGCGACATCGGGGCCTCTTCTGAACGCGGTCATCGACCCTAACTTAAGGTGCGAAGGGACGCGCTGCGATCCCGGCGAGGCGAGCTTGACTGCGACCGACACCCTGTTCCGCCCGCCCGCGCCGGCCCCGCGCCGCACCGCCCCGGACCTGTTCGACTTCCTCGCGGCGCTACGCGCAAACCCGCTCACCACCTGGACGGAGGACCATTTCGAGCATCCGATCCTGGCCGGCGAGGGCGCGCTCGGGCGGGTGACGGTGGTGCACGACCCGGCCGCGATCCGGCACGTCCTGGTCGACAACGCCGCGAACTACCGCAAGGACGACCTCCAGCGCCGCGTGCTCGCGCCGGGCCTCGGCAATGGCCTGCTCACGGCCGAGAGCGATGAGTGGCGCCTGCAGCGGCGCACCCTGGCGCCGCTGTTCTCGCCGCGGCGCGTCGCCGAGTTCCTTCCGCCGATGATCGAGGCGGCCGAGCGGCTCGTGCGGCGCTGGCGCCGGCGCAGCGACGGGCGCACGCTCGACGTGGCGCTCGAGATGACGCGGGTCACGCTCGACGTGCTCGAGCGGACGATCTTCACGAGCGGGCTCAAGCGGGACCCGGACGCGCTCGGGCGCGCCATCACGCGCTACTTCGAGGCGCTCGGCCCGCTCGACCCGCTCGACATCTTCGGCATGCCGGACTGGCTGCCGCGCATCGGCCGAATCCGCGCGCGCCCGGCCTTGCGCTTCTTCGAGGAGGTCGTGGGCGAGCTGATCGAGGGCCGTCGCGACCTTCTCGCCCGCGGCGATCCCGCTCCGAGCGACATCCTCACGCTCCTCCTTCAGGCCGCGGATCCCGAGACCGGCCGCGGCCTCAGCGACCTCGAAGTGCGGGCGAACATCGTCACCTTCATCGGCGCGGGCCACGAGACGACGGCGAACGCGCTCTCCTGGTCGATCTACCTGCTGTCGCAGGACGACAGCGCGCGCGAGCGGGTCGAGGCGGAGGTCGAGGCGGTGATCGGCGGGTCTCGGCTCGCCCCGGAGATGCTGCCGCGGCTTGTCTTCACCAAGGCGGTGATCGAGGAGGCACTGCGGCTTTACCCGCCGGTTCCCTATATGAGCCGCGCGGCGCTGGCGCAGGACCGGATCGGCAATCTCAAGATCCCGAGGAACTCGATCGTCACCATCGCGCCATACGTGCTCCACCGGCACCGCCGGCTCTGGCACGAGCCCTGCGCCTTCATGCCGGACCGCTTCCTGCCGGGCCCGGGCGCACGCGAGGGGATCGACCGTTTCGCCTACCTGCCCTTCGGCGCGGGCCCGCGCGTCTGCATCGGCTCAGCCTTCGCGCTGCAGGAAGCCGTCGTGGTGCTGGCAAGCGTGGTGAAGGCCGGCCGCTTCGAGCTCGCTCGCGGGCACGACGTCATGCCCATCCACCGGGTGACGCTGCGCCCGAGCGGCGGCCTGCCGATGCGGCTGCGGCTGCGGCGCTAGCTCTTCTTCCGGAAGGCGTCGAGGCTCACGACCTCGGCGCTGCTCGCGGGGGCGCCGGGCTGGTCGGCCTTCTCGAGCTTCGGCTTTGCGGGCTTGTCGGCCTTCGCCGGCTTCTCGGCGTTGGCGACCGGCTTCGGCGCGAGCTTCGGGGTAGGGCTCCTGCCCGTGACCGGCACGATCGGCTTCTTCGGCGGGGCGAGCGCCGGCTCGGAGGCGGCGCCGCGGGTTGGCCGCTCGGGCTGGGCGGGCGCAGCTTCGGCCTCGCCGCCGAGCTCGAACTTCAGACCGAACTGGACAGACGGGTCGAAGAACCCGCTCACCGCGTCGAAGGGGATCGAGAGGCGCTCCGGCACGCCCGAGAAGGACAGCCCGACGTCGAACCCGTGCTCGGTCACCGCGAGATCCCAGAACTGGTGCTGCAGGATGATCGTCATGTCCTGCGGATATTTCTCGCGCAGGCGGCTCGACAGGCGCACGCCCGGGAAATCGGTGCGGAACGAGATGTAGAAATGGTGCTCGCCCGGGAGCCCTTCCTTGGCGGCGTCGCCGAGGACCTTGCGCACGACACCCTTGAGCGCGTCCTGCACCATGAGGTCGTAGCGGATCAGGTCTTTCGACATGCGGGTACCGGGGGTGGAGGGTCAGGCTACTGCCGCGCGCCCCGGAGGCAAGCCCTGCGGCGTAAAATAGAAGTGGAGGCTTCTGTTGCCAGGTGCCTCCGAACCCCGCCTTACGGTGCTACCCGCAAGGGCTTTGTTTCGGCGTCAGAGACCGCTTACGCGGCCACCGCAACCGGAGCATAGTTGTCGTTGGCAACTATTGCATTGGCCCGATAACGGCGGAACCATGCCGAGCGAAAGATCGTCCTTTACGCCCTCGTCGATCCTATTTCGCCCCCGCCGAGGCCCAGCTTCCGGCTGGGTCTTGGTGGAGGCGCCGGGTACCGCCCCCGGGTCCGATGGGTTTATTCCGACGCTCGTTTATCGCCATAGCCGGCCTTGCAGCCGGCAGGGCCAATATAGGGCGCGAGCGCTTCCTTTGGAAGGGCTTGTGGAAGGGCTTGCCGGCCCGGAGCGCAAGCCACGCCGTCAGGAAAGGCCTTCGTCCCGGATCGGCAGCACCCGCCCGCAGCCCTTGCAGTGCACGGCGTCGAGGTCGTGCAGCAGCAGGGCGCAATCGGGGCATTCGAACCGCACCTTGGCGGGCCGAAAGATCACCTGCAGGAGACGGAGGAAGAGGCTGACGCCGACGACCATGATGGCGACCGAGAGAAGGCGCCCGCCGGGCCCCTGCAGGGTGATGTCGCCGAAACCAGTGGTCGTCAGCGTGGTGATGGTGAAATAGAGCGCATCGATATAGGTCCTGATGCCGGGATTGACGTCGTTCTGGGTGACGTAAACCACCGACGTGACCACCAAGATGAAAACCAGGAGATTGAGCGCCCGGGTGACGAATTCCTCGTTGCAGCGAAACCAAAGGGATTCGGACCTGAGGTCGCGCAGCAGATGGTAGGAGCGCAGCAGCCTCAGCGCCCGGGCGATCCTCAGGAAACCGAGATTGTCGACCAGGGCCGGCAGGAGCAGCGAGATGATGACGGCAATGTCGGCGATGGTGGCGAGGCTCATCAGGTGCCGGCGCCGGTCCGGCTCGATCCACAGCCGCGCGGCGAAGTCGGCCGCCATCACGGTCGCGACCGCGAGGTCCAAGGGGACCATCCACCACTCCTCGCGCGCGACCGAGGCAAGGAGGAAAACGGCGATGGTCGCGAGGTCGAACGCGATCAGGCCGTAGCGGAAGCGGCGAGCCCTGCGATCCTCGCCGAAGTAGAGCCGCTCGAGCTTCGCTTTGAGCTTGAGGCCCGCCGGGGCCAAAGGCCGCTCGGCGGGGCGGTGGCTCGAAGACAGTGGATGGTCGGACATTGTCCGCCTGACCTTCTCAGCCAAACTGGATAACGTGGCCGGCGCGAGAACGCCATGCAGCAATATCACCAGTTCCTTCGCCGCATCCTCGACGAGGGGGTGCGCAAGCACGACCGCACCGGCACGGGCACGATCTCGGTCTTCGGGCACCAGATGCGCTTCGACCTGTCGGAGGGCTTCCCCCTCGTCACGACGAAGAAGCTCCACCTCAAATCGATCGTGCACGAGCTCCTGTGGTTCCTCGCCGGCGACACCAATGTCGCCTACCTGCGGGAGAACGGGGTTTCGATCTGGGACGAGTGGGCTGACGACGAGGGCGAGCTTGGCCCGGTTTACGGCAAGCAGTGGCGCTCCTGGGAGAAGCCCGGCGGCGGCACCGTCGACCAGATCGCCTGGGTCCTGGACGAGATCCGCCGCAACCCGGATTCGCGCCGCCTCATCGTCTCGGCCTGGAACCCGGCCGATCTCGACCGCATGGCGCTCGCGCCCTGCCACTGCCTGTTCCAGTTCTACGTGGCCGAGGGACGGCTCTCCTGCCAGCTCTACCAGCGCTCGGCCGATGCCTTCCTCGGCGTTCCCTTCAACATCGCCTCCTACGCGCTCCTCACCCACATGATGGCCCAGGCGACGGGGCTCCAGCCCGGCGACTTCGTGCACAGCTTCGGCGACGCGCACCTCTACTTGAACCATCTCGACCAGGCGCGCCTGCAGCTCTCCCGCGATCCGCGCCCGCTGCCGCAGCTACGGCTCAACCCGGCTGTGCGCTCGCTCCTCGAGTTCCGCTACGAGGACATCGCGATCGAGGGCTACGAGCCGCATCCCGCGATCAGGGCGGCGGTGGCGGTTTGACCGGCATGGCAATCGATCAGCCGCTGCTCACGCGAGGACCGTCTTGATCCGGCCCGCCGTTCCCGCGGATGCACCGCTCGTCCTCGCGCTCATCCTGGAGCTCTCGGAGTATGAGCGCCTCGCGCATGAGGTCGACGCCAGCGAGGAGATGATCGCCGCGGCGCTGTTCGGGCAAAATCCGCGCGTGTTCTGCGACATCGGCGAATCGCAGGGCGAGCCTGCCGGCTTGGCGCTGTGGTTCTACAGCTTCTCGACCTTCCGCGGCCGGCACGGCATCTATCTGGAAGATCTTTTCGTCCGCCCGGCCTTTCGCGGGCGCGGCATAGGCAAGGCGCTGTTCGCTAATCTCGCCCGCCGTTGCGTTGCCGAGGGCCTGCCGCGCCTCGAATGGTCGGTGCTCGACTGGAACGAGCCGGCGCTCGGCTTCTATCGCCGGCTCGGTGCGCAGGCGATGGAGGGCTGGACGAGGCACCGGCTATCGGGCGAGCCTCTCGCGGAGCTTGGGGCGGGCCTATGAGGCTCCCGCTCGCCATTGTCGCCGCCATCGCCGACAACGGGGTCATCGGGCGCGACAACCGCCTGATCTGGCGCCTCAGGAGCGATCTGCGCCGGTTCCGCGACCTGACCTGGGGCAAGCCGATGATCATGGGCCGCAAGACCTATGATTCCATCGGCAAGCCCTTGCCGGGCCGTAGGACCGTCGTGCTCACGCGAGACCGATCCTTCGCCGCGCCGGGCGTGGAGGTGGCGCATGGATGGGACCAGGCGCTCGCCCGCGCCGACGCCTTGGCCAGCGAGATGGGTACGGACGAGATCTCGGTCATCGGCGGCGCCGAGATCTACGCGCTCGCCCTGCCGGGCACGCGGCGGCTCTACCTGACCCTCGTCCATGCCTCGCCCGAGGGCGATACGCTCTTCCCGGCTTACGACCGCTCGGCGTTCCGCGAGCTGTGGCGGCGGGAGTGCGCGAAAGGCCCCGACGACGAGCATCCCTTCACCTTCCTCGACCTCGAGCGGCGCTCTTCCGCCGCAGGGCGTTGACCGAGCTTTGCCGCCTTCCCACCTGCGAGCCTTGACGGCGGCCCGCGCGCAAACGACAACCGCCCTATACCGACAATCAAGAACCGGACGACCCGGGAGAGGACAGGCTTTCACATGCCTTGGAGCAACCAGAGCGGCGGCGGAGGGCCCTGGGGCCAGGGCCCCAGTTCCGGCGGCGGCGGCGGTCCGTGGGGCTCGGGCCCGCGCGGCGGCGGGGGCGGCTCGCCCCCCGATCTCGAGGAGATCTTGCGCCGCAGCCAGGACCGGCTCAGGAACATCATCCCGGGCGGCGGCTCGTTCGGCTCAATGGGTGGCAAGGGGCTCGCCCTGATCCTGCTCGGCGCCGTCGTGATCTGGCTCGCGACCGGCTTCTACACGGTCCGGCCGAACGAGGTCGGCATCAACATGATCTTCGGCCGCTACACCGGCTCGACCGGCGAGGGCCTGCGCTACAATCTTCCTTACCCGATCGGCTCGGTGACGAAGCCCGACGTGCGCCAGCGCCGCACGATCCCGATCGGCTACCGTCCGTCCGGGCAGGGCGGGCGCGGACGCGACGTGCTCGAAGAGAGCCTGATGCTGACCAGCGACGAGAACATCGTCGACATCGATTTCGACGTGCAATGGAGCGTCAACCCGGCTCGCGCCCAGGATTTCGTCTTCAACCTCGCGAACCCGGAAGGGACGATCAAGTCGGTCGCGGAAAGCGCCATGCGCGAGGTCATCGGCCGCCGGCAGATCCAGAACATCCTTACCACCGAGCAGGCGAGCATCGCGGCCGAGGTCAAGGACATCGTCCAGGGCACGCTCGAAGCCTACGGCGCCGGCGTCGTGGTCGAGGTCGTGCAGATGATCGCCGTCCAGCCCCCGGCGCAGGTGCGCGAAGCCTTCTTCGACGTGAACGCCGCCCAGCAGGACGCCGAGCGCGTCCAGAACGAGGCGCGGACCTTCGCCAGCCAGGTGGTGCCGCGGGCGCGCGGCGAGGCGGCCCAGAAGGTGCAGCAAGCCGAGGGCTATCGCGAGCAGGCGGTCGCAGAGGCGACCGGTCAGGCGGCGCGCTTCAACCAGGTGTATGAAGAGTACCGCAAGGCGCCGGCGGTCATCCGCGAGCGCATCTTCCTCGAGACCATGGAGCGCGTGCTCGGCGGCATGGACAAGATCATCATCGACCAGGGCGGCCAGGGCCAGGGCGTGGTGCCCTACCTCCCGCTGAACGAGATGCAGCGCCGCCCGCAGACCGGCAGCCAGACACAGCAGGGGCCCGCCCGATGAACGGCAACATCCTCAAGACCGGCGCCCTGGTCCTGCTCGCCGTCGTGGTGGTGGCGTTCTTCGCTGCGACCTTCGTGGTGCAGCAGACCCAGCAGGCGCTGGTGCTGCAGTTCGGGCGGGTGCGCACCGTCGTCACCGAGCCGGGGCTCTATCTCAAATGGCCGTTCATCGAGAACGTGGTGGCGCTCGAGAAGCGCGTGCTTGATCTCGACTTGCCGGTCCAGACCGTCCTTTCGGCGGACCGGCAGAACCTCGAGGTCGACGCCTTCGCGCGCTACCGCATCTCGAACCCGCTGGAGTTCTTCCAGACCGTCAGCGCGGTCGGGGTCGCAAACCAGCGGCTCGGCAGCTTCGTCAACGCTTCCATGCGCAACGTGCTCGCCAACGCCTCGCGGGACGCGATCGTGCGCACCGAGCGCGGCGCCCTCATGAACCGCATCCAGGAGGACGTGAACCGCCAGGCGCAGAACCTCGGCGTCGAGATCATCGATCTGCGGCTCACCCGGGTCGACCTGCCGGCGGCGAACAGCCAGGCGGTCTACCAGCGCATGCAGACCGAGCGCCAGCGCGAAGCGGCGGACCTGCGAGCCAACGGCCAGCAGCAGGCGGCGACGATCCGGGCCCGCGCCGAGCGCGAAGCGACGGTCATCGTCGCGGAGGCGACTCGGCGGTCCGAGGAGGCCCGCGGCCAGGGCGACGCCGAGAAGAACCGCATCCTCGCCGAGGCGTTCGGCCGGGATCCGGATTTCTTCGCGTTCTTCCGTTCGATGCAGGCCTATGAAACGGGTATGCGCCAGACCGACACCCGTATGGTCCTCAGCCCGACCTCGGAATTCTTCCGCTATTTCAACGATCCGTCCGGCCGAGGCGGTTTCGGGGGACCGGGGGCGTCGACCACGCCGCCGACACCACCGACGCCGCCCCGGACGCCGAGTTCCGAGAGGGCACCAGCCGCCGCCCCCGCGGCAAGTCCGACGCCGACGGGAAGCCCGCAATAGGCCTTCCCGCCGATGACCGACCTCATCGCAGCCCTCGGCCTCGCTCTCGCGGTCGAGGGCCTTCTTTTTGCGGCCTTCCCGGAAGCGGTCAAACGCGCCATGATCGAGGCGGCCCAGGCGCCGGGCGACCGCATGCGGCTCGTCGGCATCCTCTCGGCGGTGATCGGAGTTGTGATCGTGTGGGTCGCCCGGAAGGTCGGCGCGTGAGTCGTCAAGCCGCGCTTCCGCCGCAATCGAAGCTTGAAAGCAGTTCAACGGCGACGATCTAAGGGGTCGTCCAAGAACCGAGGTCCATCCATGGCTTACGCTCTCGCGCCGACACGGGCAGCCCGCCCGCGCTTCCTGGCGGCGCTCGTCGCGGTCGTTGCGCTCACGACGACGCTCCTGCCTCTTCCGGCCTTCGCGCGCTCGGCGCCCGAATCCTTCGCCGACTTGGCCGAGCGCATCATGCCCTCCGTCGTCAACATCTCGGCCTCGACGACCGTCGAGGCGCGCGGGCGCACGCTGCCGCAGCTGCCGCCCGGGACGCCGTTCGAGGACCTGTTCGAGGAGTTCTTCAACCGGCGCGGCCAGGGTCCGCAGAGTCCGCAGGGCGAGAGCCCACGCCAACGGCGCTCGAACTCGCTCGGCTCGGGCTTCGTGATCGACGCCTCCGGCATCGTGATCACCAACAGCCACGTCATCGGCGACGCCAACGACATCAGCGTGATCTTCTCGGATGGCACGCGCCTCAAGGCGGAGATCGTCGGAAAGGACACGAAGATCGACCTTGCGGTGCTGCGGGTGAAGCCGGACAAGCCGCTGAAGGCCGTGAGCTTTGGCGATTCCGAAAAGATGCGGCCCGGCGATTGGGTGGTGGCGATCGGCAACCCGTTCGGCCTCGGCGGCTCGGTCACGGCGGGCATCGTCTCGGCGCGCGGGCGCAACATCGAGTCCGGCCCTTATGACAACTACATCCAGACCGACGCATCCATCAACAAGGGCAACTCGGGCGGGCCCCTGTTCAACATGGACGGCGAGGTGATCGGCATCAACACGGCGATCCTGTCCCCGACCGGCGGCTCGGTCGGCATCGGCTTCGCGGTGCCCTCAGCGACCGCAGTGCCGATCATCCAACAGCTGCGCGAGTTCGGCGAGACCCGCCGCGGCTGGCTCGGCGTGCGCATCCAGAACGTCGACGACGCCACCGCAGAGGCCTTGAACCTGGGCTCGGCGCGCGGGGCGCTCGTCGCAGGGGTCGACGACAAGGGTCCGGCGAAGCCTGCGGGCATCGAGGTCGGAGATGTCATCGTCAAGTTCGACGGCCAGGAGGTGAAGCAGTCGCGGGACCTGCCGCGCATCGTTGCCAACACGCCGGTCGGCAAGGCGGTCGACGTGACGGTCATGCGCAAGGGCAAGGAGGTCATCAAGGCCGTGACGCTTGGGCGCCTCGAGGACAACGACCGCCAGCAGCAGGCCTCGCTCAACCAGCCGCCGACCGATGTGCCGAGCGCGACCCGGCGCGCGCTCGGCCTCGAGCTCTCCGGCATCACCGACGAGACGCGCCGGCGCTTCAACATCAAGGACACGGTGAAGGGCGTGGTCGTGACCCGCGTCGACCCGAACTCGTCTGCGGCCGACAAGCGCATCCAGCCTGGCGAGGTGATCGTCGAGGTCGGCCAGGAGGCGGTGACGACCCCCGCCGACGTCACGCGCCGGGTCGATGCGCTCAAGAAGGAGGGCAAGAAATCAGCCCTGCTTCTTGTGGCGAACGCCCAAGGCGAGGTGCGCTTCGTGGCGGTCTCGATCGAATAAGGCGACCTCGGCCGGCGCTGAATGATCAAGGGCGGCCTCGGGCCGCCCTTTTTCATGCCCCGTTCGAACCGGGTTCTATCCCGGGCGCGAGCCGTGCCAGAGCCGCGTCGGCATCGAAGGCCCTTGCGAGCAGCTCGTCCAGCCCGAACGGGCAGCGTTGCGGGATGTGCGGCGCGAGCTGCTCGCCATGAGGTCGAAGCCCGGCCTGCGCCTGTTGGATCGCCAGCTCCCAGATCTCCTGCACATCGATGTTCTGCCGCATCGAGCGCGAATAGCGGGCAACGGCGTCGAGCCGAAAGCGGATGATCTCTTCGAACCAGTGATTTCCGGGCTCGGCGCTCGACGACGAGGCCACCTTGATCATATGCGCAAGCATGTTGCGGAGGAAGCTACGGACCGAGTTCAGCTCGGCATTGCCCACGTCTTCGATCTCCTCCGCCACATGCTCGACGTCGAGGTCGTTCGGCAGGTCGCGGCGCGCCGCCAGCTCGCGCAAAACCGCCGCTTGGTGTTGTGACCAAGCGTAGAAGTCCTCGTCGTATGAGACCCGCTCCTCCATGCGCGAAAGGATACGACGATCCCGGCGCAAGCTCCAGTCACCCGCCGACGAACTCGGCTGCGGCATATCCCTGAATGTAGAGCAATGCCGTGAGATCGCCGTGGTCGATGCGGGCCTGCGCGGCCGCAGCGACGGCGGGCTTGGCGTGGAAGGCGACGCCGAGGCCGGCTTCGCCGAGCATCGCGAGGTCGTTCGCCCCGTCGCCGACCGCCATCGTGTCCTCCTGAGCGAGTCCCAGCCGGTTGCGCAGCTCGATCAGCGTGGCGAGCTTCGCCTCCCGGCCGAGGATCGGCTCCTCGACTCGGCCGGTGATTTTCTCGTTCGCAACCACGAGCCGGTTCGACCGGTGCTCGTCGAAGCCGATCTTATGCCCAACCGGCCCCGTGAACAGGGTGAAGCCGCCGGAGACCAGGCATGTGTAGGCGCCGTGCGCGCGCATGGTGGCGACTAAAGTGCGGCCGCCCGGCGTCAAGGTGATCCGCTTCGCAACGATCTCATCGACCACGCCGGCCGGCAGCCCCTCGAGCAGCGCCAGCCGTTCGCGGAGCGCCGGCTCGAAGGCGACCTCGCCGCGCATGGCCCGCTCGGTGATCGCGGCGACCTCTTTCTTCAGTCCGACAAAATCGGCGAGCTCGTCGATGCATTCCTGCTCGATCATGGTGGAGTCCATGTCGGCGAGGAACAGGTGTTTGCGCCGGCGCTTCGCCGGCTGGACCACGATGTCGATCGGCAGCCCGGCGAGCGCAGTCCGGATTGCTTGGGCCCGCTCTTCGACCTCCGGGCCGTCGAAGAGGACATCAGCTGCGGCCTCGCCGTGCAGGCGGCGAGCGGGGTGGGCCGTGCCGAGCGCCGCGCGCGCCTCCCGCAGCACTGCCTCGCTGATGGCGGGCGCGCGCGGGTTTGCTATCAGGGTCGCGACGAGGGTCACAGGCGCAATGGCTGGGAAGATCGGGGCGGTTCTCATTGCAGGCCCCACCGCCTCAGGCAAGTCGGCGCTTGCGCTCGACATCGCCCGCGCGCGGAGCGGCCTCGTGGTCAATACGGATTCGATGCAGGTCTACCGCGACCTCAGCGTCCTCACGGCGCGTCCGACGCCCGAGGAGGAGGCGCAAGCGCGGCACCGGCTCTACGGCCATGTCGACGGGGCGGTGAACTACTCGGTCGGCCATTATCTCCGCGACGCCGCGGCCGTACTCGATGAGGCGAGAGCAACGGGACGGATGGCGATCTTCGCCGGCGGCACGGGGCTCTACTTCAAGGCGCTGCTCGAGGGCTTGTCCGAGATTGCGCCGGTATCGGCGACGGTGCGCATGAAGGTGAGAGCCGCCGCCGCGGGACGCTCCGGCGAGGAGCTTCATGCGGAGCTGGCCGGCCGCGACCCGGGCACCGCCGCCGGTCTGCGCCCGAACGACCGCCTGCGGATACTGCGGGCGCTCGAGGTGCTCGAGGCAACCGGGCGGCCGCTCGTTTCCTTCCAGGGGCGAAAGTCGCCGGGACCGTTGGCTGAGGTGTCGACCCTTCGCATCTTCCTCGCTCCGGATCGCGAGGTGCTGCGGCGGCGCATCGACGCGCGGTTCCTCGCGATGATCGAGCAGGGTGCGCTTGACGAGGTGCGCGCCCTCGCGGCCCAGCGGCTCGATGCCATGCTCCCGCTCATGCGCGCCCATGGCGTGCCGGGGCTGCTGGCACATCTGCGCGGCGAGATCTCACTAGAGGACGCGATCGCGCGCGGGCAGGCCGATACCCGGCGTTATGCCAAACGGCAGTTCACCTGGTTCCGGCACCAGATGCCCGGCTGGAGCTGGGTCGCGCCGGAGGAGGCGAGGGCGGCCGTGCTCGCCGCGCTCGATCAGAGCGGCCGCGACGGCGCGAGCTGATCGGCGAGCTCGCTGAGGTTCGCGACCGCGACATCGACCGGGACGCTCGGCCGGGCCTCGCCCGTGCCCGGTCCGTACTCGTCCGGGCGCGCCACATGCGCGGTCTTGAGCCCGCATGCCGCCGCCGCGGCAAGGTCGCTCGAATGCGCGGCAACCATCATGCATTCGCCGGGCGCAAGATCGAGCGCCCGGGCCGAGCTCAGATACACGCCGGGCTTCGGCTTGTAGTCGCCGGCGATCTCGGCGCCGAGGACCGCGTCCCAAGGCAGGTCGTTCGCCCGCGCGAGATCGACCATGAGCGAGATGTTGCCGTTCGAGACCGGCGCCAGGAGGTAGAGCGGCTTCAGCCGGGCAAGCGCGCCCGGCACCTCGGGCCAGGCCGGCAGCAGGTGCCATGCCCGGTTCAAGGCATGCAGCACCTCTTCGGCCAAGCCGTCGATGCCGAAGCGCGGCAGGATGCGCTCGAGGTTCCGCCGGTGCAGCAGGTCGAGCTTCGAGAAGGGGATGCGGCCGGCCCGCACTTCCTCCATCGAAGGCTGGTACTCGCCGCGCCATGAATCCGCGAAGGCCGGCCAGTCGAGCGCATGGCCGAGCGGCGCGAGGATGCGCTCGCTCTCTCGCGCGATGCCGGTGCGCCAATCGACGAGGGTCCCGAACACGTCGAAGAAAAGGGCTTTGACGGAGTCGCTCATGCACCGAGGCTGCGCAAGCGCCGTCTCAAGTCAAGCTCCCGGCAACGCCGATCAGCGCTTGCCTGAAGGGCGGGAGACCGGCGGCGTCGGCTCGTCAGGGCCGGTCGCGCCGGCGGCGATATCCTGCAAAGCCGCTTCGACGGCCTCCACCCCGAGGTCGTGCGCTCGCACCCTGATCTCGGCCCGCTCCCGGTTCTCGATTTGCTGGATGTGGTGCTCGAACCGGGGCGGGAGCGCCGGATCGCCGAGGAAGGCCGGCTTTTCCGTGATCTGCTGGTAGGTCGCGCGCAACTGCTGGCCAAGGTGCTCCTGCACCGGCGGGGGGAGCGCCGTATCGAGCCGCTCGGCATCCGTCGGCGAGGCCGGAAGGCCGTCCGGGGCGGCTTCGTCCCGAGGATCGCGGCTCATGAGTCGGTTCCATTGCGCACATTTCTGACAACCCGCCGGACGGCCCGCGGTTTCGCACGGCGCCCCGTCGAGACCGCGTCATCCGCAACATCCTTGACCGAGCCTGTCGGCTCCGCTAGCGTCCGCACCTCTTTGGAACGGGTGAGCGGGCGCATGCGCGCGGTTCTTATCGTATTGGGGGCGCCATCGACGGAGCGGGATTAGTCCCGCAAGTCCGGTTGGTGGCGCATGCAGGGTCCCTCGGGGCCCTTTTTTGTTGTCCGGGTGAGCGAAGGAGCGAGCGATGTCGGAGACGATGACCGGGGCCGAGATGGTGATCCGCGCCCTGCAGGATCAGGGAGTCGAGCACATCTTCGGCTATCCCGGCGGCGCCGTGCTCCCGATCTACGACGCGCTGTTCCATCAGGACAGGGTGAAACACGTCCTCGTGCGTCACGAGCAGGGGGCGGTGCATGCGGCCGAGGGCTATGCCCGCTCCTCGGGCAAGGTCGGCTGCGTGCTCGTCACCTCCGGTCCCGGCGCCACCAACGCCGTCACCGGCCTCACCGACGCCATGATGGATTCGGTGCCGATCGTCTGCATCACCGGCCAGGTGCCGACGCATCTCATCGGCTCCGACGCCTTCCAGGAATGCGACACGGTCGGCATCACCCGGCACTGCACCAAGCACAACTACCTCGTGAAGTCGGTCGAGGAGCTGCCGCGCATCCTGCACGAGGCGTTCTACGTCGCCGCGAACGGCCGCCCGGGGCCGGTGGTGATCGACCTGCCTAAAGACATCCAGTTCAAGACCGGCCCTTATGCGCGCCCGACGGAGAACCGGCACAAGACTTATCGCCCCCGGGTCCAGGGAGACATCGAGAAGATCCGCGCCGCCGTCGAGCTGATGGCCGGCGCGAGGCGACCGGTGTTCTACACCGGCGGAGGGGTCATCAACGCGGGCCCGCAGGCGGTTGCGGCGCTACGCGAGCTGGTGCGGCTGACCGGTTTCCCGATCACCTCGACCTTGATGGGGCTCGGAGCCTATCCGGGTTCCGACCCGCAGTTCCTCGGCATGCTCGGCATGCACGGAACCTACGAGGCGAACCTCGCGATGCACGATTGCGACGTCATGATCAACGTCGGCGCGCGCTTCGACGACCGCATCACCGGACGGCTCGACGCCTTCTCGCCGTTCTCGCGGAAGATCCACATCGACATCGACCCGTCCTCGATCAACAAGAACGTCAAGGCCGAGCTCGGCATCCTCGGCGATTGCGGCGCCGTCCTCGCCGACATGCTGAAGATCTGGCGCGAGACGAAGCCGCAGGTCGACAAGCTCGCGCTCGCCGACTGGTGGGGCAAGGTCGCGGGCTGGCGTGCCCGCAACTGCCTCGCCTACCGGCCCTCGAAGCAGACGATCAAGCCGCAACTGGCGGTGCAGCGCCTCTACGAGCTGACCAAGCACCGCGAGACCTACGTCACGACCGAAGTCGGTCAGCACCAGATGTGGGCAGCGCAGTTCTACAAGTTCGAGGAGCCGAACCGCTGGATGACCTCCGGCGGCCTCGGCACCATGGGCTACGGCCTGCCCGCCGCGATCGGGGTCCAGCTCGCCCATCCCGGCAAGCTCGTCGTCGACATTGCCGGCGAAGCCTCGATCCTGATGAACATGCAGGAGATGTCGACCGCCGTGCAGTACCGCTTGCCCGTGAAGGTCTTCATCCTCAACAACGAGTACATGGGAATGGTGCGCCAGTGGCAGGAGCTGCTTCATGGCGGGCGCTACTCGGAGAGCTATTCGGCGTCGCTGCCCGATTTCGTGAAGCTCGCCGAGGCTTATGGCGGCGTCGGCATCCGCTGCGACGACCCGGCCGATCTCGATCGCGCGATCGCCGAGATGATCGCGGTCGACCGTCCGGTGATCTTCGACTGCCTCGTCGACAAGGAAGAGAACTGCTTCCCGATGATCCCCTCGGGCAAGGCCCACAACGAGATGCTGCTCAACGACTACCTCGGCGAGACCGGCGTGGAGATCGGTTCGGTGATCGACGAGAAGGGCAAGATGCTCGTGTGAGGCGCTCGCCCCCTCGCGGCTGCTGTCGCCGGCCCGGAATCCACGAAAGGAGCGTTGGCGATGAACCTCGAATTCCTGATCACCTCGTTCATCGTCATCGTCTCGCCCGGCACCGGCGTCCTCTACACTCTTGCGGCAGGCCTCTCGCGCGGGGCGCGGGCCAGCATCGTCGCCGCCTTTGGATGCACGATCGGCATCGTCCCGCACATGGCGGCCGCCATCTTGGGGCTTGCGGCGCTTCTCCACACCAGCGCGCTCGCCTTCCAGATCTTCAAATATGTCGGGGTTGCCTACCTTCTCTACATGGCCTGGAGCACGCTGCGTGAGCGCGGCGCCTTACAGGTGGAGAAGGAGGTCGACGCCCGCTCGGCGGTTCAGGTGACCGTGACGGCGATACTGATCAACATCCTCAATCCCAAGCTGTCGATCTTCTTCCTGGCGTTCCTGCCGCAGTTCGTGAGCGCGGACGAGGCGGCGCCGCTCTTGCGCATGCTCGCGCTGAGCGCCGTCTTCATGCTGATGACCTTCGTGGTCTTCGTCGGCTATGGGCTGTTCGCCGCTTCGATTCGCTACCACGTGATCTCGCGTCCGCGAATCCTGACCTGGCTGCGCCGCTTCTTCGCGGGCGCCTTTGCCGCGCTCGGTGCGAGGCTTGCGTTCGCGGATCGCTGAAGCGCAGGTCCGCCGCTGCCGGCCATATCGGCGTGTCGAGTGCGCGCGACGAAGCGCCCCTAGAGCGGGATGACTTCTCTTCGAGTCGTCATCCCGCTCTTTCCCGTAGTTTTCGCATGATCTTATCCGAAAACCGGTTCCCACTTTTCGGGATCATGCTTTAGAAGGCGCGCGCCTCCATGCCCTCGACGTAGCGCTTGAGGTATTGGCCGACGAAGTCGTGGTCGACAAAGCGCTGGTAGGCGTCGGCGAGGCGCTGCGTCACCGGTCCCCAGACCTGCCCTTCCGGCCCGATCGACACGCCGTTCACCTTGGCAACCGGGCAGATGCAGAGCGAGGTCGAGGTGAGGAAGACCTCATCGGCATTATAGGCGTCGTAAAGATCGATGTCGGCCTGGCGCAGGTTGAGCCCCTCCTCGCGAGCAAGGTCGATCACGGTCTGGCGGCTCACGCCGGGGAGCACGTAGCGCTCCAGCGGAGTGAGGATCTCGTCGCCGAAAACCACGAAGATGTTCGAGCCCATGCCCTCGCAGAGATTGCCGTTCACGTCGAGGAGCACGGCCCAGGCCTCGGGGTCGATCGACTGGACCTCCTGGTTCGCGACGACGAGGTTGAGGTAGTTGTGGGTCTTGGCGCGCGGGGTGAGCGAATCCGGCGGCACGCGGCGGTGCGCCGGCGTCACGACCCGGATGCCCTCGCGAAACAGCTTCGCGCGCTGCACGAAGGGCAGGGGATTGCATTCGAGCACGACGTTCGGGCCGTGATAGTCGATGTTGTCGCCGGGCGACTCCTTGACGCCGCGGCTGATGCGCTGGCCAACCCAGTAGTCGTCGTCACGACCGAGGAGATGGCGGTTCCGCTCGAACAGCTCCTCGGTGAGCGCGCACATCTTCTGCGGCCCGAAGCCCGGATCGATGCGCAGGTACTTCAGCGAGCGGTAAAGCCGATCGACGTGCTCCTTCACCTTGAACAGGCGGTGCCCGAAGGTGCGGGTCATGTCGAAGCAGCCGTCGCCGTAGACCCAGCTCGAATCGCGGAACGGGATCCGCACCTCCCGCTCGGGCATGAACTCGCCGTTGAACCAGGCGACCCGCTCGTTCGCTAAAACCGACATCTCGACCTCTCCCGCAGCAAAGCGGCGGGACAGTAATCGGCGGCGCTTCCGCCCGCCAGTCCTTTGCTTCGCCCATGGCAGGCCTCCGCATGCCGAGGTGCTCGCGCCCTTGCGGGCTTCGCACCTCAGGATCAGGACGGTAGGTTGGCCGGCTCATGGCCGGACTCTCGGAGAGATCGTTCCTCCGCCGCCTTGCGGGCTCGGAGGCGCTTCGAGCGGCGCTCGTCGCCGCCGCGCTGCTGCTTGGCTTTGCTGCCGCGCGCGGTTCGCTCGACGGCGGGTGGATCGCCGCCGGGCTCGCCGCGGCCGCCGCCGGCGCCCTCCTAGGCCGATGGCGCGAGCCGCCAGCGTCGGTTCCGGTCGCCGCGCCCGAGGAGAGTCTCGCCGCGGCGGACACGCTCCTCGCCAACATCCCCGATCCGGTCATCATGGTCGACCGCCGGGCGCTAGTGCGGCTGGCGAACGAGGCGGCGCGCGAGCTTCTGCCGGCGCTCAGGCTCGATCATCCGCTGTCCTTCTATCTGCGCGCGCCCGACGTGCTCGACGGCATAGAGGCGGTCGCGAGGACCGGCGCGCCGACCAAGGTCGAGTACGAGGAGCGCGTTCCGGCGCAGCGCAGCTTCGAGGTTCAGATCTCGCCGGTGCGGGGGACCGCAAGCGATGTGACGAGGGACGGCGTGGTCCTCTTCTTCCGCGACCAGACCTCGGCCCGGCGGCTCGAGCATATGCGCGTCGATTTCGTGGCCAATGCGAGCCACGAGCTGAGGACGCCGCTCGCCTCGCTGCTCGGCTTCATCGAGACCCTGCAAGGGCCCGCCCGCGGCGACGCGGCCGCCCGCGAGCGCTTCCTCGAGATCATGCGCGCCCAGGCGCAGCGCATGACGCGGTTGATCGAGGACCTTCTCTCGCTGTCGCGGATCGAGCTGCGCGCCCATGTCCCGCCCGAGGGGCCGATCGACCTGAAGCCGGTGGCGGCGCAGATGATCGACACCATGGGCCCGCTTGCCCGCGAGCACGGCGTCGATATCGCCTTCTCAGCGCCCGAGGGCCGGCTGATGGTCGTCGGCGACCGGGACGAGCTCCTGCGCGTCGTCGAGAACCTGATCGAGAACGCAGTGAAATATGGCGGCACCGGCAAGCGCATCGAGGTCGCACTCGCCCGGACCGAGCCCGCCCATGCCCGTGCTGCCGAGGTCGAGCTCACGGTGCGCGACCACGGCCCGGGGATCGCGCCCGAGCACCTCCCGCGCCTGACCGAACGGTTCTACCGCGCCGACGTTGTCGAGAGCCGCCAGAAGGGCGGCACCGGGCTCGGGCTCGCGATCGTCAAGCACATCGTTGCTCGTCATCGCGGGCGGATGACGATCGAGAGCGAGCTTGGGAAGGGTGCCGTCTTCCGTGTCACCCTGCCGGCGCTGTCCGGCAGCGATCCGAGGGGGAACGCCTGAGCGCCCGAAGCGTCATCCGACTGTCATGCAAGCGTCATAGGTGGGTAGCCGAAAGCCTCTAGCGCTTTGCCCAGCGCGGCGACTTCCGGCGGCTGAACGAAGCCCGGCCCGCGCTACGACAGGGAGAATAGATGATGAAGCTTCTTTTCCTCGCTTCCGTTGCGGCGATCGGCCTCGCCGCAGCCGCGCCGGCTTTCGCGCAGACGAGGACCATCGCGATCGACGGGTCGAGCACGGTCTTTCCGATCCAGGAGGCGCTCGCCGAGGAGTTCCAGAAGGCCAAGAAGGGCCGGGTCCGCGTGACGGTCGGCATCTCCGGCACCGGCGGCGGCTTCAAGAAGTTCTGCCGCGGCGAAACCGATATCTCCAACGGCTCGCGGCCGATCCTCAAGGAGGAGATCGATGCCTGCAAGCAGGCGGGAATCGAGTTCTACGAGCTGCCGATCGCCTTCGACGCGCTGACCGTCGCGGTGAGCCCGAAGAACGGCTTCATCGGCGAGTGCATCACGGTTGCCGAGCTGAAGAAGATCTGGGAGCCGGCCGCCCAGGGCAAGGTCATGCAGTGG
>JAQSWQ010000096.1 GCA_029266525.1 Microvirga sp.
CAGCCTTCTAAGCTGTTGGTCGCAGGTTCGAGTCCTGCCGGGGTCGCCAGCCTTACCGTTTTGAATGACGTGGCAAGCCTTTCAGGCACATTAGCGCGGTGACAGGCACAGTGCCGGTCGAGAAGTTATCCCGAAAAGTTATCCATAGGCATCAGCGGTCACTGGCCCAAGCTCGAGCCGCGACCGAACCAGGTGAAGATGACGGCGGCGGTCCCGGCAGGCACGGCCAGGATCCAGAGAATGATCTCGAAGGCCCGGGCAACCATGCGGCCGCGTTCCCGGCGGCGCGACGGAGCTCGGTGGATAGGATCAACGGCGGGCGGGCTGGAGGAGGTTGAATCGGTCATAAGCTGAACTTAGGAGCGGGCAGGGGAGGCGGGAAGGCCCGTTTATCGTTCGCGCCGGCTCAGACGTTCGAGGATGTCGGCCAGCGGAGTCACGAGGCCATTCGGCTCGCGCTCGTCCAGCTCATTCGGACCCACTTGCCGCCGCCGTCGCGCCCGGAGCACGGAAGTCGCTCCGGGCCATCCGGCACGGTGCGCGACCTCGTTGCCGGCTCAAGCCTCGCCTTCACGGACCGCCTGGCGGTCCGCTCATCGGGCTTCCTCGGGCCGGGTCGCCTTCTGGCCGAACGCCCCGGAAACTCTATGGTATGTTCCGGAGTTAGCTTGGCAGCGGAGAACCTACCATGGGCATCATCTGGACCATCATCATCGGCTTCCTCGCGGGCGTGATCGCGAAGTTCATCATGCCGGGCAAGAACGAGCCGTCGGGCTTCATCCTGACGACCATCCTCGGCATCGTCGGCGCCTTCCTCGCGACCTATCTCGGCCAGGCGATCGGGTGGTACCGCGCCGGCGAGGGCGCAGGCTTCATCGGGGCGATCGTCGGGGCGGTCATCGTTCTCGCGATCTGGGGCTTCATCGCCAGACGCAATACAACCTACTGAGCGAACCCTTCCGCCTTGCCCCGCGCCGGCCGGCCGTCTAGCGGCCGAGCCGGCGTTGCGGGCTGCGGCCGTCGATCAGCGCGGCCTTGACCGGGCAGCGGCCGACATAGCCCGCCCAGGCGAGCATCGCGCCGCCCGCGAGCGCAAGCACGTTGAGGAGGAGATTCGGGCGGGGCTTCGCGCCGGCCGCGGCGATGCCGAGGCCGGCTGCCATGTAGGCGGCGCGCTCGCCGAAGGAGAGGTTCCGCTCGCCTTCGAACAGGGAAAGTGAGGTCGCGGCGTTGTTCACGGGTTCGTCTCCTTCGGGATGCAGCCGCAACGCCGGCCCGACCGCGCTTGTTCCGCCAAGCTGCCCTATTGCCAACCGAATGCCGGTGTTTCGAGCTTTAGGGCCCCGCGGCACCCTTCTTTAACGCGGGCGCCGGCAGCATTCCCTTCCCGTTCTCCACCAGGGCATCCTGAATGAAGACGATTCGCGCGTTTGCGGCGCTCGTAGTGGCGGCGCTCGCTCCTTCTGCCGATCTCTCGTCCACCGCCTCGCTCGTCGCGGCCGCGCAGGCCGCGCCGCGCGCCTCGGAGGCGGGCGCGGCGGCAGCGCTGATCTCGCGCTACCGTGCCTCCCATGGGCTCGGCCCGGTCCGGGTCGATCCGAAGCTCAACGCGGCCGCAAGCCAGCAAGCTCGCACGGTCGCGCAGACCGGCTGGCTGTCGCATGGCGATTTTGCCGGGCGGATGGCGGCTTTCGGCATCCGCGGCAAGGCCGCCGAGAACCTGAGCGCCGGCATCGGCTCGGTCGAAGGCGTGATCGCTCAGTGGCAGGCCTCGTCCGGCCACAACACCAACATGCTGATGCCGGAGTTTAGCCGCATCGGCATCGCCCGCGTCGATTCCGGCCGGCCCTACTGGGCGCTCGTGCTCGCGCGCTGACGCGACAGCCGGCCGCGCAACCGAAAAGGCCCGGCTCGCGCCGGGCATGATTTCGTAGCCTCTTCCGGATTATCGCGTGACGACGACCTGCGTGCCGACGCTGACCCGCTCGAACAGGTCGACGATGTCGTGGTTGTGCATGCGGATGCAGCCATAGGAGGCGAAGGTGCCGATCGACTCCGGCCGGTTCGTGCCGTGGATCGCGTATTCGCCGCCGGAAAGGGTCATGGCCCGCGGCCCCATCGGGTTGCGCGGCGAGCCGCCGGGGATCACGTCCGGCAGGTTCGGGTTGTCGGCGCGGACCTCCTCGGGAGGCGTCCAGGCCGGGTTGACGTGCTTGCCGTTGACAAAGGCCGCCCCGGCCCACTGCTTGCCAGGCTTGCCGACGGCGACCTTGTAGCGGAGGGCCTTGCCCTCGCCGAGCACGAGATAGAGGCGGCGCTCGCTCGTCTTGATGACGATGGTGCCGGGCTCGGCCCGGCCGCTGAAGGTGACCGATTCCCGCGCCTGCACGGGGGCGGCGGAACCGGCAACGATCCCGACCGAAAGCACTGCGCCGACAACGGCGGCGTTCACGAACTGCAGCATCTCAGTCTCCCAGCACTGAGTGAAGGCCCGATGGCGATTGAAGAGCAGGCGCTTTGCGCTGTTATTGCTTCGCTTCCACAACGCCAGACTTAGCTGTTTCGTTCATCGAAAAATGTGTTTCGTCGCACGCTTTGGACGAAACAGGTGACTTGATCCGGCTTGGCTCGGATGGTTCAAGCCGGCGCAACGGCAACCCGACCGCCCGCCCGCATGCAGCTTCGACTTCTTGCCGCGCTCCTCGCAGCGCCCATTTTCGGCGCGCCCGCCGGCGCGGCGCCGGAGCCGCCGCCGACCGTCGCGGGCGCGCAGACCGAGACCGTCGAGCAGGCGCTGTGCCGGCTGATCGAAGGCGCCGCGCGCAGCCACAAGCTCCCGGTCGGCTTCTTCACGCGGCTGATCTGGCAGGAGAGCAGCTTCCGCACCGGGGTGGTGAGCCCGGCGGGCGCGCAAGGCGTCGCGCAGTTCATGCCGGGCACGGCGCGCGAGCGCGGGCTCGCCGACCCCTTCGACCCCGAGCAGGCGATCCCGGCCTCCGCGAGCTTCCTCGCCGATCTGCGCACGCGCTTCGGCAATCTCGGGCTTGCGGCGGCGGCCTATAACGGCGGGCCGAATCGGGTCGCCGGTTGGCTCCAGGGCCGCGGCGAGCTGGCCGCCGAGACGCGCTCCTACGTCTTGCGGATCACCGGCCGCACCGTCGACGATTGGGGCGCCGAGGCAAAGGCCGAAGGCGCCGCCGAGCCGCCGCGGCCGGAGCCCGCGGTGTCCTGCCTTCAGGCGACCGCTTCGTTGCGCCGGGGCCCCGGCCGCCTCTCGCCGGACATGCCGGAAGCGCCCTTCGCACCCTGGGGCGTGCAGCTTGCCGGCAATTTCTCGAAGGCGCTGGCGCTCGCCTCCTTCAACAGAGCGCGCCAGAGCTATGCCAGGGTCCTGCCCGACGTGCGGCCGATGGTGATCGGCACGCGCATGCGCAGCCGGGGGCTTCGCACCTATTACCGGGTCCGCGTGCCGGCCCAGACGCGCCAGGCCGCCGACACGCTGTGCGGCCGCATCCGCTCGGTCGGCGGCGCCTGCGTCGTCCTGAAGAGCTGAGGATCAGGCGGTCGCGAGCGGCTTCAAGCCCGCCTCGATCGCCGCCCGCCGCGGCTCGAGGAAGGGCGGCAGCGCCAGGCGCTCGCCGAGCGCCTCCAGCGGCTCGTCGGTCGCGAAGCCCGGCCCGTCGGTCGCGATCTCGAACAGGATGCCGTTCGGCTCGCGGAAATAGAGGCTGCGGAAATAGAAGCGGTCGACCGGCCCGCTCGACGGCACGCGCAGGCGCCGCAGGCGCTCGGCCCAGGCCGCGTATTCCTCCTCGTTCGGGGTGCGGAAGGCGACGTGATGCACGCCGCCGGCGCCTGACTGCGCGGCTGCCGCGCCCGGCTCGACCGCGACGTGAAGCTCCGCCGCAGGGCCGCCTTCGCCCATCGCGTAGACATGCACGGTCGCGCTGCCTTGCGCGTAGCTGCGGGCCTGCCGCATGTTCATGACCTGCGTCAGCACCATGTCGGTCGGCCCGAGATCGGGCACGCTCATGGTGATCGGGCCGAGGCCGCGGATCTGATGCTCGGCCGGAACCGGGCTGCGGTCCCACGGATGCGACGGCCCGGCGCCGCCGTCATCGATGAAGCTGAGGCGCTGGCCTTCGGGATCCTCGAAATCGAGGGTGAGCCGGCCGTCGCGCTCGCCGATCTTGCCATGTGGCGCGCCGGCCGCCTCGAGGCGTTCGCGCCAGAACGACAGGCTCGCCTCGCCGGCGACACGCAGGCCGGTGCGCACGATGCTGTTGGTGCCGCGCCGCTCGCGCCCGACCGGCCAGTCGAAGAAGGTGAGGTCGGACCCAGGCGAGGCGAGGCCGTCGGCATAGAAGAGGTGATAGGCGCTGACGTCGTCCTGGTTCACGGTCTTCTTGACGAGCCGCATCCCGAGCACGCCGGTGTAGAAGGCGTGGTTGCCGGCGGCGTTCGCGGTGACGGCCGTGAGGTGGTGGATTCCGGTGAGCTGCATGGCGTCCTCCTGCCCCGGCTAAGTGGGGTCCGCCTCGCCGCGGGGCCATCGGCGCTCGCGCAAAACACTGTCCGGGGCCGATGCAGCAACGGTCCCGCTCGTACCGGCCCTGGCATTTCCGCCGGCTGGAACCCACCTCCGGGCGATGGCCGTAGCGCGGCCGTGAGCTGAGCCCGACAATGCCGACCAAGCCGACGATGCCGAAGGACGCCGCGCGCTTCCACATCGGGTACTGGATCGTAGCCTTCCTGGGCCTCATGCTGTTCCAATACGTCTACACGACGACCCAGCAAGTCGCGAACATCCCCTACAGCCAGTTCGAGCAGCTGCTGCGCGAGGGCAAGGTCGCCGAGATCGGCATCTCCGACCGCTTCATCCAGGGCAAGCTCAAGGAGCCGCTCGACGGCAAGAGCATCTTCGTGACGACCCGGGTCGATCCCGAGTTCGCCCGCCAGCTCGACCAGTACAACGTGCGCTACACGGGCCGGATCGAGAGCACCTTCCTGCGCGACATCCTCTCCTGGGTGCTGCCGGTGCTGCTGTTCTTCGGCGTCTGGGCCTATCTCGGGCGGCGCATGGCGCAGGGGCTCGGCGGGCCGGGCGGGCTGATGGCGATCGGCAAGTCGAAGGCCAAGGTCTATGTCGAGTCGGACACCGGCGTCACCTTCGACGACGTCGCCGGCGTCGATGAGGCGAAGGACGAGCTGCGCGAGGTCGTCGATTTCCTCAAGAACCCCGAGGAGTACGGGCGGCTCGGGGGGCGCATGCCGAAAGGCGTGCTCCTGGTCGGACCGCCCGGCACCGGCAAGACGCTGCTTGCCAAGGCGGTCGCCGGCGAAGCCAAGGTGCCGTTCTTCTCGATCTCCGGCTCCGAGTTCGTGGAGATGTTCGTCGGCGTCGGGGCGGCCCGCGTGCGCGACCTCTTCGAGCAGGCGCGGAGCAAGGCGCCGGCGATCATCTTCATCGACGAGCTCGACGCGCTCGGCCGCGCCCGCGGCATCGGGCCTTACGCCGGCGGCCACGACGAGAAGGAGCAGACGCTGAACCAGCTCCTGGTCGAGCTCGACGGCTTCGATTCGCGCGCCGGCCTCGTGCTGCTCGGCGCGACCAACCGGCCCGAGATCCTCGACCCGGCGCTGCTCCGCGCCGGACGGTTCGACCGGCAGGTGCTGGTCGACCGGCCGGACAAGAAGGGTCGCATCCAGATCCTGCAGGTGCACATGAAGAAGGCGAAGCTCGCGCCGGACGTCGACGCCGAGAAGGTCGCGGCGCTGACGCCCGGCTTCACCGGCGCCGACCTCGCGAACCTCGTCAACGAGGCGGCGCTGCTTGCGACGCGGCGCGGCGCCGACGCGGTGACGATGGCCGACTTCAACAACGCGGTCGAGCGCATCGTCGCCGGGCTCGAGAAGCGCAACCGCCTGCTCAATCCGAAGGAGCGCGAGATCGTCGCCTATCATGAGATGGGCCATGCGCTCGTGGCGCTGGCGCTGCCCGGGGCCGATCCGGTGCACAAGGTCTCGATCATCCCGCGCGGCGTCGGCGCGCTCGGCTACACCATCCAGCGCCCGACCGAGGACCGTTTCCTGATGACCAAGGAGGAGCTCGAGAACAAGATGGCCGTGCTCTTGGGCGGACGCGCCGCGGAATTGATCGTGTTCGGCCATTTCTCGACCGGCGCCGCCGACGACCTGCGCCGCGTGACCGACATCGCCCGCTCGATGGTGACCCGCTACGGCATGTCCCAAAAGCTCGGCAGCGTCGCCTATGAGCGCGACACCCGCTCTTTCCTGCAGGGGCCGGACCTGCCCATGGCGCCGCGCGAGCGCGACTTCGGCGAGGAGACCGGCAACGCCATCGACGACGAGGTGAAGAGCATCGTCGAGAGCGCATTGGAGCGCACGCTCGACATCCTGCGGGAGCGCCGCGACGTGCTCGAGCGCGCTGCCCGCCGGCTCTTGGAGAAGGAGACGCTGGAGGAGGCCGAGCTCCTGGCGCTCGCCGGCCCGCCGGCGCCGCCGCTGCCGCAGGCGGCGGAGTAGCCATGGTCGGGACCCTTTCTTGCCATCAGGACAAAAATGTCCGATCGCCGCGGCCGAGCTGGCTTTGACCCTGCCGAGCCGAGAGATCGACCCGAAGACGGCGAGAAAAATCAGGAAGGCGCTCGGTCTCGATTAGGACCGGTCGTCCCTTCTCGGAGGAACCGATGAGGCTCTACGTCTATGACGCCGAGATCGAGCCCGGTGACGAGGGTGCGTGGGTGGTGACCTTTCCCGACGTGCCCGAGGCGATCACCGAGTGCGATGATCGGGCCGATGCGTTACGCATGGCAGCCGACGCGCTCGGGGTGGCCCTTTTGACCTACGCGCGCCAGGGCCGGGCCTTGCCCGAGCGGCGCGCTCGGAGGCGCGGTCTCGTGCCGATCTCGGTTGAGCCGGACGTCGCCGCAAAATTGGCCGTGGTCGAGGCGTTCGCCGGGGCCGGGATCACGAAGACCGAACTCGCCGGGCGGCTCGGCAAGGACGAACGCGAGGTGCGCCGGATCCTCGACCCGAGGCACGCGACGAAGCTGCCGGCCCTTCAGGCCACGCTCGCCGCGCTCGGGCGGCGGCTGGTCATTGGGGTGGAGGAGGCAGCTTGAGAAGCCGAGCTCCTGGCGCTCGCCGGCCCGCCGGCGCCGCCGCTGCCGCAGGCGGCGGAGTAGACGACTGGTCAATCTTGCCGTTGTTCGATAGCGTTCGGAGCGGGAGTCGGGGGAAGGTGATGACCGAGGATCTCAAGGACCTCGTGGCGCGGGCCAGACAGATCGAGATGACGCCGGCGCAGCTGCGCGAGCAGCGCCGGAGCTTCGTCTACGGCAACACGCATATCGAGAACGAGCGGATCACCCGTGAGCTCGTCGCCGAGGTCGACCAGAAGCTCGAGGACGAGAAAAAGGCCGGATGACCGGAGATCGCCACAGCTTCACCGAAGCACGCGACCTCATCACCGACCCGGACGAAATCGCGAGGCGAGAAACCGAGAACGGAGTCCGCCAATTCGAGCAGGCGCTCGAAATTATTCGAAGTCACGTCAAGGAGCCGGATCGCCCCTTTCGCCTGAGACCCTTTCTGATCCTGAAGTTGAACGAGGCCGCACTCCACGGGATCCATCCGCTCGCGGGCACCTTCCGGAACACGACGATCAAGATCTCCAAAAGCCGCCACGTTCCTCCTGATCCTTTCATGGTGTCGGAGGAAGTCAGCTTGCTATGCGACTACATCAATGAGAACTGGACCGGCCGCACGGCGCTTCACCTTGCTGCGTATGTGCTGTGGCGGCTCAATTGGATACACCCTTTCGCCGACGGCAACGGGCGTACGTCGCGTGCGATCTCCTACGTCGTGATGAGCATCAAGCTCGACAGCATCCTTCCCGGCACACCGACTATTCCTGAGCAGATTGCGGCTGACAAAGGCCCGTACTACGACGCACTCGAGGCGGCGGATGCCGTCTGGCAAGAGAAGACTGCGGTCGACGTGTCGTTGCTGGAGAGCATGCTCGAACGCATGCTCGCTCGCCAGCTCGTGCACGCAGCGAACGAGGCCGCTGGCAAAAGAGAAGGGCAGCCATGAGCTCGAACCGTCCGAATGAAGTCACCTCCTGGCTCGCCTCGCAGCGCGAGGCCATGCTCGCGCTCCTCGAGGAGGTCGTGAACATCGATTCCGGCTCGTACGACAAGCCGGGCGTCGACGCGGTCGGCGAGCGCTTCAAGCGCTTCTTCGCCGAGCACGACATCCCGGTCTCGACCGTCCCGGACGAGACCTTCGGCGAGGCGATCAAGGCCGAGGTCGCGGGCCCCGGCGGCGCGAACCGGCCGATCGTCCTGATGGGGCATCGCGACACCGTGTTCCCGAAGGGCGAGGCCGGCCGCCGGCCGTTCCGGATCGAGAACGGGCGCGCCTACGGGCCGGGCGTCTGCGACATGAAGGCGGGGCTCGTCATGAACGCCTTCGTGCTCGCCGCCTACAAGAAGTTCGGCGGCTCGCCGGCGCCGCTTATCGGGCTCATCACCTCGGACGAGGAGATCGGCTCGCTCTCCTGCCGCCCGGTCATCGAGGAGACGGCAAGGAGCGCCCGCGCCGTCCTCAACTCCGAGCCAGGCCGGCCCTCCGGCAACGTCGTCACCGGCCGCAAGGGCGGCGTGTTCATGAAGATGGAGGTGTTCGGGAAGGCCGCGCATTCGGGCGGCAATTTCGAGCAGGGGGTCAGCGCCATCGGCGAGCTCGCGCACAAGATCGTCGCGCTGCACGCGATCACCGACCTGCCCAGAGGGACGACGGTCAATGTCGGCCTCGTCAGTGGCGGGCAGTCGGTCAACACCGTCGCGCCGCTGGCCGAGTGCCAGATCGACCTGCGCTACATCACGCCGCCGGACCGCGCCGACGCCATGCGCCGGATCGAGGAGATCGTCGCGCGCGCGACCGTGCCGGGCACGATCGCGAAGCTCGAGATCAAGGGAGAGTTCAAGCCTTTGGTGCAGGACGAGGGCGCGAAGGCGCTGTTTCAGGCCTATCAGGGGGCTATGAAGGAGCTCGGCCGGCCCCTCGGCGGCGAGTTCACCGGCGGCTGCGCCGATTCAGGCTTCACCGCGAGCGTCGGCTGCCCGACGCTCTGCGCCGTCGGCCCGGTCGGCGGCAAGGCGCATTCGCCGGAGGAGTATCTCGAGGTCGAGAGCTTCGTGCCCCGCGCCCAGGCGATGGCGCTGACCATCGCGCGGCTGGCCTGAAGCACGAACCGCCCCCCATCTCCTCATGCTGAGGTGCGACCCCGGCCTTGAGCCGGGGGAGCCTCGAAGCACGCACACCAGAGACGCTGCGTCGACGTGCCTGCGTCCTTCGAGGCTCGGCCTCGGCCGAGCACCTCAGGATGAGGAGAGTGGTGAGGCGGCTCCGCCAAAAATTCAGGCGCGGCGGACCGCGCGCGGCAGCTCGCCGAACAGCATCGGCGCCTCCGGCGCGAGCGCCCCCTCGATTTCGAGGAGGCGGAGCTTGGTCGCGACGCCGCCGCGGGCCGAGAAGCCGCCGAGCTTGCCGCCGGCCGCGACCACGCGATGGCAGGGAACGACGATCGGGAACGGGTTCCGGCCGAGCGCCTCGCCGACCTCGCGCGCGGCGCGCGGCTCGCCCAATCGTGCCGCGATCTCGCCATAGGAGAGGGTCGAGCCGGGCCGGATGGTCCGCGCGACCTCGTAGACGCGGCGGTGGAACGCCGGAAGGCTCTCGCAATCGAGCGCTACGTCGGAAAGGTCCCGACGCTCGCCCGCGAGCAGCGCGACGATGCCGTCGATGACGCGCCGAATCTCCGGGGGCGGCTCCGCCTCCCGCGCCTGCGGGAACCTCCGTGCAAGCCGCGCTCGCGCGGCCGCGTCGGTCTTCTCGGGCAGGAGCACCGCCGCGATGTCCTGCGCGCGCCAGGCGATCCCGCAGCGGCCGACCGCAGTATCGAAGAACGTGAAGCGGACGTCGTTCATCGGCGCAGCATATCAGAGGCGGAAAGCGGCGCCTCCCGAAACCTGCGTGATGACAGCACTTGACATCTGCAGAATAATATCCTATACACCTCGCCGTCCCGACCCACTCGAGGGGCGTGTGCGCAGCGTGGCTCATGCGGGTCGGGAGCGGTGGCTTCGTCGGAGGGGAGAACGCGCCCGTCCGGCGGGGCAGGCCCAAGC
>JAQSWQ010000029.1 GCA_029266525.1 Microvirga sp.
CCTGCCCCGCCGGACGGGCGCGTTCTCCCCTCCGACGAAGCCACCGCTCCCGACCCGCATGAGCCACGCTGCGCACACGCCCCTCGAGTGGGCCGGGACGGCGAGGTGTATAGGACTATTTTCTAGAGATGTCAAGTCCCGGATCGGCTCGCGCGAGAGCGGGCATGTCGCCATGTTCGGCTCGCCCTTCCCGCAGGAGCCGCTCGCAGGCGCCCTCGATGCGGCGCCTGAGCTCGTCGAAGAACACCTCGCGCGGCTCGCCCGGCGGCATCGGCTCGAGGAACTCGATCACCGCCGTGCCCGGGTAGCGCATGAACCGGCGTCGCGGCCAGAACAACCCAGTGTTGATCGCAACCGGCAGGCAGGGCACGCCGAGGTTGGCATAGAGATGGGCGACGCCGAACTTATAGGCGGGCGGCGCCCCGGGCGCCCGCCGCGTCCCCTCGGGGAAGATCAGGACCTGCCTGCCGCGCGCCGCCTCGGCACGAGCGCGCTCGTTCATGGCCGCAAGCGCCTGCGAGCCGGCCTTACGGTCGATCGGCACCTGGGCAGCCTTCATCAGATACCATCCGAAGAACGGGATCCACATCAGCTCCCGCTTCAGGATGAAGGTGAAATCGTCGAACCTCGTCACCAGGGCGAAGGTCTCGAGAAAGCTCTGGTGCTTCGAGGCGACGAGGAGCCCGCCGCGGGGGATGCGCTCGACCCCCCGGAACTCGAGCGTCGTCCCGACCAGCACGCGCAGGAGCCAGATCGACGAGCGGCCCCAGAGCTTGACCACGCCGAGGAAGGTCCTACGCGGCGCGAGCACGAACGGGATCAGGACGATGATCCACAGAATCGTGTTCGCGTAGAAGGCGACGTTGAACAGAAGCGAGCGGACGAAGAGCATGCGGCCCTCAGGGACCGGGCGGCTCTACAAAGAAGCGCCGCCCTCGTCCACCGGCGAGTCTCTCGGCCTTGCGGCATGAAAAACCCCGCCGCGCCAAAGCGGCGGGGTCCCGGCCTTGATCGACAGTGTGGTTAGCGGACGACTTCGCGGCAGGTGCGGTTGCCGGCGGCGTCCTGGACGCAGGTCTGCTCGCGGCTCGTCGGATTGCGCTCCTGGATCACCACCGTGCCGGTGGTGTTCGGGCCCGTGGCCGCACCGCCCGCGACGGCGCCGGCGCCGGCGCCGATCGCCGCGCCGACCGGCCCGCCGACCACCGCGCCTGCAACGCCGCCCGTGACGGCGCCGGCGGCAGCACCGGAATCGGTGGCGGAGGCGATGTTGGGAAGGGCGAACAAGGCCGCCACGGCGGCCAGACCGATGATGCTCTTGCGCATGGGGCGCTCCTTGGTTGAACTCAAGCTGTGATGACGCAACGCAAGGAGCCGGAGCCGGTTCCGTCGGTTGCCTCCGTCGTCGCCCGCAGGGATCGGAAGTATTCGTTTGCTGTTTTCATTTGCCGGGTTTCGCCGCACTTCCTTCACGCCCGATTCGGCGGGCCCTCTGGAACGTGATCGGAACATCGGCTCCTCAGCATTCCGGGCCGATGCCAAGTACCGAGAGAACCCGCTCCGGCAGGCTGTTTCTGTTTGCAAGTCGGGAGGCTTTGTTGCGGCGAGGGAACCGCGCTGTTAGAGGCCGAGGGGCGAGGCTCCATGACCATCCGCTACCATCGCGGCGACCTTCCCGAAAGCTACTCGGCGACGCACGCGGTCGCGGTCGATACGGAAACCCTCGGCCTGAACCCCTTCCGCGACCGGCTCTGCGTCGTGCAGGTTTCGACCGGCGACGGCACGGCGGATATCGTCCAGATCCTGAAGGACGGGCCGCGGCCCAAGCGTCTCGTGCGCCTGCTTGCCGACCGCTCCGTCCTCAAGATCTTCCATTTCGCTCGGTTCGATCTTGCGGTAATCGAGCGCTATCTCGGCGTTATGCCGGAGCCGGTCTATTGCACCAAGATCGCCTCGAAGCTCACTCGCACCTACACCGACAAGCACGGGCTCAAGGATCTCGTGCGCGAGCTCCTCGGCGTCAATCTCCAGAAGGAGCAGCAATCCTCGGACTGGGGAGCTGATCTGCTGACCCCGGCGCAGCTCGATTACGCCGCTTCCGACGTGCTGCACCTCCACACGCTCAAGGAGCGGCTCGATACCCTGCTGGCGCGCGAGGGGCGGAGCGAAATCGCGGAACGCTGCTTCGCGTTCCTGGCGACGCGGGCGCGGCTCGACCTGATGGGATGGGCGGAGACCGATATCTTTGCGCACAGCTGAGCGGTGCGGCGGCGTGCTGCGCTAAATCGAGCAGCCACCATTGCCAAGCTTCGCGTCAGGCTCCAAGCGCCAGGAAAAGCAGCGGAACAGACGCGCCAAGCACTAGGCCAAGCACAAAGACAGATGATTTGTCCTGCGTTTCCGCCGGAAGCTTATTTCTGTCCAACATGACCTTTCCCACGACCTCTGTTCTCGGCAGGGAAACGCGTCGTATCAAGCGCGGTTCCGCAGATCATAGCTGCCACGCTGAAACCGCTCGCCCACACCGGCGTTCCCCGCTCGAGAGGAGAGCCGCGCATGCAGGAGATCGGAAATCGAGCCTTCGCCCCGCATCCCACGGATGCGCGCGACTCGCTCATGATCGCGCGCAATCTGGCGCGGCTTTATTCGGACGTGCTGGAAGAGCCTTTGCCGCCCGACCTGGCGCGCCTCATCGGCAGGCTCGAGGAGCGCCTGACCACGAAGCGGCCCGGACGCGCCGAAGGCGGCTGACCCGCGCCCGCGGGGTCAGGCTGGGGCGAGCTCGAAGCTCTCGCGAAGCTGGCTTGCGAATCTCAGGCCGCGCACGGATGCACTACGACAGGCTTCGGGTGCCACCGGCAGCGGCATCCAATGCGTGAGCCCGTCGTCCTCGCCATGGAGCGCGACGGGGCACTGCATGCGCGGGAACCACTGGCCGAACTCGCTCGAGAACTCGGCGATGAGCGACCCCCAGCGCTGCGAGAAGACGATGATATCCTGGTCCTTGGGCGCACTCTCGATCGGGCGCCAAGCGGGCTCGGCCATTGCGAACGCTCTCTGGGCCTCTTCCTCAAGCGCAAAAGATGCCGGCGGCGCGGGAGGGCGGGCTGGGAGTTTCCGCGCCGCCGGCTGACGCTTCTTGGGGAAGCGTTGAGCGAACAATGCGCCTGTCCTGTTTCGGGACGATGTCGCGGCGTGTTTCGCAGGGGTTTCGCCGCATGCTCAAGCTGAAACGGTTTGCGAGACCCTGACGTTAGAGGCGCAGCGACGGCTTCGGACCGCCTCGATGCGCGCTCGGAGCCATGCTCGCCCGCCTCAACCAGGAGCATCTCCATGGATCGCCGTCTTGTCTTGATGGGCCTCGCCGGCATCGGCGCTGCGCCCGCAGCCTTCGCGCAGAACACCGTCCAGCCGCAATCGCCCGCCGCGCAGACCGGCGGCGCCGCTGGCGGCGTCCACGGAACGGCCGGCGTCACGAACGCCTCCCCAGGCGCCCAGGGCCAGATGGGCCAGGCCGAGCAGCAGTGGATGCAACAAACGATGATGGTCGGCTCGGTCGCGCTGCAGACGAGCGAGATCGCGCTGCAGAAGGCGCAGGACGAGGACGTGAAGCAGTTCGCGCAGTTCGAGCGCGACGAGCAGACGACCATCGCCGAGGTGCTGCGCTCGATGATGGAGCCGGCCGGCACCGCAAGCCCGCAGGGCGCGGCCGCCCAGCCGCAGCTCGACCAGAAGCATGCCGAGATGGTCCAGAAGCTGCAGCAGGCGAAGGCCGGCGAGGCCTTCGACAAGGAGTACGTCAAGGGCCAGATCGACGGCCACCAGGAGCTCCTGCAGATCCAGGAGCGCTTCCTCCAGGGCCGCCCGCAGAACCGCGAGGCGATGAACGCCGCGAAGCTCGCCCGCGGCCACATCAAGGAGCACATCGCGATGCTGAAGGACATCCAAGAAGGCCTGTGAGCCCTTCGCCGTATTGAGCGCGGAATGGCCGGGTCCACCCCGGCCATTCTTTTCGCCACCTTGGCCGTTCCCTTTTGCCGGCTCGCGCGTTGATCCGGCAGCAGCGATCCGCGAGAGGAGGCGACGATGGAGCAGGACAAGAAGCAGCAGGGCGGCGGCTTCCATCAGGACGGCAAGAAAAAGGACGAGAAGCTGCCCGAGAACTCGAAGAAGAACCTCGACAAGAAGCTCGATCACGCGCTCGAGGAGACCTTCCCGACGAGCGATCCGATTTCGGTGAAGATCACCAAATAGCGCCGCGCCTCTGCTGTCATTCCGGGGCGCGCGAAGCGCGAGCCCGGAACCCATAAACTCCCATCGGGGAAATCGCGCCACCACCCTCGACGACGGTGTCTATGGGTTCCGGGCTCTCGCCGTCGGCGAGCCCCGGAATGACAGCACCTACTGCATCTCCAAGAGCCGCCGCGCGATCACCTGCGCCTGGATCTCGGCCGCGCCCTCGAAGATCGAGAGGATGCGCGCGTCGCACAGCACGCGGCTCACCGGGTATTCGAGCGCGAAGCCGTTGCCGCCGTGGATCTGCAGCGCGTTGTCGGCGGCGGCCCAGGCGACGCGGGCGCCCAAGAGCTTCGCCATGCCTGCTTCCAGGTCGCAGCGCTTGCCTTCGTCCTTCTCGCGCCCGGCGTAGTAGGTCAGCTGCCGCGCGAGGTTGATCTCGACCGCCATCATGGCAAGCTTGTCGGACACGCGCGGGAATTCGATCAGCTTCTTGCCGAACTGGATGCGCTCCTCGGCATAGCGCAGCCCGACGTCGAGCGCCGATTGGGCAACGCCGATCGCCCGCGCCGCGGTCTGGATGCGGGCCGATTCGAACGTCTGCATCAATTGCCGGAAACCCTGCCCCTCCTCGCCGCCGAGGAGGTTCTCGGCCGGAACCTCGAAGCCATCGAAGGCGAGCTCGTATTCCTTCATGCCGCGATAGCCCAAGACCTCGATCTCGCCGCCGGTGAGGCCCGCGACCGGGAACGGATCCTCGTCGGTGCCGCGCGGCTTCTCGGCAAGCAGCAGCGAGAGACCCTTGTGGCCGGGCTCGTCGGGGTTCGTGCGCACGAGCAGCGTCATCAGGTCGGCCCGGACCGGATGGGTGATCCAGGTCTTGTTGCCGAAGACCCTGTAGGCGTCGCCTTCGCGCACCGCGCGGGTGCGCAACGAGGCGAGGTCGGAGCCGTTGTTGGGCTCGGTGAAGACCGCGGTGGGCAGTATCTCGCCCGAGGCGATCTTCGGCAGGAACTTCGCTTTCTGCGCCTCGGTGCCGCCGCCGAGGATCAGCTCGGCCGCGATCTCCGAGCGCGTGCCGAGCGAGCCGACGCCGATATAGGCGCGCGACAATTCCTCCGAGACGACGCACATCGAGACCTTCGACAGGCCCATGCCGCCGTATTCCTCGGGGATGGTGAGCCCGAACACTCCGAGCTCGGCCATGTGCGCGATGATCTCGATCGGGATGTAGGCATTGGCGAGATGCCATTGATGGGCGTGCGGCGCGACCTCGGCCTCGCCGAAGCGCCGCATCTCGGCGCGGATCGCCTCGAGCGTGTCGTCGAGTCCCGAATCGCCGATGGTCGGCGCGCCTTGGCGCTCCCGGACAAGCGCGACCAGCCGCGCCCGGTTTTCCGTCGTGTTGCCGCTCTCGATAAGGCCGTCGATCGCATCCGTGCGGAACCGGGCGAGGTCGCCGCCCGAGAGTCCCAGCGCGTGCGGACGCACCATCTCGCCCTGGCTCATCGGGATGCCGCCGAAGGCCTGGTCGAGATACTCCCCGATGCCGATGCGGACGAGCAGTTCCTCGGTCTCGCCGAAGCGGCCCTCGCCGGACAGCCGCGCCGCATGGGCCGCGCTCTCGCGGATCGCCTCGGCATAGGTCGCAAGCCAGGCGAGCCCATGTGCGGCATGCTGCTCGCGCTCGAGACGCTCGGCCGAGATGCGCCGGTCCGCGACCACCTTCGTCCGCACCCGCCGGCGTGCCTCCGCGACAAGCGCCGCGATGTCCTTCGCGGCCGTCTCGGCAAGCATGACGAAATCGGGCGATGCGGTCGCGGCGGAAAGGGCGGTCATCGAGAGCTCCGGCTGGTGCGGTGCAGCATAAACCCCGCGGCCGCGCTTGTTGATCCCCTCTTCGGCTAGCCGCGGCTTGCGAGCGCGACGCCGGCCGCGGCGACCAGCATGCCGAGGATCTGCAGCGGCGAGAGCGCCTCCCCGAACAGCACGTAGGCCATCAGCGCGGAGACCGGCGGCACGAGATAGAGCAGCGCCGCAACGCCCGCGACGGCGCCGCGCCGGATCAGCACGAGAAGCAGGCCGATCGCGCCGATCGAGAGGGCGACCACCGACCAGGACAGCCCGATGAAGAGCTCGGGTACCGGGTCGAGGCGGCCGTTCTCGAGGATGAGCGCGACGGGCAGGGTCGCGAGCGCCGCGCCGAGGAACTGCGCGACCGCGTTGGTGCGCAAATCCGCAGCCGCGGCCGTGCGCTTCTGCCATATCGTGCCGAGGGTGATCGAGACGGTGCCGAGGAAGTTGACGGCGACCGCCAATGGCGGGAAGCCGCCCGCCGCGCCCCCGAGCTTCGGGGCGACCACCAACGCGGTTCCGAGGAAGCCAATCGCGATGCCGGCCCAGCGTTTCGCCGAGACGCGCTCGCCGAGAAGCCAGCCGACCAGCATGCCGGTGACGAGCGGCTGCAGCCCGGCGATCAGCGCCGAGATGCCGGCCGGCACGCCGTGCTTGATCGCCCAGAACACCGCGCCGAGATAGCCGGCCTGGATCAGGACGCCTGCGATCATCGCGTCGGCCCAGCCGCGCGCCCCTATCGGCCACGGCGCCCGCGCCGCAACAGCGATGACCGCGAGGATCGCTGCCGCAAGGACATAGCGCAGGACCAGGAAGGTCAGCGGATCGGCATGCGGCACGACGAGCCGGGCGGCGACGAAGCCGGTCGCCCACAGGAAGACGAAGAGCGGCGGCGCGAGGCGGACGAGCGCGTTCGAGGCGGGCATGGCCCGCAGGAACCACGCCCGGCGCGTCGGTTCAACCGCCACGCTCGCACGCCTTGCCTCCGCCCGGCCCTTGCGTCATCGAAGCCGGGTGCCTCGCCTGAAAACCTTCTACGCGGTCGCGATGATCGCCTGGAACCGCTTCCTCCTGCATGACGGGTGGGCGATCGCGAGCCACATCGCGCTCTCGGTGCTGTTCTCGATGTTCCCGTTCCTGATCCTCGTGACCTCGCTCGCGAGCTTCTTCGGCACGGGCTCGCTCGCCGACGAGGCCGCCGACCTCATCCTCGAGGCCTGGCCGACCGAGGTCGGCGAGCCGATCGCCAGCGAGGTGCATCGTGTCCTGAGCGAGCAGCGCCGCGACATCCTGACCATCGGCGCGGCGCTTGCGCTCTACTTCGCCTCGAGTGGGGTCGAGAGCCTGCGCGTCGGCCTCAACCGCGCCTACGGCGTGCGCGAGACGCGGGCCTGGTGGTTCACGCGGCTCGAATCCATCGCCTTCGTCATCCTGGGCGCTATCGTGATGCTCGGCTTCGCGGTGCTCGTCGTGTTCGGGCCGCTGATCTGGCGCGTGATCGTCTACTGGCTGCCCCGGCTCGCGCCGCTCGAGAATCTCGTCGACCTCCTGCGCATCCTCACCGCCACGGTGCTGATCGTCGCGGCGCTGATCGTCGCCCACAAGTTCATCCCGGCCGGCCAGCGCCGCTTCCGGCACATCCTGCCCGGCATCGGCATCACGCTGGTGCTGTGGATCCTCGGCGGCGTGACCTTCGGGCGCTACCTGAGCTACTACCCCGGCGCCTACGCCTCGATGTATGGCGGGCTGGCGACCGCGATGCTCGCCCTCGTCTTCCTCTACATCCTCTCCGCAATCTTCCTGTTCGGCGGCGAGCTCAACGGCACCGTGATCGCGGCCAAGCGCCGACGGTTGCACAAGCTCCACGACCAGCGCTTCGAGGAGGTGCGCAAGGCGCCGTTGTGAGGGGCATTCCGCTCGCGGGAGAGGTCGAGTCGGCGCTGCGGCACCGGACCGGGCACTGCTCGCGGGTTGCTCGCCTTGGATCGTTTAGTTTGCCGGGATATAACCGCGCCATGACGAAAGAGCAGATTAAAGCGGCGCTCGATCGGGTCCTGACGTGGCCGGCCGAGCGCCAGGAAGAAGTCGCCGAGATGATCGTTTCGATCGAGGAGCGAGACAGTACTTCGTGCCGGCTTACGGATGAGCAGGTCGCGGAGGTGCGCCGCCGCCGCGCCGAGGCGGCTCCCGAGACGATGAGCTTCGAGGAATTCACCCGACGTTTGCGCCGTTTCGGCGTATTAAAATCATCGTTCGGGCAAGAGTCGAAGACGATCTCGATCGGATCTTCGCTTGGATCGTGAAGGACAGTCCACGCGCTGCCGCCAACATGATCCGTCGCCTCGGCGACCGCATCGAGCAACTTTCACTTCCAGGCCTGGCGGAGATGGGCGGGCCGGGTCGCGAACCGGGCACGCGCGAGTTGGTCGAGGCGCCTTACATCATTGTGTACGAGGTGCATCGGGAGCGCCACGAGGTCCATATCCTCGCGATCTTCCACGGCGCTCAGAACCGATAGCGAACGCGCTCGATTGCGAGCCAGGGGGACATTACGAAGCCGCCTCGATCACGTCCTCGAACGTCCGCAGCCCGCTCCGCGGCGCATTGACCAGCACCGCCATGTTGCCGGGCGCGTGCTGGTTCTTCCACATCTTGGTGTGGGCGAGCGGGATCTTGTCCCAGGGGAAGACCTCCGACATGCAGGGATCGATGCGGCGGTCGATGACGAACTGGTTTGCGGCCGCGGCCTGCTTGAGATGCGCGAAATGCGAGCCCTGGATGCGCTTCTGCCGCATCCAGACATAGCGCGCGTCGAAGGTGATGTTGAAGCCCGAGGTGCCGGCACAGAAGACCACCATGCCGCCCCGCTTCACCACGAGGGTCGAGACCGGGAAGGTCGCCTCGCCCGGATGCTCGAACACGATGTCGACGTCTCGTCTGCACGTGATGTCCCAGATCGCCTTGCCGAACTTGCGCGCTTCCTTGGACCATTCGGCATATTCGGGCGAGTTGACCTTGGGCAGCTGGCCCCAGCAGGAGAAATCCTTGCGGTTGATGACGCCCCTGGCCCCGAGCTGCATGACGTAGTCGCGCTTGCCCTCGTCCGAGATGACGCCGATGGCGTTGGCGCCGGAGGCGGCGCAGAGCTGCACGCCGAACACCCCGAGCCCTCCCGACGCGCCCCAGACCAGCACGTTGTCGCCGGGCCGCAGGCGGTGGCCCTGGTGGCCGAACAGCATGCGGTAGGCGGTGGCAAGCGTGAGCGTGTAGCAGGCCGATTCCTCCCAGGTGAGGTGGCGCGGTCGCGCCATCAGCTGGCGCGACTGCACCCGGCAGAACTGGGCAAACGAGCCGTCCGGCGTCTCGTAGCCCCAGATGCGCTGCGAGGCCGAGAACATCGGGTCGCCGCCATTGCACTCCTCGTCGTCCCCATCGTCCTGGTTGCAATGGACCACGACCTCGTCGCCAACTTTCCAGCGCTTCACCTTGGCCCCGACTGCCCAGACGATCCCCGACGCGTCCGAGCCGGCGACGTGGTAGGGGTTCTTGTGCCCATCGAGGGTCGAGACCGGCTGGCCGAGCGCCGCCCACACGCCGTTGTAGTTGACGCCTGCCGCCATCACGAGGACCAGCACCTCGTCGTCGCCGATCGGCCAGGTCGGAACGACCTCGACCTGCATCGCCTCCTCGGGCGGGCCGTGGCGCTCCTTGCGGATCGCCCAGGCATACATCTTCTCCGGCACATGGCCGAGCGGCGGGATCTCGCCGAGCTCGTAGAGATCCTTCGGGGGCGAGGATTCGGGCTTGTCGGATTTGCGCAGCGCCTGGACCGCCATGGAGGTACCCTCAGATCGAGATTTGCGAGGAAGATACCGGCCTTGATGTTGCATCGCAACATAGGACAAAGGTCGAAGCTCTCCCGACCGCAACACCTGGCAACCTAGCACGGTTTCCGTACTGGAGGCCGAAAAACGAGGCCTGACTTGGTGGTTCTCCTCGTCTAAAGGATCGGCTGACGGACAGGGAACAACGCTGTAATATACCGCATTGCACCAAGCATCGCAGGCGGATGGATGGACGAGCGGCCACAGCGCGACAAGCCCTGGATCTTCCGCACCTATGCGGGCCATTCCACCGCGGCGGAATCGAATGCGCTCTACCGGGCGAACCTGTCGCGCGGGCAGACCGGCCTCTCGGTCGCCTTCGACCTGCCGACCCAGACCGGCTACGACCCCGACCACGAGCTTTCCCGCGGCGAGGTCGGCAAGGTCGGCGTGCCAATCTCGCATATCGGCGACATGCGGGCGCTGTTCGACGGCATACCGCTCGACACCATGAACACCTCGATGACCATCAACGCGACGGCGCCCTGGCTGCTCGCGCTCTACATCGCGGTCGCCGACGAGCAGGGCGCGTCGCGCGAGCGCCTGCAGGGCACGACGCAGAACGACATCATCAAGGAGTACCTGTCGCGCGGCACCTACGTCTTCCCGCCGGCGCCCTCGATGCGGCTGACCAAGGACGTGATCCTGTTCACGACGCGCGAGGTCCCGAAGTGGAATCCGATCAACGTCTGCTCCTACCATCTCCAGGAGGCGGGCGCGACGCCGGTGCAGGAATTGTCCTTCGCGCTCGCCACCGCCTGCGCGGTGCTCGACACCGTGCGCACCGCGGGCGAGGTCGACGAGGAGACCTTCGCCGAGGCGGTCGGGCGCATCTCGTTCTTCGTCAATGCGGGGCTGCGCTTCGTCACCGAGATCTGCAAGATGCGCGCCTTCGCCGAGCTCTGGGACGAGATCGTCCGCGACCGCTACGGCGTCGCCGACCCGAAGAAGCGACTCTTCCGCTACGGCGTGCAGGTCAACTCGCTCGGCCTCACCGAGCCCCAGCCCGAGAACAACGTCCACCGCATCATGCTCGAGATGCTGGCCGTGACGCTGTCGAAGAAGGCGCGGGCGCGGGCCGTGCAGCTGCCGGCCTGGAACGAGGCATTGGGCCTGCCGCGGCCGTGGGACCAGCAATGGTCGCTGCGCATGCAGCAGATCCTCGCCTATGAGACCGACCTCCTCGAATACGACGACATCTTCGACGGCTCGAAGGCGATCGAGGCCAAGGTCGAGGAGTTGAAGAGCGCGGCGCGCGCCGAGCTCGCGCGGATCGATGCCATGGGCGGCGCCATCGCCGCCGTCGAGAGCGGCGCCTTGAAGCAGGCGCTCGTCGAGTCGAACGCGAAACGGCTCGCCGCGATCGAGGCCGGCGAGCAGGTCGTGGTCGGCGTCAACCGCTTCACGGAGGGCGCGCCGTCGCCGCTGACGGCCGGCGAGAGCTCGTTCCTCAGCGTCCCCGAGACGGTCGAGATGGAGGCGGTCCGCCGCATTCGCGCCTGGCGCGCCCGGCGCGACGAGGCCGCCGCCGAGCGCGCGCTCAACGCGCTCGAGGCTGCGGCGCGGGAGGGCCGCAATATCATGCCGGCCTCGATCGAATGCGCGAAAGCCGGCGTCACCACCGGCGAATGGGGCGAGCGGCTGCGCGAGGTGTTCGGCGAATACCGCGCGCCGACCGGCGTGAGCCCTGAGACCGCGACAGCCGGCGCCACGCAGGAAATCCGGCTGATGGTGGCCGAGCTCGGAAAAAAACTCGGCGAGACACCGCGCCTCGTGGTCGGCAAGCCCGGCCTCGACGGGCATTCGAATGGCGCCGAGCAGATCGCGCTGCGCGCCCGCGACGTCGGCATGGAGGTGTCCTACGACGGCATCCGCCAGACCCCGGCCGAGATCGTCGAGCGGGCGCGCGAGACCGGTGCCCATGTCATCGGCCTCTCGATCCTCTCCGGCTCGCACGTGCCGCTCGTACGCGAGGTCAAGGCGCGGCTCCGCCTCGAAGGGCTCGACCACGTACCGGTGGTGGTCGGGGGCATCATCTCGGCCGAGGACGACAACGTGCTCCGCAACATGGGCGTCGCCGCGGTCTACACGCCGAAGGACTATGCGCTCGACGCGATCATGGCGGATGTGGTGAGAGTGGTGGAGCGGGCGGTGGAGCGGCGGGCTGCGATGGGACAGGCCGCGCCGAAACGGCGTGCGGGACGCAACAAGGCGGCCGTATAAATCGCGTCGTCATCCTCGGCCGGAGCGCGAAGCGCGCAGACCCGAGGACCCCAGGATGGAGGGCGCCTCATCGTCACGAGGTTCTCGGGTCTTCACTTCGCTCCGCCCCGAGGATGACGGTGTTTTGTTACGCGTGCGCCCCTCGCAGCGCCTCATCCAGATCCCGAAACAGATCCTCCGCATCCTCGATGCCCGTCGAGAGTCTGAGCAGGTCCGGCGGGCAGGGGGTGCTCGGGCCTTCCACCGAGGCGCGGTGCTCGATCAGGCTCTCGACCCCGCCGAGCGAGGTCGCGCGCTTCCATAAGGACACGCGCGCGGCGGTCGCGATCGCGGCGCGCTCGCCGCCCGTGACCTGGATCGACAGCATGAAACCGAAGCCGCCCTCCATCTGGCGTGCGGCGACGTCGTGGCCCGGGTGCTGGGGGAGGCCGGGATAGAGCACGCGGGCGACGTTCGGGTGGGCCGAAAGCCACTCGGCGAGCGCCTGGGCGCTCGCCGCCTGCGCCGCCGCGCGCAGATGGAGCGTGCGCATCCCGCGCATCAGGAGATAGGCCTCGAACGGCCCGAGGATCGCGCCCTGGCTCTGCCGGATGTTGACCACACGAGCCCAGAACGCGTCCTCGCGCGCGGCGACGAGCGCGCCGGCGAGCACGTCGGAATGGCCGTTCAGCACCTTGGTTGCGGCGTGCATGACGATGTCGGCGCCGAGTGCCAGCGGGCGCGTGTGCACGGGCGAGGCCGCGGTCGAATCGACCGCGAGGCGGGCCCCGGCGCGGTGCGCGACCTCGGCGGCGCCGGCGATGTCGGTGATGGTCCAGAGCGGGTTTGCGGGCGTCTCGATCCAGACGAGCCTGGTGGCGCCCGGCCGCACCGCGGCCTCGAGCGCAGCAAGATCGTCGGTCTCGACGAAATCGACCTTCAAGCCCCAGCGGGTCGCCTCGCTGGCGAGCCAGCTGCGCAGGCCCCAGTACATCACGCGCGGCGCGACGACATGGTCGCCCGGGGCGAGCGCCTGGAACACGGTGGTCGCCGCCGCCATGCCCGAGGCGAAGAGGAGCGCCTGGGCACCGTCCTCGAGCATCGCGAGCACCGCCTCTGCCTCCCGCACGGTCGCGTTGTCGGGGCGTCCGTAGGAGAACCCGGAGCGATAAGCGTTATCCTCGTCGCGGATGAAGGTGGTGGCGAGATGGATCGGCGGCACGATCGCCTTGGTGACCGGCTCGATCTTGCCCATCGCCTGCGCGGCGAGGCTGCGCTTCGACCAGGAAGGAGGCATCGGGAGACTCCGCTTGCGCGTGCAGGCTAGGCAAGGCGCTGCAGCGCGGCAATGCACGCCGGTGGTCCCGGGCGCCGCAGGCGACCCGGGACCCATGGCTTCGGCCGCGAGGGTGGATCCCGGCTCTTCGCTGCGCTTCGGCCGGGATGACCTGGGTAAAAGGATGGGCCCCTCAGGGCGCGAGCGCCCGCCTCACCGCGGCCCGCAGATCGGACAGCGAGAACGGCTTCGTCAGCACGCCGGCGACGACCGATTCGAGGCCCTTGGCGCGCTCGCGCTGGTCGGCGAAGCCGGTCATGAGAAGGATCGTAAGGTTCGGGAACTCGCGCTTTGCCGCGAGCGCGAGCGCGATGCCGTCCATCAGCGGCATCCGGATGTCGGTGAGGAGGAGGTCGAAGGCGCCGCCTTCGTCGTTCAGCCGCTCGAGGCCGTCGGCGCCGTCGATCGCGAGCGCGACCGTGTGGCCGTCCATCTCGAGCCCGCGTCTCAGAAAGCCGCGCACCGGCTCCTCGTCGTCGACGAGAAGGATGCGGGCCATCTCAAATCCCGCCGAACAGGTCCGGCTCCTCGTCGCCATGGGCGACCACGCCGACAAAGGGCAGCTGGCGGAAGGAATGGGCGACGTCCATGCCGTAGCCGACCACGAACACGTCGGGGCAGGTGAAGCCGACGAAATCGGCCTTGATCTCGACCGCGCGCTTGCCCGGCTTCTCGAGCAGCACGGCGGTCAGCACCCGCCGCGCGCCGCGCGCCATGAGGAGGTCCTTGGCGAAGACCGCGGTGCGCCCGGATTCGAGGATGTCGTCGATGAGGAGAACGTCGCGGTCGCGCACCTCGCTCTCGACGTCGCGGAGGATCTCGACCTTGCCGGTCGAGCGCGTGCCGGCGCGATAGCTCGAAAGATGGATGAACTCGACCTGCGGCGAGAGCCCGGCGCGATGCAGCGCTCGGATCAGGTCGGCCGCGAACATGAAGCTGCCCTTGAGCACCGCCACCACGAGGAGGTCCTTCGTTTCCGCGGCAGCAACCGCCCGCGCGAGCTCCTCGATGCGTCGGGCGATGGTCGCTTCGTCGAAAAGAACGCGGACGCGCGGCGTATCGGTCAAGCCAGGAACCTCGAAGCGAACCTCACGGCGCTCGGGCGGAGATCGTCGATCCGCCCGGCGCCTCGGCGAAACGGACCAGAACCTCCCGCCCCTCGGCGGGCGGCGACGCGAGCCGTGCCCGGAATCGGGCGCTTTCGGTCGCGCCCAGTGTCTTGCGCGGGGCGTCGTTCGTCCAGGTGTAAAGTGGCAGCCCGTCCGGGCCGCGCACCGACAATTCGAGGCGCGGGATCTCGCGTTCGCTCCGCCCGATGTTGAGGATCTCGCCCTCGACCACGAGCAGCCGGGCCGCACCATCGACCACGAGTTCGGAGCGCACCGCCTTGAGCGCGAGACCGGTCGGGTTCACCGGCAGCAGTACCGCTGCGTAGAGCCGTGCCGTCGAAGGTATCGCCTGCGCGATCGGACCGCGCTCCGCGACCAGGACGGCCGCGAGGATCGCAAGGAGCGCCAACATCGAGAGGCCGCCCGGAACGCTCCGCAGCCCCGCGCGGAGCGCAGAAACCCTGATCCTCGCCCTCCACATGCGCTTTGTCGCAGCACGCGGGAGGGCTTCCTGCTCGCCTGAGCGGGCTGCGGTTGCCTCGACGGCGAGCGCGGGCCGGGTCTCGAGGCGGCTCTTCGGAGCGGGGTGAGCGTCGAATTCCCGGCCCTGCTCCCACTCATCCTCGGCGGGCGCGGGCTCGGCCGCCACGAAGAAGCTCTCGCGACAGGCGCCGCAGCGCACCGCCCGACCAGCCGCCCCGATCTGCGCCGGCTCGACGATGTATTCGCTTGCGCAGGACGGGCAGACGATCAGCATGGCGAATCACGGTCAGCCGACCCGTCCAACCGGGTCCGCTGCCCTGTCCATTCCTCGGTCGCCATGGTTAACGGCGGGTGAAGATGCTCGGAGCATACGACCTCCCGCCCGAGTGGCCGGTGGTGGCGTTCGAGAACGTCGGCATCCGCTATGGGCTCGGGCCGGAGGTGCTCGGCGACCTCACCTTTTCGATCGCGCCGCGCTCCTTCCAGTTCCTCACCGGGCCGTCCGGCGCCGGCAAGACGACGCTGCTGCGCCTGATCCTTCTCGCGGTGCGGCCGACCCGTGGCCTGATCTCCCTCTTCGGCGAGGATGTCGCGGCGATCGAAAGCGCCGCGCTGACCAGGGTGCGGCGCCGCATGGGCGTGGTCTTCCAGGATTTCCGCCTCCTCGACCACCTCACGACCTTCGAGAACGTCGCGCTGCCTTTGCGCGTGCAGGGTCGGGACGAGGCGAGCTACCGGGCCGAGGTGGTCGAGCTCCTGCGCTGGGTCGGCTTGGGCGAGCGCATGCATGTGCTGCCGCCGATCCTGTCCGGCGGCGAGAAGCAGCGCGCCGCGATTGCGCGGGCGGTCATCGCGCGCCCGGAGCTTCTCCTTGCCGACGAGCCGACCGGCAACGTCGATCCCTCGCTCGCCCGCCGGTTGTTGAGGCTGTTCATCGAGCTCAACCGGCTCGGCACCTCGATCGTCATCGCGACGCACGACTTCTCGTTGATGGACCAGGTCGACGCCCGCCGGCTCGTGCTCGGCGAGGGCCACCTGCATGTGGACGAGTAGCCGGCGTGACGGACGCCTCGCACGAGCGCGGCCCAGAGCACGGGGCTGAAGCCGCCGCTCCCGAGCCGCTGCCGGCGTTGCGCGGCAATGCGGCCCTGGTTCCGGTCGACTCGACCGAGGCGCGTGCGCTCGTCGCCGTGATCGCCATCCTCGCCTTCCTCGCCGCTCTCAGCGCCTGCGCCGCCGAGCTCGTCGCTGCCGCCTCGGCGCAGTGGCGCTCGCGGATCGCGCAGGAGATGACCATCCAGGTGCGGCCGGTCTCGGGACGCGACATGGAGACGGACGTCAGGCGCTCGGCCGAGCTCGCCCGGGCAACGCGGGGAATCGCCGAGGCGCGGCCGATGCCGAAAGGCGAGGCCGAGCGCCTGCTCGAGCCCTGGCTCGGCGCCGGCCTCGACTTGTCCGACATCCCGGTGCCGCATCTCATCGTCCTGAAGCTCGATCCGGCCGCGCCGATCGATGCCGAGGCACTGAAGGCGAAGCTCGCGGCGGAGGTCCCGAGCGCCAGCCTCGACGACCACGCGCTCTGGGTCGCGCGGCTCTCGACCATGGCGCGGGCGATCGTCGGCGTCGCGGTCGCGGTGGTGGTCCTTGTGTTCGCCGCAACCGGGCTTGCGGTCGCCTTCGCCACGCGCGGCGCGGTCGCGGCCAATCGCGAGGTCGTCGACGTGCTCCATTTCGTCGGCGCCGACGACGCCTTCATCGCCCGCGAGTTCCAGCGCCGCTTCTTCCGCATGGGGCTGAAGGGCGGCGCGGTCGGCGGCGCGCTTGCGCTCGGCTTCATCGCACTCTGCGCCTTCCTGGTCGCCGGCTGGCGCGGCAGCGCGACGCGGGACCAGATCGAGGCGCTGTTCGGCGCTTTCGACATCGGTTGGCAAGGTTATGCCAGCGTCATCCTGGTCGCGGCCTTCGTGGCGGGCATGACGGGCGTCGTCTCGCGCATGACGGTGCGGCATTTTCTGCAGAATCTCGCAGGACGCCCGGCCCGGTGAGCCGGCGCAACCAAATGGTTAAGGCGACGTTAATCCAAGCTTCCTCAGAAAGCGGAAAAAGCCCTGCCATTTCATTGCCTTATTCGACTGCATCCTGAATGAAGATGACTGCTCTTACGCGACCCGCCGCGAGCGCCGGTCCCGACGACCGGGACCCGTTGTGCTGGGCCTGGGAGGCATCGCAGGAGCCGAGGCGCGCCGCGCGCACCGGGTCTTCCCTTGCCCTGAAGTCGGTCCTGCTCGGCAGCGGCGTTGTCGCGTTCCTGTTCGGAGCGGGCTTCATCACCTTCGTCGCGACCCTCGACCGGTATGAGCGCGAACCGGGCGGACGTGCCGATGGGATCGTCGCTCTGACCGGCGGAGCGCAGCGCATCGGCGATGCGATCGACCTCCTCGCCAAGGGCTATGGACGGCGGCTTCTGATCACCGGCGTCAACGAGCGCACCGGCCGCGACGAGATCGCCCGGCTGAACCCCGGCCAGCGCCGGCTCGTGGATTGCTGCGTCGATCTCGACCACCGCGCCCGCAATACCATCGGCAACGCCGCCGAGACCCGCCGTTGGATCGAGCGCAATGACTTCCGCTCGCTCATCGTGGTGACGTCGAACTATCATATGCCGCGTACGCTGCTCGAGCTCGAGCGGGTCTTGCCCCAAGCCGAGAAGCTGCCCTACGCGGTCGTGCACGAAAACGCGCCGACCGAAGCTTGGTGGAAGCACCCGGCGAGCGCGAAGCTCCTCGCCTCCGAGTATGTGAAGTTCCTCGCCGTCTGGGTCCGCAGCCGGATCGGTCAGGATCCAGCCGGGATCGCGGCGGAGCCTCCCGCGAGACGACCGGGCGCGGTCCGTGTCGCGGACGAGCGCCCGTCGCGCTGAACTTCAGCAGCTGGTGAGCCGCGGGCTGCGCTCGACCTCGAGCCCGAAGAGCGGGCGGACGTAGGTCCCGACCACGTTGCCGGCGAAGGCGGCGCCCAGCCACACCCACCCGTGCACGCTGCCGGAGGCGATCCCTGAAAAATAGGCGCCGATGTTGCAGCCATAGGCGAGTCGGGCGCCATAGCCGAGGAGGAGCCCGCCGATCACCGCAGCGAGCGCCGAGCGCAGCGGAATGCGCCAGGTCGGGGCAAAGCGCCCGGCAAGCCCGGCAGCAAGGAGCGCGCCGGCGATGATGCCGAAATCCATCACCGAGGTGACGTCGTTGAGGACGCTCGACTCGAGCTCGGCGAGGCGCTCCGGCGTCGACCAATAAGGCCAGCTCCAAGCCTCGATCCCGACATGCTCGGCAGCCTTCGAGCCCCACAGGGCGAAGGCCGAGGTGATGCCCCACGGGCGTCCCGAGAGCGCAAGCGTCGCGAAGTTCCCGATCGCGAGCGCGACCGCGCCGGCGACGAGCGGCCAGGGCCCGCGGAGGACGCGCGCGAGGCCGGCGCGCGAAAAGGCGCTCGCCGTCAAGAGGCGTCCGTGACGGCGGCGTTCCAACACCACGGTCACGGCGGCGATGGTCGCGAAGATCGCGAAGCTGACGGCGAGCCCGGTCGCCGGGCCCCAGAGCTTCACGAGCGAGGTCTTGGGCAGCGTCGGCAGATCCGTCCACCAGTGGAAATGGGCCGCGCCGATCGTCGAGCCGACGATGAAGAAAGCGAGGGTCAGGAGCATGCGGCTCGACCCGCCGCCGACCGTGTAGAGCGTGCCCGAGGCGCAGCCGCCGCCGAGCTGCATGCCGATGCCGAAGATGAAGGCGCCGAACACTACCGAGACGCCGATCGGCGCGACTAGGCCCGTGACCGGCTGGCCGAAAAGCAAGCCGCTCGCCAGCACCGGGAAGAAAAGCGCCGTCGCGACCGCGAGCATGACCATCTGGGCACGCAGGCCCTCGCCGCGGCGGTCCGCGATGAAGACCCGCCAAGCCGAGGTGAAGCCGAAGGCTGCGTGATAGAGGACGAGCCCGAGCGCCGCGCCGAGAACGTAGAGCGCGGCCTGCCGCGGCCCCGCCGCCTGGCCGATCAGGACCGCGCCGAGCACCAGTGCGATGCCGGCGAAGAGCGTCGCGCCGGGGCTGATGTCGAGCTTTGGAAGGCTGAACGGCGCCCGTGGCGCCGGCGTCGCAAGGGAGATCGACATCGGAGACGTCCGCGCCGCGCTTTTCGAAAACTGCCTCACCGGATGTCCGAGGTCGGGCGGCGGCAGGCCCCGAGATCGGCGCAGGGCTCACAGCCTGTCTGTGATTAACCTAATAAGCACGGGATAGAATGTCAAATATCATGAAAAGACATCAATAATGTGTGCAATTGGCGTTACAGGCACGTAATCAGCTCGGATTACGTGTCCGGTTGGGCCCCGGCCGCTGCGCTGCATTGCGAGATGACCGCGTTCCAGCCGGGCCGCGACTCTGCTACGCTGGGCTCAAGAATAAGGGAGGCTCGGATGCTCAAGACCGCCACGAAGGCGAACCCCGCCCTCGACGCTGCTCCCGTCTATCCCGACGACATGGAGCCGGCGCTCCAGGACGCCCTGGCGCTGCTCGCCAACATCGACGCGCATTACGACGCAGAGCGCGAACGGCTCGAGCTCTGGTCGGGGCCGGAAAGCGTCAAGGAGCGGCTCGCGACGCAGCTCGCCGACGCCCACCGGCAGGAGCGGGAGCCTCACGTGCAGCGCCTCGCCGAGCTCCATCGGCGCTGGACGACCGAGATTCTCTACCGCCAGACGCTGCACTGAGCCCCTCGCGCGGCCATTCCGTGCGGGAACTTCGCTTAGGGCTGGTTCATTAGCTCGGCAGTGAGGCTTTGGCGCGTCGCGGTCTGAGCTCCTGCCTCGCGTTCGGCCCGCGGCGGCGCCCTGAAGGAGCGCTGCCATGGTCATATCGAATCCGAAAAGCACCGCCCAGATCGCGGGTCACCCGATCCACCCGATGCTGATTCCGTTCCCGGTCGCCTTCCTCGTGGCGACCTTGGTCTGCGACCTGATCTTCTGGCGAACCGGCAATCCGGGCTGGGCCAGCGCCTCGCTCTGGCTCCTCGGCGCTGCGCTTCTCATGGCGGCGCTCGCGGCCGTCGCCGGGCTGATCGATTTCTTCGGCGACGTCCGCATCCGCGACCTCTCGGCGGCCTGGCACCACATGCTCGGCAACGTCGTCGCCGTGGTGCTCGCGCTGGTCAACTGGTACCGCCGCTATGCCGGGGGCGATCCCGCGGTGCTGCCCTGGGGATTGCTCCTGTCTTTGATCGTCGTGCTGATCCTGCTCTACACCGGCTGGCGCGGCTGGGAGATGGTCTACAAGCATCGCGTCGCGGTTTCCGACGAGGCGCGTTGAGCGGCCGCATGCGCGGCGGAGGGCGCTCGATGCGGAGCGCCCCCGCACCCGATTATCTCGGGGCATGAGCGCCCGGGACTCCCGCAACCGCCTTCTCCCGCCGCCGCCGCGCGCGTCGGGAGAGCACGTTCAGCGCCTCGACCAGGGCCGAGAAGGCCATGGCGGCGTAAATGTAGCCCTTCGGCACGTGCACCCCGAAACCGTCGGCGATCAGCGCCATGCCGATCGCGAGGAGGAACGAGAGCGCCAGCATCACGACGGTCGGGTTGCGCTCGATGAAGTTTGCGATCGGCGTCGCAGCCACGAGCATCACGGTCACCGCGACGAGCACCGCGATCACCATGATCGGGATGTCGTCGGTCATGCCGACCGCCGTGATGATGCTGTCCAGCGAAAACACGAGGTCGAGCAGCAGGATCTGCCCGATCGCCGCGCCGAAGGTGAGCGTCGCCGCCTTCGAATCGAACATGTCGCCCTCGGGGTCGGGATCGACGTTGTGATGGATCTCCTTGGTCGCCTTCCAGACGAGAAACAGCCCGCCGGCGATCAGAATGAGGTCGCGCCAGGAAAAGGCGTGACCGAAGGCCGTGAACAGCGGCTGCGTGAGCTGCACGATGAAGGCGATCGTGCCGAGGAGCCCGAGGCGCAGGATCAGCGCGAGCCCGATGCCGATGCGGCGCGCCCTCGCCTGCTGATGCGCCGGCAGCTTGTTGGTCAGGATCGAGATGAAGATGAGGTTGTCGATGCCGAGCACGACCTCCATCACGATCAGCGTAGCCAGCGCGGCCCAGGCGGCCGGGTCCGCCGCAAGCGCAAGGAGATCCTGCATCGTCGGAATATCCTTCAGGAGTGAGCGTCGCGGCTGATATCGGCGCGCTGAAGGAACTTGCAAAGGTGCCGAAAAGGTCCCGCGCTGGCCTCCCCGGCGCCGCGTCTGCTAGACGGGGCGCCCCGCCTCGAGAGCCCCGATGAACGACCAGACCCCCTCCGATCTCGCCCTGATGAAATTCGGCGTCGGCCAACCGGTCCCCCGCAAGGAGGACCCGATGCTGGTGCGCGGCGAGGGCCGCTATACCGACGATGTCAGCCTCGCCGGACAGGCCTACGCCGCCTTCCTGCGCAGCCCCTACGCCCACGGGCGGATCAAGGGCATCGAGGCCGAGGCGGCGCGCGGGATGCCCGGCGTGCTCGCGGTCTATACCGGCGCGGACCTCGAGGCGGCCGGCCTCGGTTCGATGCAGGCGGTGTTCGAGTTCAAGAACCGCGACGGCACGCCCATGGCGAAGCCGCCGCACCCCGCCCTTCCGACCGACCGCGTGCGCTATGTCGGCCAGCCTGTCGCCTTCGTGGTCGCCGAAACGCTGCCACAGGCGCGCGACGCCGCTGAGGCCGTCGCTCTCGACATCGAGGAATTGCCGGCGGTCATCGATCCCGAGGAAGCGGCGGCGCCCGGCGCGCCGATCCTGCACGACGAGCTGCCGTCGAATGTCGTGCTCGATTACCAGTTTGGCGATGCCGCCAAGGTCGACGCGGCCTTCGCGGCGGCCGCGCATGTCACGCGGCTCAAGCTCTCGAACAACCGCGTCGTGGTGAGCCCGCTCGAGCCGCGCGCAGCGGTCGCCGAGTACGATCCGCAAGGCGAGCGCCACACCATCCATCTCGGCTCGCAGGGCGCCTTCGGCATGCGCGGCGCCATCGCCTCGCACATCCTCGGCGTCGCCAAGGAGAAGGTCCGCGTTCTGACCCCGAATGTCGGCGGCTCTTTCGGCATGAAGGCGCCGGTCTATCCCGAATATGTCGGGCTCTTGCACGCCGCGAAGACGCTCGGCCGGCCGGTAAAATGGACCGACCAACGATCGGAAAGCTTCGTCTCGGACCATCACGGCCGCGGCCACGCCCTCGAAGCCGCGCTCGCGCTCGACAAGGACGGCAACTTCCTCGGCGTTCGCGTGACGGGCTACGGCGACCTCGGCGCCTATCTCTCCCAGGTGATGCCGCTGCCGTCCTCGGTGAACGTCGCGAAGAACCTGCCGGGCGTCTACCGCACGCCGGCGATCGACGTGTCGATCCGATGCGTCTTCACCAACACGACGCCGATCGGCGCCTATCGCGGCGCAGGGCGCCCCGAGGGCAACTACATCATGGAGCGGCTGATCGAGGCGGCGGCCGCCGAGACCGGCATCGACCGCATCGAGCTGCGCCGCCGCAACCACATCCCGGCCGCAGCGATGCCTTACAAAGCGGCCTCCGACAACACCTATGATTCGGGCGAGTTCACGCCCCTGCTGGAGCGCGCGATCGCGGCAGCCGACTGGGCGGGTTTCGCGGCGCGCAAGGCCGAGAGCCGCGCTCGCGGGCGCCTGCGCGGCATCGGCATCGGGCAGTATCTCGAGGTGACCGCGCCGCCGATGAACGAGATGGGCGGCATCCGCTTCGAGGCCGACGGCACGGTCACCATCATCACCGGCACGCTCGACTACGGCCAGGGCCATGCCACGCCCTTCGCGCAGGTGCTGTCCGATCGTCTCGGCATCCCCTTCGAGCGCATCCGCCTCCTGCAGGGCGATTCCGACGAGCTCATCGCCGGCGGCGGCACCGGCGGCTCGAAATCGATCATGGCGAGCGGCGCCGCGATCGCGCAGGCAAGCCGCGAGGTCGTCGACAAGGGCCGCGCCGTCGCGGCCCATATGCTCGAGGCCGGCGTCGCCGACATCGAGTTTGCCGGTGGGCGCTTCTTGATCGCCGGCACCGATCGCGGCATCGGCCTCATGGAGATGGCCGAGCGCCTGCGCGGGGGCGAGAAGCTGCCCGAAGGCGTGCCGAAGACGCTCGACGTGCGTACGGTCTTCGAGAGCGCCCCCTCGGCCTATCCCAACGGCTGCCACGTCGCCGAGGTCGAGGTCGATCCCGAGACCGGCGAGGTCGCGGTCGTGCGCTACGCGATGGTCAACGACTTCGGCACCGTGATCAACCCGCTCCTGGTCGAGGGCCAGCTCCATGGCGGCGTGGTGCAGGGCATCGGGCAGGCGCTGATGGAGCGCACGGTCTACGACAGCGCCGGCCAGCTCGTGACCGGCTCCTACATGGACTACCAGCTCCCGCGTGCCGCCGACGCGCCCTTCTTCTCCTTCGAGAGCCGCCCGGTGCCGGCCACCACCAATCCGCTCGGCGCCAAGGGCTGCGGCGAAGCCGGCTGCGCCGGCTCCCTCCCGGCGGTGATGAACGCGCTTGCCGACGCGCTGCGCGAGGTCGGTGTCAAGCACATCGACATGCCCGCGACCCCGCAGGCGGTGTGGGCGGCGTTACGGGCGGCCGAATCGGCTCGCGCTTAAGCCGCTGCCCACGGTGTTCTCCGGGCCGCTGTTTACTCAGCGTCAATCCGGCCGTGCGAACGATCGCTCCGACATCGCAGGACGTCGGAGGGATCATGCATCGCATTTGCAGCTTCACGCTCGCCTTGGCGCTCGCGCTCGCCGCGCCGGCCGTCGGCGCCGACGAGCTTCCCGTGGTGGGGACCGGCGACGGCATTCCGGTGCTCAAGGCCGTCGGCGACGCCTTCTCGGCCGAGCATCCCTCAACCAAGGTGCTGGTCCCGCCGAGCATCCATTCGAGCGGCGGCATCCGCGCCGTGATCCTGGGCCAGGCCGTCCTCGGCCGGATCGCCCGCGAGCTCAAGCCTGAGGAGCGGGAGCACGGGCTCATCATGACGCCGGTGTTCCGCCAGCCGGCCGTGTTCTACGCCCATCCCTCGAGCGGGGTGACGAATCTCACGGTCGAGCAGGTGACCAAGATCTTCACCGGCGAGATCGCCAACTGGCGCGAGGTCGGCGGCCGCGACCTGCGCATCCGCGTGGTCATCCGCGAGGAGGTCGACTCGACGCTCGGCGTCTTCCGCTCGACCCTCGCCGGCTGGAAGGACCTGCGCTTCCTCGAGCGCTCGAAGCTCGCGACCACCACGCAGGAGGCCTTCGACACCGTGCAGACGGTCGAGGGCGCGATCGGCTTCGGGCCCTACAGCCTCGACCTCGAAAAGCGCGTGACGGTGCTCAGCCTCGACGGCCACCGGCCGACCGCGCCGGAATATCCGAGCGCCGTGACGCTGTCGCTCATTCACCGCGAGGCGACCATCACCGAACCCGCGGCCGCCTTCCTCGACTACATGTTCACCGAGAAGGCGCAGGAGCTGGTCCGGCAGAATGGCGCCGTTCCGGTGCCGGTGCGCAAATCGAGCTGACCGTCCGCTCGAGACGGACCGGCGTGGCGGATCGGCAACAGCAGTCGGCGTCCCAATAGTCAAGCCGGAACGCGAAAGGCGCCGCAACGTTCGTTCCACGGGCGGGCGTATGGTTGCGGCGCTGTTGTCATGGTCAAAGGTTTGTACGTTGATCCGCGCGAGTTCGAGCGCTGCGTCGGACTCCTGACGCGGAAGCTCGAGGAAACCGCCGTCAGGGCAGGCATTGCCGACGGCGAATGTATCGATCTCGACAGCACGCTCGCGGCGCTGCCGCCCTTCTCGCGCGACCGCGCGGCCGTGCTCCTCCAGGGCATCCGCATGCAGGCCGAGGAGGAGTATCCGGCCATGGCTTTCGCCGCCGATTATGTCCTGAAGCTCGCCCGCGAGGTCTGGGACCACGCGCCGGCGGCGCGGCTTCCAGCCCCACTCCGCCGCAGCCACGCTGAAGCCTGAAAGCCACACCGCCTGCTTCTTGCATCCCCCTTCCCTTGCGACCCTTGACCCGCTCCGACGACGTTCTTTGATGATTGCCGGGAGGGATCGAACCGTGCCGGACCGGGGCGCGCTCGAGCAGGAACTGCAGCGGCTGCACGAGCGGCGCGGGGCGCTCGAGGAGCGCATCCGCTTCGCCCAGGCCCGCGGCCGCTACGGCGAGGGCGGCGCCGCCGAGGAGGGCCGCGAGGACGAGGGCGCGGCGATCGTCGAGCTCGACCGCCTCATGACCCGCATTCGCGCCGTCGAAGGCAAGCTCGCGCTTGCCCGCCGCGGGCTGAGGCCGCCAATCGGTTGATCGCGCCGCCCTTCGGCCCGGTCGGGGCCGCACCTTAGGAACTCACAGCGTGCCGCAAGCGCCGATCCGCATTCACATCGAGAACAACCCCGAGAGCGAGCCGGCGCTCCGCTTCACGCCCGAGCATCTCGAACGCGTCCTCGCGGCGCATCCGGATCGCCGCAGCCGCCTGGCGATCATCGTCAACGATGATCCGGAGCGCACGGCGGAGCTTGCCGCGGATGCGGAGATCCTGTTCGCGGTGCGCAAGCCGAAATCGCTCGGCCACGCCAAGCGGCTGAGATGGGTGCAGAGCATCTCGGCCGGCGTCGAGGGCCTGCTTCCGCTGCTCCCGCCGGGCGCGCTCCTGACCAATGCCAGCGGCGTCCATCGCGAGAAGGGCGGCGAGTTCATCCTGGCGGCGGTGCTGATGCTGAACTACGCCATCCCGCGCTTTGCCAGCGACAAGGAGCACCGGCGCTGGGCGCCGCGCTTCGAGAGCACCCTCCGGGGCAAGCAGGCGATGCTCCTCGGCGTCGGCGCGATCGGCGGCGAGGGCGCGCGGCTGTTGAAGCAGCTCGGCGTCACGGTCGTCGGGGTGAGCCGGTCCGGAGGCCCGCGCGAGCATGTCGACGAGTCGATCACCTTCGCCGACATCGACCGCGTCCTCCCCAAGACCGCTTTCCTGGTCTCGTCCCTGCCGCTGACCAGGGAGACCCAGGGGCTGATCGACCGGCGCCGGCTCGACCTCCTGCCTCGCCATGCCGGCGTCGCGATCGTCGGGCGGGCGCGGGTCTTCGACTGCGACGCGCTTCGCGCAAAACTTCAGGACGAGACCCTCGCGGGCGCAGTGCTCGACGTCTTCCCCGAAGAGCCGGTGCCGCCTGACAGCCCGTTCTGGACGACGCCGAACCTCGTGATGACGCCCCATTGCAGCGTCGACGACCACTCCGTCTACATGGAGCGCTGCGTCGCGATCTTCTCGGACAATCTTGGGCGCTACCTCGCGCGGGCGCCGCTCCGCAACCTCGTCGATCCGCAACGAGGCTACTGAACGGCGCGAGAGCGCCCGGGCCGGGCGTTGACATCGGGCGGTAGATGTTCTCTGTTCGTTCGCGATCGTGACCCACGCGAGGCGGCTCGCATCGATGGCCCGGAGAGCTGGAAGCGCCGATCTCCCGCTGCATGGCGGGCGCGTGCCGCGATGGCTCGGCGAGCGCATGACGCGCCTCGGCGCGGTGATGAGCCAAGCGATCGTGCATCACTATGGGCGCGACGAGCTCCTGCGGCGTCTCGCCCATCCCTTCTGGTTCCAGTCCTTCGGCGCCGTGATGGGGATGGACTGGCATTCCTCCGGCATCACGACGAGCGTCATCGGGGCGCTGAAACGCGGGCTCGCCCCGCTCGAGAAGGAGCTCGGGGTCCACGTCTGTGGCGGGCGCGGCCGGCATTCGCGCGAAACGCCGCGGGAGCTTGGCGAGGTCGGCGAGCGCGTCGGCTTCGACGGGGCGGCGCTCGCCCAGGCGAGCCGTCTCGTCGCCAAGGTCGACAGCGCCGCCGTGCAGGACGGATTCGAGCTCTACCTGCACGGCTTCATCGTCGCCGACGACGGGAAATGGGTCGTGGTGCAGCAGGGCATGAACGGTGCCCTCAAACAGGCGCGCCGCTATCACTGGCTCTCGGAAGGGCTGAAGAGCTTCGTCGAGGAGCCGCATGCGGCGATCGACGGCCCGGGCCAGGGCGAGGTCGTCAATCTCACTGACCGCCGCGCGGCGGCCTCGCGCAAGGGACAGGTCGAGCTCCTCGCCTCGATCGGCCCGGACGGGATCGCCCGCGAGCTTTCGGCGCTCGAGGCCCGCGTGGTGCGCCGGGTGGCGGTGCAGCCGCTGTTGCCCCATCTCGTCATGCCGGCGCATCACGACGTGCGGCCAGGCAACCTGCTGGAGCGACGGCTGCATGCGACCTTGGCTGCGGCGGCCGATCGCGGACCGGCCGATTTCGCCGAGCTCCTGATGACGCCCGGCGTCGGGGCGCGCACCGTGCGTTCGCTCGCCATGGTCGCCGAGGTGGTGCACGGGGCGCCATACCGCTTCACCGACCCGGCCCGGTTCTCGCTCGCGCATGGCGGCAAGGACGGCCACCCCTTCCCAGTGCCGCTTAGCGTCTATGACGAGACTATCCGTGTCCTGAAGTCCGCGGTCGAGAAGGCGAAGCTCGGCCGCGACGAGGAGCTCGCGGCGCTGAAGCGCCTCGACGACCAGGCCCGCCGCCTCGAGCGCCGGGCCCGCGGGCCCTCGCTCGACGAGTTCCTCGCCGAGGAGCGCCGGCTGTCGCACGCCTATGGCGGCCGCACCGTGTTCGGCCACACCGAGCCCGAGGGCCCGCCGGCCGGCCGAATGCCGTTGCGGCGGCGCGGCGGAGCGTGAAGGCTGGAGCGGGATAACTTCTCTTCGAGTCGCCATCCCGCGTTGCCCGCTTGTTTTTGCATGATCTTGCCCGAGAGCCGGTTCCCACTTTTCGGGATCATGCTTTAGCGCCCGTAGGGCGAGCCGAGGATCACGCGAACCGGACGGTTGGAGCGTTCCTGCGGCGCCGCCGCGCCCGATGCGCCGCTCCGATGCACCGCTCGTCCGGCGGACAGATCGAGTTGCTCGCGGTCGAGCGACGCCTCGCCGGTTGCGACAGGCTGCACAGCCGCCCCCGGCGTGGCGCGCGTGCGCGCCCTCGAAGAGAAGGCCTGCGGATCGGCGAGCAGCACGTTCTCGAACACGCGCCGCCCGGCAGCCGCATCGAGCTCGGCCCGATCCCTCGAGGCCTCTTGCGCGGCACTCGGAGCCGAGCAGCAGAACAGGACCGCGCCCAGGGCCGATGCCTTTCGACGGAGCATATCTTCTCCCGAGCGCCAGTTCTTTGCGGGCGCTTGAGACGGATACCGACCTTCGAGCCCGGCGGCAAACTCCGCGCCCGCCGAGATGCTCGAGCCATGCGACGCACCGACCTAGCGCGCAGGCAGCTCGGAGGGCGCGCTGCCGGTCGCGTGCGACGCTTCGCGCCGATCAGAGCAGCCGGAGCGGGCTCCCGATGAGCCACGCCTCGATGTCCTCGACCATGTCTTCGAAGAACATGCGGTAGGTGCCTTCGGTGACGTAGCCGAGGTGCGGGGTCAGCACGACGTTGTCGAGACTCCGCAAGGGATGCTGGGCCGGCAGCGGCTCCTGGTCGTAGACGTCGAGACCGGCGCCGCGGATGCGCCGCGCGCGGAGCGCCTCGACCAACGCCGCCTCCTCGACGATCGGGCCGCGCGAGGTGTTCACGAGGATCGCGCTCGGCCTCATGCGGGCAAGCTCTGCCGGCCCGACGAGACCCCGGCTGCGCTCCCCGAGGACGAGATGGATGGTCAGCACGTCGGCGCGCTCGAACAGCTCCTCTTTCGAAACGAGCGCCGCTCCCGCCGCCCCGGCGCGCTCCGCCGTGAGGTTCGGGCTCCAGGCGAGCACCTCCATGCCGAAGGCTTTCCCGACCATCGCCATGCGCGTGCCGAGCCGGCCGAGGCCGAGGATGGAAAGCGTCCTGCCGTGGAGCGCCGTGCCGATCGTCTCCTGCCAGCCGCCCTCGCGCATGCGTTGATGCTCCTCGGGGATGTGGCGCATCAACGACAGGATGAGCCCCCAGGCGAGCTCCGGCGTCGCGTATTGCGAATCGCCACCGCGGGTATGCGCGACGGCGATGCCGCGCTCCTTCGCGGCCGCAAGATCGAGCGTGCGGTTGTGGGCGCCGGTCACCACGATGAGCTTGAGCCGCGGCAGCCGTGCCAGGAGCGAGCGCGGCACCGGCATGCGCTCCCGCATGAGGCAGACGACGTCGAACTCGGCGAGCGCCGAGGCGGCCTCGTCCTCGCTCGCGAGATTGCGGCGGAAGACCACGACCTCGCCCTGGGCTTGCAGCCGACCCCAATCGGCCATCGCTAAGGCGACGCCTTGGTAATCGTCGAGGGCGGCGATGCGGGTCACGGCGCCTCCTTCACGCAGGCCGGGCCGTGCGCCCGATGCCGGCGCCGCCCACCCGCTGCGCCAGGTACACGATCGCAAACGTCACCGCGAGCAGCGCGATGCCCAGTACCGAAATCGCGCCGAGATCGCCGCTCTCGTTGAGGTCGTAGATCACGACCGAGATCACCTTGGTCTGCGCCGTGAAGAGCATCACGGCGGCGGAGAGCTCGCGCATCACGCCGATGAAGATGAAGCACCAGGCGGCGATGACGCCGCTCTTCAGGAGCGGCGCCAGGATGTCGCGCAGAATTCGCATGCGGCCGGCGCCGAAAAGACGTCCCGCCTCCTCGAGCTCGGGATGGATGCTCCGGAATGCCGATTGAAGCTGCTGGTAGGCGGCCGGCAGCTCGATGGTCAGATAGGCGAGGAAGAGGATCCACAACGTCCCGTAGAGCACCACCGGGCCGCGCGTGTAGGCGAGGAACAGCCCGACCCCGAGCACGATCCCGGGCACCGCGATCGGGGCCGTGGCCAGGAAGTTCAGAAGGCGATGGCCGGCGACGAGCCTGCGCGCGGTCGCATAGGAGACGACGAGCGCGAGCGCCGTGCCGGTCGTCGCGGTCGCGACCGCGAGAACGACGGTGTTCTGGAAGGCAAGGCGCGTCGGCGAGAACTCGAACAGCACGAAGCGGACATGCTTGAGCGTGAGGGTCTGAAGCGAGAGAGGCTCGGCGATGGTGGTGGTGATCGCGGCCTTCAGCAGGGCGAAATAGGGAAGCCCGATCGGCAGGCAGAGCACGAGGAAGCAGAGTCCGAAAGCTGGCCAGCGCCAGTGCTTCAGCCGCAGGAGCCGGGCCTGGCCCGCCTTGCCGGCGATCACCGCATACCCCCGCCGCCCGAGCACCCGGTTCTGGACCTGGAGCAGGACGATCGTCAGCAAGAGGAGCGGGATCGAGGCCGCGGCGGCGAGGCCGGGGTTCGGCGGGTACTGGAACAGGCTCCAGATCTTCGTCGTGATGGTGTGGAAGTTGCCGGGCAGCGCGAGGATCGCCGGCGTGCCGAAAAGCGTGAGCGAGCGCAGGAAGGCGACGAGCATGCCGGCGAGGATCGCGGGCAATGCGAGCGGCAGCGTGATCCGCCACGCCGTGCGCCAGGGCCGCGCGCCGAGGATCGCAGATGCGTCCTCCATGTCCGCGGGCATGCGGTCGAGCGCGTTCGCGACGAGCACGAACACGAAGGGAAAGGCGTAGCACGAATCGACGAAGATCAGCCCCGCGACGGTATAGATGTCGAACAGATGCACGAAGGGCGGCAGGTCGTGCAGCCAGCGGTACCAGTGGTTAAGAAGCCCGCTGTTCGGCGCCGCGAGGATTTCCCAAGCGATCGCGCCGAGGAAGGGCGGCGTCACGAACGACGCCGTGATCAGCACGCGCACGAGGTTGCGGCCCGGCATGTCGGTGCGCGCGACGAACCAGGCGATCGGGGCGGCGACCGCCGCCGAGATCGCGCCCACGCTCGTCGCGACGATCAGGCTGATCCTGAGCGGCGCGGCAAGCGAATCATCGGTCACGAGCCGGGCAAGGTTCGCGCCGGTGAAAGCGCCGTCCTTGTCGGTCAGAGCGAAGAAGGCAAGCCAGGCGAGCGGCAGCGCGACGAGAAGGCCGAGGAACAGACCGCACGCGACCAGCACCGCGCCGGCAATGTCGAGCCGGGACGACGGCCCGGCACGCGCAAGCGCCGCACCGGGTGTGGCAAGCGCCTCGCCCGACGACATGGATGCGGCCGACCCGCGCTTCAGGTGCCGAAGGCCTTGGCGTAGTTCGCCTTGATCTCCTCGACCTTGTCCACGACCGCCGCGGGGTCGTCGCGCATCAGCTTGATGTCCTTGAGGGGCTTTCGCGCGGCCGGCTCCTTCACCGCGGGATGGACCGAGCGCAGACCGCCGGCGTCGACCAGCAGCTGCTGCGTCTCGGCCGAGAACAGGAAGCTTTGCAGGAGGCGCGCGGCGTTGGGATGGGGCGCCTTCGCCATCACACCGGCGGGCGACGGGATGAAGGGCGTGCCCTCGGCCGGATAGACGAGCTCGACCGGGTTGCCGGCCTCCTTCAGGATGAACAGATTGTACTCGTTGCCATCGGCCATGATCGGGCGCTCGCCGACCGCCAGCTTCTTCGGCGGCTCTGTCGAGGACTGCACCTGCATGATCCGTTGCGCGCCGAGCTTGCGCAGGTAGTCCCAGCCGAGCTCGCGCGAGATCTGGGCGGTCGCGGTCAGGATGGTGCCGCTGTAGCCCGGATGGGCCTTGACCATCAGCCCTTTCCATTTCGGGTCGAGGAGGTCGGCGAAGCTCTTCGGCGCCTCGCCGGGCTTGATGAATTTGGTGTTGTAGGCGAGCGGCGACAGCGTCGCCCGCCAGGTCGCGTAGTGCCCGTCCGGGTCGACGTGCTCGCCGAAATGCTTGGCCACCTCCTCGGGCAAGTACGACGCGAGCAGGCCCTGACGCTTCCAGAGGAGGTAATGAGCTGCATCCGAGGTGTTGATCACGTCGACGTTGTGGATCGAGCTGCCGTATTCCTGCGTGACGCGCTGGAACAGCCGCTCCGAGCCCGAGCGCTCGACCGCGATCTCGATGCCCGGGTACTTCGCGCGGAACGCCGCCCCGACCTTCTCGGCGACCTCGATGTCGACCGCCGTGTAGAACACGACCTTGCCTTCCTTGCGCGCCGCCTCGATCAGCGCCGGCGTCACCGGCGAAGGCTCGGGAAGCGCGGCGGCGGGCGCGATGGCGGCGCTCGCGACGAATGCGGCGGCGATGAGCGCAAGCGCCCGCCGGCGCGGATTGCAGGATCGGTTCACGGCGACTCCTCTCGTTCTTAAGTGGCGGTTCTAGGCAGCCAGAAGCCGGCAGTTCTCCGGGGGAAGATACACGTAGATCGAGGTGCCGGGAGCAAGGTCGAGCTCCATCGGCGCGCTGGCCCTCAGCTGCGTGCCGCCGGCGAGGGCCACGAGGTAATCGCGGTGCGCGCCGAGATAGATCTGCCGCACGACCGTCCCGGCAGCCCCATTGGTCTCGGCCCCGAAAGGCTCGCCCGAGAGCTGCACCTCATGATGCCGGATCGAGACTGCGGCGCGTTCGCCCTCTGCCTCGCCTTCCCTGCATCGGAGCACCAGCCCATCGAGCGCGACGGTGTCCCGGGCGAGCACCTCGCCCTCGAGGATGTTCGTGCCTCCGATGAAGCTCGCGACGAAGCGCGAGCGCGGGTGCTGGTAGATGTCCTGCGGCGAGCCTGCCTGCTCGATGCGGCCGCCGTTCATGACGACGATGAGGTCGGCGGCGGTCATGGCCTCGGCCTGGTCGTGCGTGACGTAAACGGTCGTGTACCGGTACGCGTCGTGCAGGCGCCGGATCTCGAAGCGCATCTCCTCCCGCAGGTTGGCGTCGAGATTCGACAGCGGCTCGTCGAGCAGAAGCGTCTGCGGCTCGACCGCGAGCGCCCGCGCGAGCGCCGCCCGCTGCTGCTGCCCCCCTGAAAGCTCGCCGGGATAGCGGCCGGACAGAGTTGAGAGACGCGTGACGGAGAGGATCGCATCCACGCGCCGCCTCACCTCCTCGCGCGGCATCCCCCGAAGCCGCAGGCCATAGGCGACGTTCTCGGCAACCGTCATGTGCGGCCAGAGCGCGTAGCTCTGGAACACCATCGACATGCGCCGGAACTCAGGCGCGAGCGTCCGCTCCCGCGAGGACAGGAGGGCGCCGCCGACCCGCACCTCGCCCGTATCGGGCTCCACGAAGCCGGCAATCAGCCGCAAGGTCGTGGTCTTGCCGCAGCCCGACGGGCCAAGCAGGCAGGCGAGGACGCCGTCGGGGATCTCGAGATCGATGCCGTCGACAGCCGGCTGGCCGCCGTAGCTCTTGCTCAGGCGGACGAGCTCGACCTTGGCCATGAGCGGGATGCACCTGTCGAACGGAAATGAGCGCTGCCGGACTGTGGCGGACCGCGGAACGTCGGGCAACTCCCCGGCCACGGCCGGCCCTTCTGGCGCGTGTTTCCGCCCTGGAGCGACGGGATGTTCGTCGCCGGCCTGAGGCGGGCGCGGTCGAAGCGTGCGGCCGAACCGTGGCTCGTAGCGGCGCGAGAAGGAGCTCGCCCAAGGGCATCCGCTGACCGCCGCTGCCGAGCCGCACTTGCGAATGCAGCGGCGATCGGCCACTCCTACCGGCCCGCTACGCCCGCTGCGCCCGAGCCTTCCACGAGCCGCAACCCGATGCGTTACTCCGCCTTCGCCATCGTCCGGGAGGCGCTGCGCGGCAACCGGCATTGGGCGCCGGTGTGGCGCGAGCCCGAGCCGAAACCGGCCTACGACATCATCATCGTCGGCGGCGGCGGCCACGGCCTCGCGACGGCCTACTACCTCGCGAAGGAGCACGGCTACGCAAACGTCGCCGTGCTGGAGAAGGGCTATCTCGGCTCGGGCAATGTCGGCCGGAACACCACCATCGTGCGCTCCAACTACCTCCTGCCCGGCAACCTGCCGTTCTACGAATGGTCGATGAAGCTTTGGGAGGGGCTGGAGCGGGACATCAACTACAACGCCATGGTGAGCCAGCGCGGCGTCCTGAACCTCTATCATTCGGACGCCCAGCGCGACGCCTTCGCACGACGCGGCAACGCCATGCGGCTGCACGGGGTCGACGCCGAGCTCCTCGGCCGAGACGAGGTGAGGCGGCTCGTGCCTTTCCTCGATTTCGAGAACGGCCGGTTTCCGATCCAGGGAGGGCTGCGGCAACCGCGCGGCGGCACCGTGCGCCACGACGCCGTCGCCTGGGGCTACGCCCGCGCCGCCGACCGGCGCGGTGTCGACCTGATCCAGAACTGCGAGGTCACCGGTCTCACGATCGAAGCCGGGCGCATCGTCGGGGTCGAGACCACCCGCGGCGCCATTCGGGCCAAGAAGGTCGGGGTGGCGGTCGCGGGCAGCTCGTCGCGCGTCGCCGCCATGGCAGGCCTGCGGCTTCCGATCGAGAGCCACGTCCTGCAGGCCTTCGCGTCGGAGGCGCTGAAGCCGCTCATCGACACCGTCGTGACCTTCGGTGCCGGGCATTTCTACATCAGCCAATCCGACAAGGGCGGGCTCGTCTTCGGCGGCGACATCGACGGCTACAACTCCTACGCCTGGCGCGGGAACCTCCCGATCATCGAGGACGTGATGGAATGCGCGATGGCGATCTGGCCGGGGCTCGGGCGCCTGCGCGTGCTGCGCCATTGGGGCGGGCTCATGGACATGTCGATGGACGGCTCGCCGATCATCGATCGCACGCCGATCCATGGCCTCTTCCTCAATGCCGGCTGGTGCTACGGCGGCTTCAAGGCGACCCCGGCGTCCGGCTGGTGCTTCGCGCATCTCATCGCTACCGGCGAGCCGCACCCCCACGCCGCTGCCTACCGCCTCGACCGCTTCGCGACCGGCGCCGTGATCGACGAGAAGGGCGCGGGCGCCCAGCCGAACCTGCACTGAAGGCGCGATGCGAATCCCCTGCCCCCATTGCGGCGAGCGCGACGTCCAGGAGTTTTCCTATCTCGGTGACGCCGGCGTGGTCCGGCCCGAGGGATCGGACGCTTCGATCGCCGCCATGCACGACTACGTCCATCTGCGGGACAACCCGGCGGGACCTCACAGGGAGCTTTGGTACCACGCCGCCGGCTGCCACGCCTGGCTCGTCGTGACGCGCGATACGCGCACGCACGCAATCCTGAGCGCGGAGTCGGCGCGTGCTGCCGGGCTCGCCCGGCGCGTCGCGGTCGGTGCGGGAGAGGCATGATGGCGCTCGGCCGACCCGCCGCAGCCCTGCGCAACGGCGTGACGACGACGGGCCTGCGGCCTCTCGCCCCGACCCCCATGCAGACCCACCGTCTCGCCTCCGGCGGATTTGTCGACCGCTCACGGCCCTTGCCTTTCGTCTTCGACGGTCGCGCGATGACCGGGCTTGCCGGCGACACGCTCGCATCGGCGCTCCTCGCGAACGGCGTTCGCCTCGTCGGTCGATCCTTCAAGTACCACCGCCCCCGCGGCATCCTCTCCGCGGGGTCCGAGGAGCCGAACGCGCTCGTCGAGCTGCGCGCCGGCGCGCGGCGTGAGCCGAACACACGCGCGACCGGAATCGAACTCTTCGACGGGCTCGTTGCCGAAAGCCAGAACCGCTGGCCCTCGCTGCACTTTGATATGTTGGCGATCAACGCGTGGTTCTCGCCCTTCATCAAGGCGGGCTTCTACTACAAGACCTTCATGTGGCCGGCTTCTCTTTGGGAGAATCTCTACGAGCCGCTGATCCGCCGCGCCGCCGGGCTCGGCCGCGCCGCGGGCGAGGAGGATCCCGACCATTACGAGAAAGCCTTCGCCTTCTGCGACGTGCTGGTGGTCGGGTCGGGACCGGCCGGGCTCGCAGCCGCGCTCGCGGCCGGGCGCGGCGGCGCTCGCGTCATCCTCTGCGAGGAGGATTTTGCGCTTGGCGGCCGTCTGCTGTCGGAGCGGAAGGAGGTGGACGGCGTCGAGGGGCATGTGTGGGCCGCGCGCGCCGTCGCGGAGCTCCAAAGCATGCCCGAGGTGCGGATCCTGCCCCGCAGCACCGTGTTCGGCGCCTACGACCACGGCACGTACGGCGCTGTCGAGCGCGTCGCCGACCACCTGTCGGTCCCGCCCGGGCACCTGCCGCGCCAGCGCGGCTGGCGCATCGTCGCGAAGCGGTGCGTGCTCGCGAGCGGCGCGATCGAGCGGCCGATGGTGTTCGCCGGCAACGACCTGCCGGGCGTGATGCTTGCGGGCGCAGTGCGCAGCTACCTCAACCGCTTCGCGGTCGCTCCCGGCCGCCGGGCGGTGGTCTACACGAGTGGGGATGACGGCTGGCGGACCCTCGTCGATCTCGCCCGCGCCGGCGTGGAGGTCGCCGCGCTCGTGGATACCCGGCCGGCCGTGGACGAAAGCCTGATCGCGCTCGCACGCAGCCATGACGTGCGGACGGTGCTCGGGGCCGAGGTCCTTCGCGCCCGCGGCTTCCAATCTCTTGCTGCGGTCGAGATCGGCGCCTCCGACGGGCGCATCGAGCGCATCGCCTGCGATCTCCTCGCGATGTCCAACGGCTGGAACCCGGCCCTTCATCTCACGGCCCACCTCGGAGGACGGCCTCGCTGGGACGACAGCCTTGCGGCCTTCGTGCCGGGCACCGTTCCGAGCGGCATGGCGGTCGCGGGCGCGGCGGCCGGCAAGCTCGCACTCGCCGAGGCTCTCGCCGATGGTGTGCGGCTCGGAAGCGAGGCGGCCGCCGCGTGCGGCTTTGCCGGCCCGGCGATTCCGGTCGCGGCCGAGACGGAGAGGACAGGCTCCGCACCGCTCTGGAGGGCGCCGAAGCGAGGGGCCAACAAGGCCTTCGTCGATCTGCAGAACGACGTGACCGTCGCCGACGTGGCGCTCGCCCACCGCGAGGGCTTTCGCGCCGTCGAGCATCTGAAGCGCTACACGACGCTCGGAATGGCGACGGACCAGGGCAAGACCTCGAACCTGCCGGGCCTCGCCATCATGGCCGCCCTTTCCGGGCGGACGATCCCGGAGGTCGGGGCGACGGTGTTCCGTCCGCCCTACACGCCGGTCGCCATTGGCGCCCTTGCCGGGCACCACCGCGGCAAGGACTTCAGGCCGACCCGCCGCTCTCCCGTTCACGCCTGGGCCCAGGCGCGAGGCGCGGTGTTCGTGGAGGCCGGGCTGTGGCTTCGCCAGCAATACTTCCCCCGCGCCGGCGAGCGCGATTGGCTCGAGACGGTCAAGCGGGAGGTCGCGACCGTCCGCGGCGGGGTCGGCCTCTGCGACGTCTCGACCCTCGGCAAGATCGACATCCAGGGCGCCGATGCGGCCGAGTTCCTCGAGCGGGTCTACGTCAACGGCTGGAAGTCGCTTGCGATCGGGCGCGCCCGCTACGGCCTCATGCTGCGCGAGGACGGCTTCGTCCTCGACGACGGCACCACCTCGCGCCTCGGCGAAGAACATTTCGTTATGACGACGACGACCGCGAGCGCCGCAAAGGTCATGCAGCATCTCGAATTCTGCCGTCAGGTGCTGTGGCCGGAGCTCGACGTGCAGATGACGCCGGTGACCGAGCAATGGGCGCAGCTCGCGGTCGCAGGCCCGCGCTCGCGCGAGGCGCTACGCGCCGTCGTCGACAACGCGCACGACCTCTCGAACGAGGCCTTCCCCTATCTCGCGGCGGGCGAGGTGACGGTCGGCGGCGGTGTGCCGGCGCGGCTGTTCCGCATCTCCTTTTCCGGCGAGCTCGCCTACGAGCTTGCGGTGCCGGCCTCGTTCGGCGAAGCGGCCGCCGAAGCCATCATGGCCGCGGGGGCGCCGTTCGGCATCGCACCCTATGGCACCGAGGCACTTTCGGCGATGCGCATCGAGAAGGGCCATGTCGCCGGAAACGAGCTCAACGGCCAGACCACCGCGCGCGACCTCGGCCTCGGCGGGATGATGTCGACGAAGAAGGACTTCGTCGGCCGGCTCATGGCGAAGCGGTCGGCGCTCGTCGATCCGGACCGGCCCATGCTCGCGGGCTTCAGGCCGGTCCGGCTCTCCGACCGCCTGCGAGCGGGGGCGCATTTCCTTCCGCTCGGGGCGCCCGCCTCGGCCGAGCACGACGAGGGCCACATGACCTCGGCGGCGTTCTCGCCGACCCTCGGCTCGTGGATCGGCCTCGGCCTGATCCGGCGCGGCGCCGAACGGGTCGGCGAGCGCGTCCGCGCGCTCGACCCGGTGCGCGGCGGCGATGTCGAGGTGGAGATCTGTTCGCCGGTCTTCGTCGATCCCGCCGGGGAGCGGCTCCGTGGCTGAGGCTTCTGCGGCCTGGTCTCGCCGCAGCCCTTGGACGGGCGTGCTCCCGGCCGGGCGGCGACCGGACGACCGCGGGACCGGGATCACGATCGAGCCGCGAGACGACCTTGGTTTCGCGGCCGTCGTCGCACGGAAGGGACGGGCGGAGGAGCTCCGCAAGACGCTCTTTTCCGGCCACGCGGTCGAAGCCCCGGTCCGGCCGGCGCTCGCGCGCGGCCGCGAGCTCGACCTCGTCTGGAACGGGCCGGAGCGATGGCTTGCGATCTCGAGCGACCGCGCGATCGCGGCTCGGCTCTCCGGCGAGCTCGGCAGGCTCGCGGCGATCTGCGACCAGAGCGACGCTTTGGCGATCCTGCGCATCGCCGGCCCGAAGGCGCGAGCCGTCCTCGCCAAGGGCTGCCCGATCGACCTCCATCCGCGCGCCTTCCGGCCCGGCGACGCGGCGCTGACCGCGATCGCTCATGTCGGCCTGCACCTCTGGCAAGTCGACGAGGCGCCGACCTTCGAGCTCGCGATCCCGTCCAGCATGGCCGGGAGCTTCGCGCGCTGGCTCTCGGCCTCGATGAGCGAGTTCGGCGCAAAGCCTCTTGAGGGCGAAAAGAGCCTCTGACGCGACCGTGCTAGGCCCCCGTCGAAGGTGCGATCGTGGGAAGGGCCGCGGCGATGAGCGGCCCCCGGCGGGCTGGCTCCCAAACCCGCCGCCCCGAGCTAATGGGGAGGGCGATGGTCGGAGTGGCAGGATTTGAACCTGCGACCCCCTCGTCCCGAAC
>JAQSWQ010000130.1 GCA_029266525.1 Microvirga sp.
GAAGAAGAAGGGCGGCTCGCGGTCGGGATCATGGCCCATCTCGCGGGCATGGGCGGCATAGTTGCGGCCGACACAGAAGATGCGGCGGACCGGGAACAGATCGCCGGTCCCGTTGACCGGCACGCCGACCGTCGAGGGCGGCGTCACGACATAGGCCATCGCTTTCTCCCAAACGAGCGAGCCTTTATGAAGAGAGGTGGAGTTTTAGGCAATGTCCGACCCCCAAATCCTTAACGTACAGACCGATTCCGGCGAGACCTCGCTTGGCTGGGCGACGCTGGGCGACAAGCGCTGGCGCTGCACGGTGGGTGCAGGCGGGGTGCGGGAGGACAAGGTCGAGGGCGATGCCGCGACGCCCGCCGGCAGCTTTCCGCTGCGCAGGATTTATTTCCGCAACGACCGGCTGGTGCTGCCCAAGGTCCGGCTTCCGGCGCGGGCGATCAACGAGCATGACGGCTGGTGCGACGACCCGCGCGCGCCGACCTACAACCGGCTGGTCCATATCCCCAACGACTGGAGCCACGAGAAGATGTGGCGCGACGACGGGCTGTACGATCTCGTCGTCGTGGTCGGCTACAACGACGATCCGCCGGAGGGCGAATGGGGCAGCGCGATCTTCCTGCACGTCGCGCGGGACGATTATTCGCCGACGCAAGGCTGCATAGCCTTCAAGCGCGAGGATCTTCTGGAGCTGGTGACGCTGATCGGGCCCGAGACGACGATCAACGTGCACTCGATCCCGGCCAGCGAGACGGCGCCGAAGACGAGCGACGAGGATGACATGAAGCAGTTCGAGGATTTCGACGAACAGGATTGGTAATCGGCTTTCCTCCCCAGCAAAGCCGGGGAGGTGTCGCCGTCATACGGCGACGGAGCAACTGTGTCGTGAGAGGTAGACCGGTGATCGGCCAGGCTCAAGGCTGGCGCTTCGCGCCCCCGCCTTCGGCGGCTTTGGCCTTGACCCTGTCCGCTCACCGGTCTGGCCGGCATTCAAGCCGTCGGCGCCAAGCGCCGACGGCAGGGTCAAGCGACAGCATGTTTGGTGGGATCCCATTTCTCTCCTCGCGCCAACATGGTGTTGAGGATGCCGATCAGCCTGCGCAAGCAGGCCATGAGGGCGACCTTGGGCTCCTTGCCTCTGGCCACAAGCCGTTGGTAGTGAGCCTTGAGCACAGGATTGGACCTCGTCGCGGCGCCGACGATCGGCATGTACAACAGATTGCGCAGCTTGCGGCGGCCGCCTTGGATGTAGCGCCGGCCGTGATGCAGACCGCTGTCGGCGTCAAAGGGCGCCACGCCAAGCAGCGCGGCCGCGGCCTGGCGATCGACGCGGCCGAGCTCGGGCAGGAAGGCGACGATGCCGGCCGCGCTAACATCGCCCAGACCGGGAACGCTGTGGATGATCTCGGCCCGCTCGGCGAACTGCGGGGTGCTGTCGAGCAGGGCGACGATGGCGTCATCGAGATTGTCGAGCTGCGCGGTGATGGCCTTCAGCAGGGCCTGATAGGCCTTCTGCACAAGCTTCGGATGCTCATGCTCGCCCCAGTTTTCGATCTGGCCCTGCACGCGCGTCAGCGCTTGGTGGGCGGCGACCAGCTGCTCGAGCTGTTCGCGCGGCTCGTCCTGCGGCCTGCCGGTCAGGTCGTCGAACACCTCAGCGAACCAGGCGATCATCTGCGCATCGATCGGGTCATTCTTGGCCAGCTGTCCGGCCGATCTGGCGAAGTGGCGCACCCGCTTGGGATCGACGATCACCACCTCCAGGCCGGCCTTCGCCAAAAACTTCCGGCAACTGATCTCGTAGCCGCCGGTGGCCTCCATCACCGCCTTCCGGACAGAGTAATCGGTGAGCCACTTCAACAGCTCCTGCCGGCCTTTGGCGGTGTTGCTGAACTTCGCAGCCACACCGGCCGATCGAATCGCCGCATCAAGCGTGCCCTTGGAGACGTCGATGCCGACAACGGTTCCTGTTTGTGCCATCCTCCAGCTCCCTTCCTTGCTCGGTGCGGGCTCGAGGCCCGTGCAACTGTTCGGGTTAAAGGAAGACATCGGCCGGTCCCTCGCTCCGTCTCAGGCTTTGCCTTTGGGGTCTACGGGCTCGCGGTCGACGACGGGCGGCTGCTTCCAACAGCCGCCCGTTCGCATACTCTGCCAAAATTTCGAGACACAAGGGGTCATGAGCAGCAGTACTGATGCTCCTGACCCCTCCGGTCGCTACGCGAGCACCTCCCATCGCGGACTCCGCGATGCGGAGGTAGACTTTTGCGCCGCCGCTCGGGAGTTCGCCATGTCGCGTCACATCGTCTGCCTCACCTTCGACCATGATCATCTATCCGGCTTCATTGCACGCGGGCTGACGACGCCCACCGCCATATCGCGTGGCGAATACGACGTCGTGGTCATTCCGAGGCTAGTCTCGCTGCTTGAACGCTACAGCATCAAGGCGACCTTCTTCACGCCCGGCCACACGATCGACAGCACGCCGCAGGCGGTCACGCCCTATGTCGAGGCGGGACACGAGCTTGCCCATCACGGCTGGACGCATCGCCTGCCCGCCTCGCTTTCGCGCGAGGAGGAAGAGGAGGAAATCGTGCGCGGCAATGAATCGATCAAGCGCATCAGCGGCAAGCTGGCGCGCGGCTATCGCTCGCCGGCCTGGGACCTCTCCCCGCATTCGATCGAGCTGCTGCAGAAGCACGGCATCCAGTACGACAGCTCGCTGATGGGCCACGACTACAACTGCTACTTCGCCCGCCAGGGCGACGTCGCCGAGCTCAAGGCGCCATTCGTGCGCGGCCGCGAGACGACATTGGTCGAGATGCCGATCAGCTGGTCGCTCGACGACTACCCGCACTTCGAATACATGCGCAATCC
>JAQSWQ010000097.1 GCA_029266525.1 Microvirga sp.
ATGGCCGGGCCAAGCCCGGCCATGACGCGTTAGGCTGTTGCGGCCGGCGAACGGCTCATTACGCTCGCGGACATGAAGGGCGGCTGGGTCTACTTCATGAGCAATCGCCGCGACGGCATCCTCTATGTGGGCGTGACCTCGAACCTCTCCTACCGCGTCTGGCAGCACCGCGAAGGCCTCGTCGAGGGCTTCACCAGCCGCTACGGCCTGAAGCGGCTCGTCTATTACGAGCGCTTCGAGGACATCCGCGACGCGATCCAGCGCGAGAAGACCATCAAGCACTGGCCCCGAGCTTGGAAGGTCCGCCTCATCCACGCGATAAACCCGGAGTGGCACGACCTCTACGAGACGCTGGCTTAACGCTGCGATCTTCGCCCGCACCGTCATGGCCGGGCTCGGCCCGGGCATCCACGCCTTTCCTACGCCGCCCTCACGCACGCGCTCCGCAATCGCGCGAACCCCGCCTCCAGGTCCCTCTTCAGATCCTCCACATCCTCCAGCCCGATGTGCAGCCGCAGGGCCGGCCCCTGCGGGCGCCACTCGGTCGCGGTGCGGTAGGGGGTGCAGTCGAAGGGGGTGATGAGGCTTTCGAAGCCGCCCCAGGACGAGCCGATGCCGAAGAGCTCGAGGTGGTCGACCATCGCGGCGACCGCTTCTTGCGGCGCGGGCTTGAGCACGATTGAGAACAGGCCGGAGGAGCCGGAAAAATCGCGCTTCCAGATTTCGTGGCCGGGAAAGCTCGGCAGCGCCGGGTGGAGCACGCGCTCGACCTCGGGGCGGGCTTCCAGCCAGCGCGCCATCTCCAATGCCTGGCGCTCGTGCTCGCGCAGGCGCAGCGGCATGCTGCGAAGGCCGCGCAGCGCCAAAAAGACGTCCTCCGGGCCGGCGCACATGGAGAACGAGTCGAAGGTGCGCCTGAGCGCCGGCCATGCGCGCTCGTTCGCCGAGACCGAGCCGAGCAGGAGGTCGGAGGCGCCGGAGCAGTATTTGGTCGAGGCGTCGATGGTGAGATCGACGCCGTGCGCGTGGGGCTGGAAGAACAGCGGCGTCGCCCAGGTGTTGTCCATGAGCACCGTCGCGCCGCGCCGGTGCGCAACTTCCGCGATCGCCGGCACGTCCTGCATCTCGAAGGTCTGCGAGCCCGGCGCCTCGGTGAACACGGCGGCGGTGCTGTCGCGGAACAGCGCCTCGATGCCGGCGCCGATCAGCGGATCGTAATAGGTGGTCTCGACGCCGAAGTTGCGCAGCACGCCGTCGCAAAAGCTGCGCGTCGGACGGTAGACCGAGTCGACCATCAGCAGGTGGTCGCCGGCTTTCAGGCAGGACATCAGCGCGACCGTGATCGCGGCAAGGCCGGATGGGGCAAGGATGGTGCCGGCGGCCCCGGCAAGCTCCGACCAGGCGGTCTCAAGCGCCTCGGTCGTGGGCGTGCCCTTGGTGCCGTAGGTGAAGCGGGCGCGCCGGTTCACATAGTCGTCGGCGGTCGGGTAGAGCACGGTCGAGCCGCGGTAGATCGGCGTGTTGACGAAGCCGTGCTGCTCGGCCGGATTGCGCCCGGCATGGACGAGGCGGGTGCGCGGGCCGAAGCGGGAGAGGTCCTTGGGCGGAGACAGAGACATGAACACGCTCGCTGAAGGGGGTGGCGGCATCTGAGCCGGGCCGGACCCGCCGTCAAGCGCGCCGCGCGCTACGCAGGGCGCGCCGCAATTGATTTGCTGGTTGCCGCTAAGCTTTCGTGCAATCCTGCGCTCGCGCGCGGGGCCGCGAGGGGAGAAGCGCCATGTCGTCCGTCGCCAAGCTCATGGTCTGGCTCGCTGCCTTGGTGCAGCTCGCCTTCATGATCGCCGAGATGGGCCTGTGGGAGCGATATGTCGCGCCGAAGGTCGCGGGCTAGACCCCGAGGTTGCGCGCATCACGAAGCCGCTCGGCTCCAATATCGGCCTCTACAACGGCCTTCTCGCCGCCGGCCTGATCGCCTCGCTTTACCTGCCGCTGCAGGCAGGCGCGTGGCTCGCCTTCTACCTCGCGATCTTCCTCCTGGTCGCCGGAGTCTATGGCGGCGTGACGGTCAAGAAGACGATCGGCATCGTCCAGGGCGGCGCCGGCCTGCTTCTGCTCCTCGCGCTGCTGGCGCAGTCGAAGGTCTTCGCAGGGGGTTGAGGGGCCGCCCACGCCCTTGACCCGGCGCGCGATGTCGCCTGTGATGGCCGCATGCCCGCCCGCAGCGTCCGGTTGACGCCGCAGGGCGGGTTTGCGAACAGAGCCGCGACCTCGGCCGCAAAGAGCCGGGACACGGATCCGGTCCGTAACCGTCGGAACAGAGCGGGAGAACATCTCACATGAAACGCATGATCGCCACGATCGCCATCGGATTGGCCGCGAGCCTTTCGGCGACCGCCGCCTCCGCCCAGGCGACCCTCAACAACGTCAAGCAGAAGGGCTTCCTCACCTGCGGCTCGAACACCGGGCTTGCGGGCTTCGGCGTGCCGGACGCCCAGGGCAACTGGACCGGGCTCGACGTCGATCTCTGCCGCGCCATCGCGGCCGCGATCTTCAACGACCCGACCAAGGTGCGCTTCATCCCGCTCTCGGCGAAGGACCGCTTCACGGCGCTGCAGTCGGGCGAGGTCGACGTGCTCGTGCGCAACACCACCTGGACGATGTCGCGCGACACCCAGCTCGGCCTCGATTTCACCGGCGTCAACTACTATGACGGCCAGGGCTTCATGGTGCGCAAGAAGCTCGGCGTGTCCTCGGCGAAGGAGCTCAACGGCGCCTCGGTGTGCACACAGCAGGGCACGACCACCGAGCTCAACCTCGCCGACTACTTCCGCGCCAACAACATGAAGTACGAGGTCGTGGCCTTCGTCGGCGCCGACGAGACCTTCGACGCCTACAACGCCGGCCGCTGCGACGCCTTCACCACCGACGCCTCGGGCCTCTACGCCACCCGTCTCAAGGCCGCGAGCCCGGAAGAGCACATCGTGCTGCCCGAGATCATCTCGAAGGAGCCGCTCGGCCCGTCGGTGCGCCACGGCGACAACCAGTGGGGCGACATCGTGCGCTGGACGCACTACGCTATGCTCAACGCCGAGGAGCTCGGGGTCACCAAGGCGAATGTCGACCAGATGACCAAGAACGACAATCCCGAGATCAAGCGCCTGCTCGGCTCGGAGGGCAAGTTCGGCGAGGCGATCGGGCTCACCAACGACTGGGCGCTGCGCATCGTCAAGCACGTCGGGAACTATGCCGAGATCTTCGAGAAGAACGTCGGCAGCGGCTCGCAGCTGAAGATCCAGCGCGGCCAGAACGCGCTCTGGACCAAGGGCGGCCTGCAATACGCGCCGCCGGTCCGCTAAAGCATCGTCCACCTCGAAAAGGCGCCCGGAGCGATCCGGGCGCCTTTTCGTTGGCGTGCCGCGCGGGCAAAGAACGCCCCTTGGCGGCGGGACGTTTGCGTGAGAGGCTAGCCGCGGCGAGACTTCGAAGAAGCCGCCACGGGGAATTGGCCAGTGCCGACCATCGCCGAACAGGCGCCCGCGCGGGCGTCCTTGCTCTACGACCCGAAAGTCCGGGCGATCGCCTACCAGGTCGTGCTGACCGTCGTCGTGGTGGGCCTGATCTACACGGCGGCGTCGAACGCGGTCGCGAACCTGCGCGCCGCCCGCATCGCGTCGGGCTTCGGCTTCCTCAACACCACCTCCGGCTTCGACATCAACCAGACGCTGATCCCTTACAGCGCGGCCGGCTCGACCTATGGCGAGGCCTTCATCGTCGGCCTCCTCAACACGCTCGTCGTCGCGGTGATCGGCATCTTCTTCGCGACCATCCTCGGCTTCACCGTCGGCATCGCGCGGCTGTCGAAGAACTGGATGATCTCGAAGCTCGCGATGGTCTATGTCGAGGTGATCCGCAACCTGCCGCTCCTGCTGCAGCTCCTGTTCTGGTACGTCGCGGTGCTTGCCGCGCTGCCGGGGCCGCGGCAGGCGGTGAACGTCGGCGACATGTTCTTCCTCTCGAACCGCGGCCTTCTCCTGCCGGCGCCGATCCTCCACACCGGCGCGCGGCTGATCCCGGCGGCCTTCGTGATCGGCATCGTCGCGACGATCGTCTTCGCGCGCTGGGCGAGGCGCCAGCAGGAGGCGACCGGCAGGCAATACCCGGTCGGGCTCACGGCGGTCGGGCTGATCCTCGGCCTGCCGATCCTGGTCTGGCTCCTCATCGGGCTGTTCGTCGGCAACCCGATCACCTTCGACGTGCCGCGTCTGCAGGGCTTCAATTTCCGCGGCGGCATGCAGGTCTTCCCGGAATTCGTCGCGCTGCTCGTCGGGCTCACGACCTACACGGCGGGCTTCATCGCCGAGGTCGTGCGCGCCGGCATCCTCGCAGTCTCGAAAGGGCAGACCGAGGCCGCGAGCGCGCTCGGCTTGAGGCCGGGGCACATCTTGCGCCTGGTCGTGATTCCGCAGGCCATGCGCGTGATCATCCCGCCGCTGACCAGCCAGTATCTGAACCTCACCAAGAACTCCTCGCTCGCGGTGGCGATCGGCTATCCCGACCTCGTGCAGATCTTCATGGGCACCGTGCTGAACCAGACCGGGCAGGCGGTCGAGGTCGTCGCCATCACCATGGCGGTCTATCTCACCATCAGCCTCCTGACCTCGGCGGTGATGAACGTCTACAACCGCCGCATGGCGATCGTCGAACGGTAGGGGCCGCAGTGAACGCCGCCACCGAAACCCTCCGCTTCGTCCGCGCCCAAGAGGTCGATGCGGCGCCGCCGCCGAACCTCGTGCGCGGCCCGCTCGCCTGGATCCGCGAGAATCTCTTCTCGGGCCCGGTCAACACCATCCTGACGCTGATCGCGCTCTACCTGATCTACATATTGTTCCCGCCGATCATTCGTTTCCTTTTCATCGACGCGGTCTGGACCGGATCGAACCGCGACGCCTGCCGGCCCGACACCGCCGGTCATGCGGTCGGCGCGTGCTGGGCCTATATCTGGAGCAAGCTCAACTATTTCATCTACGGCTCCTACCCGGCCGCCGAGCGCTGGCGGGTCAACCTGTTTTTCCTGCTGCTTGCGGTGGGCGTTGCGTGGATGCTGTGGCTCGACGCTCCGAAGCGGGCCTGGGGCGCGGTCTACTTCTTCGCCGTCTTCCCGATCCTCGCCTTCGTCCTCCTGACCGGCTCGGACTGGCTCAGGTTGAGCCACGTGCCGACCTCGCTTTGGGGCGGCATCCTCGTCACCATCGTCGTGTCGACGGTCGGCATCGTGTTTGCGCTGCCGCTCGGCATCGTGCTTGCGCTCGGGCGACGATCGAAGCTGCCGATCATCCGCATCTTCTCGGTGATCTTCATCGAGTTCGTGCGCGGCGTGCCGCTCATCACCGTGCTGTTCATGGCCAACACCATGCTGCCGCTCTTCCTGCCGGAGGGGGTGACGGTCGACCGGCTGCTGCGGCCGCTGGTCGGGGTCGCGATCTTCGCCTCGGCCTACATGGCCGAGGTGGTGCGCGGCGGGCTGCAGGCGATCCCGAAGGGTCAGTACGAGGGCGCGATGTCGCTCGGCCTGAACTACTGGCAGATGAACGTCTTCATCGTCCTGCCGCAGGCGCTGAAGATCGTGATCCCCGGCATCGTCAATACCTTCATCGGCCTGTTCAAGGACACGACGCTCGTCGCGATCGTCGGCATCTTCGACTTGATCCGCACGATCGAAGCGTCGCGCGTCGACCCCAACTGGTCGGCGCCCACCATCAACGCGACGGGCTACGCCTTCGCGGCGATGTTCTACTTCGTCTTCTGCTGGGGCATGTCGCGCTACTCGATCGCGGTGGAGCGGCGGCTCGCGGCAGGCCAGCACCGGTGAACCCAATGGCCACAGCGACCGCCCCTTCGCAGACCTCGGCCCGCGCCTCGATGGCGGACCCCAAGGCCGAGGCTGCCGTGCAGATGCTCGGGGTGCACAAATGGTACGGCGAGTTCCACGTGCTGCGCGACATCAACCTGCATGTGCGGCGCAGCGAGCGCATCGTCATCTGCGGGCCGTCGGGCTCCGGCAAGTCGACCATGATCCGCTGCATCAACCGGCTCGAGGAGCATCAGCAGGGCCGCATCATCGTCGACGGCACCGAGCTCACCAACGACCTCAAGAAGATCGACGAGATCCGCCGCGAGGTCGGCATGGTGTTCCAGCACTTCAACCTCTTCCCGCACCTCACCATCCTCGAGAACTGCACGCTCGCCCCGATCTGGGTGAAGAAGATGCCGAAGAAGGACGCCGAGGATGTGGCGATGAAATATCTCACGCGGGTCAAGATCCCCGAGCAGGCGAACAAGTATCCGGGCCAGCTCTCGGGCGGCCAGCAGCAGCGCGTCGCGATTGCCCGCAGCCTATGCATGAACCCGAAGATCATGCTCTTCGACGAGCCGACCTCCGCGCTCGACCCCGAGATGGTGAAGGAGGTGCTCGACACGATGGTCTCGCTCGCCGAGCAGGGCATGACCATGCTCGTCGTCACCCACGAGATGGGCTTTGCCCGCCAGGTCGCCGACCGCGTGATCTTCATGGACTACGGCCAGATCGTCGAGATGAACACGCCCGCCGAGCTGTTCAAGAACCCGCAGCACGAGCGGACGAAGCTGTTCCTCAGCCAAATCCTGCATTGAGTTGCAGCGGACACGGCTCCGCCTTCAAGCTGCCTTTTGCTCCGCGCCTGAACGCCTTCCGACTCCGTGGCGCTGCGCGCTTTACAGACGACCGCACCATGTACTACAATCTTTGCTTGCGGGCGCCCTGCGTCGGGCGATGCGGCCCGAAGCCGAGCGCGTAATCGGACCGATGCCGTTGACGAGCCCCGCCGGCTCACAGGAGGTGCTCGTGCATCATCAGCTTCGACGCGCGCTCGGCTATACGGCCTTGTCGCTCATCCTGTTGCAGGCGCCGGCCGAGGCGCAAACCTATCCCTCGGTCGAAAAGCGCGTGGCCTCGAGCCATCCTGCTACGCCGGCCGGTTGGAAGCAGACCTGCATCCAGGGTCCCGACACCGGCGCCCCGAGCACCGACTGCCCGGTGCTGGTCTGGGGCGACTATACCTATTGGGCTTGGAGCGACAGCAACAACGACAATACGATGGCCATCGTGGCTTATGACGCGACCGGAAAAGCCGTCAAGCAATGGGTCAAGCCCGGCTTGCGCTACATCTGGCAGATCACCCTCGACGAAGCGAAGGAGACAGTGACGTTCGTCGGCCAGTCGAGCCGGGCGGCGACGATGCGCTGGGATGAGCTCGAGATCGACCCTCCCCCGCCGGGGGAGCTCACGGTCGTGGAGGTCGACGCCTCGGCTCTCGCCTGCGTGTTCGGGGCGAGCTGCGCCGTCACGCCGAACGACACGAGTGCCGACATTCCGATGCCCCAGGCGTATCGGGCAAGGGCCGTCTGAACACGCGCACCTTCGTCGGGGCGGCGGGAACGCCGGGCGCCGGCAAGACCGCCTACCAGTACCAGGTCGACATGACTGAGGCCGTCAGCAGCTGGACGGTTCCTTGCGTCACGGATCTCACGGTGGATTTCGGCCCCGTCGCACAGCTTCCGTATGGGCCCGGTGGATCCCAAGACATCTTCGTGATCACGAGCGGCACCGGGGTCACCGGCACCGTCAAGCTCTACGAAGCACAGAAGCGCGGCAACGCCATCCTGTTCACGTTCAACCAGCCGGTCTGCGCCGGGTCGACTGCGCCTGGGACCGGCCTCTCCACCTTCTTCGTCGGTGTGGCCTCGAACGGCGCGCCGAGGGCGGTGACCGCCAAGGTCGGCTGGCCGGGTCTCGAAGGTCTCAGCGTCGGGGCGCGCGCGCCGGCGAACTGACAGCTGCGCGCCTCGGAGCGATAGCGGTAGCCGAGGAGCGACGCGTCAGCCCGTGACGACCGGGACGTCGGCGCGCGCCCCCCACTCGGCCCACGAGCCGTCATAAAGGGCTTTCCCCGGGCGCCCGATGACCTCGAGCCCCAGCGTCAGGATCGCGGCCGAGACGCCGGAGCCGCAGCTCGTGACGATCGGGCGCTCGGGGTCGACCCCGGCCTTGGCGAGCGCGGCGCGCAGCTCCGCCTCCGATTTGAGCCTTCCGTTGGCGATGAGTTCGGAGGAGGGGAGGTTGAGGGCGCCCGGCATATGGCCCGAGCGCAGCCCCGGGCGCGGCTCCGGCGCCTCGCCGCGGAAGCGCTCGGCCGGTCGCATGTCGACGACCTGCGCCGAGCCGGCCTCCAGCGCCCGGCGCACGTCCGAGAGGTCGGCGACGGCGGAGTGATCGAGCCGCGCCGTGAAGTGCCGGGGCTTGCGCGGCTTCGCCGGCCCTTCCTCGATCGGCCGCCCCTCCGCGCTCCAGGCCGGGAAGCCGCCGTCGAGGATCGCGACGTCGCGCGCGCCGAAGACCCGAAAAGTCCACCACACCCGCGGCGCCGAGAACAGCCCGGCGCCGTCATAGATCACGATCTTCTGGCCGTCGCCGACGCCCATCGCGCGCATCGTCGAGGCGAAGGCCTCGGGCGAGGGCAGCATGTGGGGGAGGGACGAATCCTTGTCCTTGATCGTGTCGATGTCGAAGCGCACCGCGCCGGGGATGTGGCCGGCAAGGAACTCGGCCTCCGGGTCGCGCTTCATGGCCGGCAGGTACCAGGAAGCGTCCACGACCACGATGTCAGGCGCGTTCAGCCGCCCGGCGAGCCATTCGGTCGAGACGAGGGGGTTGGGCATTTCTCTTTCTCTCCCTGGCATCCCGGCCGGAGCGAAGCGGAGAGCCGGGATCCACATCCCACGCTCCGGGCCGTGGGTCCCGGATATCCGCGTGCCGCGGCTTCCGGGACGACCCCGCGCTTGATCAAACGAGCGCGATGCGCACGCGGCGGTTCTGCTTGCCCTTCTTCTCGATATCGGTGACGGCGACGCGGCCGATCTCGCCGGTGCGCCGCACATGCGTGCCGCCGCAGGGCTGGAGGTCGATGCCCTCGATCTCGACGAGGCGCACGCGGCCGGAGCCGCGCGGCGGCTTCACCGACATGGTCTTGACGAGGGTCGGATTGGCGTCGAGCTCCTCGTCGGTGATCCAGCGCTCGCCGACCGGCGCGTCGCGGGCGACGAGCGCCTGCAGCTTCCCGGTCAGCTCGGCCTTGTCGAGCCCCGCCTCCTGGATGTCGAAGTCGAGCCGCCCGTCGCCCTCGCCGATCGCCCCGCCGGTGACCGGATAGGGCAGTACCACGCTGAGGAGATGGAGCGCGGTGTGGATGCGCATGCGCTTGTAGCGCCGCTCCCAGTCGAGCGCGGCCGTGACCGTCTCGCCCGGCTCGACATGCCAATCCGGCGCCGAGGCAAGGTGCAGGATGGTCGACCGGTCGGGGCCGTACACCGTGTTCGCGACCGGCGCCGCCGCGCCGCTGCTCTTGGTCAGCGTGCCGACGTCACCCGGCTGGCCGCCGCCCTGCGCGTAGAACACCGTGCGGTCGAGGACGACGCCGCCCTCCGGCGTCACGGCGACGACGGTCGCCTCACAGTCGCGGGCGTAAGGATCGTCGCGGAAAAGAAGCTGTGTCGCGGTCATCGGCGGCGCATCGGATCGGGGGACCCTAGGCGCGCCCGGTCGCCGAAAGCAACCCCGGTCAAGCAAAAGGCCGGGCTTGCGCCCGGCCTTCGAAGCTGGCTCCGCGGGTAGGATTCGAACCTACGACCAGCCGGTTAACAGCCG
>JAQSWQ010000131.1 GCA_029266525.1 Microvirga sp.
TGGAGGGGAGGAGATGACCGCGACCACTGCCGCCGCCGCGCCCGTCGCGGGCGCCGCGATCGACAAGCCCTGGCTCCAGTCCTATCCGCCGGGCGTGCCGGCGACGATCGAGGAGGCGAACCTCACGACGCTTGCGCAGATGTTCCGCGACAGCGTTCGCGATTTCGCCGAGCGGCCGGCCGTCGAGAGCTTCGGCAAGCGCATGACCTATGCCGAGCTTGGGAAGGCCGCCGATGCTGTCGCGTCCTGGCTGCAGGGGCAGGGGCTGAAAGCCGGCGACCGCGTCGCGATCATGCTGCCGAACGTCATGGCCTATCCGGCAATCCTGCATGGCGTGCTCACCGCGGGCTACACCGTCGTCAACGTCAACCCGCTCTACACGCCGCGCGAGCTCATCCATCAGCTCAAGGACGCCGGCGCGCGCGTGCTCTTCGTGCTCGAGAATTTCGGGCACACCGTCGAGGAGGCGCTGCCGGAGCTCAAGCTCGACAAGGTCGTGCTCGCCACGCCGGGCGACCTCATGGGCCTGAAAGGGGCGATCGTGAATCTCGTCTCCCGGCACGTGAAGAAGGCGGTGAAGCCGTACGATCTGCCCGCCGCGATCCCGTTCAAGACCGTGCTCGCCGAGGGCCGGAAATCGCCGGCGAAGCCCGCCGATGTCGGGCTCGAGGATGTCGCCTTCCTGCAATACACCGGCGGCACCACGGGCGTCGCCAAAGGCGCGACGCTGACCCACCGCAACGTCGCGGCGAACGTCGTCCAGATGGACCTCTGGATGAAGAGCTGCCTCGGCGAGCGCCCCGACCACGTGATGGTCACGGCGCTGCCGCTCTACCACATCTTCGCGCTCACCGTGTGCGCGATGCTGATGGGCCGGCTCGGCGCCTGCCAGCTCCTGATCGCGAATCCGCGCGACATCCCGGGCTTCGTGAAGATCCTCAAAGGCTCGAAGTTCACGCTGATGTCCGGCGTCAACACGCTCTACAACGCCCTCGCCAACAGCCCGGACATCAAAGCGGTCGATTTCTCGAAGGTCGTGCTGTGTGTGTCCGGCGGCATGGCGACGCAAGCCGCGGTCGCGAGGAAGTGGAAGGAGCTGAGCGGCTGCCCGATCGTCGAGGGCTACGGGCTCTCCGAGACCTCGCCGGTGGTCTGCGCCAACCGGCTCGACATCGAGGAGTTCACCGGCACGATCGGCTATCCCGTGCCCTCGACCGACGTGTCGATCCGCGACGCCGACGGCAAGGTCTTGCCGCCGGGCGAGCCCGGGGAGCTTTGCGTCAAGGGCCCGCAGGTCATGCGCGGCTACTGGAACAAGCCCGAGGAGACCGCGAAGGTCACGACCGCCGACGGCTATTTCCGCACCGGCGACATCGCGGTGCTCCTGCCCGACGGCAAGGTCAAGATCGTCGACCGCATGAAGGACATGGTGCTGGTCTCGGGCTTCAACGTCTATCCGAACGAGGTCGAGGACGTGCTCGCGACGCACCCGGGCGTACTCGAGGTCGCCGTGATCGGGGTGCCGGACGAGCATTCGGGCGAGGCCGTCGCGGCCTATGTCGTGAAGAAGGAGCCGAACCTCACGGTCGAGGACCTCAGGGCCCACGCCCGCGCGAACCTGACCGGCTACAAGATCCCGCGGGTCATCGAGTTCCGCGACAGCCTGCCGAAGCGTCCGCCGCCGGACCCTGCCGCGCGAGCCGCCTGGGAGGGGGCCGCTAACGCGACGAAGGCCTGCAGGATGCCGCGTCCCGCCCGCCGCGGCTGTGCGCCCGCGCACCCAAGCCTCTCGCCAAGCCGTGACTTGCACGTGAGCACCGGCTTCGGCAGGTTGGCCGCCACGTCACGGAGCATCTCTTCATGCTGATCAAGCGCGCGCGGGGCTGGGAGATTCCCGGAAGCGAGGCGACGCCGGAAAGCGTCTTTCTCTCGCGCCGCCAGCTCGTCGGGGGCGGGGCGGCGGTCGCCGGCGCTACGGCGCTCGGGCCGTTCCCGGCCGCGGCGCAGCTCGCCGATCCGACCTTCGACCTCTACCCCGCGAAGCGCAGCGACGCCTACAAGCTCGACCGCGAGATCACGGCGGAGCGCTTCGCGGCCGATTACAACAATTTCTATGAGTTCGGGTCGTCCAAGACGGTCGCGGCGGCGGCGCGGGCGCTCAAGGTCCGGCCCTGGACCGTGAAGGTCGACGGCCTCGTCGAGAAGCCGTTCGAGATCGGCATCGACGAGCTCATCCGGAAGATGCCGATCGAGGAGCGTCTCTACCGGCTGCGCTGCGTCGAGGCCTGGGCCATGGCCGTGCCCTGGACCGGCTTCGCAATGAAGGCCTTCCTCGAGCTCGCAAAGCCGCTCGGCTCGGCGCGGTACCTTCGCATGGAGACCTTCCTCGACAAATCCGTCGCGCCGGGCCAGCGCCAGATCTGGTATCCCTGGCCCTACGTCGAGGGGCTGACGATCGAGGAGGCGGCAAACGAGCTCGCCTTCCTGGTCACCGGGGTTTACGGCAAGCCGCTCGCGAACCAGTTCGGCGCGCCCTTGCGGCTCGCGGTGCCGTGGAAATACGGCTTCAAATCCGCGAAATCGCTCGTCAAGTTCACCTTTGCGGAGGAGCGGCCGAAGAGCTTCTGGGAAGCGCTGACGCCCGCCGAGTACGGCTTCTGGGCGAACGTCAACCCGGCCGTCCCCCACCCGCGCTGGAGCCAGGCAACCGAGCGCATCCTCGGCACAAGCGAGATGCGCCCGACCGTGATCTACAACGGCTACGGGGAGTATGTAGCCGGGATGTACAAGGGGATGGATGCAGCGAAGGAGCGGCTGTTCGTGTGAGTGAAATGCCTGTGTGAGGTGTAAGCTCCTGAGGCTTGGCCCTCCCCGAGTAACCGCTCGCTGGATGGGTGGAAGGATCGCGAAGACCTGCTATGGTTGCTTAGAGCTGCGGCGCACACTTGGCGCCCGCAGGTGCTCGCGCGCAGGAGGTCTTATTTGGAGGCGACAGTGAAGAATCTTGGCATAGCGATTGCAGTTAGTGAGTACACAGGCGAGCTGGCGAAACTTCCGGCTTGCACTCGCGATGGGAGTGCAATTGCGCGCGTCCTTCAGACCGAAAGCAGGTTCGATGACGTCCTGGTGATCGACTCCGAAACTATCAGCACTTCTGTAAAACATAGTTTGATATCTTTCTTCAAAAAGCACGAACAACAAGAGATCGGCGACATCTTTTTCTATTTTTCAGGACACGAGTTTACTGGCGACGAATTCTATTACCTCCTATCAGATTATAATAGCAGGCGAAGAAAACAGACCTCTCTTGAGAACTCAGAGCTGGATAGCCTAGCAAGAGCGCTAAAACCTAATGTTTTTGTTAAGATGGTAGATGCTTGTCAGTCCGGGATATTGTATATAAAGAGCCCCGATGAGTTTGACGAGTATCTTAGAAAAGGTGTTCATGGTGGATTTAAGAACATATATTTTATGTACTCCTCCCAGGGCGATCAAAGCTCCTACCAAGATAAGGACCTCAGTTTTTTACGCATAGTATAATTTCTTCTATTGCGTAACACCCAATTGGGATGGTTAGATACAAAGATGTCATCGGTTTTGTCTCGGATGCATTTGATGGCTCTGACTTACAGACTCCACTTTTTGTCGTACAGGCAGGCTTTACTGAACCGTTCTGTGATCTTTCCCAAATGCTGAAGGAAGCTCTTCGAGTTTACATTCAACCCACACAATCCGCAAGTGGAAAGGGATTGCTTCCTGAGAGCAATTCGATCGTCGATTTAGTGAGAGTGGACGCGCAGCTGTACTGTAGCGAAGAGGAAGCTCTCGCCGCGCTAACCGGACTGCCCGTCATCTTCTCTGACTTCAAACTGCCAGCGGATATGACCGCTCTGTTTAACACTAGGGTGTTTACCGACCCATCAAGGAGCATACCTGGACGGCACCTGATCGGGCGCTGGTTTGATCAGAACAAGGACACCAAGTATTTTGTGGAAGCCACCTACGAGATCCAAAAATACAGGCGTGTATTCCCGAAGCGACCCACGTTGGCCAGGGCAGCTAGCTGGATCTCAACAGTGACCCGCCTTCACGGTGATAAGGAGTTGACGTTTGTTGAAGACGAGCGCCAAGTGATATCTGGATTTCGTTCAACGGTGGACTTGCCGTATTCGCACGTCATCATCGAGATAGAGCCCG
>JAQSWQ010000098.1 GCA_029266525.1 Microvirga sp.
AACCGGCGGCACTTCTGGCTCAAGCCGTACTCGACGCCCGGATCATGCCCGAAAAGCTCTATAACCCGGTGAAAGTTGATTCTTGGCCGCGTTACATGGATGGCCGCCGACTTCGTCGGTCCAGCTTAACCCGTCTTCGCTGACCGGCCGCTGGCCAAAATGGCTGGGGGTATAAACGGGGGTACAAAATCGCGATGCGGAGGCCCATCAAGCGCTTATGCGAAGGAGAGTAGTTGGTAGATGTGGTTTACTTCCCTTCCGCCAGCCCCTCAACCGGCTAGAGGTTCTGGAAGGACCAATAGGTCAGAGCCGCATAGCCCACCATCGAGGCGGCGAAGGCGAGAGCCATCCAGCGCTCGAAGCGGTCCATGCCCGTCCTTTCCGGCGCCCTAGTGGATCGTGCGGCGTGGGGCGGCGGCAGGCGTGGCGGTGAGATTCGCGAGACGCTGGAGCGCCCGCCGGCTCGCTTCGATGTTCTCCGCCTTGGGGTCGAGCAGCGCCTTGACGATCGCCCGCAGGGCCACGTGCCACTCCGGCTCGCCGATCGGTATGGGATCGCCGGAGGTGAGGGCCTTGTAGGCTTCCTGGGTGGTGCAGATCCGCGTCGGCCGCAGCACGCCGTCTTCGTGCTTGAGATAGACGGTCACGGGTTCCCGAAAGGGTTCATTCTGCATCAGCGTCGATCCGATTAACATATGTCAATCCAGCGGGGCGGGTTCGGTTCCACGACAGCAGACGAAAGAGGCACCGCCGTCGGGTTAGCCCGGCGCCAGCGCCGTGGCCCATCTGCCGGGCGTGAGGCCGTAGGTCCGCTTGAACAAGCGCGACATGTGGCTCTGGTCGGCGAAGCCGGCCGCGACCGCCACCTCGGACAGCGGCGTGCCGGCCCGGATCATGCCGCGCGCCCGGTCGAGCTGCCGCATCGTGCGGAAGCTGCGGAGATTGGTGCCGAAGGCCGCACGGAACTGACGGGCGAGGGTCCAGCGGTCGAGCCCGGAGACGCGCTCGAGCCTTTCCAGCGGATGCGACGCGGCCGGGTCGGCGGCGATCAGGTCGCGCACGCGCAGGAGCCCCGCAAGGCGAAGGGAGGTTCGCCTCTCGGCCTGCCGGCCGGAGAGGCTCGAGAGCATGGCGGCGAGATCCGCCGCGAGCTCGACGCGGGAAAGCGCGTCGATCGGCTCGTCGAGGCGCCAGAGCGCGGCGGATATGCGGCTGCGAACCACGCGCTCCGGGACGATCGGGTCGGAAACGAAGGGGAGGGGCCTCCCGCCGAGGGCCTGCTGAATGAGCGCCGGATCGATATAGGCGATGCGGTAGCCGAAGCCGCGATCGCCGCCCGCGGCGCCGTCATGCAGCTCGTCCGGATGAAGGATGTGCGCTTCGCCGGGAAGGCAGTGCCGCTGCTCGCCGCGGTACCGGAACGTCTGGACTCCCGAAAGGGTGACGCCGACCGCATAGGTGTCGTGGCGATGCGGCGCAAAGGCCCTGCCGGCGAAGTGCGCCTCGAGGCGCTCGATGCCGTCGGCTCCGAGGCCGATCGCAATTCGGCTTTCGCTTTCGGCGGCACCCTCGAGCGCGCCGTCGCACAAGCCTTCAAGACGGCGTTTGCCGTCGGGCCCTAGCGTCTCTCCCATCAGCGCAAGCTGACAGGAAATGCGATCGTGGACGAGGCGCTCACTCCGACCCTGTGGCGGTCGCTCGCGACCCTGGTCCTGGCGTCGCTCGTCGTCATGGGCAGCCCCGGCCCGGCGACGATGAGCGTGACGGCCCTCGGCGCGAGCTTCGGCTTTCGGCGCTCGGTGCCGTACCTCGCAGGCATCGTGCTCGGCACGACGGCCGTGCTCCTCGCCGTGGCGGCGGGCCTCGTGTCGATGCTGCTGTCGGCGCCGCGGCTCGCGCCCGTGCTCCTAGCGCTCTCGGCCGGCTACATCGTCTATCTCGCCTTCAGGATCGCGACCGCGCCGCCGCTGTCGCGGCAGGAGGGGAAAGCGCGGCCGCCGTCATTTCCCGGCGGGTTCCTGCTCGCGATCGCCAATCCCAAGGCCTATCTCGCGATCGCGGCGGTCTTCGCCGGCACGAGGCTGCCGCTCGGCTCGGCGCTGGCCGAGGCCGCCCTGAAGACGATCGTGCTGACCGTGATGATCGTCCTCATCCACTTGGCCTGGCTTCTCGCCGGCGCGTCCCTTTCGCGCGTGCTGCGGCACCCGACGGTCTCGCGGATCGTCAACCTTCTCTTCGCCGCGATCCTGATCGGCACGACGCTGATCGCCCTCGCGAGCCGCTAACGACGTCGAAGCCGACCTGCTCCGGGAGCCGAGGCTGCTTGCGCGCGGCGCGTCCTTCGAGGGCCTTACCCGTCGACCTTCACGTTCGCCGCCTTGACGACCTCGGCCCATTTCCTGATCTCGGCCTCGACGAAGCGGTCGAAGGCCTTCGGCTCGCGCAGGTTCACGGCGATGCCGAGCTTCACGGTGGCGTCGCGCAGCTCGGGCTTGGCGAGCGCCGCGGTCACGGCCTGCGTGAGCTTCGCGAGCGCGGCCGGCGGGGTGGCGGCGGGCGCCCACAGCCCGATCCAGGCGTCGGCCTCGCCGCCCGCGACCCCCTGCTCGGCAAGGAGCGGCACGTCGGGCAGCTGCGGCGCGCGGATGGCGCTTGCGACCGCGAGCGCCCGGACGGTGCCGCCCTGGATCTGGCCGAGCACCGAGGGCAGCGTCGCAAAGGCCGCGTCGATGCGGCCGGCGACCAGTTCCTGTGCCATCGGCGCCGCGCCGCGGAACGGCACATGCACGAGGTCCGTGCCGGTCTTTGCCTTGAACAGCTCCATCGCAAGATGCGAGGCCGAGCCGTTGCCGGTCGAGCCGTAGTTGAGCCTGCCGGGCTGGGCTTTGGCCTGCTCGACGAACTCGGCGACCGAGCCCGCGGCCAGGTCGTTCTTGACCACCAGCACATGCTGGAGATCGGCAAGGCCGGCGACCGCGGCGAAGTCCTTGGCGTCGTAGCCGGGGTCCTTGAGCAGGATGTAGTTGGTGGCGTGGGTCTGGTTGGTCGACAGCACCAGGGTGTGGCCGTCGGGCTCGGCTTTTGCCACCTGGCGCGTGCCGATCGCGCCCGCCCCGCCGCCGACATTCTCCACGATCGCGCTCTGCCCGAGGGCGGATGAAAGCTCCTGCGCCACGATGCGCGCCAGCGCATCCGTCGGCCCCCCGGCCGGATAGGGCACCACGATCTTGATGACGCGCGAGGGGAAGCCCTGCGCGAGGGCGTGTCCGGGGAGGAGGGCGGCGCCGACGAGAAGGAGGGCGTGGCGGCGGGTGATCATGCGCGTCTCACGGAGATTGATGGGAGCCATTCCGGGTTTCGTCTTGCCCCTGCGGAGTGCGGCGACTAGGGTCCGCTGCGCTTCTAGCACCCCGAACGGAGACATTTCCAATGGGCTTTCTGTCCGACACGCTGTCTCGCGTGAAGCCGTCTGCGACCATCGTCATGACGCAGAAGGCGCGGGACCTGAAAGCGCAGGGGAAGGACGTGATCTCGCTGTCGGTCGGCGAGCCCGATTTCGACACGCCCGACCACATCAAGGAGGCGGCGATCGCCGCGATCCGGCGGAACGAGACGCGCTATCCGCCGGTCGCCGGCATCCCGCCGCTGCGGGAGGCGATCGCCAGGAAGTTCAAGCGCGAGAACGGGCTCGACTACAAGCCGTCGCAGACCATCGTCGGCACCGGCGGCAAGCAGGTCATCTACAACGCGCTGCTCGCCACCATGAACCCCGGCGACGAGGTCATCGTGCCGGCGCCGTTCTGGGTGTCCTATCCCGAGATGGTGGCGCTGTGCGGCGGCAAGGCGGTGCTCGTCGACACCACCATGGCGCACGGCTTCAAGCTGCAGCCGGAGCCGCTCGAGCGCGCGATTACGCCGCGCACCAAGTGGATCATCCTCAACTCGCCCTCCAATCCCTCGGGCGCGGCCTATTCGCGCGACGAGATGAAGAAGATCACCGACGTGCTCCTGCGCCACCCGCAGGTATGGGTCCTGACGGACGACATGTACGAGCACCTCGTCTACGGCGACTTCCAGTTTGTGACGCCGGCCGAGGTCGAGCCGAAGCTCTACGAGCGCACGCTCACCATGAACGGCGTCTCCAAGGCCTATGCCATGACCGGCTGGCGCATCGGCTATGCCGCCGGCCCCGAGCACTTGATCAAGGCGATGGATTTCGTGCAAGGCCAGCAGACCTCCGGCGCCTCGACGATCGCGCAATGGGCGGCGGTCGAGGCGCTCGATGGGCCGCAGGATCATCTGCCGCGCTTCCGGAAGGCGTTCGAGGACCGGCGCGACCTCGTCGTGTCGATGCTGAACCAGGCGAAGGGCCTCAGGTGCCCCACCCCGGAAGGCGCCTTCTACGTCTACCCGTCCTGCGCCGAGGCGATCGGGCGCAAGGCCCCGTCCGGCAAGACCATCGACACCGATGAGGATTTCGTCACCGAGCTCCTCGAGACCGAAGGCGTCGCGACGGTGCACGGCTCGGCCTTCGGGCTCGGCCCGAACTTCCGCGTCTCCTACGCGACCTCGAACGCCATGCTGGAGGAGGCCTGCAGCCGCATCCAGCGCTTTTGCGGGGCGCTGCGCTAATCGCCTCTTCGGAAGCGAGAGGCGAGCCGCGCCCGCAACAGCCTCCGGACCCGGACCGCCCGGACGAGAACCGATGGCTCTAGGAGTGCGCGCACGAGCCGACGTGTGGCGAGCGGCTCGCGCAGCTTCAGCCGCCAGTGGACCGGAGCGGCGAGCGCGTAGGCCCACCAGGTCTTGGCTTGCCCCGTGGGGATGAAAGCGCGAAGCCAGGGCTTGGTCTTCCAATTGAAATGCAGGATGGCTGGATCGTTCCGCGCCTCCCCGGCCCGGCCGATGAGCGCGAGGCCGCCGGCGCCGTAGTCGCGCGGTCGCGGCGGGTCGAGCAGGACGTTCCAGCGATCCGGGAGCGGCTTGTAGACGCGCCCGAAGAAGGCGTTGAGCACACATTGCTCGCTCCAGCGCAACGTCTCGCCGGGGGCGGCCACGAAGGCTTGCGCCCGCTCGAAGAAACCCTCGCGCCGGAAGCGCTCGAGATCGAAGAGCATGAGGCCGGCGTTGAAGTAGCGCCCCATGGCCTGAAGATCGAGACCGAGCCGGCCCGCGAAATAGCGATGCTTGCTGCCTTCCCGGTTAGGCCGTCCCTCCTTAATCTCGCCGGCAAGCCCGTTCGCCATGGCGAGATCGACGACGGCCGCCATCGGCGCATCCCCGAGCTCGGTGTCGAAGCACGGAGCAACGTTGGTGAGGCAGATCATGTCGGGATCGATCGAGAGCACCTTGGGCACGTTCGGCAAAAGGTCGGCGAGCGCGAGCCGCAAGAACGACACCGGAGGCATGCCCGGGTAAGCCGTCGCAGCGCCCGCGAAGACGTTGCGCGCCTTGACGAGACGGACCTCAAGGCGCGTGCCGGAGAAGCGCTCGAAAGCATCGAGCGGCGCGTCATCCGAACCATCATAGACGAGGTGCAGGATGTAGCGCCGGTCCGGCGAGGCATGCGCCAGGATCGACGTGGCCATGATCGCGGTTGGCACGATGTAGGCGCCGTCGAAGCAGCAGGCGAGCTCGACCGGAGGCGCATCCGAATCCTGTTGAACACGCGCGACGGGCCGTCATGTGTCGCCGCCGCCAGGAGCGCCTCCGCGACGTCCTGCACGAAGACGAAGTCGCGCACGACGAGGCCGTCGCCCCAGATCTCAAGCGGCCGCCCGGCGAGCGCTGCCTCCAGGAACGCCGCCACGACTCCCTGTGTGCGGCGAGCCCGCTGCAAGGGGCCGTAGGGGTTCGCGAGGCGCAGCACGACACTGTCGAGACCGCGTCGGCGGAAGAGCGCGAGATAGCGCTCGATCGTGAGCTTGTGCAGGCCATGGGCGGAGATCGGCTCGGTCGGCGCCGTTTCCGGGATCGGGACCGTGGGCGAGGCTCCGTACACCGTGCCGCCGGACGAGACGAACACGAGGCGGCGCACGCCGAGCTCGGCGGCAAGCGCCATCAGCCGCGCCGAGGGAGCAACATAATCGGCGACCTCACTTGCCGGATCGGACTCGGCGAGCGCCGGCGCGGTCGTCCCGGCGAGGAGGTACACCACCTCGGCCGCGATGAGTTCGCGCAGCCGTGCCGTGTTGCAGAGCTCGCATGACGACCACGCGACGCGCGGGTCGGCGGCGGAGGCGTCGAGCCGCGAGCGGCCGAGCGCCGTCACCGTCGCCCCCGCCGTGGCGAGCGCGTTGCAGAGATGCGTGCCGATGAAGCCGCCGCCTCCTATGACGGCGACCTTCGATCCGGATAAGGAGCCCAAGACCCGTCCCGTGAAGCCCGATGCGCGAAGGGCGGTCTACCGCACCCGCCGGTGCGAGGCCAATCGGAGGCCGTCGCGTCGGCAACGCCGAATGCCACGCCCCGCTTTCGCCGCATCCCGGGGCGAACAGTCACGCTTACGCGGAACCTGGGCCGCTCGGCGCCGGTTGATCGCGCGTGTGCAGCAGGAGCTTCCAAGATGGGATTTCGCAAAGCGATCGTGGCGGGCGCAGCGGCGCTGGCCGGGCTTCTCGCGGCCGGGACGGCGCAGGCGCAGAACGTGCAGGTGGGCGTGCTGCAATGCGACGTCTCGGGCGGCGTCGGGCTCATCATCGCCTCGCAGAAGGAGCTGATCTGCAACTTCCGCAACTCGCGCGGCGAGTACGAGGTCTACACCGGCGCGATCCGCAAGTTCGGCCTCGACGTCGGCGCGACGGTCGGCGGGCAGATGGTCTGGAGCGTATTCGCGCCGAGCGGCGCGGTCTCGCGCGGCGCGCTCGCCGGTGTCTATGTCGGCGCGACCGCCGAGGCGACGGTCGGCGCGGGGGTCGGCGCGAACGTCCTCGTCGGCGGCTCCGACCGCTCGATCGCGCTGCAGCCGCTTTCGGTGCAGGGTCAAGCCGGCCTCAACGTCGCGGTCGGCGTCGCCGACCTCATCCTGGTCGCCGCCCCACCGCCGCGCGAGCGGCCGATGCGCCAGCGCCGCGGCTAAGCGGGCGCGCAGCTTTCCCGTCGCGACGGCCGGGCCCATGCCCGGCCGTTTCCCGTTTCCGGCCCGTTCCGCGAGGACTTGCCATCGCGGCGGGAGAGGCAGAGCATTCCTCCTTGAAAAAGCGCCCGCGAGAAGGCGCGCTGGGGCAACGAGGAGGAAAGGATCATGGCAAACGGTAGACCAGAGACGGGGCCGCGATGCATCGCGATCGTCGGCCCCTTCCAGAGCGGCAAGACCTCTCTCCTCGAAGCGATCCTCGAGCGCACCGGCACGATCGAGCGGGCCGGTCGCGCTGCCTCCGGCAACATGACGGGCGACGCGAGCGCCGAGGCCCGCGCCCATTCGATGTCGGTCGAGCCGAACTTCGCGACCGTCAAGTTCCTCGACGAGAGCTTCACCTTCGTAGACTGCCCCGGCTCGGTCGAGTTCGCGCACGACATGCGCACGGTACTCCCGGCCTGCGACGCGGCGATCGTCGTCTGCGAGGCGGATGAACGGAAGATCCCCGCCCTCGAGCTGGTGCTGCGCGAGCTCGAAGAAGCCGACATCCCGCGCTTCCTCTTCATCAACAAGATCGACACCGCGACGAGGCGGGTGCGCGAGACGCTGGCGCTCCTGCAGCGCGGCTCGCGAACCCCGCTCCTGCTGCGCCAGATCCCGATCTGGAAGGACGGCATCGCGGTCGGCTTCATCGACCTCGCCCTCGAGCGCGCCTTCGTCTATCGCGAGCATGCGCCGAGCGAGGTCGTCGACCTGCCCGACGGCGAGCTGCCGCGCGAGAAGGAGGCCCGCTTCTCGATGCTCGAGCGGCTCGCGGATCATGACGACGCGCTGATGGAAGACCTCATCTCGGAGATCGAGCCGCCGAAGGACCGCGTCTTCGAGGACCTCGCCAAGGAGCTGCGCGAGCGCCAGGTGGTGCCGGTGCTGATCGGCTCGGCCGAGCGCGGCAACGGCGTGACGCGGCTCTTGAAGGCGCTCCGCCACGAGGCGCCGCGCCTCCCCGACACGCGCGCGCGGCTCGGCATCGCCGACACCGGCGGGCCGCTCGCCCAGGTGATGAAGAGCCTGCACACCAGCCACGGCGGCAAGCTCTCGGTCTCGCGCGTGCTGCGCGGCGGCTTCAAGGAAGGCGACACGGTGGTCGGGTCGAGCGGCGCCGAGAGCCGCATCGCCGGGCTGGTCTCGATCCTCGGCACCCAGACGACGCGGGTCGGCGAGGCCAAGGAGGGCGAGACGCTCGGCTTCGCGCGGCTCGACACCGTCGCGACCGGCGACAGCTTCGCCTCCGGCAAGACGCGGCCTGCCGCCATCGCCTCGATCGCGCCGCCCGAGCCCGTCTACGCCTTCTCGCTCAAGGTGAAGGACCGCAAGGACGACGTGCGGCTGACGAGCGCGCTTCAGAAGATCATCGAGGAGGACCCGGCGCTCTCGCTCGAGCACAAGGCCGACCTCGCCGAGATGCGTCTTCTCGGCCAAGGCGAGATGCATCTGCGCGTCGCGCTCGAGCGGCTGCAGTCGCGGTTCCAGGTCGGGGTCGAAACCGGCAGGCCGAAGGTCGGCTATTGCGAGACCATCAAGGCGCCGGCCGGCGCGCGCGGCCGCCACAAGAAGCAGACCGGCGGCCATGGCCAGTTCGGCGATTGCGTCATCGAGGTGCGCCCGCTGCCGCGCGGCGAGGGCTTCGTGTTCGAGGACAAGATCACCGGCGGCGTCGTGCCGCGCCAATACATCCCCTCGGTCGAGGCGGGCGTGCGCGACTACATCAAGCGCGGGCCGCTCGGCTTCCCTGTGGTCGATCTCGCGGTGACGCTCGTCGACGGCTCCTACCACACGGTCGATTCCTCCGATGCCGCCTTCCAGTCGGCGGCGAGGATCGGCATGGGGGAGGCGTTGCCGAAGGCAAAGCCGGTGCTGCTCGAGCCGATCCTCGCGGTCGAGATCGCGATCCCGACCGAGGCGATGTCGAAGGCGAGCGGTCTCGTCACCGCCCGCCGCGGCCAGATCCTCGGCTACGACTCGCGGCCCGGCTGGCAGGGCTGGGACGTGCTCAACGCCATGATCCCGGAGTCGGAGATCGGCGACCTCATCGTCGAGCTGCGCTCGGCGACCGCCGGCGTCGGCACCTTCTCGACCAAATTCGACCACATGGCCGAGCTCACGGGGCGCCCGGCCGAGATGGTCATGGCGGCCCAGAAGACCGCGGCCGCGCATTAGCTGCGAACCTCTCCTGGGAGGGAGAGGTCGAGACGGCGTAAGCCGTCCGGGTGAGGGGCTAAGCTTTGTCCGGCCAGAGCGCTCCCCTCACCCGGACGCCGCCTTCAGCGTCGCTCGACCTCTCCCTCCGGGAAAGCGCACTCGACGCACTCCCGACCCCGCCCTCCGAGCTCGTGTATTGGGACGAGACCCTACCGGGCTTCGGGGTGAAGGTCACGCCCGCCGGACGGAAGGTCTTCATCGTCCTCTACCGCACTTCGGGCGCCGGCTCGCCGTTCGCTTGTGCTTAGGCATGTACCGCTTCACCTCAGGTGTGGCTGTGTGCTCCATGAACTCGTCTTTGGTCGGAACGCCTTCTTTACGACGCGGTCGGTAACTACAGTGCGGCTATCGCTCCCGAGCCTCAACTGTCGATAGAAAAACTCCGCCCCGGGGGTCTCGCCCGCAATCTTCAAACCCGACTAGGTCGTGTGGACGGATTTCACCAGGATGAGTCCGAGGACAAGGGCGACGAAGGAGCCGAAGTTGCGAGCCGTTTTCTCGCATCGGAGAGCGAT
>JAQSWQ010000030.1 GCA_029266525.1 Microvirga sp.
GTTCCTCAGCCGACCACCCGGACCGGGCATGCGTTCCCGGCGCGGGCACCGGCCCCGCCCCACGTCACGACGCCTCATGAGCGCGCCCCTCGGGTGGACAGGACAGGCAGGAGCCTAGGACGAAGTTCCGGGCGTTGTCAAGGATTGTTTTCAGGAGGGCCCGTGACGAAGCTCTCCTCTTTGTCATCGCCGGGCTTGACCCGGCGATCCCGACCGCGCCGCTCGCGACCGTCGCTGGATGCCCGGCTCGAGGCCGGGCATGACAAAGGGTGAGAGGCAGGCACTCACGCAAGATCGGCATAGAGGTCGCGCCATTCTGGATTCATTCGCTCGATTAACGCGAGCTTCCACCGGCGCGGCCACTTCTTGATGTTTTTCTCGCGCTGAATGGCGTCGCGCACATCCGGATAGGCTTCGTAATAGACCAGCAGCTTTATGCCATACTGCTGCGTGAATCCCTCGACGATGCCTTCCTTGTGCTCCCATACGCGCCGCGAAAGATTATTCGTAACGCCGACATAGAGCGTGCCATTACGCCGGCTCGCAAGGATGTAGACCCAATAGGTCTTCTCGAAGCTCGGCATCGCGATTGGGCAGCGGCCTGGATCGCCGGGTCAAGCCCGGCGATGACAAAGTGGATAAAGCCCAACCTTATCCATTGTCATGCCCGGGCTCGACCCGGGCATCCAGAAACGGCGACGCGCGTGCAGGCGGCGACACTGGATCGCCGCGTCAAGCCCGGCGATGACAACGTGGATAAAGCCCGACCCTTTCCATTGTCATGCCCGGGCTCGACCCGGGCATCCAGAAACGGCGACGCGCGTGCAGGCGGCGACACTGGATCGCCGGGTCAAGCCCGGCGATGACAAAGTGGATAAAGCCCGACCCTCTCCATTGTCATGCCCGGGCTCGACCCGGGCATCCAGAGCCGCCGCAGCGCGCGTGCAAGGCGGTGGGGGCTGGATCGCCGGGTCAAGCCCGGCGATGACAAAGTGGATAAAGCCCAACCTTATCCATTGTCATGCCCGGGCTCGACCCGGGCATCCAGGAATGGGCCCGCGCGTGCAAGCGGTGGGACTGGATCGCCGGGTTCAAGCCCGGCGATGACAAAGTGGATAAAGCCCGACCCTTTCCATTGTCATGCCCGGGCTCGACCCGGGCATCCAGAAACGGCGACGCGCGTGCAGGTGGCGACACTGGATCGCCGGGTCAAGCCCGGCGATGACAAAGTGGATAAAGCCCGACCCTCTCCATTGTCATGCCCGGGCTCGACCCGGGCATCCAGGAATGGGCCCCGCTCGTGCAAGCGGTGGGGCTGGATCGCCGGGTCAAGCCCGGCGATGACAATGGGGGGTGATAGGACGCCCTGCTTTGTCATGCCCGGGCTTGACCCGGGCATCCATTCACGGCTCCGCATGTGCAAGCGGTGGGACTGGATCGCCGGGTCAAGCCCGGCGATGACAAGAGAAGTGGCACGCGGTGGCATTGTCACGTCCAGGCTCGGAGTCGGCTTGCTCAGTTCGCGCGCTGCCCCGTCAACATCCCCGCCACGCTCAGATCCTCGTCGATGTCCGGCCAGTGGATGCCGAGCGGCGAGAGCTCGTAATTCTCGCGTTCCGCCGCCGAAGCGCGTTGCAGCCGCGGATACCAGTCAAGCGGCGTCGCGATGCGTCGACCGTCCGCAAGCCCGACCACGAGCTCGGTCGCGGTGAACTCGACGGAAGCCGGGCGCAGATCGCCCACCTCAATTTCCAAAGTGCATTCCAGAGACCGCCTATACGATTATCGCTCAAACAAGTGTTGCAGGGGGGCACCATAGAAGAGGCTACCAATCGAATATACCATCGCCACAAGAAACACTCCCACCGGGAGATAGAGGTATTGAAGGTTCAGCCGCATGACCTCAGTAAAAGTGTAATATGTAAGAAAAGTTGAGATAAATACAAACCATAAGTGAAACGAGGATAAGAGTGTTTTTCGAAATTTCTCCGATCTGTAGCCCGTACAGTGGTGCGCCTGATGCCACTCGGATAGAAAAGGCGGTAATAGCTATAGCGACCGCTGAAGAGAGCAGTGCAGATCTCTTGTTGCGGTAGAATGCTTCCTCTAACTTGGCGACCATGGTTACAACGGTATATTATCGTGCTTCTTCCACGGCTGCTCGACCGCCTTCTCCCTTAGCATCGCCAATGCCCGCGCCACGCGGCGGCGCGTCGAGTGCGGCATGATCACCTCGTCGATGTAGCCGCGCTCGGCGGCCACGAAGGGCGACATGAAGCGGTCCTCGTATTCCTTGGTGCGGGCGGCGATCTTGTCCGGGTCGCCGAGGTCCTGGCGGAAGATGATCTCGACCGCGCCTTTCGCGCCCATGACCGCGATCTGCGCCGTCGGCCAGGCGTAGTTCACGTCGCCGCCGATGTGCTTCGAGGCCATGACGTCGTAGGCGCCGCCGAAGGCCTTGCGCGTGATGATGGTGACGAGCGGCACCGTCGCCTGGCTATAGGCGAAGAGCAGCTTGGCGCCGTGCTTGATGAGCCCGCCATATTCCTGCGCCGTGCCCGGCAAGAAACCCGGCACGTCGACGAGCGTCACGATCGGAATCGAAAAGGCGTCGCAGAAGCGCACGAAGCGCGCCCCCTTGCGCGAGGCGTCGGCGTCGAGCACGCCGGCGAGCACCATCGGCTGCTGCGCCACGATGCCGATCGTGCGGCCCTCGATGCGCGCGAAGCCCGTGAGGATGTTCCTGGCGTAAGCCTCCTGGATCTCGAAGAAGTCGCCCTCGTCAGCGATCTTCAGGATCAGCTCCTTCATGTCGTAGGGCTTGTTCGGGTTGTCCGGCACGAGCGTGTCGAGCGACATCGCGACCCGGCCGGGATCGTCGAAGGAGGGCCATTCCGGCACGCCGTCGGTGTTGTTCGCGGGCAGGAAGTCCATCAGGCGCCGGATCTGCAGGAGCGCCTCGACATCGTTGTCGTAGGCGCCGTCGGCGATCGAGGACTTCGTCGTGTGGACCTTGGCCCCGCCGAGCTCTTCGGCCGTGACGATCTCGTTCGTCACCGTCTTCACCACGTCCGGCCCGGTCACGAACATGTAGCTCGTGTCGCGCACCATGAAGATGAAGTCGGTCATCGCGGGCGAATAGACGTCGCCGCCGGCGCAGGGCCCCATGATCACCGAGATCTGCGGGATGACCCCCGACGCGATCACGTTGCGCTTGAACACTTCGCCATAGCCGCCCAAGGCCGCTACACCTTCCTGGATGCGCGCTCCGCCGGCGTCGAACAGCCCGATGACCGGAGCCCGGGCTTTGAGCGCCATGTCCTGGATCTTGGTGATCTTCTGGGCATGCGTCTCCGACAGCGAGCCGCCGAACACCGTGAAATCCTTGGAGAAGACGAAGACGGTACGGCCGTTGATGGTGCCCCAGCCGGTCACGACGCCGTCGCCCGGGATCTTCGCCGCCTCCATGCCGAAGTCGGTCGCCCGGTGCTGGACGAACATGTCGAGCTCCTCGAAGGAGCCATGATCCATCAGGAGCTCGATGCGCTCGCGCGCTGTGAGCTTGCCGCGCGCGTGCTGCGCCGCGATGCGCTTCTCGCCGCCCCCGAGCCGCGCCTCGCCCCGCCGCGCCTCGAGCCTTGCCAGCATGTCCTTCATGAAAGTGCCCGCTCGTCATACATCCGGTCGGGCATAGCATGAGCTGGAAAACTCGTTCCAGCTCCGCGACGAGCGCCGGATCGGATCAGACCGCCGGCTGCACGGGTGCCTGCCTGTTCAAGGACCGCAGCGCGAAGGCGGCGCCGATCATCACGATGCCGCCGACGAGAACGCTGAAGGCATTTGGTCCGAGGATCGAGAACCATTGGGTGTAGAAATGGATGCCGGCGAACACCGCCGCGACATTCACCACCCAGCGCCGGTTCGAGCGCACGCCCCAGACGCCGACCGCGATCAGCGCCAGCGCCCACCCGATCGAGAATGTGCCGGACGGGATCATGGCGCCGCCGCGCCGCACGATGCGGGCCGCGTCGTCATTGAAGATGACGGTGCGCACGAGGCGCAGATTGTCGCCCCAAAGCGAGCCGATCCAGAACCCGAAATTCACCAGCACCACCGACATGCGGGCGGCCGCGATCGCGATGCGCTCGTAGTCGGCGCGCACCCGCAGCGACACGAGATAGAGCCCCAGCGCCAAAGCTGAGAACAGCACGATGGTGACGGCCGGCTCCTGGATCGAGAGCGAGTACATCGCATGCACGTATCCGGTCCGGGCGCCGAGACAGCCGGCAAGCGACACCACCGAGAGGGCCGCCATCAGGCTGGATCGCGTCAGCACGGCGGTCGCGGCGAAGGCCGCCGTGACGAAGAGCGCGGCGCGCAGCGAGCCGCTTTCAAGCACCAGCAGTCCGCCCGCACCGGTCAGCGCCCCGATGATGATGAGGGTTTGCGACAAAAGGCTCCAGAGATCGCCGCGCAGGAGCCGGAGCAGCAATCCGAGAACGAAGACGATGCCGCCGATCGCCGCCGCCGACGAGGCGCTGAAGTTGAACGCCGTCAACATGACGGCGACCGCGCCGACGCTCGCGGCGATGACGCCGAAGCCGGTGAGGATGGTGAGGCCGAGATTGCCGGTATCGTGCGCGGCGAGCGCCTTCAGGCGCTCGGACTCCGCCAGCGTGATGCGGCCCTCTTCGACGAGCTTCGACAGGTCAAGGGTGATCTTCATGGCTCATGCCCATGCAGTTGAAATGCCGTGGCGCATCCCTGACGCCGGCGCCGGCTCATCGCCCAATCTCAGCGAAAATTCTCAACGAAAGCGAAATCGCTCCAAATGCCGGCGGCGCCCGTCAGCTCGCGAGCGCTGTGCGGAAGGCGGCTTGATCCGATCACGCCGAAAGCGCGTAGACCCTCGACGCCGCCCGGAACTCGGCCTCGCGGGCCGCCCGGCGGAGCATCGCCTCCTCGTCCTCGCCCCAGAGCGATTCCTGGTAACGCTCGTCGACATGGGCCGCGGCCCAGGCGCCGTCCGCGTCGAGGCGCCCCGCCGCATGGGCAAGGGCGATCAGCACCGAGCCGGTCAGCGTGGTCATGACGTGGAGCGCCGCGAGGCGGAACGGCGAGGCGACCGCTTCGAGATGCGCCCGCACGGCATCGAGCGCAGCGGCCGGCTGCTCGACATGGACCACGCCTTGGCCAAGGAAGAACTGCGTCCCGAGCGCCTCGCGCGCCCAGGCGAGGATCGGATCCCAGGCTGTCCCCTGCTCCGCTGCGAGGCGTTCGGGCTCGCCGGCGCGGTAGCAGACGAGATCGGAACCGGCGTATTTTGCCATATCGGCGATCACCGCCTCTCGCCGCGGCGCGACGCCGTCGATCGCCGAGTTCACGATACGGGTCAGCGGCATCGTCGAGGGGTCGACCTCGGCGCCTTGCGCGTTCCACTCCGCCGCGAGCTCCTCGCCCAAGGCTTGCGTCGGCGCCGCGACGGCGTTGCGGCCGGGCGTCCGGGCGGGGCGGCCGTCGAGCAGGAGCTGAAACGCGCCCTCGCGCTCCGCCACCGCAGCCGTCCTGTAGAAGCGCTTCGGCAGCCCCGGCCGCATCGCCGCCTGGGCGGCCTTGATCGGGTTCCCGGGCGTGTCGGACTGGGGAGACCAGCCGCCGGTCGGATCGCTCTTCATGGCCCGCAAATAAGGCCCGGCGCGAGCTCAGGCGAGCGTCTTCGCGAGGATCGTCCGGCGCAGATGGTCGCGGAGCTCGCGATAGGAGCCGACGATCGCCTCGGCGCCGGTCTCGCGCAGCGCCTCCGGCCGGTGATAGCCCCAGGAGACCCCGACAGCGCCGATGCCGGCCGCCCGCGCCATCGCCATGTCGAAGGTCGAATCGCCGATCATGACGCTGTCGCGCGGCGCGGCGCCGGTCTCGGCGAGCGCCTGCTCGAGCATGGCCGGATGCGGCTTCGAGGGGTGATCGTCGGCGGTCTGGATCGTCGCGAAGACGCGCTCCCAGCCGTGCCGCGCGAGGAGATGCGCAACCCCACGCCGGGACTTGCCGGTCGCGATGCCGAGGACGACCTCGTCACGGCCGGAAAGCTCCGCGAGGAGCTCGGCGGCGCCCGGAAAGAGCGGCTCGCGATAGGCGGGGTCGGCCCGCAGCCGCTGAAAGGCGGTCTTGTAGCCCTCGGCAAGGCTCTCCGCCGGCCCGTCCGGGACGAGCACGCGCATCGCCTGCACGAGCGACAGGCCGACGATCGACAGCGAGCGCTCGCGGGTCGGCGGCTCGAGGCCGTGAGCCAGAAAGGCCGCCCGCTGGGCTGCGACGATGAGATCCTGGCTGTCGACGAGGGTGCCGTCGACATCGAAGACGATGAGCTTCACGGATCCTGCGACAGCGGGTGCGGACCCGGATGCAAGCCGTCGATCACGCCCAGGGGAAGCGCTCGACCGTGCGCCGGCCGAAATAGGGATCGAAGGGCTCGACGGCAGGTTTTTCGTCGAGGCCTTCGACCGAAGTGGACTCCCGCTCGCGCTCGATCTTCTCGGTCAGCGCTTCCGCCGCGTCGGCGCGGTCTTCGGGAGCATTCATGAGATCACCCCATCCCTGCGATAGGGGAAGCTATCAGCCGAGGTCGGCTCAGGGGTGACTGAAAAGCCACAGCACGCGCCTGAGCGTTGCCCCGGCTCTATGCCTCCGGCGCCTCGACAATCGGGTCGTAGCGCGCCGTGTCGAGGCCGAGCAGGTTGAAGCTCTGCTCCATATGCGGCGGCAACGGCGCCGAGACGTCGATCGGCCGTCCGGTGCGGGGATGCGGGATGACGATCCGGCGTGCGAGCAGATGCAGCCGGTTCTGGATGCCGCCGGGCAGCTCCCAGTTCTCGACGTTGAAGTATTTCGGGTCGCCGACGATCGGGTGGCCGATATGCGCCGCATGGGCGCGGAGCTGGTGCGTGCGCCCGGTCACCGGCTTGAGCGACAGCCAGGCCAATTTCTGCGCCGAGGTCTCGACCACGGCGTAGTAGGTCAGCGCGTGGCTTGCTCCCTCGTCGCCGTGGCGTGCGACGCGCATGACCGAGTCGTGCTCGACCTCCTCCTTGGCCAGATAGGTCGAGATGCGCCCCTGCCGCACGCGCGGAACCCCGGCGACGAGCGCCCAATAGATCTTGCGGGCGGCACGGGAGCGGAAGGTCTTGCCGAGCGTCGCCGCCGCGAAGCGGGTCTTTGCGACGATGAGGCAGCCGGCGGTGTCCTTGTCGAGCCGGTGCACGAGGCGCGGCTTCTGCCCTTGCTCGTCCCGCAGGGCTTCGAGCAGGCCGTCGACGTGGCGCTTGGTCCCCGGCCCGCCCTGCACGGCGAGGCCGGCCGGCTTGTTGAGGATGAGGACGTCCTTGTCCTCGTAGAGCGCGATCGACTGCAGGAAGGCGCGCTCGTCCTGGTCGCGCGCGGCGCTGCGGGCGGCTGCCTTCTGCGGCGCGAGCTTGAGCGGCGGCACCCTGACCTTTCCGCCCGCCGCAAGCCGCGCCTCGGGCTGGGCGCGCTTGCCGTCGATCCGCACCTCCCCCTTTCGGATGATGCGCTGGATATGGGTGAAGGCGAGCTGCGGGAACCGCGCCACGAGGAAGCGGTCGACCCGCATGCCGGCTTCGTCGGGATCGACCATCAGGGTCTGGACGCCGGTCTCGAGCACGGCTTGCGTCTGCGCCTTGGCCTCGCGGCGGGTGGGCTGAGGCGCCGGGCGCGACGACGCAGGCTTCGGCCTTGCTCCCGCGGAGCGATGCTCGCCGGTGCGCGCGCTCCGGCTCATGCAAGATGCCTTGCCAGGAAGAGGCCGAGGAGAAGCCCCCCGATCGAGAGGGCGACCGAGCCGCCGATATAGGCGAGCGCCGCGTATTTCGCTCCGCGCTCCCAGAGCAGGACGGCATCGAGGGAGAATGCGGAGAAAGTCGTGAACCCGCCGAGGATGCCGGTGGCGAGGAACAGCCGGACGGGTTGGGACCACTCGGCCCCTGCCTTCACCGCGAGCCAGCCGGCGAGCATGCCCATCGCGAAGGATCCGACGACATTGACGGCGAGCGTCGACCAGGGGAACCCAGGCCCGAACGCCCGTTCAGAGGCGAGGTTCACCCCGTGGCGCAACGCACCCCCGATGCCGGCGCCCACGAAAACGAGGAGATAGCCCTGCATCGGGCTCGTCTAGCGTTGCTTCAGCGAGAGGTCGAGGGCAGTCCGGGGATACGGGCGCCCCTAGTCGAGCGGCGCCGCGACGGCGCAGACAAGCCCCTCCGTCTCGAACGAGAGCGCAACCTCTCCGTCGAGGTCCTGCGCGAGCGTGCGCTCGATAAGGCGGGTGCCGAAGCCGCGGCGGATCGGGCGCGCGACCGGCGGGCCACCGCGCTCGGCCCAACGCAGGCGCATCCGGCCGTCCTCTGCTTCCCAGCGGATCTCGATGCGGCCGCGGCCGTTGGAGAGCGCGCCGTATTTCGCGGCGTTGGTCGCAAGCTCCTGGAGCGCCATGGCGAGCGCGAGCGCGCTCTTGGGACGCAGCCGCAGCTCCGGCCCGGAGAGCTCGAAGCGCTCGACGCCCGCTACCGCGAAGGGCTCGACGGCCTGCGCGACGATCTCGGCGAGGTTCGCCGACTCCCAGTTCTCGCGCGTGAGCACGTCGTGGGCGCGGGCGAGAGCGATGAGTCTCGCCTCGAAGCCGCGCGTCGCCTCCTCGACATCCTGTGGTGCACGGAAGGTCTGGGCCGCAATCGACTGCACCGTCGCGAGCGTGTTCTTCACGCGGTGGTTCAGCTCATGGATCAGAAGCTGCTGGCGCTCCTCGGCCCGCTTGCGGTCGGTGATGTCGAGCTCGACGCCGTCCCAGACCACGCTGCCGTCGCCGAGGCGGCGCGGGGCGGAGCTGCGCAGGAACCAGCGCAGCTCGCCCGAGGCGACGCGCATCGGCAGCTCGATGGTGATGGAGGACGCCTCGTCCGGCGTCTCGCGCCGCAGCGCCTGGAGCGCCGCCAGGTGCTCGGGGAGGATCTGCGCGTCGAGGAGCCCGGGATCCGCGAGCACCGCTTCGACGGGCAGCCCATGCAGCCGCTCGAGTCCCTGGCTGATATAGATGAAGCGGACCGTCCCGCCGGGCTCGCGCACCGCCTGATAGACGAGGCCGTTCGGGACGTGGTCGGCGATGTTCCGCAGCCGCTCCTCGCTCTCCCGCAGCGCCTCCTCGGCGGCGCGCACATCGTGGATGTCGGTTGCCGCGCCGATGAAGGCGTGGACCGCCCCGTCGCGCCGCAGCGGAACGCAGGACATCCGGTGCCAGCGATAGGCGCCGTCGTGCCGCCGCAGGCGCGCGTCGAGCTGGAACGGCACGCCGGCGGCGACGGCGCGGTCGCGGATCGCGAGCGCCCCCGCCCGATCTTCCGGATGGATCAGCGAGCTGCGCTGGCCGACCTCGGGGCCGACCTCCTCGCCGTGATAGTCGCGGAAGCGCCGGTTGTAGAAGGTCGCGACGCCGTCCGCCGCCCGCATCACCCAGACGATCTGCGGCAGCGCCTCGGCAAGGTTGCGGAACAGCTCCTCGCTGTCGCGCAAGGCCTCCTCGGCGCCCCTGCGTTCGGTGACGTCGATGAGCGCGCCGAGCGCGCGCACGGCCCGCCCCTGCCCGTCGAAGAGCACACGGCCGCGCGTCGAGATCCAGCGCTCGGCGCCGTCGCTCGCGCGGCGGATGCGGAACTCGGCGGCGTAGCGGCCCGCGTCCTCGCCGCGATAGACGCGACGGAAGAGGTCATTCACGCGGTCCCGGTCCCGCTCGTCGATGAGCGAGGAGAACAATCGCGGATCGGGCTGCACCTCCGGGGAAAGGCCGAGCAGGGCCTTCATCTGCTCCGACCACCGCCGCTCCCTGCCGGGAAGATCGACGTCCCAGGTCCCGATCGCTGCCGCGTCGGCCGCAAGGCGCAGGCGCTCCTCGCTTTCCGCGAGCAAGCGCTGCCGCTCGACCTCGGCGCTGTGCTGTTCCGTGACGTCGCGGAAGGACACGGCCAGCCCGTCGGCGAGCGGCAGCACGATCGCGCGCATGTGCCGCCCCGGCCGCATCTGGCTCTCGATCTCGACCTCGACGCGGTCCCGGCTCGCAAGCGCGTTCGAGAAGGCGTTCTCGAGCGCGCTGCCGCGGGCGTGCGGTGCGACTTCCCAATAGGAGCGGCCGACCACCTCGGCTTGCGGCCGGCCGGTCAGGCCGAGGCCGGCCTCGTTGCAGGCCGCGATCCGCCACTCGCGGTCGAGCGCGAAGAACACCTCTCCGAGCTGATCGTGATAGGCGAGAAGGCAACCGAGATCGGCGAGTCGCAGCACTTTGAATCAATCGTCCGGTGCGCCAGGACCATCACACGCAGACCGGTCCTTCTCAACCGGATAGGCTTTCCCTTCGGAACGTTCCGGCCAAGCCTGCGTTCTTCCGACGAACCGCGCCCCTCAACTTCCCCGGGACGGCGGCGCGAGGGGAGTTCTGGCCATGGCTGATCCGAACGACAAGGGCGGGCGCGCCCCGCAGGCATCCGACATCCTGGAAGACGCGCAGTCGCTCGCGGCGAAGGTCGCCGGCACGGCGCAGGAGAAGGTTCGCGGCCTCGCCGGCACGGCCGAGGAGAAAGCGCGCCAGCTTGCCGAAGACAAGAAGCGCGAGGCTGCCGAGCAGGTCGAGAGCGTGGCGCGCGTCATCGACAGCGTCGCGGAGCAGGTCGAGCGCGTCGTGCCGCCGGCGAGCGAATATGTGCGCGGCGTCTCCGAGCAGATCCATCGCGTCTCCGAGACGCTTCGCGACCGCAGCGTCGACGAGATCATGGACGATGTCCGCTACTATGCGCAGCAGCGCCCCGGCCTCGTGCTCGGCGGCTGCCTCCTTGCCGGCTTCGGGCTCGCGCGCTTCCTCAAGGCCTCGGCCGACCGGCGTTCGGACGCGCGCATGCGCCACCACGCCGCCACGCGCGAGCGCATGCCTTCGGGCACGCACCGCCAGGCGGGCCGGCCCGAATATCCGTCCGACGTGGCGGTCGAGGGCAGTTCGGCTTCGGCGCGGCCGGCCCCCAGCGCCGGCCCGGCCTCGGTCTGAGGAGTGCGCCCCATGGCCGCCAATCCATCCGACGACGTCTCCACCATCGAGCACGAGGTGGAGGAGGCGCGCGAGCGCCTCGCCGGCACCATCGCCAAGCTCTCCGACCCTGCCACCCACCAGGCGGTGAAGGACGAGGTGATGGGCTATGTGGAGGGCTACAAGGAACAGCTCCTGCACAAGAAGGACGAGCTCATCGACGATGCCCGCGCCGCCGTGACCCAGAAGGCGCAGGGCGTGGTCGCCGACCTCAAGCAGCGGGCGATGAACAACCCGGTCGCGGTCGCGATGATCGGCGCCGGCATCGCCTACCGGCTCTACCGCCATCCGCCGCTGACCACGCTTCTCGTCGGCGGCGGCATCGCGCTGATGATGCGCGGCCGCGGCCGTGCGATGAGCGACCGCGCGGCGTATCGCGCGCCCTATGACGGCGAGCAGCCGCGGGGCTATGTGCCCGGCGGGGTCGCCGGCTACGGCTACCCGGTCGAGGAGGATGCCCCGGGCTCGACCACCACCGAGCGCATGATGCGCACGGCCTCCGAATACGGCGAAAAGGCCCGCGATGCCGCCTATCAGGCGAAGGACCGGATCTCGGAGGCCGCGGAGCGCGCGGGCTCGGCCGCCTATGACGGCTACGAGCGCACGCGCGAAGCGGCGATGGAGGCCTATGAGCGCAGCCGCTCGACGGCTTACGACGCCTATGGCCGGGTGGGCGACGCCGCCTACGATGCGCGCGAGCGCGCGGCCGGCGCCTACGACAGCGTCCGCACGAGCCCGCTCGCGCTCGGTGCGATCGGCGTCGTCGCCGGCGCGGCGCTCGCGGCCGCGATCCGGTCGACCGAGACCGGCGACCGCTTCATCGGCGCAACCGGCGACGCGGTCGGCCGCAGCGCGCGCGGATTGGGCTCCGGCGCGCGATACGCCGGGCGGCGCATGGCCGACACCGCCTCCGGCATGGCCTCGACCGTGGCGTCAGCCGCTGCCGGCGCCGCGGGGACCGTGACCTCCGCCGCCTCGGGGCTTGCCGACACGGCTTCTGACCTCGCCTCCTCGGTCGCCTCCGCAGCGTCTGGCATGGCTGGACGCCTGACGGGCGGCGACGAAGACGAATACGCGGAGGATCGCCGCAGGTCTGCTCGCGGCGCCCGCTCCGGCGGGCCGCAGCGTGCCGGTCGCCGGAGGCCCTCCCCTCGCGAAGAGGAGGACGAGGGCTTGATGTCCTCCGTGTCCGGCGCCGCTTCGAGCGCCTATCGTAGCGCGGCCGAGCAGGCCGAATGGGCGCGCCGCCGCAGCCTGGACCTGGGCAGCCGGACGGCCGGCCAGGTGTCCGAGCTTGCGCAGGAATACCCGCTGCTCCTCGGCACCATCGGCCTCGCTCTCGGTGCCGCGGCCGGACTCATGATGCGGCCGACCGAGACCGAGGACGAGCTGATCGGCTCCTACAGCGACGCCTTGAAGGCACGCGCGCGCGATATGGCGGACGAGCAGTATCGGAGCGCGCTCGGCATGGCCGACGAGCTCGCCGAGGGACTGCGCCAGCCCGCCGCGTCGAGCGGCAGTGGCGACGGACGGGATCGCAGCGCCGACTGGGAAACCGTGATCGGTGGCGGCGCACCCCCGACGGCAGGTGCGAGACCGGGCAATCCGGGCGCGGGTCCGGCAAGAGGTTAGCGCTGCATCTTGAGCTCTGAGAACGGAAGCGCGATCGATCCTGGGGTCGGTCGCGCTTTTCGCGTTCAGTGCAGCCTTGCGGCGAGCTGCCCGATCGCCGCGTCGAACAGCGCGAGCGTCGCCTCCCGCGTCCGCGACAGCACGGCCATCGAGGCCGGCTCGCCCGTGCGCATCGCGGTGTCCATCAGCGCGAAATAGGCTTCGTCGCGCACCGGCGCCGGGACCTCTGCGCGCAGGGAACGGATGGCGCCTATCGCGCCTTCGCTCCCTCCGAGCTGCACTTGTTCTCGCCCGGCCCTCAGCGTTGCGAGAACGCTCCATTTTCCGTCCATCGCAGGCCCCCACGCCCTTTGTGGTCGACGCGCGAGCTTAGCTCAGCCCGGGCGATCCGCGGCGTAGAACCGGACCCGAAAGCCCGCCTTTCCACCGCGGAATTCGCCGGCCGATTCGATGACGGGCTTGCGGCGCTGCGTTCTCGGCGCACAAACAAAATGCGCTTGCGCGCCGGAACGCTTCCGGATCGTCGGAGGTTCACCGGAGCGGCCACGCAGCGGGCGGAGCGGCTATCCGCCCACGCAGGCCGGTCGGGAGCCCCATCATGAAAGCGCTGGTCTGGCACAAGCCCTCCGACATCCGCTGCGAGGAGGTCCCCGATCCGAAGATCGAGCACCCCCGCGACGCCATCATCCGGGTCACGACCTGCGCCATCTGCGGTTCCGACCTGCACCTCTACAACGGCTACATGCCGGGCATGGTGAACGGTGACGTGGTCGGCCACGAGTTCATGGGCGAGGTGATGGAGGTCGGGCCCGAGGCGAAGGGCGCGCTCAAGGTCGGCGACCGCATCGTCGTGCCCTTCACGATCTTCTGCGGCGAATGCGAGCAGTGCCGGCGCGGCAATTTCTCGGTGTGCGAGACGACGAACCGCAACAGGGAGGTCGCCGCGAAGGCCTTCGGCCGCACCACGGCCGGCCTGTTCGGCTACACCCATCTCACCGGCGGCTACCAGGGCGGGCAGGCCGAATACGTGCGCGTGCCCTTCGCCGACAAGACCCACATCAAGGTGCCGAAGAGCGGGCTCACCGACGAGCAGGTGCTGTTCCTCGGCGACATCTTCCCGACCGGCTGGCAGGCCGCGGTGCAATGCGATATCGAGCCGACCGACACGGTCGCGATCTGGGGCGCCGGCCCGGTCGGCCAGATGGCCATCCGCTCGGCCGTGCTGCTCGGCGCGAAGCAGGTCGTCGCGATCGACCGCGTGCCCGAGCGCCTCGACATGGCCCGCGCCGGCGGCGCCGTCACCATCAACTTCGAGGAGGAGAGCGTCATCGAGCGTCTCGACGACCTCACCAGCGGCAAGGGCCCCGAGAAGTGCATCGACTGCGTCGGGCTCGAGGCGCACATCACGAGCCACGTCGATTCGATGTACGACCGCGTGAAGCAGGCGGTCATGGCCGAGAGCGACCGTCCGCACGTCCTGCGCGAGATGATCTATGTCTGCCGCCCGGCCGGCACGATCTCGGTCCCCGGCGTCTATGGCGGGCTCGTCGACAAGATCCCGTTCGGGGCGTCGATGAACAAGGGCCTCACCTGGCGCATGGGCCAGACCCATGTGAACCGCTGGACCGACGATCTGCTGCGCCGGATCGAGGAAGGCCAGATCGATCCGTCCTTCGTCATCACCCACACCCAGCCGCTCGAACGCGGCCCCGAGATGTATCAGACCTTCCGCGACAAGCAGGACGGCTGCATCAAGGTGGTGCTGAAGCCCTGAGGTCAGTCGGAGCGGTCAGGCGTGGGTTCAACGATCCGCACTGACGGCCGACTGCTCACGCCAACGGAGAAACGATCATGCGCTACGAAACCGAACGCACCGGCCGCCGCGGCCACCCCGATTCGACAACCGACGCGCTGGCCCGCGGATTGGGCGTGTTCTCGATCGCGCTCGGCCTCGTCGAGGTCGTGGCGGCGCGCTCGCTGACGCGGGCGCTCGGCATGCAGGGCAACGAGACGCTGGTGCGCCTCTACGGCTTGCGCGAGATCGCCAAGGGCGTCGGCATCCTCGCCTCGAACGACCCGATGCCATGGATGTGGGGCCGCGTCGCCGGCGACGCGCTCGACCTCGCGACGCTCGCGACCGGGCTCGAGGGCGACAACCCGAAGCGCGACAACGTCATGCTGGCGCTCGCCTCGGTCGCCGGCGTGACGGCGCTCGACATCTATTGCGCCCAGACGCTGAGCCGCGAGTCGCCGACGCCGCTCCCGCCGATGCGCGACTACAGCGACCGCAGCGGCCTGCCGCGCCCGCCGAAGGCCATGCGCGGCGCGGCACGCGACTTCGAGGCGCCGCGCGATTTCCGCACGCCCGAGGCCCTGCGCCCGTGGACGAGCTCGCGGCCCGACGGCGCCGGCCGTGAGCAGCCGGCCTGAGCGACCGGCCCTGATTTGGGCGCCGCGCCTCAGGCGCGGCCGTTCCGCTTGCCGCGCTTCGCCTTGCGCAGATAGCGCTTCTTGCGCGGGCTCGGGGTCGCCTTCTCGATCGAAGCGGTCTGCTCGGCGGCTTTTTGCTCGGCCCGGGCCTGCTCCTCGCGCGTCTGGGCGATCTGCTGGCCGAGCGTGGTGAGCTCGGCGCGGCGCGCGGACACCTCGTTCTGCGCCGCGGCGAGCGCCCCTTGCGCCCGCTCCTGCGCCTCGCGGGTGCGGTCGAGGTTCTCCTGCAGGCCGCGGAGCTTGCGGTCGAGCTCGGCAAGCTCGGCGGTCTTGGCCTGCTGATCGTGCACGACCTTGACGAGCTCGGCCTTGTGCGCCCGGAGCTCCCGAAGCTCGCGCAGCTGCGCCTGCTCGGTCGCGACGGCACGCTCGGAGACGAGGAAAAAGGCGCCCCAGCCGCCGACTGCCGCGAGCACGGCGATGATCGCCGCCCAGAGCGCGGCGGTCGAAACGCTCGATCGCATCATCCATCCCCTGACGCGTTATGGTTTCCCGGCGCGCCGAACGATCCCCAGGGCGCCGAGGTCAGCCCATTCTGACGCTTAGTGTGACCATAAAGGGGCAGGATGGGCGAACAGCCTCAGATGCACGACGGATGTTCCCAGGAGCGCCATGGCGAGGAGTTGGTGCGCGAGCCCCGCCCAAAGCGGCACGGCGAGAAGAAGCGTCACGATCCCAAGCGCCATCTGGGCCACGGCAAGCACGGCGACGATCGCCGCCCTACGGGCCGTCGCCGGATCGCCGGTCCGGACCGCGAACGCATGCCACAGGGCAAAACCCACGACCGCGTAGGCGACGATGCGGTGGTTGAACTGAACCAGGGCGACGTTGTCGACGAAGTTCTCGATCCAGGGGCTCACCGCGAAAAGGCCCGCGAGCGGCGGCGCGAGGCGCCCATCCATCAGCGGCCAGGTGTTATAGGCGAGCCCCGCCTTCGAGCCCGCGACAAGCCCGCCGAGCGCGATCTGGAGGAAGATCAGCCCGAGAAGAAAGCGGGCGCCCGCCCTGCCCGCTTGCGGGAGAGGTCTCGTCGGCGATGGCGGCCGCTGATCGCGCAAGCCCGTCGCGAGCCACAGCAGGATCGCGAGGATCGCGGTCGCGATCAGAAGGTGGAGCGTCAGCTTGATTGGCGCGACCGCGGTCATGCCCGGCTCGAGGCCGGACGCCACCATGATCCAGCCGACCGCCGCCTGCAGCCCGCCGAGCGCGCCGGTGGCGAGAAGCGCGAGCCCCAGGCCGCGGCTCAGATAGCCCTTGGCCCAGAACCACAGCAGGGGCGCGAAGAAGGCGAGGCCGAGGAAGCGCCCGAGCTGCCGGTGCGCCCATTCCCACCAATAGATGAAGCGGAACTCGTCGAGGCTCATGCCCTGGTTGAGGAGCCGGTATTGCGGGCTCGACCGGTATTTCTCGAACTCGGCGAGCCAGGCGCTCTCGGAAAGCGGCGGGATCGCGCCGGTGACCGGCTTCCACTCGGTGATCGACAGGCCGGAGCCGGTGAGCCGCGTCGCACCGCCGATCGCGACCATGGCGACGACCAGGGCGGCGAGGACATAGAGCCAGGTCCGCACCGGAGCGAACGAACGCACGCCGCGCTCCGGCGCGGCGAGGACCTCGTTTCGCGTGGCGGAAACAGCCATCAGCCCTTGGGAAACCCCCGGCAGGCGGCTTGATCCGCCGCCTCAACCCGGACACATAGGGCTCCTAACGCGACCGCACAACGAATTGGAAAGCTGCGCTGCCCTCTCCGGCCGCCGGCAGAAAACCCCTCGCGAAGGCATCCGCCCTCGCCGATGCACCCGCCCAAGCCCTCTTCCGTGCGCGGCAGAGGGGGAGAACTCGATGCCTCGCCGCCTGCGCAAGCTCGTCGGAACGATCGTGATGATCGTCTTCGTGATGGTCTATGCGCTCTTCGCCATGGCGCTCGCCGACAGCCGCGTTTCGCAAACCTCGGAGCTTCTGCGCGCGCTCGTCTATGCGGTTCTCGGCCTCGCCTGGGTGATCCCGCTATTGCCGCTGATCCGCTGGATGGAGCGCCCGGACCCCGACCCGGCCGGCAGCTGACCTGACCCAATCCGCTCACGCCGCTCTTGAAGGACCGTAATGAAGTACCTCGCTCTGCTCACTTTTCTCCTTCTGCCTGCCTCGGCCTTGGCCCAGCCGGCCCCACGGTCGATCGCGGATTGCGAGAAGATCAAGGGCGATCTCGCCTACAACCAGTGCCTCTCGATGTTCGGGCCGAAGGTCGGCGAGCGGCGCTCGCGCGGGGTGGCGGCGGCCGATGCCGGCGACGAGCCGGTGGTGACGCGCGGGCGGCGGGGACGCTCGGGCTATGGGCGCCGCGGCGGGCGTCAGCGCGCGGCGTTCGAGGTCGGCCGCAGCCGCTCGAGCCTGCGCGTGAGCCCGGCCTGGCAGGGTCGCGCGCGCTCGCGGCGGCGTGATCGCTAAAGCATGATCCCGAAAAGTGGGAACCGGTTTTCGGATAAGATCATGCGAAAACAAAGGGATAAAGCGGGATGGCGACTCGAAGAGAAGTCATCCCGCTCTAGGCGACGTTGACGCGCCGGCCGCGATTCCAGGCGAGGAACGGCACGCCGGAGAGCATCGCCCGAAGCGCCTCCTCGCTCTGATAGAGCCCGTTGACCGAGACGCGCGGCAGCGCGTGCAGGTGGGACGCATGGGCGGGAAAGAGATGGCCCGGCCGCGTCGTCGCGGCGGTGACGAAGCCGACCTCCTCGGCAAGCGCGAACTCCCGGGCCCCGGCCGAAGCCGGATCGCCGACCGGATAGGCGAAGTGGCGCACCGGGACGGCGAGTCGCTCCTCGATCCCGGCCTTGCTCTCGGCCATCTCGCGGCGGGCGACGGCGGCCGGCCATTTCGCGAGCATCGGGTGCGAAAGGGTGTGCGCACCGATGGTGACGTTCGGCTCGCGCGCGAGCGCTGCGATCTCGTCCCAACCGAGACAGAGCGTTCGCACGAGCCTCGCCCCGTCGACGCCCGCCGCCTCGGCGAGGAGCGCGACGGTCGCGCGCAGGCGCTCCTCCGGGCCGCGCCGCAAGGCCCAGTAGAGCCGCTCGAAGGCGGCCTGCTTCTCCTCGGCCGTGCTGGCCGGCGCGGCGATGGTCTCCTCGCCGACATTGACCGAGATGCGGTCGAGCCAGGCAACCGCCTCCTCGAGCTCGAGCCACCACAGCCGGCCCGCGCCTTCCGCGAACTGCGTGGTGACGAACACTGTGAAGGGGGCAGCGTGCCGGCGCAGGACCGGGAGCGCAGCCGTCGTCGAAGGTGATGGCCGCGAAGGGCTGACCGCCGTTTCTGAGCCGCGCCGGCACCTCGTCGAGCGAGACGAGCTCGAAACCCATCTCGTCGACGAGCGCGAGCACGCGGTCGAGGAATTCCGGCGTGATCTCGAGAAGCCGGTTCGGCGCAAACGAGCGTCGCACCCATGGCCGGACATGGTGGAGCATCAGGATCACGCCGGCGCCCTGCGCGAGCGGGCGCAGCCAGCGATCGGCGCGCAGGGCGGTGGTCGCCACGAAGCCGGCGGTGAACAGGTGGTGGCGCAACGAGCTCATGCGAAGAGCTTAGCGGCCACTTAAGAAAGCTTTGTTACCGCTCCGAAGGCCGCTCCTGCGCGGCGCCGGATCGATGCATGGCCGCTCTCGCCCCCTCGCCCGGGTTCCCGCTGTCGAGCGGCGCCACGGTCGAGCGACATCAGTTCACGACCGAGATCCATGCGGATTCCGGGGCGGTCGAGGCGTTGTGGCGGGAGCTCGAGACGAGCGGCGCGAGCTCGCCGTACCAACGCTTCGAGTGGCAGAGGGCCTATGCCGAGGCGATGTCGGCAAAGGGCCGTTTCGAGACGCGCGCCGTCGTCCTGCGCGACGGCGCCGGACACGTCTCGCTTCTTCTCCCGCTTGCGATCGAGCGGCGGCATGGCCTGCGCATCGCCGTGCCGGTCGGCGGCAAGCAGGCGAACTACCATCTGCCGCTGTTCGCCCGCGGCGCCGTCCTGCCCTCCGGGGCTGAGCTCCGGGCGCTGTTGCGCGAGACCGGCCGGGCGCTCCGGCTCGACACGTATATCTTCGGAAACCTCCCGCTGTCGTGGGACGGCTTTGCCAACCCGCTCGCCGAAGGCGGCCGGCCGAGCCCCTCGAACGGCTACCGGCTTGCGCTCTCCGGCGACGCCGAGGCAACGCTGTCGCGCGCGCTCAGCAAGGATGGGCGCAAGAAGCTCAGGCAGAAGGACAAGAAGCTGCGCGAGCTCGGGCCGGTCGCGCACCGGGTCGCGCGCACGGCCGAGGAGGCAGAGGCGATCCTCGCCGCGTTCCTCGATCAGAAGCGCGCGCGATTTCGCGAGCTCGGTCTGCCGAACCCTTTCGACGACGAAGCGACGCAAACCTTCCTGCGGAGAGCCGCCCGTGCCGGGCTCGCCGAAGGACGCCCGGCGATCGAGCTGCATGCGCTGATGCTCGGCGAGCGCATCGTCGCAAGCTTCGGCGCGGCGATCGATGCCGATCGCTGCTGCGGCATGTTCACTGCTTTCGATGCGGCACCGGAAATCGCACGTTGCAGCCCGGGCGAGCTTCTGATGCTCGAGGCGATCCGCTTCCATTGCCGCGCCGGCCGGCGCGTGTTCGATCTCGGCGTCGGCGAGGCGCGCTACAAGAGCTCGCTCTGCAACGAGGTCGAGGAGCTCGTCGACGCGACCGTGCCGGTCACCGCACGCGGCGCGCTCTACGCCGCAGCGCTTGCTGGCTTGCTCGGCCTAAAGCGCATGGTGAAGCGAACGCCGTGGCTATTTCGCGCCGCCAAGCGCTTGCGCAGCCTGCGCGCCGCCCCGGCCTGAACGCGCCTTCACTTCGACGTTTCCATTCGCCGCGGATGGCGTAAGCTGGTTTGCGCGCGAACGCGCAGGAGAAGGGATGACCGTCATGGCCAAGGGTCAGCAGCGTAGCAACCGCGAGGCGAGAAAGCCGAAAAAGGACAAGCCGAAGGAAACGCCGGCAGCCTCCCCCTTCGCCCAGGCGAAACCGACCGGCAATCGCAAATAGGACGTCAGAACTCGAAACCGGCCTTCAGCTTGATCTGGTGGCGCTCGAAATTCGCGAGGTCGTAGCGCCCCCGCCGGCCGAAGACGGGGAGCGGCGGGAGCGGATCGCCCGCCGCAAGCGCCGTCTCGAGGCTTTCGTTGTATTCGGCGAGCGCTGCGGCGCGCCCGGGGCGATCGACGGCCTCGCGTCCGCTCACCTGGACGTTCCACGCGGCTGAGATCCAGCCCTTCTCGAAAATCTTCGCGAACAGCGTCGGGCCGACGAAGAGCGCTTGGCCTTGGAATCTCTCCAATGCAAATCCTTCGTACGAGCGAAGGTAGCGCGCCTCCGCGCCGAGGAAGAGTTGGTCGGTGACCCGGTAGGCGAGCGCTGCGCCGATGCCGGCATTCGCCTCGCGCTCCGCCACGAACCCCTCGCGGCGCTCCTTCATCCGCTCGACGTCGTAAAGGAGGTTGATCGCGCCGAAGAGGGTGTTCGGGACAAGCTCGCGATCGAAGATCAGCTTGTTCTCCGAGCCGATCTTGCGGCCGGACTGGCCCGACCGATCGTCGATTCGGGAGACGCTCGGCTCGATCTGCACGGTCAGGCCGAACGGGGCGGTCTTGCGGTCGAGAAACCGCCAGCGCAACTCGCTGCCGAAGCCGTTGAAGGCATAGCGCCCGCCGACATCGTCGAATCCGGGCACGCTGCGGATGCGGTGGTAGTCGCCGCGCAGCGAGAAGGAGATGCTCAGGTTGTCGGTCGCGCCGAAGCCGAATTCGAGCTTCTGGCCAAGTCCGCGATAGGAGCCGGCGCGCTTGCCGATCGCCGCAACGGTCTCGAAGGCCAGTCCCTTGGAGCCGGCCTCGGCGGTGTCGGAACCAGCGGTGAAGCCGAAAAGATCTTCGGTCTCGATGCCGTTGTCCTTGCCTTGACCGTTGCCCTGCGCCGCAACGTCCATGTGATCGGCGCGGCCGGATTGCGCATACGCCTCCGTGGTTGTCGCCGCCCAGAGCAGCGCCGCCGCGATGACGGGCAGAACGCTCGAAGCTCCGGCCACTGCGTCCTCCCGCCGAGTGTAACAATGTTACATGGCTAGCGGCCGGCGGCCGTTCGGTCGAGACCGAATCGAGGGCGAGCTCACGTCAGGTCAGGCCCGTGGCTCCGGAGCCACATCCTCACGCTGCGACAAGATCGGCGTCGGCCGTTTCCGCTTCGCGCGCGACAACCACATCCTTGGCGCCGGCCTCCTTGAGCCTTTCGTAGAAATCGACCAGTGCGGGGCTGGTCGCGTCCTCGTTCGACGAGACCACGACGCTATCCATGCGCGGCGCGAGAAGCTTCAGAAGTTCGGCCTTGCCGCCGTCGTGGAGCACGCAGACGACCCAGTCGTAGGTCTGGTCGAAAGCCTCGAACGCCGCCTCGACCTCGCGCCATTCCTCCGCGAGCAGGGCCCCGTCGAGGAAGCCCGCGCCGACGATGTGCAGCCGCGACTGGCTCTCGCGCCCGATGATCGCACCGAACGACACCTCGCCGGCGACAAGGTCGGTGAATCCGTGGCCCGCCGCCGCCTCGCCCCCCCCGTCGATCGCGACCAGGATGGCGCGGTTGCGCAGCGAAAGCGCGCGACCGAGGGCTTGCGCGAGATCGGGCGCGCTGCTTCCCGCCTCGAACCCCGTGACCAGGACGCGCCGGCCGCGGCCTTGCGGCAGCACCTCGGAAAGACGCGCGATGAGCGCCTCGAGCTCGAAGCGCTCCGCCTCGGCCGCGGCGATCGGCGGCGGCAGGGCGCGCGTGGCGTTCGCCGCCGGGGGCGGACCGGCCTCGTAGGGATTCTGCCGGGCATAGGTGAAGCGACCCTGGTCGCCCTCCCCTGCCCTTCCGGCGAGCGCATCCTCCTCCGGGTATTCGGGCACGCGGCCAGCGGCGCCGGGCGTGGCGAGCATCTCGCGGCCGACGATCCATCCGGCGGCGAGGATCATCGCGGCGAGCGTCGTGAACAGCACGATCGGCAGCTTCTTCGGGAACGAGGGCCGGTCGGGCACGATCGCATGCGAGACGATGCGCGCGTCCGGCGGAGCGGCGTTCTCGGCGTCCCGCGCCGTCGCTTCGCGATAGCGCGTGAGATAGGATTCGAGCTGGTCGCGCTGCGCCTTCGCCTCGCGCTCGAGCGCACGCAGCTGCACCTCGGCCTCGTTCGCCTGGACCACCACGCCCTTCTGGGTGTCGAGCGCCGACTGCAGCGTCTCGACCCTCGATCCGGCGATCTTGGCGTCGTTCTCGAGCGTGCGCACGGTGCGCTCGGCGGCGCCGCGGACCTGCGCTTCGAGGTCGTTGACCTGGGCGTTCAGCTCCTTGATGCGCGGGTGCTCCGGCAGGAGGGTGCGCAGCTCGAGCGCGAGCTGGGCGCGCAGATTGATGCGCTGCTCGATGAGGCGGCGGATGAGCTCGTTTTGGCGACGTCCGGGATCTCGAAGGCGCGCCCGCCCTTGATCATGTCGCGGATGAGCTTCGCCTTCGCCTCGGCATCGGCCTTGGCCGTACGCGCCTCGGCAAGCTGGGTGTTGAGCTCGGACAGATGCTGCGCATTGATCGGCGCGTTGTTCGTGCCGACGAACAGCCCGCTCTTGCCGCGGAACTCCTCGACCTTCGCCTCGGCATCGGCGACCCGCCGGCGCAGCGCCTCGATGTTGATGCCGAGCCAGCTCGAGGCATTGCGCGCCGTGTCCTTCTTCGCCCCCTCCTGGAGGTTGAGGTAGAGCTCGGCGACGGTGTTTGCGCCCTTGGCCGCAAGCTCCGGATCGCGCGAGCGGAACTCGATCGCGATGATGCGCGAGCGCCCGACGGGATAGACCAGCAGACGCTCGTAGTAGTTCTCGAGCACGCGGTCCTCGGCCGGACGGTCGAGCGGGTTCTTCGTGAGCCCGACGAGGATCATCAGGCGCCGCAGCAGCCCCATCTCGCCGGCAAGCGGGTCGAACTCCGGATTGCCCACGAGGCCGAGCTGCTTGATCGCCTCGCGGGCGAGGTCGCGCGACAACACGACCTGCACCTGGCTCGCGACCGCCTGCTCGTCGATCTGCAAAGGCTGCTCGCTGCGGTCCTGGGTCGGCCGCGTGTAGAAGCTGTCGCGGCTCTCGAGAATCAGCCGGGCCTCGCCTGTGTAGCGGGGCGTGACCACGGTGACGAAGAGGAAGGAGGCGGCGAAAGCCGCAAGCCCCGCTCCCGCAACGAAGCGCCACCTGTCGCGCAGGAGACGCATCGCCTGGCCGGCATGCAGCGAATCGAGTGCTCGCGGGGAGGCATCATGCGGCAGGACGCCGATGGGCGGAGCGGCGTAGGACGAACTCATCACGGCAACCTCGGGGAGCGACTGCGAGTCGGCTCCGGCGATTACGCCTCATTAAGGTTGCCGCTCGGTTAAGGCAGCGCGGCCCTGGCGATCGGCCCGCGGGCGGTGAGCCTTTGTTAACCATGAACGACGAAGACTGGCGCCATTCGAGCCCGCCGCGAGTCCCATATCCGCATGAACCGGCGCACCGCCCTCGCCCTTCTCGCCTCGAGCCTTTGGCTTTCGGGCTGCGAGCATCCGCCCTACCGGTTGGACCTTCTCGATCTGCCGACCGGCAGCGCCTATACGCTGGCGAGCGGCGACCGCCTGCGCATCATCGTCTTCGGCCAGGTGAACCTCTCGAACATCTACGCCGTCGACGGCGCCGGGCGCATCTCCATGCCCCTGATCGGGCTGGTCCCGGTCGCCGGCCGCACGACCGTGCAGGTCGAGGAGGCGATCGCCGCGAAGCTGCGGGCGGGCTACATCCGCGAGCCCAAGGTGACGGTCGAGATCGACGTCTACCGTCCCTTCTTCGTTCTCGGCGAGGTCACGACGTCCGGCCAGTACCCTTACGTGAACGGCATGACCGTGCAGACGGCGGTGGCCATCGCCGGCGGCTACACGCCGCGCGGTGCGAAGGACTACGCCGAGGTGACGCGCATCGATCGCTACGGGCGGCCGATCACCGCGGCGGTTCCCATCAACTATCCGGTGCGCCCGGGCGACACGATCGTGATCAAGGAGCGTTGGTTTTGAACGCCGAGCCGCATCCCCGCCCGGTCGCGTTCTCGCCCTCCCACATCCCGAACCCGAGCCGTCGGCTGCGCATCCTGCACGTCTTCCGCGCGCCGGTCGGCGGGCTCTTCCGCCACGTCGTCGACGTGGCGCGGGCGCAGATCGCGCGCGGGCTGGAGGTCGGCATCTTCTGCGATTCCTCGACCGGCGGCGAGCGTGCCGCCGAGGCGCTCGCCGAGCTTCGGCCGGGTCTCAAGCTCGGCGTCACCCGCGTTCCGATGCGCCGCAACCCGCACCCGCTCGACGCCGCCGCGCTCCTGAGCTTCACCGGCATCTACCGCGCCCTGAAGCCGAACGTGCTGCACGCCCACGGCTCGAAGGGGGGCGCCTATGCGCGCACGGCGTTCGCCCCTGGGCTCGACCGCGCGACGATCCGCGCCTACACGCCCCATGGCGGCAGCTTCAACTACAAGCCCGGCACCCCCATGCACGGGCTCTACATGACCGCCGAAGGCCTACTTGCGAAGCGCACCGATGTCTTCCTGTTCGAGAGCGACTACATCGCCGGCCGCTTCCGGGAGAGCGTCGGCGAGACCGACAAGGTCGTGCGCATCGTCCACAACGGCATCGGCGAGACCGAGTTCGAGCCGATCGCCCATGTGCCCGACCCCGTTCGACCTCGTGTATGTCGGCGAGCTGCGCCCAGCCAAGGGCATCGGGACCCTGATCGACGCAGTCGCGCTGCTGCGCCGCGAAAAGCAGCGGCGGCTCACCATGCTGATCGTCGGCTCCGGGCCGGACGATCACGCCCTGCAGGCCCGCGCCAAGGAGGCCGGGATCTGGGACTCGGTCGCCTTCGTGCCGCCGCAGCCGATCCGCCACGCCCTCGCCCGCGGCGCGATCATGGTGATCCCGTCCTATGCCGAGTCGCTTCCCTACGTGATCCTCGAGGCCGCGGCCGCAGCACAGCCGCTGGTGTCGACGAATGTCGGCGGCATCCCCGAGATCTTCGGCCCCTACGCCGACGAGCTCATCCCGGCGCGCGATACGCAGGCGCTCGCCGATGCGATCCTGACCAAATGCAGCGAAGGCCCGCAGGAGCGGCGCGCCAAGGCCGAGCGCCTGAGCGACTTCGTGCGCTGCCGCTTCTCGTTGAAGCAGATGGTGGACGGCGTGCTCGACGGGTATGAGGCAGGGTTCGAGGCGCGCGCCATCCCGGCCTGAGGCCAATCAGACGTCGTTCCCGGAGTTCAGCTCGCTCACCCGAATCGCATTGCGGGCGTGCTCGTCGAAGGCGCCGATGCCCTGGTTGAGGATGCGCCGGATCGCCTCCGCCCGGCTCGGCTTCGGCCCGTTCTGGTCCTCGATCCAGGCGTCGAGGGCGGAAAGGTCTGCCGGCGAGAGCCGGACCGTCACGGATATCCCGCCGGGTTGCTGCGCGGGCTCGGACCTGCGGGCTGCTGTTGCGGGCATGAGGGCGTCCTTTCGCAAGGACAACGCGCAAGCGCGGCCGGCGGGTCCTCGGTTCCGTTAAGCCTTCCTAGACCCTCCTCGTGGAAACTCCGCCCGCGCCCGGAGCCGCCTCGGCGGCGCGGCTGCGCAACGGGTGTGCGTATGAGCGGGTTCGACTTCCGGGAGTTCATCCAGGCGGCCTCGGCCGCCGCGATCGAAGGCGGGGCAACGCGCCCTTCCCGGCGGCGCCAGCGCACCCCGACCGCCGAGGGTGTCGCCGACATCGACATGCGCCCGAGCTACTCGCCGGTCGTGCTCGAGGGCGCCGTACGCCTCGTCGAATTCGCGATCGTGGCGGCGCTCGGCGTGCTCGTCCACCAGGTCTATCTTGCGGGCTTCGTGCCCTTCGATTTCCTCTATGGCAGCGCCGTGATCGGGCTTGCGGCGCTGACCGTGCTCGTCTTCCAGGCGGCAGGCGCCTATGCGGTCTCGGCCTTCCGCGCCTTCTTCCTGTTCGGCTTGCGCATCATCGCCGCGTGGTCGCTCGTCATCCTCATCGCGCTGATGGTGGTGTTCTTCGCCAAGATCGGCGGCAACCTCTCGCGCGTCTGGCTCGCCAGCCTCTACTTCCTCGGCGCCGGCGCGCTCATCGTCGAGCGGCTGATCCTGTCCTTCTTCGTCTCGGCGATGACCCGCGCAGGGCGCTTCGACCGGCGCACCGCGATCGTCGGCGGCGGCCAGGCCGCGGAAGCGATGATCAAGGCGCTCGACGCGCAGCCGGAGACCGGCATCCGCATCGTCGGGCTGTTCGACGACCGCGACGAGGCGCGCTCGCCCGACGTGGTCGCGGGCTATCCCAAGATGGGCACGGTCGACGATCTCGTCGAATATGCGCGGCGCACCAAGCTCGACCTCGTCGTCTTCACACTCCCGATCTCGGCCGAGAGGCGCATCCTGCAGATGCTGGCGAAGCTCTGGGTCCTGCCGATCGACATCCGGCTTTCGGCGCATACGAGCAAGCTCAGGCTTCGGCCGCGCAGCTACTCCTATATCGGCTCGGTCCCGGTCCTCGACGTCTTCGACAAGCCGATCGCCGACTGGGACCTCGTGCTGAAAGGCCTCTTCGACAGGATCGTCGGAACGCTGCTGCTCCTCCTCCTTTCGCCGGTGCTTCTCTTCACCGCGATTGCGGTGAAGCTCGACTCGCGCGGGCCGGTGTTCTTCCGGCAGAAGCGTCACGGCTTCAACAACGAGCTCATCGAGGTCTTCAAGTTCCGCTCGATGTATGTCGAGCAGTCGGATGCGGCGGCGGCAAAGCTCGTCACGAAGGACGATCCGCGGGTGACCCGGGTCGGGCGCTTCATCCGCAAGACCTCGATCGACGAATTGCCGCAGCTGTTCAACGTGGTGTTCAAGGGCGACCTCTCGCTCGTCGGGCCGCGCCCGCACGCGCTCCAGGCCAAGGCGCAGAACCGCCTCTACGACCAGGTCGTCGACGGCTATTTCGCCCGGCACAAGGTCAAGCCCGGCATCACCGGCTGGGCCCAGATCAACGGCTGGCGCGGCGAGACCGACACCGAGGAGAAGATCCAGCGGCGTGTCGAGTTCGACCTCTACTACATCGAGAACTGGTCGGTGTTCTTCGACTTCTACATCGTCGCGATGACCCCGTTCGCGCTGTTGAAGTCCGAGAACGCCTACTGATGGCGTAAGCCGGTGCGGGACCGATGAGCGTCGCCGCCTCCGGGATCGCGCTCGCCCGGCCGACGAGCCGCGGCGTCCCGATCCTGCGCCTCGCGCAAGCCTTCGCCTATGCGCTCCTCGGCGCGTTCATCTTCTTCATCTGCTTCACCTTCCTGCGGCCCTCGCCCTACGACTTCATCGCGCTCCCCGCGATGGCGCTGTGGCTCGCCCTCGGCATCCGCCTGCACCGCAGCTCGGTGCCCTTCGTCGGCCTGCTGTTCGCCTATCACGTCGGGCTCCTGATCGCGCTCCTGCCCTATTTCGACGAGCCGCGCCCGGTCGAATGGACCTATCAGTCCGTGTACCTGATGGTCACCGCGATCTTCTTCGCGATGTTCTTCTCCGATCGCACGGCGAGCCGGATCGAGTTCGTCCTGAAGGCCTATCTCGCGAGCTGCCTGTTCGCGGCCGCGGCCGGAATCGCGAGCTATTACGACCTCTTCGACCGCGTCCTGTTCAAGATGGACGGACGCGCGGCCGGCGTGTTCGAGGATCCGAACGTGCTCGGCTCGTTCCTGATCCCGGGCGCGCTCTACTTGATGCACAACCTGATCGCCGGGCGCTCCCGCGTGCCTCTGCTCGCGGTGGCGAGCCTCGCGGTTCTCGCGACCGGCATCTTCCTCTCCTTCTCGCGCGGCTCCTGGCTCGCGTTGGTGGTCTCGACCGGCACGATGGTCGCCCTGATGTACCGCACCAGCGTCTCGGCCAGGCTGCGTGCCCGCATCGTCGCGCTTACCGTGGCGGCGGCGGCGCTCGCCGCGGTTGCGGTCGCGGGCGCCCTGAGCGTGACCGACATCGCCGATCGCTTCGAGGACCGCGCCCAGCTCACCAAGGATTACGACGAGGGCGTCACCGGGCGGTTCGGCAACCAGCTGCGCTCGATTCCCATGCTGATCGAGCGGCCGAACGGCTTCGGGCCCCTGCGCTTCCGCCTGTTCTTCGGGCTCGAGCCGCACAACTCCTACATCGGCGGCTTCGCCAATGGCGGCTGGCTCGGCGGCTTCTCCTTCCTCTTCCTGGTGCTCGCGACGACCTATGTCGGTTTCCGGCTATGCCTCGCGCCCTCCCCCTTCCGCCGCGAGGCGCAGATCGTCTGGCCGGCGCTGTTCATCTTCTTCCTGCAGGCGCTGCAGATCGACGTGGATCATTGGCGCCACGTGTTCCTGTTGTTCGGGATGGTGTGGGGGCTCGAAGCCGCGCGGGTGAGGTGGCTGCAGACGCGTGCGTGAAGCATGATCCCGAAAAGTGGGAACCGGCTTTCGGATAAGATCGTGCAAAAACAAAGGGATGGAGCGGAATGGCGGCTCGAAGAGCAGCCATCCTGCTCTAGGCGCCGCCGATGCCCTCGATCACCTTGCCGGTGCCGCCGCAGGTCGGGCAGGCGCGCGATTCGAGCCGGCCCGAGCCGCCGCAATCGGGGCAGGTATTCTCGCCGGCACCCGGCGTTCCTGGGCGGGCGTCGTCGCCCGGGTTGAGCTTCGGGGCGCTCTTCGCTTGATCGGCTTTGCCGCGTTCGCCGGCCATGGCTCGTTCCTCCGGATGTCCTTGGACAGAACGCTCCCGTTCGACCGGAGTTCGGGGCCGAAAAGCGGAACGGCCCCGCCGCGGGGCGAGGCCGTTCACGGGAGAACGCGGTGGGAGAAACCGCGCCTCCCCAGCTAGGCGGAAACCTTGCGGGAAAACTTGTGCTTCCCGACTGTGCAAATGAGATTGCATCGGCTCCCGGCTGGTCTCGGTGCGGCGGCGCACGGGGCTTCACGCCGGCTCTCGCGCGGCATAAGAGGCCGCGACCGCGCTCAATGAAGCCTCTGCCATCGGCGCCGCACCCCATGCCGCTCATCGTCAAGCGCAAGCTCACCGAAACCTGGCGGGATGCCGTCGCCCGCCGCGCCCGCGAGCTCGGGGTCGAGCAGGAGTGCCTGCAAGCCTACGAGGAGCGCCTGGAGGAGGGGATGCACGAGGCCGAGGCGGCCTTTCGGGCGCTCGAGAGCTTCAACGGCTTGTTCGTGGCGCCAGACGGCCCCGTGCCCGGCCGCCGCGAGGAGCTGTAGCCGCAGCTGCCGGCTCGATGTCGCGTGCGCTGCGGCACGGTGGGACGAGTCCGCTTCCGTCAAGGTCCGATCAACGGCGCCGAACCAAGAGGTTCGTAGCGCGTTGATGAGGCGGAGGCCCAGCATGACAATCCTGGATCGCGGCTCCCGGAGCCCAGCCCGGCTCGCTACGCTGGCGCTTGCCGGCGCGCTGCTTGCCCTTGCGATGCCGGCCGAGGCGCGGCTGCACGATCCGGGGATCGGCGGGCCGATCTCGGGCGGCTCGTTCCAGGGCTTGCCGGTGCGGGCGCAGGCGCCGGCCGCAAGGACGAGCGAGCGCGGGCTGCGCGGGGTCGTGGGCGAGAACTGCTACGTCGTCCGCCAGGTCGTTCGCGACCGGCTCGGCGCAACCCAACTGCGCACCGTCCGCGTCTGCGAGTAGCCGAAACCGCGGCCTCGAAGGGAAAACGCCCGCCTCGCGGCGGGCGTTGCGATTCAGAGTGCGGCGCTTGCGCCGGCCTGTGTCATGTCGCTCTGGAGGGCCGCCGCGACGAGGCCGTCCGAAACGAGGTCCTCGGCGTCGTCGAGGAACATCAGCTCGGCAAGCCGTCGGCGGGCGCGGTTCACGCGGCTCTTGATCGTGCCGACCGCGCAGCCGCAGATCGCGGCGGCATCGTCATAGGCGAAGCCCTGCGCGCCGACGAGCAGCAAAGCCTCGCGCTGATCTTGCGGCAGCTTCGCGAGCGCCGCTCGCAAATCCTCGAAATCGAGATGGGCGTGCTGGTCGGGCGCCGTGCGCAAGGTCGCGGCATAGCTGCCGTCGGCGTCCTCGACCTCGCGGCGGCGCTTGCGGTATTCGGAATGGAAAAGGTTGCGCAGGATGGTGAAGAGCCAGGCGTTGAGGTTGGTGCCGGGCTCGAAGCGGTGGACATTCGCGAGCGCCCTGACCAGCGTGTCCTGGACGAGGTCGTCGGCCCGGTCGACGTCGCCGGAGAGCGAGATCGCGAAGGCGCGCAGGCTCGGCACGGCGCCGAGCAGCGCCTCACGCATGTTGAACTCGGATTTCATGATCAGTCCTTGGGATCCGCGAGCTTGCCGACTAGATCGAGCAGGCGTTGCGGGACCGGCTGGCGCCCGAGCTCCGCGTACATCGCACGCAACTCGTGCCCGATGCGGTCCTGGGCGGACCGATCGAGGGTGGGCGTCGGTAGCGAAGGATCGCGCAAGGCGAGATCCGCATAAGGTTGTGTGTAGGGCAGGATGCGCGGCGCGGTTCGGCTCGCGCTGCGGCGCCCCTTCGATGCGGTCGGTCTGTCCATCGGCTGCTTCGTCCTCCGCGCCCCGTTAACGCCAAGCTTGGCGCATGGTTCCGACCCGCGTCGACAGCTCATTGGTCAGCTAAGTGCGAAACCCCATCCCAGCTCGTGACCGATTTTGTCGGTTCTTGACCGTTTACGAATGGCCGCGCTTGTTGTCCGGAATGTGGCGTTCGTTCCCGGCTGGAGTTGCGCCGCCTTGACCGCGGCCGGACGGAGCAACAAAAGCGCCGCTCCAGCTGCCCCATGCCTCGAAAGGTTTGCCAATGAACGGCGCCGAAGCCCTCGTCCGCACGCTCCTCGGCTCCGGCATCGACATGTGCTTCGCCAATCCCGGCACCTCGGAGATGCACTTCGTCGCGGCGCTCGACAGGGTCGAGGGGATGCGCTGCGTGCTGTGCCTGGAGGAAGGCTCCGTCACCGGCGCCGCCGAGGGCTATGCCCGCATGGCCGAGAAGCCGGCCTCGACGCTGCTCCATCTCGGCCCCGGCCTCGCGAACGGGCTGACCAACCTGCACAACGCCCGGCGCGGCTACTCGCCGATGGTCAACATCGTCGGCGAGCACGCCACCTATCACCGGGTCTACGACGCTCCCCTCACCTCCGACATCGAGGCGGTCGCGAAGACCTTCTCGCACTGGGTGCATATGGCGACCGAGGCCGGCTCGGTCGCGCAGGATGCCGCAGGGGCGATCGCGGCCGCACGCAGACCGCCCGGGCAGATCGCGACGCTGATCCTTCCCGCCGACGTCGCCTGGAACGAGGCGCCGGACGGCCCGGCCGCGCCGCCGGCGATCGCCCGGCCTGAGCCGGTCGAGCCGGACGCGCTTCGGCGCGCCGCCGCGATCCTGCGCTCGGGCGAACCCGCCGCGATCCTGATGACCGGCCGGGCGCTGCGCGCGACGAGCCTCGACGTTGCCGGCCGGATCGCCGCGGCGACCGGCTGCCGCCTTCTCGCCCAGACCTCGAATGCGCGCATGGAGCGCGGCGCCGGACGCGTCGCGGTCGAGCGCATCCCCTATCCGGTCGACGCGGCGCTGAAGACCCTTCACGGCCTCAAGCATCTGATCCTGATCGGCGGCAAGGCCCCGGTCGCCTTCTTCGCCTACCCCGACAAGCCGAGCGTGCTCACGCCGTCCGACTGCGAGATCTTCACCCTCGCGCGGATCGACCAGGATCTCGAAGCCGCGCTCGCAGGCCTCGCCGAGGAGCTCGGCGCGACGAAGCACGCGCCGGCAGCCGAGCCGCTGAAGCGCCCTGCCCCGCCGCAGTCCGGCCCGATCACGCCCGAGACGCTCGCCGCGACTCTTGCCGCTCAGCTGCCGGAGAACGCGGTGGTGGTCGACGAATCGATCTCGGTCGGACGCGCCTTCTACGCCTCCTTGCGCAACGCGCCGCCGCATGACTGGCTGCAGCTCACCGGCGGGGCGATCGGCGACGGGCTGCCGCTCGCGACCGGCGCCGCCATCGCCTGCCCGGACCGCCCGGTCATTTGCCTCGAGGGCGACGGCAGCGCGATGTACAATATCCAGTCGCTGTGGACGCAGGCGCGGGAGAAGCTCGACGTCACGACGCTCGTCATGAACAACCGCTCCTATGCGATCCTCAAGGGCGAGCTCGCCAACGTCGGCGCGCAAAACGCCGGCCCGAAGGCGCTCGACATGATGAGCCTCGACAAGCCCGACATCGACTGGTCGGCGCTCGCCCGCTCGCTCGGCGTCGAAAGCCACCGCGCGAGCACCGTGGAAGAGCTCAACCGCGCGCTCGACGCCTCGCTCGCCGCACGCGGCCCGCAGCTGATCGACGTGGTGCTTTAATCGGTGCGACCCGCTTGACAGCCGCGCCGCCGCGACCTAACACTTAACCCGATGGTTAAGCATCAGCAGCCCCTCGACCGCACCTTCGCGGCGCTCGCCGACCCGACGCGGCGGGCGCTGATCGCGCGGCTGAACGACGAGGACAGCCTGTCGGTGAGCGAGCTCGCCCGGCCGTTCCCGGTGTCGCTGCCGGCGATCATGAAGCATCTCGACGTGCTCTCGGATGCCGGACTGATCGCCCGAACAAAGATCGGCCGCACCGTCGCCTGCGAGCTCACCGCCGGACCGATGGAGGAAGCGATGCATTGGCTCGCCCGCTACCAGCGCTTCTGGTCCGAACAGCTCGATCGTCTTGCCGCTTTCGTGGAGGAGGAACCATGCTCGCCCAGCCCGGCATCGCCGCCAAGCCCAGCCTCACCCTCAAGCGCCGCCTCAACGCCGCCCCCGCGAAGGTCTACGCCGCGTGGACGGACCCCGCGAAGCTGAAGCAATGGTTCGGCCCCGACTCGGGCGCGGTCGAGCGCGCCGAGACCGATCTTAGGGTCGGCGGGCGCTACGTCGTCGTGTTCTACACCGAGGACGGCGAGGAGCATCACGTCAGCGGCAGCTATCGCGAGGTGGTGCCGAACAAGAAGCTCGTCTTCACCTGGGCCTGGCGCTCGACGCCGGAGCGCGAATCGCTCGTCACCGTGCTGATCAAGCCGGACGGGGACGGCTCGCTCCTCACGCTCATCCACGAGCAGTTCTTCGACGAGGCGGCGCGCGACCGCCACGCCTTCGGCTGGACCGGCTCGCTCGACAAGCTCGAGCGGCTCTTCGCCTGACGATCGAAGCTTTCCACTACCAAAGGACCGACCATGGACATGCAAGGAAAATACGTCGACGGCTTCGTGGCGCCGGTGCCGAAGAAGAATGTCGATGCCTACAAGCGGTTCTCGGAGAAGGCCGGGCAGGTCTGGAAGGAGCACGGCGCGCTCGCATACGTCGAATGCATTTCCGACGACGTGAAGCCGGGCAAGGTCACGTCCTTCCCGCAGGCCGTGAAGCTCGAGGAGGACGAGGTCGTCGCCTTCTCCTGGATCGTCTACCCGTCGCGCGAGGATCGCGACCGCATCCTTGCCGCGGTCATGTCCGATCCGCGCCTCAAGGACATGGACCCGAAGTCGATGCCGTTCGACGGCATGCGCATGTTCTTCGGCGGCTTCAAGGTGCTGCTCGCGATGTGAGCGGCGAAAAGCCATTCGTCACTTCGAACAAGGAGAATGACCATGAAGGTGCAACCGTATCTGTTCTTCAACGGCCGCTGCGAAGAGGCCCTCGAATTCTACAAGAAGGCGCTTGGGGCCGAGGTGATGATGCTGATGCGCTTCAAGGAGAACCCCGACAAGCCCGGACCCGAGATCGTGCCGCCCGGCTTGGACGAGAAGGTCATGCATGCCTGCATGCAGATCGGCGAGACGCAGGTCATGGCCTCGGACGGGATGTGCAGCGGCAAGTCCGGCACCGAAGGGGTGTCGCTGTCGCTTGACGTGTCGAGCGAAGCCGAGGCCGACCGCCTGTTCAACGCGCTCGCCGAAGGCGGGCAGGTGCAGATGCCGATCGGCAAGACCTTCTTCTCGCCGCGCTTCGGCGTGGTCGCCGACCGCTTCGGCGTCTCGTGGATGGTGGTCACGACGGCGGCCAGCGAAGCGAAGCAGGCCGCCTGACGAAGAGCCCGCGGCGGCCGCCCGCGGCCGCCGCTCGATCTCCGAGCAACTCTCCCGAAAGGCTCGCCATGCCGACCAAGATCTTCGTCAACCTGCCGGTCAGGGACCTCGAGCGCTCGATGGCGTTCTTCAAGAAGCTCGGCTTCTCGTTCAACCCGCAATTCACCGACGAGACCGCAGCTTGCATGGTCATCAGCGACGACATCTACGCGATGCTCCTGACCCACAAGAAGTTCGGCGAGTTCACCACGAAGACGATCGCCGATGCGACGAAGACCACCGAGGTGCTGACCTGCCTGTCGCGCGACAGCCGCGCCGAGGTCGACGCGCTCGTCGACGCGGCGCTTGCAGCCGGCGGCACGAAGCCGCGCGAGCCCGCCGATCACGGCTTCATGTACGAGCGCAGCTTCGAGGATCCCGACGGGCATATCTGGGAGATCATGTGGATGGACCCGAGCGCGGTCGCGACGAGCTGAGCGCTCGATCAAGCGCCGACCTCTTGGTCGAAATCCGACACATGGTTCCCGGGCCGACGGCTCGGTGTCGACATCAAAGCGGAAAGGACAGGCAATGGCCAAGAACACAATTTGCCTTTGGTATGACAAGGACGCCGAGGCTGCGGCCCGCTTCTACGCCGCGACCTTTCCCGACAGCGCGGTGGGCGCCGTCCACCGCGCACCCAGCGACTACCCGTCGGGCAAAAAAGGCGATGTGCTGACGGTCGAGTTCACGGTCGCCGGAATACCCTGCCTGGGCCTCAACGGCGGCCCCGCCTTCAAGCACAATGAAGCCTTCTCGTTCCAGATCGCCACCGACGATCAGCAAGAGACCGACAGGTACTGGAACGCAATCGTCGGCAATGGCGGCCAGGAGAGCGCGTGCGGCTGGTGCAAGGACAAGTGGGGCATCTCCTGGCAGATCACGCCGCGAGTGCTGATGGAGGCGCTGGCGGCCGGCGGCGATGAGGCAAAGCGCGCGTTCGACGCAATGATGGACATGAAGAAGATTGACGTCGCCGCGATCAAGGCGGCGCGGCGCGGCTGACGATCCGCCCTCGCGCAGAGCCACCGGATCAGCTCGGAACCAAGTCTCAGTTTTCGACCAGCAGGAGAGGAGACGATCATGAAGCTTCACGGATATCCGGGCTCGCCCAACACCTGGAAGGTGCGTGCCGTCGCGGCCCATCTCGGCGTCGCGATCGAGGACGTGCTGGTCGATCTAGGCAAGGGCGAGCAGCGTGCGCCGGACTATCTTAGGCTCAACCCGACCGGCCGCACGCCGACGCTCGTCGACGGCGATTTCGTGCTCTGGGAGTCGACCGCAATCATGCAGTATCTCGCGAGCCGGACGCCGAACGCGCTCTGGCCGGACGACGCCCGCGCGCGGGCCGACATCGTGCGCTGGCAGAGCTGGCAGCTGCAGCACTGGGGCGCCGAATCCTGCGAGCCGCTGCTGTTCGAGCGCTTCGTCAAGACCTTCTTCGACCTGGGCTCGCCCGATCCGGTGGTGGTGCTCAAGGCGACCGAAGCCTTTCACCGCGACGCGGCCATCCTCGAGCGCCATCTCTCGGCACAATCCTATCTCGTCGGCTCCGGCCTTACGCTCGCCGACTTCTCGGTCGTGTCGGCGATGGTCTATGCGAAGGAGGGCGGCTTCCCGCTCGAGCCCTATCCGCGCCTCCGCGAGTGGTCCGCCCGCGTGCTGGCCCTGCCGGCCTGGCAGGCGACAGCGCCGGCCTTTGCCGCCGCGGCCGCGGCCTGACGCTGAGGCCTCGCCATGTGGTCGCACGGCCGTTTCCATTGGAACGAGCTCATGGCGCGCGACGTCGAGCGCGCGAAGCGCTTCTACGCCGAGACCATCGGCTGGAGCTTCACCTCGATGCCGATGGACGGAGGCCGCCTCTATTGGTGCGCGATGCTCGACGACATGCCGGTCGCGGGCCTTTTCCCGCTCGATGCGCTCGAGTTCGAGGGCGTGCCGGAGGGCTGGATGCCCTACCTTGCGGTCGACGACGTGGACCGGCGCGCGGCGCTCGCCGTCAAGGCCGGGGCGAAGCTGATGCGCCCGATCTTCGACGTGCCGGGTGTCGGCCGCATCGCCATCCTCACCGAGCCCGGCGGCGCCGGCATCGGCTGGATGACCCCCGCCGCGGCGGCGTGCGGAGCGCAGGATCAGGGCGTGCGCGGATAAGGGGGCCGACCTTACTTTGGCGGATCGTCGCCTATGCGAAGCTCCCGTCGGCGGAGGCCAGAGTGCAAGCGCGCTTGACAATCTCCTGATTTTAGTCCTAGATAAGCCCAGTTCCGTCCGCCGGGGGACGCTCTCGCGAGGCGTCGTTAGGGTGGGACGGGACCGGTGCCCGCGCCGGGAACGCATGCCCGGTCCGGGTGGTCGGCTGAGGAAGGGGGATTTGGCGCGCCTTTTAGATCGCGAGAGGGCTTCCGCTTGAACGCCGCGCTCCGCTCCCGATATGCAAAAGGTATGACCATGGCTCCCATCCATGTCGTCGGCGGCGGGTTGGCAGGCTCGGAGGCGGCCTTTCAGATCGCGCAAGCCGGCGTGCCGGTGGTGCTCCACGAGATGCGGCCTGAGCGCGGCACCGAGGCGCACAAGACCGCGGGCCTTGCCGAGCTCGTCTGCTCGAACTCCTTCCGCTCGGATGATGCCGAGGCGAACGCGGTCGGGCTGCTGCATCAGGAGATGCGCGCCTTGGGCTCGCTGGTCATCGCCAAGGGCGACGCGCATCAGGTCCCGGCCGGCGGCGCGCTTGCGGTCGATCGCAACGGCTTCTCCGACGCCGTGACGGCAGCGCTCGAAGCGCATCCGCTCGTCACGATCGAGCGCGGCGAGATCGGCGGGCTGCCGCCACAGGAATGGGACAGCGTCATCGTCGCGACCGGCCCCCTCACCTCACCCGCCCTTGCCGAAGCGATTCGCGGGCTCACCGGCGAAAGCGAGCTCGCCTTCTTCGACGCCATCGCGCCGATCGTCCATCGCGACACGATCGACTTCGGCGTCGCCTGGTTCCAGTCGCGCTACGACAAGGCCGGGCCCGGCGGCACCGGCGCCGACTACGTCAACTGCCCGCTGGACAAGGAGCAGTACGACGCCTTCGTCGAGGCGCTCCTCGCCGGCGACAAGACGAGCTTCAAGGAGTGGGAGGGCACCCCCTACTTCGACGGCTGCCTGCCGATCGAGGTGATGGCCGAGCGCGGGCCGGAGACCTTGCGCCACGGGCCGATGAAGCCCGTCGGGCTCACGAACCCGCACAAGCCGGGCGAGAAGCCCCACGCGGTCGTGCAGCTGCGCCAGGACAACGCGCTCGGCACGTTGTTCAACATGGTGGGCTTCCAGACCAAGCTGAAGCACGGCGAGCAGGTGCGGATCTTCCGCACCATTCCGGGGCTCGAGGAGGCCGAGTTCGCGCGGCTCGGCGGCCTCCACCGCAATACCTATCTCAACTCCCCGAAGCTCCTCGATCGAACGCTGAGGCTCAAGGCGATGCCGCGGCTGCGCTTCGCCGGCCAGATCACCGGCTGCGAGGGCTATGTCGAGAGTGCCGCGGTCGGGCTGATGGCCGGGCGCTGGGCGGCGGCCGAGCGGCTCGGGCAGCCGATCCGGCCGCTCCCGGAGACGACGGCGCTCGGCGCGCTCCTCGCCCACATCACCGGCGGGCATATCGAGGCAGCCGGGGAAGGGCCGCGCTCCTTCCAGCCGATGAACGTCAATTTCGGCCTGTTCCCGCCGCTCGAGCGCGCGCCGAAAGCCGTGGACGGCGCCCGCCTGCGCGGCTCGGCCAAGGCGGTCGCCAAGAAGAAGGCGCTCACCGACCGCGCGCGGGCCGACCTGTCGCGCTGGCTTGCCGCCGAGGAGATGCCGGCTGCGGCGGAATAGCCGGTGTGAGGGAGCTCACGGAACCGGCCCCCGATCCATGCCATTCACGGGCTCGGGCGATACGCGAGGAGACAATGCGATGAACACTGGAAAGCTCGTCGGCTTGGCCTTGGGCGCGCTGCTGCTCGGCGCCGCTTCCGCCTCCGCCCAGCCCTTCGACGACGAGGGCCTCGGCTGGGGCCCCTACTACAACAACCACCTCAGCGCCTGGGACGGGCGTCCGCTCGGGCCTCCGCTCGGCGCGCTGCCGCCCGGCTCGGAGTACTACAACGGCGTGCCGCGGCTCGGGTATCAGGTCACGCCCGGCCCGGCTTACGGGCCGGGGCGGACCTATCGCTATCCGGCCTACCGCCAGGGCTATGTCGCCGCGCGCCGCCACCCGGCGCGCAAGCAGCGGGCGGTCAAGCGCCGTGTCGCCGAGCGCCGCTGAGCCTCAGAACCGCCCGGCGCGGGCGGCACGCCACAGGATGATCTGCCGGCGCCATTGCGGCAGCTCGATCACGGCGCGAAAGGGGTCGCCCGCTCGCTCCGTCCGGGCGAGGTAAGGCTCGACCAGGGCGGTCGGCAGGAAAGCCGGCAGAACTTGCGGCGGAATAGTCGCGCGCAGGGCTCGCGCGCGGCGCAGATGGTCGCGTGCGATCTCGCGCAGCTCCGCGAGCGCCGCCGGAAAGCCCGGTCCGCCCCGTCCGAGCACCACGTCGTCGCGCGACACCCCATACCGGTTGAAGATCTGGGCCGGCAAATAGACCTGCCCGCGCCGCGCATGCCACGGAAAGGCGCGCAGAAGCCCGGCGATCGCGTAGGCGACGCCGGCGTGCCCGGCCGCATCCGCCGCTCCGGGATCGGTCCCATCGTTCAGGACGATCCCGGCGAGCCGGATCAGAGCCGAGGAGGTCTCGCCAGCATAGCCCTCGAGATCGGCGATGGTCGGCATCGGGTCGTCGTAGAGGTCGAAGGTCCGGGCATCGACAAGGTCGACCAGCGCCTGGCGCGGCAGGCGGAAGCGCACGATCGTGTCGTCGAGGGCGGCGGCGACCGGATTGGCACGCACGTTGCCGCGCGCCTCGCCCTGCAGCGCATCGCGCCACCACTGCAGACGAATCTCGCCGGGCATGGGGTCGCTCACGCTCTCGCGCACGCGGGCCGCTTCGAGACTGAAGGCGTAGAGCGCGAAGAGGAAGGGCCGCTTGTCGGCCGGCGCGAACAGCGTCGCGAAATAACGGTCGCGGTCGCCCTCCCGCACCAGCGTCTCGCAATGCGAGAAAGGCCAAGTGTCGCTCAAGGCACCGCCACGAGCGCCGCCGCGACCTTGCGGTTCTCGGCCGCGAGGATGTTGTAGGTCCGAGCGGCGGCACCGGTCTGCATCGCATCGACGCCGATTCCTGCGTCCTTGAAGCGCCGCCGCAGCGCCTCCGGCAGCGCCGCGGCTTCGCGCCCGGTGCCGACGAGGAGCACGTCGATCTCGGCCGCCTCGGCGAGCACCGGGGCGAAAGCATCGAGCGAGAATTCGGCCGGCGAGGTCACCTCCCAGGCCTTGATGCCGGAGGGCAGCGCCAGGATCGAGCCGCGGTGCGACATCTCGGCGAAGCGGAAGCCGCCGGCGCCGTAGGAGTCGATCAGGTGCCGGCCCGGGACGAAGCCGTCATACATCCGGCCGGGGGCCATCGCCTACTCCGCCGGCTGCGCCACCCTACCGTCGACGACCGGCGCCTCGGCGCCGCCGACCCGCAGCCCGAGATAGATCAGGACCGGCGCCGCGATGAACACCGAGGAATAGGTGCCGACCACGAGGCCGAACAGCATCGCGTAGGCGAAGCCCTTGATCACCTCGCCGCCGAAGATCGCGAGCGCGACGAGGACCAGGAAGGTGGAAACGCCGGTGATCAGCGTGCGCGAGAGGGTCGAGTTCATCGAGAGGTCGAGCATCTCGATGATGGGCATGCGCTTGTACTTGCGCATGATCTCGCGCACCCGGTCGTAAACCACGACCGTGTCGTTCAGCGAATAACCGATGATCGTGAGGATCGCGGCGATCGAGGTCATGTTGAACTCGATCTGGGTCAGCGCGAAGAAGCCGATCGTCAGCACGAGATCGTGCAGCGTCGCGACCACCGCTCCGATCGCGAACTGCCACTCGAAGCGAAACCAGAGATAGACCAGCACGCCGAAGATGGCGAGAATCACGCCGAGCGTGCCCGATTGCACGAGCTCGCCGGAGACCCGCGGCCCGACGACCTCGACGCGGCGGAACTCGTAATTGTCGCCGAAGGTCTCGCGCAGGCGGCTCACGACGTTCTGCTGCGCCTGCTCGCCGCCCGGCTGCAGCTCGACTCGGACGGAGACGTCCTGTGGCGTCCCGAACTGCTGGACCTCGACTTCGCCGAAGCCGAGCGCCTCGGCGCGTTGGCGGATAGCCGCAACGTCGGCGGCCGCGGAGCGGGACTGCAACTCGACGAGGGTTCCGCCCTTGAAGTCGATGCCGAAGTTCATCCCCCAGCCGAAAAACAAGAGGACCGAGACCACGGACAGGAAGGCCGAGAACGGAAAGGTCATGCGGCGAACCCGCATGAAGGCGAATTTCGTGTCGGTCGGGACGTATTGGACGAGCCACATGGCGGGTACTCAGGCGATCGCGATGCGTTGCGGCCGCGTGACGCGGAACCAGGTCGCGACCATCAGGCGCGTCAGCGTGTAGGCGGTGAAGACGGTCGTCAGGATGCCGAGCGACAGCGTCACCGAGAAACCGCGGACCGGCCCGGTGCCGAGGAAGAACAGCGCCACGGCCGCGATCAGCGTCGTCAGGTTCGCATCGACGATGGTGGTGAGCGCACGGGCGAAGCCCGCGTCGAGCGAGGACGCCGCCGATCGGCCAAGCCGCGCCTCCTCGCGCACGCGCTCGTAGATAAGCACGTTGGAATCGACCGCCATGCCGATGGTCAGGACGATGCCCGCGATGCCGGGAAGCGTCAGCGTCGCGCCGAGCGCCGACATCAGGCCGAGGATCAACCCGACGTTGACGAGAAGCGCGATCGTCGCGAGCACGCCGAAGAAGCCGTAGGCGAGCACCATGAAGATCGCGACGAGCACGGTGCCGACGAGGGCGGCAATGATGCCGGCGTTGATCGAATCCTGCCCGAGGCCCGGACCGACGGTGCGCTCCTCGACGATGGTCAGCTTGGCCGGCAGCGCACCAGCGCGCAAGAGAACCGCGAGATCGTTCGCCTGCTGGACCGTGAACCGCCCGGAGATCTGGCCCGAGCCGCCGGTGATCGGCTGCAGGATGCGCGGCGCCGAGATCACCTGGTTGTCGAGCACGATCGCGAGGAACCGCCCGACATTCTCCGAAGTCGCCGCCCCGAAGCGCTGGGCGCCGCGGATGTTGAACTTGAAATTGACGATCGGCTCGCTCGTGCGCTGATCGAAGCCGGGCTGCGCGTCGATGAGGTCGCCGCCTTCGACGATCACGCGCCGTTCGATCGGCATGGTCTGGCCGGGACTTTCCTTCGACGGCAGCTGGTCGACATCCGCTGCACCGGGGTCTGCCACCATGCGGAACTCGAGCTTCGCGGTCTGGCCGAGAATGTCCTTGAGGCGCTGCGGGTCCTGGAGACCGGGCACCTGCACGAGGATGCGATCGGCACCCTGGCGCTGGATGTTCGGCTCGGTCGTCCCGAGCGCGTCGACGCGCCGGCGCAGCACCTCGCTCGCCTGATCGATCGCCCGGCGCACGCGCTCGGCGATGCCCTGCTCGGTATAGGTGAGCTGGATCAGCCCGTCCGGCTGCTCGACGAGGTCGATGTTGCGGGCTCCGGTCTGGCCGAGGATCGGATTGGTGATCTGCTGCGAGAGCTCGCGCAGCTTGGGGAGCACGCGGGCTCGCTCCGCGGGGTCGGCGATGCGCAGCTGCACGCCGCGTTGCGCGACCTGGATTCCGCCCTCGACGCGCGCGCTCGTCTCGCGCAGCACCCGCCGGACATCGTCGCGGAGCTGGTTCACGAGCCCGGTGCGGCCGCGGACGAGGTCCTGGACGTCGACTTCGAGCACGACATGAGAGCCGCCCTGGAGGTCGAGCCCGAGCACGATGCCGCGGGTCGGCACCGCCCAAGACGGTATCCAGCTCGGCAGCGAGCGCGTGAAGGCCTCGCGCCGCTCGGGCGCGAACAGGCTCGGTACCGCGAGCAGCAATCCGACGACGATCGCCAGCACGATCGCGATGGTCTTTCCGAGGGAGAATCGCAGCATGGATGCTCAACCTTGCGGGCGGCCGCCCGGGCAAGCCGCGGCCATGGCCATATAGGCCGGGATCCCGCCCGTTACGACTTGACCGGCTCGCCCTTGGTCCGGACCTCGGAGATCATGCCGCGGACGAGCTTCACCCGCACCCCGTCGGCGATCTCCACCTCGAGCTCCGGATCGTCGGTCGCCTTCGTGACCTTGCCGACGATGCCGCCGGTGGTCACCACCGTGTCGCCGCGGCGCACGTTCTTCACCATCTCGGCGTGCTCCTTCACCCGCCGCTGCTGCGGCCGGATGATCAAGAACCACATGATGACGAAGATGAGCAGGAACGGGACGAGCTGGAGGATGATGTCTCCGCTGCCCCCCGTGCCGGCCGCTTGCGCGAATGCGGGGGTGATCAAACTGGGCTCCATGGATGGCGCGAGGCGCGCGAGACCGCGCCCGGGCCCGACGGGGTTCCGGAAGTGGCGCGGACTATAGCCATCGACCTTGCGAAATCAATTCGCGCCATGGACCGGCGAGCTTCGCCGCGATAAGGAGCCGCACGCTTCGCAAACCCAAGACAAAGATGCCTAGGGCCGACCAGATCCGCCTCGCCGCCTCCTCCGCCTCGTCCTCGGCATCGAGCACGCCGGAGGTCGTGGAGTTGCTCCGCCGGATCGCCGATGCCCTCGAGCGCGCCGCGCCGGCGGAGCCCGCAGCGCCCGACTTCGCCGCGGCCGACGCCTTCGTCTGGCATGCGGACGGGCGGCTTGCGCCGGTGTCGAAGGTGAGCCGGGTCGAGATGGCGCTGTTGCGCGGCATCGACCGGGTCCGCGACATGCTCACCGAGAACACCGAGCGCTTTGCGCGCGGCCTGCCCGCCAACAACGCGCTGCTCTGGGGCGCGCGCGGCATGGGCAAGTCGTCGCTCGTCAAGGCCGTGCACGCCGAGATCAACCGCGGGCTCGCCGGTACGCGCGGCGCCGCCCCGCTCAAATTGGTCGAGATCCACCGCGAGGATATCGAGACGCTGCCCGAGCTGATGGCGCTGCTGCGCGCGGACGCGCACCGCTTCGTCGTGTTCTGCGACGATCTCTCCTTCGATGCGGACGACACCTCCTACAAGTCGCTGAAGGCCGTGCTCGAGGGCGGCATCGAGGGCCGGCCGGAGAACGTGATCTTCTACGCGACCTCGAACCGCCGCCATCTTCTCCCGCGCGACATGATGGAGAACGAGCGCTCGACCGCGATCAATCCGGGCGAGGCGGTCGAGGAGAAGGTGTCGCTGTCGGACCGCTTCGGGCTATGGCTCGGCTTCCACCGCTGCAGCCAGGACGAATATCTGGAGATGGTGTTCGGCTATGCCGACCACTTCGCGCTCCCCTGCGACCGCGACGCGACCCGCGCCGAGGCCCTCGAATGGGCGACGACGCGCGGCTCGCGCTCGGGCCGCACGGCCTGGCAGTTCATCCAGGATCTGGCGGGAAGGCTGGGCAAGGGGCTAGGGTAACCTCTCCCGGAAGGAGAGGTATGCTACCCGCCCTGCAGATGCGGCATCGGGTCGATCGGCGTCGCCCCTTTCCGAATCTCGAAATGGAGCTGGGGCGAGGTCACGTTGCCGGTCTGGCCGGACTTCGCGATGGTGTCGCCGCGCTTCACCTTCTGGCCGTGCTTCACGGCGATCTCGCCGTTGTGAGCGTAGGCTGACACATAGCCGTTGTCGTGGCGGATGAGCACGAGCTTGCCGTAGCCCTTCACCTCGCTGCCGGCATAGGCGACCGTGCCGTCCTCGGCGGCCTTCACGGACGTTCCCTCGGGCACGGCGATGTTGATGCCCTCGTTCCCGCCCGAGCCGCCGAAGCCGGCGATCACGCGGCCCTTGGCCGGCCAGCGGAAGCCCACCGGCTGCGCGGCGGCGGTGGCCGGGGCGGGGGCATAGGCGGTCGCCTGCGGGGCGATGCTCGCGGTTTGCTCCGGCTCCTTTGCCGACGACTTTGCCGGCGTTTTCGCGATCTCGATCTGGGCGGGCTTCTGAGCCTCGGCCGCCTTCAGAGCCGGCTTAACCGGCTGGACGGCCCCGAGCTTCTGCAGCTCGGGCTTCGCGGCCTGCTTCGCCGGCTCCGGTTTCGGCTGCGCCTTGGCGAGCTTCGGATCGGGCTTGGCTTCGGGCGTCTTGGCGCCGGCCTGGCGGACGCGGTCCTTGGCGCTGCCCGGCTTCTCCTGGGCTTTCGGCCCCTGCACGAAGCGCGGCTTCGCCTCGCCGGCCTGGCGTTGCGGCGCAGGAGCCGCCTTCGCCCGGACCGGCGCTGCCGCGACCCCGCCGGCGTTGTAGACTGGGATTACGATCTGCCGGCCGGGCGACACCTGTGCTGCACTCTTGAGGCCGTTCGCCTCGAGGATGGCAGAGGCCGGAACGCCGTAGCGGGTGGCGATCAGGTTGAGGCTGTCGCCGGTCCGCACGGTGACAGGCGTGCCGCCCTGGATGGTCCAGCCGGCAGGACCGGAGGCGACCGGACGCGCGGGTGCCACCGGCCTCGGAGCCGGCGCGGAGGCGATCGGCGCAGGGGTGGACGGCCGGTTATAGACCGGTGCCGCCGAAGCTTGCGGCGGCGCAAGCGGCTGGGTCTCGACCCGGGCGCTCGGGACGGCGGCCGCCTTCGGCGGAACGCTGCCGGTCATCGTCGGCTCGCCGCCGGCGCCCGACTTGAAGGGATTCGAGAAGGGGCTGTCGCCGAAGCGGGCAACATCCGAGCTGCAGGCGCTCGCAACACCGCCGATCGCCACGATCACCGCGAACCGCGACAGGCTCCGCATCAGATCAACGCCACAGGAACGCATCGCTCACCCCACCACGCACGCAACCCCGGTAGCGGCGATTAAAAGCGCGTTCAGGTTAAGCATCCGTTGCCCAAGCAAGGCGGCGAGATGGTTTTTTCGCGCTCAGGCTGCGGCCTGGAGCGCCCCGCGGCCGCATGTGAGACGCGCAAGCCGCAGCGGCGCGCCGAGGGTCTGCGCCAAACTCCCGTCCTCGCCCCGCTCGACCTTGATCAGCCGCGGGAACCCGTCGACCGCAAGCCCGCCGACGAGCCGGCCGCCGACCGCGAGCAGCGAGGTCAGCGCGCTCGGCACGGCGGGCACGGCACCGTTGACGAGGATACGGTCGAAGCGCTCGGCGCCGAGGTCGAGCTTGAGGCCGTTTCCGACGCCCATCTCGATACCGGGATCGGCGCCGGCGATCTCGAGCCGGACCTGCGCCTCCTCGGCGAGCGTCGCGTAGCGCTCGATCGTGGTCACGCGGCAGCCGATCCGCGCAAGAAGCGCCGTGACGTAGCCCGAGCCCGTGCCGATCTCGAGCGCGCGCTGGCCGGGCTCGGGCCCGAGCGCGGCGAGCATCGCCGCGACGGCGCTCGGCGCCGTCATGGTCTGGCCGAAGGGCAAGGGCAGCGACACGTCGGTCCTGGCAAGGTCGCCGAAGCGCCGCGGCGCGAACAGCTCGCGCCGCACCCGCTCCATCGCGCTCAAGATCGTCGTGTCGCGAATGCCGCGCGCCCGCAGCGACAGGATGAAGGAGGCCGCATCGACGCGCTCGGAGGGCGCCTCGGGCTGAGCTTCGGTCGGCAGGGCGAGCATGGGCGGACGCCAGGGTGAACGCTTCCCTACCTAACCCGGCGAAGGTTGAGAGAGTGTGAGCGCCGCCTATCCCCTCGCCGCAAGGGGAGGGCTTACTCGAACGCCTGCGCGTAGCGCGTCAGCGTCGGCTCGTCGGTAAGGTCGAGGCGGAGCGGCGTGACCGAAATGCGCCGGTCGGCGAGGGCCCAGAGATCGGTGCCGTTCGCGGGGATGTGCTTGCCGCGGGCAAAGGCAATCCAGAAGTAAGGGTTGCCGCGCCCGTCGACGCGCTCGTCGATGCGCAGGAGCTCCTGGCTGCGCTGCCCCTGGGCAGCCACCGCAATGCCGCGCACGTCTCCGGGCTCGCAATCGGGGAAGTTCACGTTGACCAGGATGTCCTTCGGGATGCCTTCGGCGAGGATTTTGCGCACGATCCCCGGCGCGTGCGTCTCGGCGCAGTGCCATTTGATGGCGTTCCTGCCGCCGGGGCCGTAGGCCTGGGAGAGCGCGATCGAGGGCACGCCAAGGATGGTGCCTTCCATGGCGCCCGCGACCGTGCCCGAATAGGTCACGTCCTCGGCGACGTTCTGGCCGCGGTTGACGCCCGACAGCACGAGGTCGGGCCGGGCCTCGCGGATGATGTGGCGGATGCCCATGATGACGCAATCGGTCGGCGTGCCTTTCACGGCGAAGCGCCGCTCCTCGATCTCGCGCAGGCGCAACGGATCGTTGAGCGAGAGCGAATGCGACACGCCGCTCTGGTCGGTCTCGGGCGCGACCACCCAGACGTCGTCCGAGAGCTCCGCGGCGATCCCCTCGAGGAGCTTCAGCCCCGGCGCATGGATGCCGTCGTCGTTGGTGACGAGGATGCGCATCTAATCCCCCTCGCCACACAACGCGCCGTCGTCCCGGACGCGCCGCAGCGCACAGCGGTGCGGCGCAGGTCCGGGACCCACGCGCAGGCGGCGCCGATGGGTCCCGGCTCTCCGCTCCGCTCCGGCCGGGACGACCGCGCGGGAGGCGGTCACTTCGCCCGCGCTCCCTCGATCCGCTTCACCCCGCCCATATACGGTGCGAGCGCGTCGGGCACGGTCACCGAGCCGTCCTCGTTCTGGTAGTTCTCCATGACCGCGATGAGCGCGCGGCCGACCGCGACGCCGGAGCCGTTGAGGGTGTGAACGAAGCCGCGCACCTTGCCGTCCTTAGCCCGGTAGCGCGCGTTCATGCGCCGCGCCTGGAAATCGGTGCAGACCGAGCAGGAGGAGATCTCGCGGTAGGTCCCCTGCCCCGGCAGCCAGACCTCGATGTCGTAGGTCTTCGCCGCCGAAAAACCCATGTCGCCGGTGCACAGCGTCATCACGCGATAAGGCAGGTCGAGCCGGCGCAGCACTTCTTCCGCGCAGGCCAGCATGCGCTCGTGCTCCTCGGCCGATCGCTCGGGCGTGGTGATCGAGACCAATTCGCATTTGGTGAACTGGTGCTGCCGCAGCATGCCGCGCGTGTCCTTCCCCGCCGCGCCCGCTTCGGCGCGGAAGCAGGGCGTGAGCGCGGTGACCCGGAGGGGGAGCTCGTCTTCGGGGGTGATGGACTCCCGGACGAGGTTGGTGAGTGAAACCTCAGCCGTTGGAATCAGCCACAATCCTATGTACGCGTCCCAGAACCCCTCTCTCGCGAGCGCAAAGAGATTGGCGTTCACCCATGCTAATAGAGCTTCTTTGCTCTTAAGACCTTGGCCTAGGGCAGCCTGTGCGACGGGATTGTCCGCCCTAGCCATGAGATCTCCCGCTTCTCGGGAGAAGCGTTCGAAGAGTTTCGTATTCAGGTCTGAAGCGTCGGTCAGGCGCGATGTCGCAAATTGATCCTCACGGAACTTCGGCAACTGGCCTGTCCCGAACATCACCTCGTCGCGCACCAATAGCGGCGGCGCGACCTCGGTGTAGCCGTGCTCGGTCGTGTGCATGTCCATCATGAACTGGCCGAGCGCGCGTTCGAGCTTTGCGAGCTGGCCTTTAAGCACCACGAAGCGCGAGCCCGAGAGCTTCGCGGCGGTCTCGAAATCCATGAGGCGCATGGCCTCGCCGAGCTCGTAATGCTCCTTCGGCTGCGCGAAGTTGCGCGGGTTGCCGAAGCGGCTCTTCTCGACGTTGTCGTGCTCGTCCTTTCCGACCGGCACCTCCCCGCTCGGCAGGTTCGGGATCTCGGCAAGGCGCTTGTCGAGCGCGGCGCTGGCATCCCGCTCCGCGGCCTCGAGCTGCGGCACGTCATCCTTCAGCCGCGCCACCTCGGCCATCAGCGCCTGCGCGCGCGCCTCGTCCTTCCTCGCCTTCGCCTGCCCGATCTCCTTCGAGAGCGCGTTCCGCCGCTCCTGCGCCGCCTGCAGCGCGGCGATGGCGGCGCGGCGCGCCTCGTCGAGCGCAATGAGCTCGCGCGACATGGGCTCGAGCCCCCGCCCCGAGAGGCCCTCGTCGAAGGCGTCCGGGTTGTCGCGGATGAAGCGGATGTCGTGCATGTGCGGGCGCTGACCTAGGATGTCATTCCGGGGCCGAGCGCAGCGAGGAGCCCGGAACCCATAAACACCGGCGGAGCAAGTAGGGCCCCCTCGTGTTTATGGGCCCCGGGTTCTCGCTTCGCGAGCCCCGGGATGACAGCGGCGGGCTATGTCAGCAAGCGGCGGGCTTGGCAATCACTCCGCCGCCGCGGCGGCCTCGCGCTCCTGCGTCCGCTTCTTCTCGACCATGCGCACCGCGAAGATCGAGGCCTCGTAGAGGAGGAGCGTCGGCAGCGCGAGGGCAAGCTGGGAGATCACGTCGGGCGGCGTCAGCACCGCCGCGATCACGAACACGATGACGATGGCGTAGCGGCGCTTCTCGACCAGGAACTGCGCATCGATGATCCCGGCCTTGCCAAGGAGCGTCAGGATCACCGGCATCTGGAAGCAGATGCCGAAGGCGAAGATCAGCGTCATGGTCAAAGAGAGGTACTCGTTGACCTTGGGCAGGAACTGGATCTCGGGATTGCCTTCCCCGGTCCCGAACTGCTGCATCGAGACGGAGAATTTCATGAGCAGCGGCAGGGCGATGAAATAGACCACGCAGGCGCCCAGGAGGAACAGCAGCGGGGTCGCGACGAGGAAGGGCAAAAAAGCCTGGCGCTCGTTCTTGTAGAGGCCCGGCGCGACGAATTTGTAGATCTGGTTCGCGATCACCGGGAAGGCCAAAAAACCGGCGCCGAACATCGCGACCTGGAGCTGGGTGAAGAAGAACTCGAGCGCGTGGGTGTAGACCATATGCGCCTTGGCCGGATCGCCCACCGCCCAGACATAGGGTTGGACCAGAATGTTGTAGATGTACTTGGCGCCCCAGAAGCAGCCGACGAACATCACGATGAAGGCGATGAAAGCGCGGATCAGCCGCTGGCGCAGCTCGATCAGATGATCCATCAGCGGCGCACGGGAAGCCTCGACTTCATCCTCGTCCGGCGTCGTCATGCCTTGCTCTCGGCCGGGCGGATGTCGCCCGAGGCGCCGCTCTCAGGCGCGGATGCTTGGGCGGGAGCCGGGATGGCGAGGTCGAAGGCCGGCTCGCCCGGCAGCGGTGCCGGGACCGGAACCGGCGTTGCCGCGCTACCCGCTTCGGGGGCGGCCGCGGCGGAACCGGGAAGCGGCGTCGAGGAGCCGGTGATCGGGTCGAAGGCGGTGTTCAGCGAGCTGACCTCGTTGCCGATCGAGCTCACCTCGTCGTTCAAGCCCGAGACCTGCTTCTTGATCTCGTCGAGCTCCGCCTCGCGCATCGCCTCGTTGAACTGGCTCTGGAACTCGCCCGCCATCTTGCGCACGCCCGCCGTCATGTTGCCGAGCGTGCGCAGGGCCTTGGGCAGGTCCTTCGGCCCGATGACGACGAGGGCGACGGCGCCGATCACCAGCACCTCGCCCCAGCTCATGTCGAACATGGTCCGACCTCGAAACCCGGTCCCGGCCGGCTGGCCGGCTGGCCGATTAGCCGACCTTGCGCTCGCCCACCGGCGCGGTCGACATACTTGTCGGCGTTGTCGATGCCGTCGGCGTCCCAGTCACGGGAGCTGTTGGGGCTGCCTGCGTGGCCGGCATCGGCTGCGCCGAGACCGGGGCCGGCTGGTGCTCGATCGTCCGCACGGGCTCCCCGGGAGGAGCGGCCGGCGCGGTCGCCGCGGTCTCTTCTTCGGTCATGCCCTTCTTGAAGGCCTTGATGCCCTTCGCCACGTCGCCCATCATCTCCGAGATCTTGCCGCGTCCGAACAGCAAGAGCACGATGACGCCTACAACGAGCCAGTGCCAAATGCTTACGCCACCCATGGTGATCCTCCTGCGCCGTTGTGCTCGGCGCGGCATCGTTTTCAGGTCGCGGCCAAACTAGGAGTGACCTGCGGCGAAAACAAGAACTTCGGCGGGGTCGATCTCGACGCCCACGTCTTCGCCCGGCCGTGCCGGAAGCGGTCCTCGCACCCGGGCCTGTAACGGGTTTTCGAGCCCTTGCACAGCCACCTGGACGAGATCGACCTCGCCGAGAAAGCGCCTGGAGAGCAAGCGGCCCGGCAGGCAGAACCCGGCGCCGGCAAGCCTGACGCCCTGCGGGCGGATGCAGACCACCGCGCTCGCTCCATCCGCGAGATCCGGGGCCGGAAACAGGCCGACCGGTGTGTCGACCCGCCCTCCCCGGCTCACGCCCTCGACCTCGTTGAAATCGCAGAAGAAGCGCGCCGCGAAGATGTCCACGGGTTGGCGGTAGATCGCCTCGGCGCTGCCCTCCTGGACGATCCGGCCCGACTGCATCAGCACGATGCGGTCGGCGATCTTCATCGCCTCCTCGGGATCATGCGTGACGACGATCGTGGTCGCGCCGGTCTCGCGGAGGATCGCGACGGTCTCGTCGCGGATCGCGTCGCGCATGCGGCGGTCGAGGTTCGAGAAGGGCTCATCCATGAGGAGCACGCCGGGCCGGGGCGCGATCGAGCGCGCCAGCGCCACCCGCTGCTGCTCGCCGCCGGAGAGGACGTGCGGGTAGTCGGACGCATAGTGCTCGAGGCCAACCCGCGAGAGCGCCCGCCGGGCCGCAATGTCGGCGTCGCGGGCCGCAAGGTCGCGCAGCCCGAACTTGACGTTCTCGATGATCGAGAGGTGCGGGAAAAGCGCGTAGTCCTGGAACATCAGCCCGATGCCGCGGTCCTCCGGCGGCAGGAACAGCTTCGGCCCGGTGACCTCGCGGCGGTCGAGTAGCACGCGGCCGGTCGTAGGGCTCTCGACGCCCGCCGCGACCCGAAGCAGCGTCGTCTTGCCGCAGCCGGAATGGCCGAGGAGGCAGACGAGCTCGCCGGCCTTCACGGCGAGCGAGACGCCGTCGAGCGCGCGCAACGAGCCGTAGACCTGGCTCACGCTCTCGAAAGCAAGCTCCGCCGGGATGGAGGCGCCCGTCGTGCCGCGCTGGCCCCAACGGGGAAATCGCAATCGGTCACGAGGGCGGATGGGGTCCGCCGTCATTCCTGCGATAGATAAGCCTCGCCGTCCGGCTCGTCATCCACTTCCGGGAACTCTGCCGGCTCGGGCGGAAGCGGCTGGAAGAGGTCGTCCTCGAGCGGATCCTCGTCGGCACGCAAGGTGGTGTCGTCGGACGGCACCGGCACCGAGAACCCGGGCGGGATGCGTCCTTGGAGGAGCCCGGCGCCCTTCAGCTCTTCGAGACCAGGGAGATCGTCGACGGCGTTTAGCCCGAAATGCTCGAGGAAATGCGGGGTGGTGCCGTAGGTGACCGGCCGCCCGGGCGCCTTGCGGCGGCCGCGCAGGCGGATCCAGCCGGTCTCGAGGAGCGTGTCGAGCGTGCCCTTCGAGGTCGCAACGCCGCGGATCTCCTCGATTTCGGCCCGCGTCACCGGCTGGTGATAGGCGACGATGGCGAGCGTCTCCATCGCGGCGCGCGAGAGCTTGCGCGGCTCAACCACCTCACGCGCGAGGATGAAGGAAAGGTCGCCCGCGGTCCGAAAAGTCCATTTCCCGGCGACCTGCACGAGGTTGACCCCGCGCGGTGCATACTGCTCGGCAAGATCGGTCAGCACCGCGCCGATGTCGCTGCCCTGCGGCAGCCGGCCGGCGAGCTCCTGGGCCGAAAGGGGTTCGCGCGCCGCGAACAGGATGGCCTCGGCGGTGCGAAGCGCCTCGGCATGGTCCGGAGCGGCCGGCAAATCCACCGAGAGCTTATGGGCGACGGCGCTCATTCGCTTGTCCATCTCCTCAAGCCTCGGCCGGCGCCCTGGGACGGCTGCGCACCCAAAGAGGCGCGAAGGCCTCGTCCTGACGCAGCGCGAGCCGCCCCTCGCGCACGAGCTCCAGCATCGCCGAGAAGGCGGAGGCTATGACGGTCGGGCGCTGCTCGGGCGCGGCGATGTAGCGGAGGAGGAAGCTGTCGAGCACAGTCCAGTCCCGGGCGATGCCGACAAGCCGCTCCAGCGCCTCGCGTGCCTCGACGAGCGACCATACCTGGCGCTTCGGCATCACCACGCGGGTGTTCATCTGCTTCTGCCGCTGCCGGGCATAGGCCGAGAGGAGATCGTAAAGGCTCGCCTCCCAGGCGACCTCCTTGCGAATCTGGAGCGGCTCCGGCGCGCCGCGGGCGAAGACGTCGCGGTTGAGCTGGGCGCGCTCCTCCATGCGTCTCGCGGCCTCGCGGATCGCCTCGAGCCGGCGCAGGCGCAGCGCGAGGGCAGTGGCAAGATCAGCCGCGCTCGGCTCGTCGCCCTTGGCGGTCTCAGGAAGCAGCAGGCGCGATTTCAGGTAGGCGAGCCAGGCCGCCATGACGAGGTAGTCGGCGGCGAGCTCGAGGCGCAGCTTGCGAGCTTCCTCGATGAAGACGAGGTACTGCTCGGCCAGCGCCAGAATCGAGATGCGGTGGAGGTCGACCTTCTGCCGGCGCGCAAGCTCGAGGAGGAGATCGAGCGGGCCTTCGAAGCCGTCGACATCGACATGCAGGGTCGGCTCGCCGGTCGCGCGCTCGGCAAGCTCCAGATCCTCGAAGGGTAACACCTCGGCCATAGCCCAACTGATTCGCGCTGAATGCGAGCTTTGGCCGCTCAGGCGAGCGCCGCAAGCGCGGCCGCGAACCTCTGCCTTGCGTCCACAACATTCAGGGGCTCGGGAATGTGCCGGATCCGGGCGAGGGCCGCCTCGGCACGCCGGTTCGACTCGCCCGTAAGCTCGGGCGTCTCGGAGGCGACCGCCTCCATCTCGTCGAGGCGGCCATTGCAGTGAAGCGCCATGTCGCAGCCGGCGGCGAAGGCAGCGGCCGCGCGTTCGGCGAGGTTCCCGGCGAGCGCGTCCATCGAGAGGTCGTCGCTCATGACGAGGCCGTCATAGCGCAGATGCCCGCGGATCACGTCCCGCATCACCGCAGGCGACGTGGTCGCCGGGCGATCACGGTCGAGCGCCGCGTAGACGACATGCGCAGTCATCGCGAGCGGCATGTCGGCAAGGTGCCGGAAGGGCACGAAATCCTGGCGCTCGAGCTCCTCTCGGGGCGCATGCACGATGGGAAGGTCGTGGTGGCTGTCGGCGCCGGCGCGGCCATGGCCGGGAACGTGCTTGATGACGGGCAGCACACCGCCGGCGATCAGCCCCTCGGCGGCCGCCCGTCCGAGGATCGCCACGGTCTCCGGATCGCGGCCGTATGCGCGGTCGCCGATGACGTCGTGCGCGCCTTCGACCGGCACGTCCAGCACCGGCACGCAATCGACATTGATCCCGACCTCGCGCAGGTCGTGGGCCATCAGCCGGGCGCCGAGCCGCGCGATCTCGCGCTGGAAAAGCGAGTCGTTCCCGGCAATCCGACCATAGGCCCGGCCAGGCGGATAGGCCGGCCAATGCGGCGGCCCCATCCGCTGCACGCGCCCGCCCTCCTGGTCGATCAGGATCGGCGCGTCATCCCGTGCGACGGTCTCGCGCAAAGCCTGCGTCAGCGCCCTCACCTGTCCGGGCGCCTCGATGTTGCGCTTGAAAAGGATGAAGCCCCAGGGCTTGGAGGCGCGGAAGAACGCGGCCTCGTCCTCCGTGAGGGCCGGGCCGGAGCAGCCGGCAATGAAGGCGCGGGTCATGGCTCGCCGGACAAGCGCGTCGGCCGCAGGGAAGTCCGCGCTTTCAGTTCTTGGCGACGAAGCAGTTGCCGCCGGCGCCCTTCACCTTCGTGCAGAGGTCGGAGGCGTCGTCCTTCGACATCGGACCGACCCGCACGCGATAGAGCGTCTTGCCGTCGACCTCCGCGGTGCGCACGAGAGCCGAACGTCCGCCGAGCACGCCGGCGTATTTGCGCTGGAGCGCCTGAGCCTGCGCGCGAGCGGTCTCCTCGGTGGTGGTGACCGAAAGCTGGACGGCAAAGCCGCCCGCCGCGCTCGTGGTCTCGGCCGCGTCGGCTCCGCGGGGCGCGGAAGCCGGTGCGACGGCCGCGCTGCGGTTGGGTGCGGACGGCGTGGCGGCGCTTGGGGCGACGGCCGGAGGGGCGCTCGGCGGCGCGGCACTGGCGGGCGGCGGCCGCACGGCGGCGGGGGGCGGCGACGGCGTCGCGGTCGTGCTCGGCCCGGTGGTGCGAGACGGCTGCGGCGGAGCCGCAGCAGGCGCGGCCGGAGCCGGGGTCGTGCCATTCGAGGAGCCCTGGGAGGCGGCCGCCTGAGGCGGGCGCGCCGTGGCGGGCGGCATGATCGGCGGCTCCGGGGCGGCGGCCTGATCGGGACCCACGATCGTGCCGTCGGGCCGGACCGCAACCGTGCGCACGCGGCGCGGCTCGCCGAGGCTCGCCACGGCGTTGTTCGGCGCGGAGGCGGTCGGGCCGGGGCTCGGAGGCACCATCGCGGGCGCCGAAGGCACCGGCTGCGTGCCGTTCGGAGCCGCCTGGGCAGAGCGCGCGGCCTGCTGCACGTCGACCGGCTGCTCCTCGCGATTGACGACCCGGGTCTGCTTGTCAGGACCGCTCCGCTCATAGACCTGGGCGTTCTGGTTCGGGATCTCGACGCCGCCGGGGTTCTCGGGCTTGATCTTGAGCGGGTCGCTCTCGGCCTTGATGATCGGAGGCTCGCCACCGACGGTTGCGACCGGTCGATTGCGCATCATCAGCGCGCCCGAGACCGCCGCGACCGCCGTGCCGAGCACCAGCGCCACGGTCAAGAGGCCACGCCGCGAGCGGCGGGATTCGGGCGGCTGCAGCTCATGCAAAGCCGTGTCGTAGGGAGCCTCGGCGGGCGCGGCGTAGTCCGCCGCCGAGGGAGCGTAGCCTCCACCGATCCGGTCTGCGAGCGTGACCGCCGCGGGGGCCGCGGCATGGGCGTGCGGCGCGCTCCCATACGGGTCCGCTGAGGCGAAGAAGCTCTCGTCCTCGAAGCGGGCGGCGGGGTTCGCCGGCTGCCGCTCCGCCGCGAGCAGGGTTCTGAAGGGATCGTTCTGGCCGACGATCCGCGCGAGCTCGGCCAAGGGGTCGCTCTTCGAGAGCGGCGACTGGAGCTGCGTCTGCTTCAGCTGCCGCTCGATCTCGTCGAGGTCGAGCACGAGGCGCTGGGTCGATTGAGCCATGGGCGGCCGGACCTTCCGTTGGGCGAACGCGGCCGCCCGAACGACCCGAGACTACCGCCAGTCTGCCGGGCGACGCGATCCTTATCGCATCTCGTCGGGCGCCGTGACGCCAAGGATGGCGAGACCCGAGGCGAGCACGCAGCGGACCGCGTGCACCAAGGCGAGCCTTGCCTGTGTCGATGGTTTATCGCTTTGATTAACAAACCGTAATTGCGGCAAGTCTTTGCCCTTGTTCCACAAGGCATGGAAGGCGCCGGCGAGGTCGTAAAGGTAAAAAGCGAGCCGGTGCGGCTCGTGGCTGTCGGCCGCGCCCTCGACCACCCGCGGATATTGGGCGAGGTGGCGGATGAGGCCGAGCTCGCTCGGGTCGGCGAGCTGGGCGGGATCGACCTCGGCAAGCGTACCGGGCGAGAAATCCGCGCCCGGGAAGGCCTCTGCGGCCTGGCGGAACACCGAGGCGCAGCGGGCATGCGCGTATTGGACGTAGAAGACCGGGTTGTCCTTCGATTGCTCGAGCACCTTCTGCAGGTCGAAATCGAGCGACGCATCGTTCTTCCGGAACAGCATCATGAAGCGGACGGCGTCCTTGCCGACTTCATCAACAACTTCACCAAGCGTCACGAAGTCTCCGGCCCGCTTCGACATTTTAACCGGCTCACTGGCCCGCAATAAGCGCACGAGCTGGCACAGCTTGACGTCGAGCTCAGCCTCTCCGCCGCTCACCGCAGCGACCGCCGCCTTCATCCGTTTGACGTAGCCGCCGTGATCGGCGCCCCAGACGTCGATCATCGTCCTGAAGCCGCGCTCGAGCTTGGAGCGGTGATAGGCGATATCGGCCGCGAAATAGGTGTAGGAACCGTCCGACTTGAGCAGCGGCCGGTCGACATCATCGCCGAAGGCGGTTGCCCGGAACAGCGTCTGCTGGCGGTCCTCCCAATCCTCGATCGGCTGGCCCTTGGGCGGCGGCAGCCGGCCCTCATAAACCAGGCCGCGGCGCTTAAGCTGCTCGATAGTCTCGCGAATCTGATCCGTCTCGCCCGCGAGCGAGCGCTCGGAGAAGAACACGTCGTGGCGGATGTCGAGCGCCGCGAGGTCCTCGCGGATCATCATCATCATCGCCTCGATCGCGGCCTCGCGGACGATCGGCAGCCATTCGCTTTCGGGCTTGTCGACGAGCGAGCGGCCGAAGCGCGCGGCAAGCGCCTCGCCCACCGGCTTCAGATATTCGCCGGGATAGAGCCCGTCGGGAATTTGCACTTGTTCGCCAAGGGCTTCGCGGTAGCGGAGATGGGCCGAGCGGGCGAGCACATCGACCTGCGCGCCGGCGTCGTTGATGTAGTACTCGCGGGCGACGCGATAGCCTGCGAAGGAGAGAAGGCTCGCGAGGGCGTCCCCGAACACCGCGCCGCGGCCATGCCCGACATGCAGGGGGCCGGTCGGATTGGCCGAGACGTATTCGACGTTCACCGGGCCGCTGTCCGTGCGCTCGCCGCGCCCGAAGGCCGGGCCCTCCCGGAGCAGGGCCCGGAGCACCTCGCCGTACAGCTCGGGGTTCAGCCTCAGATTGATGAATCCCGGACCGGCGACCTCGGCAGCCGCGACTTGACCGTCCTTGCGCAGCTCCGCGGCGATCGCCTCGGCAAGCGCCCGCGGGTTCATGCGCGCTTCCTTGGCGAGCACCATGGCCGCGTTGGTGGCAAGATCGCCGTGGGAGGGATCGCGCGGGGGCTCGACCAGCACGCGGCCGAGATCGAGGCCGGGCGGCAGCGCTCCCGTCGCGGCAAGCCGCTCGAGGGCCTCGCGCAGGCGGGCCTCGAACAGTCGGAAGATGTTCATGACGACCTCATCGACGCGCGACCGCGCGCCGCCCCAGGGCCGCGGCCATAGCAAGGCCAAGCCAGGGTGTCAGCCCTCCTCCTCCTCCTCTCTCCCGGATGGGAGGGGGTATAGTGATAACGGTGTAAGCGAACCAGTCTTGACCAGGGTGAGCTGAGTTAAAGGTTGTCCGTGTCGTAGTCACGGGACAACTGAGGAAGCCCCTCCCGCGGGATCGGGAGCGCAGCGTCCCACGGATTTTCATGCTTCGAGGATGCCAGAACTCGTGGGCTGTAGCGGATCACAATCGCACACCTACGAAGGTCTGGGAAATCAGCCCGTTGGGATTATTGGGCCTATTGGGTGCGTTCTGGACGATCCTCTTGCACGTTTCGCACAGTCGGATCAGACGCCAACCGCTCCACCCCACGAGCGGTCAGTTCCATGACCACGTACGGTGTTCCCTCAATGGGCTGGATAACTGGGGCGTCGGGGCCGCGCAGGCGATCTATGAGCCGCTTTTTTGCGGTCTCGACCTGCGGACTCGTCTCATCCCCGTGCTCAGGAGGGGCTACACTGACGATCGCACGGACGCCGCCGTACTGAGCGGCGTTAGCCTTCAGAGTCTTTAGCTTGCTCTCAAGTGTGGCGCTCTTGGATGGTAGTGATTCAGTGGCCATAAGCTCCGCAATAAGGAAATGAGGAAATGCAAGGAAGATACCGCAGCATACGACGACGCACCATCCTCGCGCTCCCGTCGCGTGGCCCTCTCGATCTAGGCGGCCATACCACATGCTTTACAGCGTCCTTCGGGCTCAGCCATTGTTCGTTGAGGCCAAACCGGACCACCACCCCTTACACCCTTTGAGCCCCCGAAGAAAGGGAGCGTTTCAGAACGACCCTTTATCGCGCTCCGAGTGCAAAAAGTTGGTCCGCTGGTGACTTCAAGTCGTACCCACCAATGCCGTTCCCCGGGTCACCTTGTGCGTAAACCGGCGCGAACTTACCGGATCCATCCTTCTTCAAAAGCCAAATCGTCCCCGTTCCCGGTCGATAAAGGCCGAGATGATCGAGCTTTCCATTGCCGTCATAGTCAAAAGCGAACACTCGATCGGCTGGCGACTTAAGATCGTATCCGCCAATGCCATTCCCCGGATCACCTTGCGCATAAACCGGCGCGAACTTTCCGGATCCATCTTTCTTAAGAATCCAGATGGTCCCCGTTCCCGGTCGATACAGAGCGAGATGATCAAGCTTCCCGCTGCTGTCATAGTCGAAAGCGAACGCACGGTCGGTTGGAGACTTCAGGTCATACCCACCGATGCCGCTTCCCGGATCTCCTTGCGCGTAAACCGGCGTGAATTTGCCAGTGGGATCTTTCTTCAAAATCCAGATCGTGCCCGTTCCGGGCCGATACAGAGCGAGATGATCAAGCTTCCCGCTGCTGTCGTAGTCGAAAGCGAACGCTCGGTCGGCTGGAGACTTCAAGTCATACCCGCCGATACCGCTTCCCGGATCTCCTTGGGCATAGACCGGCGCGAACTTACCCGTCGGATCCTTTCTCAAAATCCAGATCGTGCCCGTTCCGGGCCGATACAGCGCGAGATGATCGAGCTTGCCGCTGCTGTTATAATCGAAGGCGAACGCTTGGTCCGCCGGTGACTTTAGATCGTACCCGCCAACGCCGCTACCGGGATCACCTTGCGCGTAAACGGGTGTGAAATCCCCACACGCGTCATTTCTCAAGGTCCAGATGGTCCCGGTACCTGGCCGGTAGAACACTACGTGGTCCAGCTTCCCGCTGCTATCGTAGTCGAAAGCGAACGCTCGGTCGGCTGGGGACTTCAGGTCATACCCACCGATACCGCTTCCCGGATCCCCTTGGGCGTAGACAGGCGTGAACTTACCGGCCCCGTCCTTCTTCAGGATCCAGATCGTGCCCGTGCCCGGCCGGTACAAAGCCATTTGCCTTGGTTCGCTGTGCCGCTGCTGGAGTTTTTCGAGCGCCGCCGCGACATCGATACGAGGCCGAGCAATGCCATTCGGTATGCGAGTGTCTACGATACTTCGCCCGTTCCCTTTCAACGCGTTCTCAACATCGTCGACCGTGGAATTGGTGCAAACGGACCGAAGCGCTGTGATTGCACCGGCGACATGTGGAGTCGCCATGGACGTACCATTGAAGGGAGCGAACCCCCCGCCTGGAACCGATGAGTTAATACTGGAGCCCGGCGCCAAGAGATCAACCATTGATGCGCTGTTCGAAAACGACGAAAGGGAGTCAGTTTTCGTCGTCGCTCCGACCGTTACGGCTTCGGTAATGCAGCCGGGTGAGTTCACGGCGTTGGTGAAGCCGTCATTGCCCGACGCAATTACGGTTGCGATCCCCATCCCGCGCAGTGTCTGGATGATTGGACGGCGAGTATCGGCGGCGCACGGGTTTGTCTGCATGCCGCCGCCGAGGCTCATATTGGCAGCTGAGATCCCGCCTACGGGACCACGGGCGAGGTCTCGCACGTGTCCAAGCGCCCTGATTTGGTCCGATGGAAAGGTGAGGGTGCACGGAGAGGCTTCACCCGCATTTGCGCAGGGCGTTGGCCCGCCTGCGCGATCGTCGAAGCGGCTAAATACCTGAACGGCAATAATGTTGGCGTCGGGAGCCATCCCCGAAAAGTTCGCGCCGCGACCGGCGGCAATACCCGCTACATGTGTCCCGTGATTGCACCCGCTCACGCCGCACGGCGCCCCGCGCCAGGGCCAACCTGTTGATTGCTCCCGTCGGGACACACGGTGGTCGAACCCTGGCTCGGCGAACTCGTCGAAAAGCAAGCTTCAGCCGTCACTCTTCCTGCCAAAAAAGGGTGGCTCGCATCGACGCCGGTGTCGAGAATGGCCACAGCCCTGCCAGCGCCGCGTGCACCTCTTGCCCATGCATCCGGCGCCCGAACAAGCGGGCCGCTTTGCGCTAGCACGGCCTTTTCAGGGATGTCCTCCTGGACTGCGGCGACATCGCCGCTTTCGATCAGCCGCTGCAATTCAGCGCTACTAACCTCCAAGACAATGAACGGCATATCATGGATCGGCTCGACTCGTAGAGCGTTCGCGGCGAGCATACTCGCGGCGATGCGCGATTTCGCGGCGGCAGCTTCCGGCGTCTGAACGCCAGTGGCAGCTTGCGGCGCGCGCACAGCGGCGATGACTCTTATCAAGGGTTTGGTCGAGGCGGCAGCCCGAACCGCCGCAGCGCCTTGAACTTGGTCTTGAGCCTCTGCATTGGGTCCGGCCAGCAGCAAAACAAAGGCCGCAGCAAACGCTCCTAATGTTCGTGCCATCGAACGCACTCCTCTTTGACCAGCTGAACCCGTTGCAGGAACCTCAAGTCCCGCACGCAAGCAGCACGCGTGCATACGATAAGAGTCCCATCCAAACCCGGCGTTGTCAAGCCAGGGTAGCTTGACTGTAGGTTTGCGGCCAGGAGCTATGACGCGGAGTGGCAGCTAACGTCCCAATACAGTGTCTACGACACGGTGCGGCGTGGGGCGGGAGCCCATTTAACGGCCCCTACATCACCCAGCAGTTTCCGTTGCACAGTGACGGGTGATGCCCTCTTTTTTCGTGGCGGCGCCCCCGCCGCCTTTGGGGGCCTGCTTGCGTGTTGCGCGAGGGCCCTGCCTCACCCCACTCGGGCTTACGCCCGAGTGGGCTCTGTCCCGTTCGGGAGAGCGGGTGCGCCACCCCCCCCCCGGGAGTGCCCGGGCGAAGGTGCGGCAATGTCAAAGAGCGAAGCGGGGGGAGCAGGACGCCAGGGCCGGCTCGATATTTTTTGAACGCCAGGACACCTGGCGTCCCGCACGGCGATTTCTGTTCCAAGGCCTTCCTGGCCCGTAGGAGCGTGCTATCTCCAAAGGGCAACGCAGGCATGGGGTGTTACAGAATCGCCTCGACACCCTTTGCTTTCGCAAGCGAGAGGAGCTTGAGGGATGGTCCGCTCGGCCGCTTCTCGCCGCGCTCCCACTGGCTTACGAGCGACGTCCCAACATTGAGCGTGAGCGCGAAGATCGCTTGGCTCATATGGGCTTGCTCGCGGATGCTCTTAATGTCTTCCGGCTTGAGGTCCTCCACCGGGGTGAGACAAGCGGCGTCGAACCGGCGCATCGTGGCCTTGTCGACGGCGCCTGCCTTGTGCAGGCCCTGCATGGCCAGATGAGCGCTCCGCAGCGCCTCGCTCCGGTACGTCCGCCGCTTGCTCGTGCCCTGCTTCATGTTCCTGCGACCGGGATCCATTCCTTGGCTTCCACCAGCGCCGCGACCGTCCCCTCGGCGAGCGCCGCCACATGCTTCGCAAGCTCCCGATCATCTCCTCTTCGCCCGTTCCCGACGGGCAAGCCGCGCGAACCGCTCGTCTTGAATACCTGCATCCCCTAGCCCCGAGCTGATCTATAGCACCGGGTGCTATAGATCAAGACGAATGCCGGGTTTTTGTCGCGCACAGAACTCGGCCCCTACCGCAGCTCCGGCGTCGCACTGAACAGCCGGCGGTGCTCCTCGAGGGCGTAGTTGTCGGTCATGCCGGCGATGTAGTCGGCGACTCGGCGGGCCACGCGCCCCTCGCCAGCCCGCTCCAAGCCTGAGCGCCACTCCTCGGGCATGGCGGAGGGCTCCGCGGTGAAGCGGCCGAAGAGGTCGCGCACCACTGCCTCGGCCTTGACGCGGACCGCGACGACGCGCGGATGGCGGTACATGCGCGGGTGGAGGAAGGCCTTGATCGCCGCGTCCGCCGCAGCCATCGGCGCCGAGAAGGCGACGACCGGGCCGTCGGCGGCGCGGATCGCCTCGGCCTCGGGCGGCGCAAGCGCGGCAAGACGGCGCTCGCTCTCGCCGATCACGTCCTCGACGAAGCGGGTGATCACCCGCCGGACGACCTCGTGGATGCGGCGCGGCGGCTCGAGCCCGGGATAGCGGACGTCGACCTCGGCCAGGAGGTCGGCGACGAACGCCACCTTTCGAAGCTCCTCGATCGGGAACAGCCCGGCCCTCAGCCCGTCGTCGATGTCGTGGGCGTTGTAGGCGATGTCGTCGGCAAGCGCCGCGCCTTGGGCCTCGGCCGAGGCGAAGGTCGAGAGCCCGAGAGGCTGCCGGGCGTCGTATTCGAGGATCGCGAGCGGCACGCCCTGATCGGCGTAGCGGGTCGTCGGACGCCCGTCCCGGTCCACAAGCGGCCCGTTGTGCTTCACGAGCCCTTCGAGCGTCTCCCAGGTGAGGTTGAGACCGTCGAACTCCGCGTAGCGCCGCTCGAGCCGCGTGACGAGCCTGAGCGCCTGGGCGTTGTGGTCGAAGCCGCCGAAAGCGGCCATGCAGGCGGCGAGCGCGTCCTCGCCGGTGTGGCCGAACGGCGTGTGGCCGAGGTCGTGCGAGAGAGCGAGCGCCTCGGCAAGGTCCTCGTCGAGCCCCAAGGCCCGCGCCAGCGCCCGCGCGATCTGGCTCACCTCGATCGAATGGGTGAGGCGCGTGCGGTAATGGTCGCCCTCGTGGAAGACGAAGACCTGGGTCTTGTGCTTCAGCCGGCGGAAGGCGCTCGAATGGACGATACGGTCGCGGTCGCGCTGGAACGCGCTGCGGGTCGGCGAGGCCGGCTCGGCATGGAGGCGGCCGCGGCTCCGGGAGGGGTCGCAGGCGTAGGGGGCGCGCCATCGTTCGCCGAAACGGTGCAACTTCGCCCCCGATTGAACCGGCCCTGCCCCGCGCTTACCTTCCGGCCATGCGTCGGGGCAAGCAAGGCTTGCCTTTGAAGGGTGGACGAATGACCGGTCTCTCTCTGAGCGAGCGCGCCGCAAGGCGCATCAACGACATCATGGCCGGCGAGCCGACCGGCTCGATGCTGCGGATCAGCGTCAACGGCGGCGGCTGCTCGGGCTTCTCCTACGCCTTCGAGGTCGACCGGGCGCGGCAGGAGGACGACATCCTGATCGAGCGCGACGGCGCCAAGGTCGTGGTCGACCAGGTCTCGCTCCAGTACATGGAGGGCTCGACCATCGATTTCGTCGACGACCTCATCGGCCAGTCCTTCAAGATCGAGAACCCCCACGCCACCGCCTCCTGCGGCTGCGGCACCTCGTTCTCGATGTGAGGCAGGGCGCCCAAAGGAATACGGTGCCCAGTCACTCAGAACATTGTTTTTACAGGGCTTTTTCAGACAGCGTGTAGCAAGAATGTAGCACGCCGGAGGAGCATCCGGCAAGTCCGAGGCAGGGCGCCCGAGAGCGCCTGCTGGACTAGATCAGACCAGCACTTCGGGGATAGCCGAGGAGACAAATTAGGGCATGGTTTGCCGCCAGCGGAGAAATGCCCATGATGTGATCGCCTGATCACGAAACGGCCCTGACTTCCCGCACACGCCTTTGAACTCGCGAGATCTACCGGTCGTCAACGGCGCACCCCGTGCCTTGTGCCGCGAGCACATCCACCACTGCCCTCCGGCGCGGATGCAATCCGATCTGAGGGCTTCAGCGCGGATGCCGAGTGCACCTACCGTCCATACGGCGAGGGCAGAATAACCCGGACGGTCCGCTGCCC
>JAQSWQ010000031.1 GCA_029266525.1 Microvirga sp.
TGACGACACTTGCAACTTGCGGCGGGGTGTGGAACTTATGTTCTTGCTTCTGCCTGAAGCCTTCACGAGACGCTGCGCCGTCCGGTTTCACAGCCGGGCGGCGTTCTCGTTTATCGGGCGGGTCCTCGCGAAGGTTTGCCGATCGCCCCGAAAGCCCTTTGCTTTCAGTAGACGCCGTTAAAGCGGTTTGCCGACCTAAGTTGCTGATAGTATTGAGGGAGCGTAGTCCCTCCACTCCTGCCAGCCGGCGGACGCAATCTCCCTTCAGGCCGACTGAAAGCCCCTTTCTCGCTAGCGTTCCGGCCCGACGCGCCGCCCTCGTCTGAGCGGACGCCCTCAGAACGGAAGCTGCTGACCCAACCCGGCAGCGCGTGCCCGGCGGTACACGAGCGCCGCGGCTGCCGAGTCAGCGAGCCCGGAACCCGCGAAGATCAGGGCGCGGCGCCCGCGCTCGCGATCCGGCAGTGCCCTTCCCTCGACGAGAAGCTCGCCGAGATCGGCCGCGAACTCGCCGTCATAGTTCAGGCTTTCGGCCGATCGGCGCGCGCCCTTCCCGAGATCGTCGGTGACCAAGGTGTCGAAGGCACCCAAAGTCGCCTCGTCCCATCCGAATCCCATGTCGACCATCGACACGAAGGTGCCTTCGCTCACATCGTGGCCCCTCAGGAAGCGGGTGGGCTCCGAGAACTTCGGAACGCTCGTGACCACGATGTCGAGCCCTCTGACGGCATCGCTTGCATCGAGGGCCACGTCCGCCGCGAGGCCGAGCCCGCGGGCCTTTGCCGCGAAGCGCTCGGCCGTGTCGCGATTCCGGCTGTAGGCGACGGCTCGCCGGAGCGGGAAACGAGCCTTGAGGGCCGACAGGTTGGCTTCGGCCTGGGCGCCGCAAGCTACGAAGCCGACGGAGCTGCTGTCGGGCTTCGCCAGCACCGTGGCTGCCGCGGCCGTGATCGAGGCCGTCCGGACGGCGGTGATCCAGCGGCCGTCCATGACGGCCAGAGGAAGCCCCGTTTCGATCGAGCTCAGGACCAGCAAGGGGCTGAAGTCCGGCAGCCCGCGTCGGGCATTGTCGCCGATGTAGCCGTACCATTTCACTGCGGCATAGCCCTGATCCAAGAGGGTGCCGGCCTTGGCGGTGAAGCTCGCCTGCGGGCCGGCCGGCAGGTTCAGTCGGCGGCAGGTCGCGGCCCGGTCCCGCGCCTTCGCCCGGAACCCCTCCTCGACCGCGCCGGTGATCTCGTCCGCGGTGAGAGCGCAGCGCAGGATGTCGGCATGGGAGAGATAGATGAGATCGCCTTGGCGCACGCAAACCCTCCGCCGGTTCCGGCCCTTGCGACCTTGATTGCCGGCCTTCCTCGCGGTTGTCGAGCGTGTGAGAAGAAGTGAAGGCAGCGCCCTCGTGAATCTCAGGCCACCGCCGCGGCGGGAACGCGGCTCGGCTTGTGGGCGGCGCGCGCCGCCTCGGCGAGGGCGACGAAGATGCGCTGCTGCGGGCTCCGCGTGACCAGGAGCTCCGGGTGCCATTGCACGCCGATGAGGAAATCCGACCCCGTGCCCTCGGTCGCCTGGACGATGCCGGACTCGTCCTTGGCGACGATCTTCAGCCCGCGCCCGAGCCGGTCGACCGACTGGTGATGGAGCGCGTTCACCCGGCACGGATTGCAGGCCATGATGCGGTCGAGCCGGCTGCCCTCGGCGATGTGGACGGTCTTCTTCGGCAAGACCGTGCGCATCTTCGGCGCCTCGACATAGACGGCGTGGATGTCGGTGTGCAGGCTGCCGCCGAGCGCGACGTTGATCATCTGCGAGCCGCGGCAGATGCCGAGGATCGGCAGGCCGCGCGGCAGCGCCCATTCGAGGAGCTTGAGCTCGAGCTTGTCGCGCTCGGGATCGATGCGCACGTCCGGAAGCACCTCGCCGCCGTAAAGCTCGGCGCCGATGTCGTCGCCGCCGCCGATCACCAGCGCGTCGAGCTTCTCGGTCGGCGGCGGGAACCCGGCGACGAGCCGGATCGAGCGCGCCCCGGCCCGCCACAGGGCGAGGCGGTGCATCAGGTAGCTCCGCCAGCCGCCCTTGCGGGAAGTCGTGACCCCGACCAGCGGCGGCGTCATCTGAGCGCGATCCTCTCGGCGAGGTCGGCCCAGCTCTTCGGCTGGCCCTCGAAGGAGCGGTAGGCTTCGCCGAGCGCGTCGAGACGCTCCCGCTCGGCGGCGAGCCGCTCGACCGCCACCCAGCGGTTCCAGTCGGGCGCGATGCTCCAGCCGGGATCGCTCACCCGCGCGTCCGGCATGCGGTAGTGGAAGGTCGGCCGCGGCTTGATCTTCTCGCTCGGCAGGAGCGCGCGCACGCGCGGCTCGTCGAGGAAGGCGAGGAGCGGCAGCACGTCGAGGTCGCGGTTCCGGGTGGGGTTCGCGACGAGATAATCGTCGATGAAGCCCGCCTGGTCCGGCCAATACTCGGGATCGACAAGCTTGTGGACATACTCCTCCGGAAAGGGATCGGCGAAGCCGAGGAAGGTGCGGGTCGCGTCGGGCGCGACCTGGCGGCGAAGCCATGCGTTGAGGAGCATGAAGGCCTTGACGATTGAGACGATGGTCCCGGCGTCGCGGGCGGGGACCTCGGGATTGAAATGCAGCCCGAAGGCGTAGAGCGCCCCGTCCTGCGTGCCCTTGCCGCCCGCCCGCCGCAGGACCTCGACCGCCCGATCGAGCTTGTGCAGCCGGTCGATCGGCACCGGGGCCGTGACGAGCTCGCACGGAATGAGGTAGGTGGTGGCCGATCCGAGCCAGGTCGCGACCTTCGCGCCGACCTCGCCGATCAGGCTCGGATGCTTGTCGGGATGAAGATAGCGGCTGTCGAGCTCGATCGAGATGTCGCCGATTTCCGAGCCCCTGACGCGGAAGGCGTGCGGATCCTCCTGCACGACGTCGCCACCGAGCGCCTCGGCGAGCGCGAAGGCGGACTGCTCGGCGGTGAGCCCGGCATATTCCAGCTCGACCCCCACCCGCCGGGTCCGCCCCTCAGCGTTCTCGAGCCGCGGCGGCTGGTGGAAATCTTCCGGCGTCGGCGCGAGAGACGCCAGCTGCGCCATGAGCTGCTCCGAAGCTTCACGATGAAGGTGGAACGGTCGAGCAAAGTCGGGGTTCCTGCCCTTGCACGGCGGCCGGAGCGCGGGACGGCGTGCTGATTCCGATCGGCGACGCCGACGATCCGCGCATCGCCCCCTATCGGGCGGTGCGAGAGCGCGACCTCGCCGGGCGCGAGGGCCGCTTCGTCGCCGAAGGCGCGGTGGTGCTGCGGGTTCTGCTGACCCGGTCGCGGCTCGCGGTCGAGTCGGTCCTGCTGTCCGAGCGGCAGGCGCCGGGCCTGACAGACCTCATGCGGCACGTGCCGGCCGATGCGCCGGTCTATGTCGCGCCGCAGGCGGTGATGGGCGCGATCGTCGGCTTCCCGATCCATCGCGGCGTGCTGGCGATCGGGCGGCGCGGCCCGGCGGCATCGGCGGCCGATCTCCTCGCCGGGCTCGCGCCGGAGGCGACGGTGCTCGGCCTGATCGGGATCGCGAACCACGACAATGTCGGCGGGATCTTCCGCAACGCCGCGGCCTTCGGCGCCGACGCCGTGCTCCTCGACCGCACCTCCTGCGACCCGCTCTACCGCAAGGCAATCCGGGTCTCGGTCGGGGGGAGCCTGATCGTGCCCTTCGCGCGGGCCGGAAGCGCGCTCGACCTTGTCGAGGCGCTCGCCGCGGCCGAGTTCGAGCTGGTCGCGCTGAGCCCGCGCGGTGCCGAGCCGCTCGAGGCGTATCGGGGCGCACGGCGCACCGCGCTCCTCCTCGGCGCCGAAGGCCCCGGCCTCCCGCCGGAGATCCTGCGCCGCGCCCGCACCCTCCGCATCCCGATGGCCGCCGGCTTCGATTCGCTCAATGTCGCGACCGCAAGCGGGATCGCGCTGCATCATCTCATGCCCGCACCCAGACCGGCAGCCGGTGATCATGAGATGGTAGCGGTCGAGCCTCGGCCGCAGTGAGCAGGTTGTGTATCCCAGCAAGCGAGCCGATTGGCCGGCGAACGGATGTGATGCGTGGAGTGCGCGGCCAACCTATGGCTGCGACCACAGCTTCAGCCTGGAATGCTCGGCAACACGCGTGAAATCCTGGTCGGCGGTCAGCATCGTCAGCTCGTGGCGCAGGCACAGCTGCGCCAGAAGCGCGTCGATCGTCCCGATCTGCACGCCCTTTCGGCGGCAGTGGTTCCTCAGCTGTGCCGCCTCGATGTGATCGTCGCGATCCGGCGCGATGAGAGGCAGCGCGGAAAAGCGCTCGACGATCTCAGACCGGCTTTTCGGCCCGGCGAAGCCCTGCAACAATTCCTGCAGGACGAGGCCGGTTGTCAGAAGCGTTTCACCCCCTTCGACGGCCCGCACCAGCATTCCGACTTCGGCCCGGCCGGCGGGCTCGTCCCGCCGCAGCGCAAGCGACCAGACGCTGGTGTCCACGAACAGGCTCACCTGCGCTGGCGCTCGGCCTTGTAGTCGTAGGCCGCGTCCCATTCGAGCTTGCCGAAAAGCTCCAGCACGCGTTTTTGCCGTCGGCGCGCGATGAACTCCTGCAACGCCTTGGTCACCGCCGCCTTCTTGGTGCGTTCGCCGCTCAACTCCAGCGCCCGCTCGATCAGCTCGGGATCGATCGAGAGATTGGTTGCCATGTGTGGACCTCCACACATAGAGTCACACATGGTGCCGATTGATGCAAGCGCGCGATGCGTGCCAAGCAGGAAGGCGCATCAGCTAACCGGCGACCGAAAGAGCCCTGCTGGCAACAATCAGGACGAAGAGGAAGAGTGCTTTGAAAGAAGAACCAGGAGAAGGCTGCCCCTCCCATCTCATCGATGCGCGAATCGCGGAGCTGGGCGATTGGCGGGGCGAGACGCTCGCCCGGGTCCGGGCTCTCATCAGAGAGACAGACCCCGAAGTGGTCGAGGAATGGAAATGGCGCGGTGTGCCGGTGTGGTCGCACGCCGGCATCATCTGCACCGGCGAGACCTACAAGGCCGTCGTGAAGCTGACCTTCGCCAAGGGCGCCTCGCTCGAGGACCCGTCACGCCTGTTCAACGCCAGCCTCGAAGGCAACACCCGGCGCGCCATCGATCTCCATCAGGGCGACACGATCGATGAGGCGGCGTTGAAGGCGCTCGTCCGCGCCGCCGTGGCCCTGAACACGTCGGCGCGAGCGATTGCGCGCCCCGCCCGCTCCCGGACGAGGCCAAAGAGCGCTCGAGGAGCATCGTAAGCCGGCCTCGTCCATCCCGCCTTGGTGCGCCCCGATCGGACACTCCATCGCCGCGGCGCTCGCCTCCTCCACCATGCTTCCCCCCGCTTCGCGGGTGGGGAGAGCTGCGGAGCGCTGTGGCGTTTTTCGTTCGCGCCTGATTTAACATCGCCCTCCCGCCTCTCATCCGACGGACCTCCGATGAACGACATTCTCGCCCTCGACGGCGCGAGCCTTCTTGCCGCCTACCGCAACCGCACGCTCTCGCCCGTCGAGGTGGCCGATGCGGCGCTCCGGGCGATCGAGCGCTTCAATCCGGTCGTGAACGCCTTCAACGTCGTCGACCGCGAGGGTGCCCGCGCGGCGGCGCGCGCCTCGGAGGAGCGATGGGCGAAGCGCGCGCCGCTTGGGATCGTCGACGGCGTGCCGTTCACGGTGAAGGACAACGTGCTCTGGGCCGGGCACCCGATCCGGCGCGGCTCGAAGACGAGCCCGCCCGGGCCGGCCACCGAAAGCGCCCCCGCGGTCGACCGGCTCCTCGAATCCGGCGCGGTGCCGCTCGGCAAGACCACGCTGCCGGAGTTCGGCTGGAAGGGCATCGGCGACAGCCCGCTCACCGGCATCACCCGCAACCCGTGGGACACGCGGGTCACCACCGGCGGCTCCTCGGCCGGCGCCGCAGCCGCGGCGGTGCTCAACCTCGGCATCCTGCACATCGGCACCGACGGGGCAGGCTCGGTCCGCATCCCGGCGGGCTTCTGCGGGATCTTCGGCATCAAGCCGAGCTTCGGCCGGGTGCCGGCTTTCCCGCCCTCCCCTTTCGCGATCATGTCCCATCTCGGGCCGCTCACGCGCACCGTGCGTGACGCCGCCCTGATGATGACCGTGACGGCTGCGCCCGACATGCGCGACATGACGGCCATGAACACACGGGCGCCCGACTTTCGCATCGGGCTCGAGGACGGCGTGCGCGGCCTGCGCATCGCCTGGTCGCCGCGGCTCGGCTACGTCAAGACGCTCCATCCCGAGGTCGAGGCGCTGACCGCCGCGGCCGCCCGGGCTTTCGAGGAGGCGGGCGCGGTCGTGGAGGAGGCCGATCCGGGCTTTCCCGATCCGACCGATATTCTGAACACCCTCTGGCACAGCGCCGCCGCGGCGCTCATCCGCGGCATCCCTGAGGAGCGCCGGAGCGAGATCGATCCCGGGCTCCTCGTGCACGCGAAGCTCGGCGGGGACTTCCGCGCCGGCGATTTCGCGGCCGCGGCCAACGCCCGCTTCCCGCTGTTCACGGCGATGGCGCGCTTCCACGAGCGCTACGACCTGCTGCTCACGCCGACCCTCGCGACCCCCGCCTTCGCGGTCGGGCACGACGTGCCGCCGGACGGCAGCTTCGGCGACGACTGGGTCGGCTGGACCCCCTACAGCTACCCTTTCAACCTCACCATGCAGCCGGCCGCGACCGTACCCTGCGGTCTGACCAAGGACGGGCTGCCGGTGGGCTTGCAGATCGTCGGCCCGATGCATCGGGACGATCTCGTGCTGCGCGCCTCGCGGGCGTTCGAGGCGATCCGACCGTGGGCGACGATCGCCGAGCCGCGTGTGAGGCACTGAGGGCGGCGCGCTTTACGCGCGGGCGCAAGCCGGTCGGACAAGTCGCGAAAAGGCGGCGCCCGATCATGCCGTCACCCTTCAAGCGTGACCTGCACCTGCAGGCCGGACCGCTTCTGCAGATAGCCGATCACGCCGAACAGGTTCTTCGCTTGCGGATTCCCGCGCGCGCCGAACATGCGGATCAGGCTCTTCGGCGGCGTGCCGGTCGCCTCGCCGAGCTTCTCGAAGCCGACCGTCGCCTTGATGTAGTCGCGCAGGATGGTCTTGCCGGTCTCGACGTCGCCCTTCAGTAGCGTCTCGATCCCTTCGCGCAACAGCGCGTCGGCAAAGGCCGCGTCACGCGCGACCTCGCTCTGTACCAGCTCCCGGAAGCTAACCGTTCTTGCCATCTCTCACCTTCTTGCTCGTCCTGTAGTCCCGCCACATCGAGGCCGCGGCCTTGATGTCACGCTGCTGCCGCTTCTTGCTGCCTCCGGTGAGCAGGATCACCAGCGCCTCGCCGTCTCGCCCGAAATACAGCCGGTAACCTGGCCCGAAATCGATCCGGTACTCCAGCACGCCCTCTCCGACCGACTTCACGTTCGAAAGATTGCCTGTTTCCATTCGCGCGACGGCGGTCGTCACCTTCGCCCGTGCGATCGGGTCCAAACCGCCGAACCAAACGGCGAAAGGGCTATGTCCGTCAGTCGCGATGAAATAGCGGACTTCGAGCATCCGCGAGAGTAACACATGCGTTACCGGAGCGTCCAGCCTAATCGGTCCGGTCAGCCAGCCCGCCGTGGCCCGCGCCGCAAGCCCTGTCTGGCATGGCGGCGCGCAGCACGTCGAAATCTGGAGCTTGCGTGAGCGCGCAGGCCCGGTGCAATTCGAAGACCTCTATCCCAGACCCGAGCAGCCAATGCCCACAGGAACGAACCTCGCCGTAAACGGCTCCCGCCTCTGGGACACGCTGATGGTCTCGGCCGCGATCGGCGCCTCGCGCGGCGGGCTGCGCCGTCTCACCCTCACCGAGGAGGACCGGCAGGTTCGGGACCAGCTCGGGCGCTGGGCCGCGGAGGGCGGCTATGCGCTCGCGATCGACGGGCTCGGCAACATGTTCCTGCGCCGCGACGGGACGGACCCGAGCCTCGCACCGGTGCTCGTCGGCAGCCACCTCGACACGCAATGGGCCGGCGGCAAGTTCGACGGCGTGCTCGGCGTGCTCGCCGGGCTCGAGGTGCTGCGCACGATCGACGACCTGAAGATCGAGACGAAGCGCGCGATCGAGGTGGTGAACTGGACGAACGAGGAGGGTGCGCGCTTCTCGCCGCCGATGCTGTGCTCGCTCGGCTTTTCCGGCGCAGCGACCCTCGACTGGATCGAGGCGCGCCTCGACAAGGAGGGCATCCGCTTCGGCGAGGCGCTCGACCGCATCGGCTATCGTGGGCAAGCGCCGGTCGGCGGGCGGCCGGTCGACGCCTATTTCGAGCTCCACATCGAGCAGGGGCCGAAGCTCGACGAGGCGAAGGTCCCGGTCGGCATCGTCACCGGCGGCTATCCGACCTACGGGACGCGCATCGCGGTCGAGGGCCGCACGGCTCATACCGGCCCGACGCCGATGGAGAAGCGGCAGAATGCGCTGGTCGGGGCGGCGATGGTCGCGGTCGCGGCGAACGAGATCGGCTGGGCGCACGCGCACTATGACGCCAAGGCGACCGCGGCGCGGCTCGACCTCGTGCCGAACCTGCCGGGCACGCTTTCGGAATTCGCGCAGCTCTTCGTCGACATGCGGGCGCCGCATGCCGAGGGGCTCGAGAGGATGAAGGCGGAGCTCAAGGCCGCCCTGCCGGGCTGCGCCGAGCGCTCCCGGACCGCGATCTCGATCGCCGAGGAATGGGGCTTCGGCGGCTTGGAGTTCGATCCCGGGCTGATCGCGCTCCTGCGCGAAACGGCCGCGAAGCTCGCGATCCCGACCCTGGATCTGCAGAGCCAAGCCGGGCACGACGCCTACAACATGGCCCGCATTGCGCCTTCCTGCATGATCTTCACGCCCTGCAAGGACGGCATCAGCCATAACGAGGCCGAGGACATCGAGCTTTCGGAGACGCTGCCCGGCGTCAACCTCCTGCTCCACGCCGTGCTCGCGCGGGCGAACCGGTAAGTGCCGGGGCGCCGGACAACATCGTCGGGTGACGCTCAACATCATCGGTGTCGGCGGGCAACATCATCGGGATTTGCGCGGCAACGTCGTCGGGGTTGGCGCGCGACATCGTCGGATCATTCCGGGCGGCCCAATCACCGCATCGTGAGGCGCGCTTCGCGTGCTGGTATGCTGAATATCGCGGCGGCGCGCCTTGCGGGCGCGGTCCCATACGAAACTCCCGGGAGGCCGTTCATGTCCTTGACTCGACGCAGCATTCTGGCCGCGGCTCCCGCTGCGGCCGTCCTCACATCCGGTGGCGTCGCGCTGGCGCAAGGCACCCAAGCCGCGCCGGCCGCGGCCGCGCCGGGCAGCCAGCAGGCGCCGGGCTTCTACCGCTACAAGGTCGGCGAGATCGAGGTGACCGCGATCAACGACGGGTTCTGGAACCGCCCGCTCGACGCGAACTTCGTCAAGAACGCTCCGCTCGAGGAGGTCCAGAAGGCGCAGGAGCGCTATTTCCTCCCGACCAACGTCACGCCGATCCCCTTCACGACGAGCGTGCTCAGGACGGGCGGCCGGCTCGTGCTGATCGACACCGGCAACGGCAACTCGGGCGCCCCGACCTCGGGCACCTGGATGACGAACTTCAAGGCGGCGGGCTTCGACCCGGCCCAGGTCAACACCATCATCATCAGCCATTTCCACGGCGACCACATCAACGGCATCCGCCTGAAGGACGGCAACGCCGTGTTCCCGAACGCCGAGATCATGGTCTCGGCGCCGGAATGGGGCTTCTGGATGGACGACGCCAAGATGGCATCGGCCCCCGAGGGGCTGAAGGGCAACTTCAACAACGTCCGCCGGGTGTTCGGCCCGATCGCCAAGGACGTGAAGCAATACGAGGGCGGCAAGGAGATCGCGCCGGGCGTGACCGCGGTCGCGGCGCCGGGCCATACGCCGGGTCATAGCGTCTTCGTGGTCGCGTCGGGGAACGCGAAGCTGATGCTCCTCTCGGACACGAGCAACCACCCCGCGCTGTTCGTGCGCAACCCCGATTGGCAGGCGGTGTTCGACATGGACGGCAACCAGGCCGCCGAGACGCGCAAGAAGCTCCTCGACATGGCGGCGTCGGAGAAGGCGCGGGTCGCCTTCTATCACGCGCCCTTCCCGGCCAACGGCCACATCCTGAAGAGCGGCAGCGGCTACGAATATGTGCCGACGCAGTGGACGCCGGCAATCTGAGCTTCCTCGACCTGACCTCCTCGAACGGGCGCGAAAGCGCCCGTTCTCTTTTCGCCGAGGCCTCGAAGGCTCACCGGGCTGGCGCTCCGGTTTCTGCCATCAGCCACTCCAGCGTCGCAGGGTCGCCGCCGGCGACCGGGATGAACAGCACGATCGGCGTCTGATAGGGGTGGCGGGCCTTGAGCGCCGCGCCCAAGGCCTCCTGCAGCCCGGCCCGGCTCTTGACGATCGCGACCGCCTCCGAGCCGCGCTCGATCGCGCCCTTCCAGGCGTAGACCGATTTCATCCCGGGGATGACGTTGACGCAGGCGGCAAGCTTCTCGCGCACCAGCGCCTCGCCGACGGCGAGCGCCGTCTCCTCGTCCGGGAAGGTGGTGTAGACGAGAACGGCGTCGTCCATGCTATGCCTCGCCGCGCCGGCTGCCGGCCGAGCTGTGGCTGGCCTGCGTGTGCAATGCAAGCGGGGGCGGATGGCGGAAAGCTTCAAGAAGGTCGCCTTCGTGGCGAGCGCCACGCCCGACGCCGAGGAGGCGGCCGCAGCGCTCTCCCGGCGCTACGACAATGTTCCCCCGCAGGAGGCTGACGTGGTGGTCGCGCTCGGCGGCGACGGGCTGATGCTGCAGTCGCTCCACCGCTTCATGGGAACCGGCAAGCCGATCTACGGCATGAACAAGGGCTCGGTCGGCTTCCTCATGAACGACTTCCAGGACGATGGCCTCCTCGAGCGGCTGCAGGCCGCGGAGCGCAGCTGCGTGCATCCGTTGCTCATGGTGGCGCGCGACCTTCAGGGCGTCGCCCACACCGCCCACGCCATCAACGAGGTCTCGATGCTGCGCCAGACCTATCAGGCGGCGAAGCTGCGGGTCGCGGTCGACGGCCGAGTGCGGCTCGGGGAGCTCATCGCCGACGGCCTCCTGATCGCGACCCCGGCCGGCTCGACCGCCTACAATCTTTCGGTCAACGGCCCGATCCTGCCGCTCAACGCACCCCTTCTTGCGCTGACCCCGATCTCGGCCTTCCGGCCCCGCCGCTGGCGCGGCGCGCTGCTGCCCGACCGCGCGCAGATCCATGTCGACGTGATCGAGCCCGACCGCCGCCCGGTGAGCGCGGTCGCAGACCACACCGAGTTCCGCAACGTGACCGCGGTCGACGTGTCGATGGACCGCAACGTCGACCTCGTGATGCTGCACGACCCGGGCCACAGCCTCGACGAGCGCATCCTCAGGGAGCAGTTCGGCTACTGAGCCGTCACGCGGCGCGCTGCAGCGTGAGCGCCTCCGGCGCATGCTCGAGAACCGCCTCGAGGGCCGCTTCGTCGGCGAGCGCCTCGGCGACGAGCCTCGCCTCGTCGCGCGCCGCCTCGGCCTCGAAACGGCGCAGGAGAGCCATGAGCTTGCCCGCCTCCTCGGCCGGAAGGGCATCGCAGGCGGAGAGCACGCGCTCGATCATCAGCCGGGAAAGGCGCGCTCCGGCTTCCGGAGTGGCGGCGCCGCGCCGCTCGCGAAGCGCGGCGACCGCGGCCGCGAAGGCCGGCGCGAGGCTCGGCGGCAGCCCGGCTTTGCCGAGCAGCGGCCCAAGCCCCGCCCCGCGCGCGTCCCAGAGAAGCCCGTGCACGCGGTCTTCGGGCAGGCCGGACAGCTCCGCGAACGCCGCTTCGGCGAAGGCGAGGTGGCGCGAGAGCAGTGCGCGCAGGATCAACGCCGGCGTGAGCTGCCCCGTCCGCCGCAGGTGGACGACCAATCTGCGCACATCCTCCCGGCCAGCGTCGCCTTCTCGCGCGACTCGCGGACGATCCGCTCGGCTCGTTCTCGCGACAGCCAGCCGCAATCGAGGACGAAGCTCGAGAGGCTCTCGGACAAGGCGACGGCGATCGCCTGCCGCGTCGCGAGGGGGAGGTCGGAACGGGCGAGCAAGGCGCCGCGCACGCCCGGGTTGCCGCCGTGGCGCGCCACGATGCGGGCGAAGCTCGAAGCGCCGATCTCGGCACCCTCATTGGCGGCAAGCACCGCGAGCGCTCCGGGGGCCGCGATCTCGGCAAGCGCCGCCGACACCCCCAGGGACACCCGCGGGCGCAGCGCCACCGCGGTCTGGATCAACTCGCCGCCGAGCGCGGCGCAATCGACGAGATCGGCGTCGCTCAGCACCGGCGAGCGCGACAGGACGAGCGCCGCGATGTCGTTCTGGTCGTTTGCGAGCGCCACGACGAGATGGCGCGGGGCGCCGCTCGCATAGGCGAAGGCTTCGGCGAGCGCCCGGCGGACCAGCGGCGAAGGATCGTCGAGGAGCGCGGTCATCGCGGTCTCGGCTTCCCAGCGCTCGTCCGGCGAAAGGTCGGAATAGAGGTAGGCCCGCGCGAGCGCGCCTACCGCCTCAGCCCGTTGCCCCGGCGTCGCGGTCCGCGCCCACAACAGGAACTGGCCGATGATCATGCCCGGCGCCGCCGGCTGATCGAGATGGGGCGGGCAGGAGGCGTATCGAACAGGGACATCGCGTCTGGGAGCCGCCGGGCCGCGGAGGACCCGCGAGAAGCTGCCCTTGAGACTGGCCCGGTTATGGTAAAGGAAGGTTGAAGGCCGCCGGCCGGCCGCCCTTGCGGGACATTCGATGACCACAGCGCAGGCGCCCGCGCCCCATCCGCGCGGCGGGCTCTATTTCGAGGATTTCGCGATCGGCGCGGTATTCCGCCATCGCCTCACCCGAACGGTGACGCAGATGGACAACATGCTGTTCTCGAACATGACGCTCAACCCGCAGCCGCTCCACATCGACGCCCATTTCTGCGCGACCGAGACCGAGTGGGGGCGCCCGCTCATGAACTCGCTCTTCACGCTCGGGCTGATGATCGGCATCTCGGTCAACGACACCACGGTCGGCACGACGATCGGCAATCTCGGCATGAGCGACGTCAAGTTCCCGGCGCCGCTGTTCGAGGGCGACACCGTGAACGTCACGACTGAGGTTGCGGCAAAGCGCGAATCGCGCTCGCGCCCGGATGCCGGCATCGTCGACTTCCTCCATCGTGCCTACAAGCAGGACGGCACGCTCGTCGCCGAATGCCGGCGCCAGGCCTTCATGAAGAAGCGCGCGAGCGCCTGATGCGCTCGCTGCTGTTTGTTCCGGGCGACAGCCCCCGCAAGCTCGAGAAGGGGCTCGGCTCCGGCGCCGACGCGCTTCTGGTCGACCTCGAGGATTCGGTCGCCCTCCAGGCGAAGGCGGAGGCGCGCAAGGCGACGGCGGAATTCCTGGCCACGGCGCGGAAGGAAACCCACCGCCCGCGCCTCTACGTCCGCGTCAACGGGCTGACCACCGGGCTGACCGACGCCGATCTCGATGCGGTGATGGCCTCAGGCCCGGACGGCATCATGCTGCCGAAGACGGTCGGCGGCATCGACGTGTCGCATCTCGGGGCGAAGCTTGCGGTGCGCGAGGCGGAGTACGGGATCGAGGATGGCGGAACGGCAATCATCGCGATCGCAACCGAGAACGCGCGCGGCGTCTTCGCGCTCGGCACGCTCGCCCGGGCGAGCCACCGCCTCGCCGGCGTCGCCTGGGGCGGCGAGGACCTCGCGGCCGATATCGGCGCCGAGACCAATCGCGGGCCGGACGGGCTCTACACCGATCCGTACCGGATCGCGCGGAGCCTGACGCTGTTCGCGGCGGCCGCGGCCGAGGTCGATCCGATCGACAGCGTCTACACCAACTTCCGCGACCTCGAGGGACTCGCGGCCGAGTGCCGGGAGGCGCGCCGCGACGGCTTTACCGCCAAGATGGCGATCCACCCGGCGCAGGTGCCGGTGATCAACGAGGCCTTCACGCCCTCCGGCGAGGCGCTCGCCCATGCGCGCGAGATCGTCGCCGCGTTCGCGCAGAACCCCGGCGCCGGCGTGGTCGGCATTGGAGGTCAGATGATCGACCGGCCTCATCTCCGCCAAGCCGAGCGGCTGATCGCGCGGGCGGAAGCGCTCGCCGCCCCGCTATAGCTCAGGTCAGCGGCCGTGGCGGCGGGGTCCGCCGGGCATCTGCCCCCAGCCGGCCTGATTGGCGGGACGGTCGGGGCGCTCGACATTGCCGGTCGACGTGACGTCGCGCTTCGGCGCATGTCGCTTGCTCGTGCGCAGGAAGCGCTTTCCGCCCCGCTCCAAATCTCTTGCCCAGCCCGCCTCCTGGACGAGGCCCGATTCCAAGCCGGCCGGGGCCGGGCTGAGCGGCAGGGCGGAAGCGGAGGTCGAGAGCGAAAGCGCGCCGGCGGCGAGCGCCGTCGCGGCGAGCGGCGCGAGCAGCTTATGCATGGTTCCCACTCCTCGTCTTGGACGTACCCATGCAACTGGGATCGCGTTCGCCGGTTCCGGGGCGCCCGCGAGGGCGGGCCTATCCGCCCGGCGGACGGTCCATCGCGAACTTGGTGTCGGGCGTGGCGACGAAATACTCGTGATAGCCGGCCCGGGCGATCGGGCGCATCCCGGCGGTGTCGACGATGCCGTCGATGATGAAATGGTCGTCGATGTGGGTCCCGACCACCTCGCCGATCACCATGTGGTACTTGGCTGGGCCCTCCAGCGGCTCGAGCGCTACCGTCTTCAACCATTTGCACTCGAGCGCGACCGGCGATTCCGCGACCCGCGGCGGCTTCACGATCCGGCAGGGGGCCGGCGTGAGGCCGGCGAATTCGAGCTCGCTGCGGCCTCGCGCCAGCGGCGCCGAGGTGGCGTTCATGGCCTCGCGAAGATCCCAGGTCGCGAGGTTGCACACGAACTCGCCGGTCTCCTCGGCGAAGGTGATGGCGTCCTTGTAGCCGGCCGAGGAGAACACCACGATGTCCGGGCGGTCCGAGACGGCGTTGAAGAAGGAATAGGGCGAGAGATTCACCTCGCCCTTGGCGCTCAAGGTCGTGACCCATCCGATCGGCCGCGGCGCGACGAGCGCCTTGAACGGGTTGTAGCGCAGGCCGTGGTCGTTCTTGCGCGGCTCGTAGAACATCCGCGCCTCAAAGCCACGTCACGATGTCGGGGAGGTTCGGACGCGGGCGCTCGACCGGCGCCTCGGTCGCCCGCCCGATATGGACGAAGCCGGCGATGCGCTCGTCCGGAGAAAGCCCGAGCGCCTCGAGCACGCGCCGGTCGAAGGCGTACCACTCGGTGATCCAGGAGGTGGCAAAACCCATGGCGTTCGCCGCGATCACGAGATTCATGCAGGCCGCGCCGGCCGACATCACCTGCTCCCAATCCGGGATCTTCACGTGCGGCGCGGCCCGCGACACGACGGCTATGACGAGCGGCGCGCGGGCGAGGCGGCGGCGCTCGAACTCGACCGTCTCCGCGCTGGCCTCCGGGTTGTCCGCTCGGAACGCTTGCGCGATCGTCTCCCCGATGCGGCGCCCGGCCTCCCCGCCGATCACGATGAAGCGCCACGGGTACAGCCTTCCGTGGTCCGGCACGCGCGAGGCGATGGTCAGAAGCGTCTCGACCTGCTGCCGCGTCGGGCCCGGGTCGCCGAGCTTGTGCGGCGCGACGGATCGGCGGGCTTTGAGAAGGTCGACGACGTCGTTCATCTGGGCTTCAGCGCGGCCGTAAGAGGATCAACCAAGCTTGGGGAGAGGCGTCCAAGGTCTCGCCTTTCCCGGGCAAAGACAAGCACGCGGGACGACCAGGAAGCCTGAACGGGCTCGGAAGGCGTACAGACACAATGGATACCGGCTGGAACGCCGCCTCGGAAGAGGTCGGGGGCGAGAGGAATGCGTGGTCGCGGGGCGAGACGCTGCGGTCGGTCCTCATCGTGCTGCTGTTCGCCGCCGCAGCGGCCGCGATGTGGCCGCTCGCCGACGCAGTCGTGCCGTGGGATTCGAAGAACCATTTCTACCCTATGCTGCGTTATCTTAGCACGGCACTCGAGCATGGCGAGCTACCGTTCTGGAATCCCTACCATTTCAGCGGCCATCCCTCGGTCGCGGATCCTCAGTCCCTCCTGTTCACGCCGACCATGCTGCTGTTCGCCTGGCTCGTGCCCTCGGCCTCGATGCAGCTCTTCGATGCCGTGGTCTTCGCGCATTTCCTGCCCGGGGCGATCGGCATCCTGCTGATGTTCCGAAGGCGCGGCTGGCGCCCGGCCGGCGCGATCCTCGCGGCGATGATCTTCATGCTCGGCGGCTCGGCATCGGCCCGGCTGCAGCACACGGGGATCATCTTCAGCTACGGCTTCTTCCCGCTCGCGCTTTGGCTGCTCGAGGAGAGCCTCGACCGCCGCTCCTACCGCTTTGCGGTGCTCTTCGGGGCCGCGGCGGCCATGATGACGGTCGGGCGCGACCAGGTCGCGTTCCTCTGTGCGCTGACCTTGATCGGCGCCGTGCTCTGGAGGGCCTGGGAGGCGGAAGCCCGCCTCGCTTTCGTGCGGAGCCGGTTGGGGGTGCTCGGAGCGGGGGGCGCGGTCGGCGCCGCGCTTCTCGCGGTGCCGGTGATCCTCACCATGCAGTTCCTGATGACCTCGACGCGGCCCTCCTTCGGCTTCGGCACCGCGGCGATGGGCTCGCTGCCGCCGGCGAGCCTCGCGACGCTGTTTTTCAGCGACGTCTTCGGATCGCTGCGCGCGACCTACGACTATTGGGGCCCGGATTGGCAGAGCATGGCGGCCGGCACCTGGACCGACCGCGCCACCAACTACCTCTTTGCCGGTACGATTCCGGCGCTCCTCCTCCTCTGGCACGGCGTCGCCGGGGGGCGGCTCTTCGCGCGCGAGTTCCGCTTCTTCCTGGTGGTCGGACTCGCGGCAGTGGTCTACGCGCTGGGGCGTTACACGCCGGTGTTCGAGCTTGTGTTCGACCGGCTGCCGGGAATCGCGCTCTACCGGCGCCCGGCTGATGCGACCTTCCTGATCAATTTCGCCCTCGCCTTCGCGGCCGGCTATCTGCTGCACCGGTGGCTCGTGGAAGGATCGCCGAAGCTCGCCGGCCTCAAGCGTCGTGCGGGTATGGCCGTCGCGGCGCTGCTCCTCGCGGTGGCGCTAGCCGCGGCGCTCGGCTTCGCCTGGCGCGGCAGCCACCTCGTGGACGCGCTGCGCGACGTCGCTCTTGCGGCGGTTATCGCAGTCGCGGTCACGGCCGTCATCGCGAAAGGCGGAGACCTTCGCCCGAAGCGCGCTGCCGTCGCCGGTCTCCTTGTCGCCCTCACCGGAGCCGAACTCCTGTGGCGCAACGCCGCCTCGCCGCTGAACGCCGAGCCGGCCGGGCGCTACGCAGTCTTTCAGCAGCTGCCCCCCGAGCAACTCCAGGGCCTGCAGGTCCTCAAGAAGGAGCTCGCCGAGCGCAACGCAAAGGGGGAGCGCCCCCGGGTCGAGATTCTCGGCCTCGGCGGCGCCTGGCAGAACGCCTCGATGGTGCTCGGGATCGAGGATACGATCGGCTACAACCCGCTGCGGCTCGCCGACTACGAGAAGGCGGTCGGCCCGGGCGAGAACGCCGTCGATCCGAACCTGAGGCATTTTCCCGGCACCTTCCGGGGCTACAAGTGCCGTCTCGCGAGCCTGCTCGGCCTCGAATACCTCGTGCTCGATCGCCCCATCGAGCGCCTGCCGCGGCACTTCCCGCGCCTTGCCGGCACGAAGCTCCTCTACGGCTCGGGCACGATGTGGGTCTACCGGCTCGAGACCGGCACGCCGCGCGCCTATCTCGCGACCCACCTCGTTCCGGTCGATTCCGAGACGGTTCTGAGGCAGGCCGAGCTACCCGAATTCGATCGCCCGAACGAGGCTCTCGTCGACGAAGCGAGCGCCGAGGCCCTCAAGGGCGATTATGGCCTTCGCGACGGCGCCACCCAGCCCGATCCTGCGGTCGGCTCGGCGAAGATCGCGAGCTACCGCCGCAACGAGGTGGTGCTCTCGGTCGAGACCGATCGCAACAGCGTCGTCGTCCTGCACGACATCTATTATCCCGGCTGGGAGGCCTATGTGGACGGCAAGCGACAGCCGATCCTGAGGGCGAACCTGCTGTTCCGGGGCGTCGAGGTGGGGCCCGGCCGGCACTTGGTCGAATTCCGCTTCCGGCCGCTGTCGATGGACAACCTCGTCGCGGCTGCGACCGGCCTCGTCAGCGGCGACGAGGGCGAGACCGCGACCCAGTAGTGACGGCGGCGCTCCGAGGATTTACACAGCGCGCATGAAGTCCGCCTTCGCCGGCCTGGCCGCGGCCGCATGGCTCGCGGCCGGCGCCGCCCACGCCCAGACCGCGCCCGCCGCGCCGCCCTCGCTCGGTGCGGCTCCGCTGCCCGCGCCGGCACTTGCGCCGCAGCAAACCGCGACGCTCGCGCTTTCCGCCGTCTTCGCGGGCGACCAGAAGCCGATCCGCTCGGGGCTCGTGTGGCGCGTCTATGAGGACCGCGCCGACGGAGCGACCACCGCGCCGGTGCTGAAATCGGCCGCCCCCAATCCGACCATCACGCTGAAGCCCGGCAGCTACGTCATCCACGCCTCCTACGGCTTCGCAAGCGCCTCGAAGCGCGTAACTCTCAACCCGGGCAGCGCGATCGACCGCCTGACCTTGAGTGCCGGCGCGCTCCAGCTCGCGGGCGCGGTGGCCGACCAGGCGATCCCGACCAATCGGCTCTCCTTCTCGGTCTTCGTGCCGATCGGCAACAACTCGGAAGGCCGGCTCGTGGTGGGCAATGCCAAGGCCGGCGAGCTCATCCGCCTGCCCGAGGGCACCTATCACGTCGTCTCCACCTTCGGGGAATCGAACGCCATCATGCGCTCGGATCTCAAGGTCGACAGCGGTCGCGTCACCGCGGCGACGCTGAACCATCGTGCGGCGACCGTGACCTTGAAGCTCGTCGGCTCGGAGGGTGGAGAAGCCTTTGCCGGCACGGCCTTCAGCGTGCTCACCCCGGGCGGCGACGTGATCCGCGAAGCGATCGGCGCCTATCCCTCGCTCACCCTCGCCGAGGGCGACTACGTCTTGATCGCCCGGCACGAGGGGCAGGTCTACACCCGCGAATTCAAGGTCGAGAGCGGCCTCAACCGCGACGTGGAAGTGCTCGCGAAAAAGTAACGATCACGCCGCGGCGCGCTCCGGCCACCCGCTGGTCAGCGCTTGTCCGTCCACCCCCAACAGCTCGGCGAGCGCGACGCGGCCCTCGGGCGAGACCTCGACGGCGCGGCTGTCGCGGTGGCGCCGGATCCAGCCGGCCGAAAGGCAATGGCCGCAGAAGGCGGCGCCAAGGCCGCCCGCGATATGGTGGCGGCGCTCGGTCCAGTCGAGACAGGGCTTGCAGAAGACGCGGCGGCCGTGCCCCGCTTCGGCGAGATCGAGGCCGAGCGCCGCGAAGAAGGCGCGCCCGCTCGCCGTCACCTCGCCGCTGCCATCCCCGAAGGCGACGTGCCCTCGAGCCTGAAGCGCGTCGGCGATGGCGACCCCGAGCCGTCCGGCGAGGTGGTCGTAGCAGGTGCGCGCCGCCGCGAGCGCCGGATCGATCCGGCGCAGGCGCCGGTCGCCGGGCGAGGCGTCGCCGGCCACCGCCGACATGGTCTCGACCATTTGCGCGACAAGCGGCGAGGCGATCCGGAAATAGCGGTGGCGCCCCTGCGGCTCGACCGCCACCAGCCGGCTGTCGAGAAGCTTCGCGAGATGCCCGCTTGCCGTCGGCGCCGCGATCCGGGCGAGGAATGCGAGTTCCTTTGCCGTGCGGGCGCGCCCGTCCATGAGCGACAAGAGGATGCGCAGGCGCGCCGGGTCGCCGACGACGGAGGCGATCCAGGCGAGGTCCGCTTCGGAAGTCATCGGATCAGCCTATCGGAATACGCCCTGCGCGCCAGCCTCGATCGCTTCGGCCGTGCGCGAAGCGTCCGCGGGCGACACGGGCGCCCCGGGCGGCGATGCTCCGGCATCGACACCGGAGCGACGCCATGGACGCCACTTATTTCCTCCCGCGAACCCACCAAACCCGCCTTCGGGGCTGGCCGATGCGCGCATTGGCCTGGCTCGGCGCGTGCCTCGAGCGCTCGCGTCAACGGCACCATCTCGCCGGGTTGACCGACGAGCTTCTGGGGGACATCGGCCTCTCCCGGACCGAGGTCGCGCGCGAATGCGGGCGCTGGCCCTGGGACGGCCCGCCCCTCGGCAGGCCGGGCGCGCCGGGGCCCGGGATCAGGCGAGCGTCCGCTCGATGACGCCGTGGTGGCTGTCGAGCACGACATCGGCAGTCGGCAGGCCTTCCTCTTCCGGCAGAGGCCGGCGCAGATCCGGCGGCACCGCCTCTTCGGCCAGCGCCCGCAGGGCCTCGTCGAGCGCAAGCGACTGCTGCTGCTGGCTTCCGAGCCGCCGCAAGTTCACGCTGCGCTCCGCCGCCTCGCGCTTCCCGACGACGAGGATTGCCGGGACCTTGGCGAGCGAATGCTCCCGCACCTTGTAGGTGATCTTCTCGTTGCGAAAATCCGCCTCGACCCGCAGGCCGGCCTTTCTCGCGGCGCCGACCACCTTGCGCGCGTAATCGTCGGCGTCCGAGGTGATGGTCGCGACGACCGCCTGCACCGGCGCGATCCAGAGCGGGAAATGCCCGGCGAAATGCTCGATCAGGATGCCGATGAAGCGCTCCATCGAGCCGCAAATGGCGCGGTGGACCATGACCGGCGTCCTCTTCGCGCCGTCCTGGTCGATGTAGAAGGCGCCGAAGCGCTCCGGCAGGTTGAAGTCGACCTGGGTCGTGCCGCATTGCCAGTCGCGGCCGATCGCGTCGCGCAGGACATATTCGAACTTCGGGCCGTAGAAGGCGCCCTCGCCCGGGTTGATCGAGGTCCTGATGCGCCCGCCCGATTGGGCGGCGATGGTTTCGAGCACGCGCGCCATGACGGCCTCGGCGTGGTCCCACATCTCGTCGGTGCCGACGCGCTTCTCGGGCCTCGTCGAGAGCTTCACGACCACGTCCTCGAAGCCGAAATCGGCGTAGGTCGAGAGGATGAGGTCGTTGATCTTGAGGCACTCGGCCGCGAGCTGGTCCTCGGTGCAGAAGATGTGGGCGTCGTCCTGCGTGAAGGCGCGCACGCGCATGAGGCCGTGCAGCGCGCCGGACGGCTCGTAGCGGGAGACCGAGCCGAATTCCGCAAGCCGCATGGGAAGATCGCGATATGACTTCAAGCCATGCTTGAAGATCTGGACATGGCCCGGGCAGTTCATCGGCTTGATCGCGAAGACGCGCTCGTCCTCGGTCTGCGTGACGAACATGCTCTCACGGTACCAGCCCCAATGGCCCGAGGTCTCCCAGAGCGCCTTGTCGAGGATCTGCGGCGCGTTGACCTCGTCGTAATCGGCTTCGAGCCGGCGCCGCATATAGGCGATCAATTGCTGGAAGACGGTCCATCCCTTCGGGTGCCAGAACACCACGCCCGGCCCCTCCTCCTGGAAATGGAAGAGGTCCATCTCGCGCCCGAGCCGGCGGTGGTCGCGTTGCTCCGCCTCCTCGAGTTGTTTCAAGTAACGCTCGAGGTCGGCCTCGGAAGCCCATGCGGTGCCGTAGATTCGGGTCAGCATGGGGTTGTTCGAATCGCCCCGCCAATAGGCGCCCGCGACCTTCATGAGCTTGAAGGCGGTACCGACCTTCCCGGTCGAGGTCATGTGCGGCCCGCGGCAGAGATCGAACCAGTCGCCCTGGGCGTAGATCTTGAGGCTCTCGCCCTCAGGGATGGCGTCGACGAGCTCGACCTTGAACAGCTCGCCTTTGTCGCGGAAGACCTGCCGAGCCTTGTCGCGCGACCAGACCTCCTTGGTGAACGGCCGGTCTCGCGCGATGATCTCGCGCATCTTGGCCTCGATGGCCGGGAAATCGTCGGGGGTGAAGGGCTCGGGGCGGGCGAAGTCGTAATAGAACCCGTTCTCGATCACCGGCCCGATGGTGACCTGCGTCCCCGGATAGAGCGTCTGCACGGCCTCGGCGAGCACATGCGCGGCGTCGTGCCGGATGAGCTCGAGGGCGCGCGGGTCGTCGCGCGACACGAACTCGATCCTGGCGTCGCGCTCGATCGGGTCGTCGAGATCGGCGAGCGCGCCGTCGAGCGCCATCGCCACCGTGCGCTTGGCGAGCGACTTCGCGATCGCTTCGGCGACCGCGCGGCCGGTCACACCGGCCTGGTATTGCCGCTGCGCGCCATCGGGGAATGTCAGGGTGATCATCGAAGCTCCTTGCTCACTCCTGCGAACCAGGCAGGTAAGCGGGGGCCGGCGGTCAGGGATCAGGAGGAGCGGCCGCCGTCCGGCTCGACCGCCTCGCATAGGAACGCCGGCGGCGCGTTCACGCCGCGCCAGTTCCCATAGGCCCAGGGCTTATACCAGGCGCTTCTCTGCGGCAACGCGTCCGGGACGAGGTCGAGCCCCGAGGTTCCGCCCGGGCCGCAGCGGCAGATGCGGGCGAGCCCCATCCAGCCGCCGGCCCAGAGGCCGTGGCGCTCGATCGCCTCGTCGACGTAGTCCGAGCAGGACGGCAGGTGCCGGCAATGGCGGCCGACGAACCCCGACAGGGTGAGCTGATAGCCCCGGATCAGCGCGTGGGCAGTCCGGCGCGGGAGCCTCTTCAAAGGGCCCGTCACGACTACTCGGCCGCCGCAGGCTGCCCCTGCCCGGCAGCGATCCGGTCCAACGCGCTCACCACGGCATCGAAGGTCAGCATGGTCGAGGCATGCCGGGCCTTGAAATCGCGCACGGGCTCGAGCACGCGCAGCTCCCCCCACCGCCCTGCCGGCGGGGTGGCGTTCTCCTTCAGCATCCGGCGCACGGACTCGCGGATCGCGCGCAGCTCATCTGCGGTCGAGCCGACGACGTTTCTGGCCATGATCGAGGAAGAGGCCTGCCCGAGCGCGCACGCCTTCACCTCGTGGGCGAAATCCGTCACCCGCTCGCCCTCGAGCTTGAGGTCCACGGTCACGGTCGAGCCGCACAGCTTGGAATGCGCGGTCGCGCTGGCGTCCGGGGCGGACAGCCGGCCGAGCCGCGGAATATCGGCGGCAAGCTCGAGTATCCGCCTGTTGTAGATGTCGTTCAGCATGAAGTCGGTCGCAGCCCCGCGTTGCCGGGCGAACAAGGAGCCCAATATATAGGGCCTGCACGGCGTGGGGGCGAGCGGCAGGCGCGCTCGGGCTCGGGCTCGGCCTCGGAGGATCGATTGGACGCCATCGTCAAGCGGCAGCCGCTTCCACCCGGGGCTTCTCCGGAGCCGGCGGAGCCCCGCCCGAGCCGGGCGGAGGCGGAAGCCGCGGTCCGGACGCTGATCCGCTGGGCGGGCGACGACCCGCGCCGCGAAGGGCTTGCCGAGACGCCGCAGCGGGTCGCGCGCGCCTTCGAAGAGCTATTCTCGGGCTACCGCGAGACTCCGGGCGAGATTCTCGACCGGGTCTTCGAGGAGGTCGAGGGCTATGGCGACGCCGTGCTGGTGCGCGACATCCCCTTCTCCTCGCATTGCGAGCATCACATGGCGCCGTTCATCGGCTGCGCCCACATCGCCTATTACCCCTCGCGGGGTGTGGTCGGCCTGTCGAAACTCGCCCGTGTGGTCGACGCCTTCGCCCGCCGACTTCAGACCCAAGAGGCGCTCACGGTGCAGATCGCCGAGACGATCGACGAGGCGCTGAGAGCCCGCGGCGTCGCGGTCATGCTCGAGGCCGAGCATCTCTGCATGTCGATGCGCGGCGTGCGCAAGCTCGGCGCCGCGACCATCACCACTCAGTTCACCGGCGTCTTCAAGGAAGATCCGGCCGAGCAGGTGCGCTTCCTGACGCTGCTCCGCGCCGGCAAGGCTTGACGGCCCGTCACCGCGGTGGAACCTGCGCGGGCCGGCTCAGCGCCGCGCATATCCTTTCGGACCGGCAGATGCCCGCCTCCTTCTCCGACCCCTCTACAAGGCATGACGTCGAGGAGGGAGCCGCCTTCGCGCCACGCTTCGGCCCCGACGGGCTGATCACGGCCGTCGCGAGCGATGCCGACACGGGGGAGGTGCTGATGGTTGCCCACATGAACGGGGCGGCGCTGGCGCGGACGCTCGAGACCGGCGAGGTCTGGTACTGGTCGCGCTCCCGCGGCGAGCTCTGGCACAAGGGCGCGACCAGCGGGCAGATCCAGACGCTCGTCGAGATGCGCGTCGACTGCGATCAGGATGCCCTGCTCCTGAAGGTCCGGGTCGGCGGCGACGGGGGCTGCTGCCACACCGGCCGCCGTTCCTGCTTCTATCGTGCCGTGGAGTCCGACGGGCCGAGCCGGCGCCTCGTCCACCGTTAGTGTCATGGATGCCGGCCGATCCGACCCGGCGTCGCTGTCGAGGAACGGCCTTTCGAGGCCCGGCGTTCGCGACGCTCAAGGGTGGCCGAGCACGCTTTCTTGTAGCGGGCCGCACCTCACCGTCGGACCACCTTTGGCAGCTTGCCTGTACGAGGCTGGGCGGAGCCGGCGGCAAAGAAGAAGGCGAGCAGCGCAGCAAAGGCGCAAGCAGCCTCGTCGTAGAACGCGTTCGGCGATCCCTTCACGAGCGCGACAATCCCGAGCCGCACTGCCACCGAACTCAGCGGCTTGGCGTTGTTCATCAGCTTTTCATCGCCTTCTGGGACGATGGACGATGGCTGAAGGAACGAGGGCCATGCTGTGGGAGGGTATCGCCAGTCGCGCGTTCGGGCTCGGCGGCGGCGGCAGTGGGGAGTCCGTGAGTGAGATCGCCGCGGAGCGCGAACCCCGCACCAAGCTGAAGATCGGCCTCGCGCTCGGCGGCGGCGCGGCGCGCGGCTGGTCGCATATCGGCGTGATGCGCGTGCTCGAACGCGAGGGCATCGTCCCGGACGTCATCGCCGGCTCATCGGTCGGCGCCGTGGTCGGCGGCTGCTATGCCGCGGGCAAGCTCTACGAGCTCGAGGAGTTCGCCAAGTCGCTGACCAAGCGCCGGGTGATGGGGCTGCTCGATTTCCACATCACCGGCTCGGGGCTGATCGCCGGCGACCGTTTGCGCCGTCTCCTCGAGCACGATCTCGCCGATCTCCGCATCGAGAAGCTGCCGATGCGCTTCGCGACGATCGCCACCGAGCTCGGCACAGGACACGAGATCTGGATCACGCGCGGGCCGCTCGTCGAGGCCTTGCGGGCCTCTTACGCTCTCCCGGGGGTGTTCGATCCGGTCAAGCTCGGCGGCCGCTGGCTCATGGACGGAGCGATCGTCAACCCGATCCCGATCACGACCGCTCGCGCCCTCGGCGCGGATCTCGTCATCTGCGTCAATCTCAATGGCGACATCCGGGTCCGCGGGACGGTGATCCAATCCCACTCGGCCGAGCTCGACACGAACGACGAGATCATAGAGGCGGCTACCGAGGAACGGCGGCGCTGGAGCATGTTCAACCCGCTCGATGCGGCCGGCCGGCTGCGCACGCGCCGCAACGACGCACCCGGCATCGCAAGCGTGATGGTTGATGCCTTCAACATCACGCAGGATCGCATCGCCCGATCGCGGCTCGCCGGCGACCCGCCCGACGTGATGATCACGCCGAAGCTCGCGCCGGTCGGGCTTTTCGAGTTCCACCGGGCCGCGGAGTGCATCGAGTTCGGACGCCAGGCGACCGAGCGGGTCTTGCCCGATATCTTCGAGCTCATCCGCGACACGGCGCGGGTCGGCTGATTCAGGCGGTCGCGATGTACTCGCGCAGTGCCTGACTTTCAGCCTCGATCTCGGCGACGCGGTTCTTCACCACGTCGCCGATCGAGATGATGCCGCAGAGCCGGCCGTTCTCGACGATCGGCATGTGACGGAACTTCCGCTCGGTCATGACCTCCATCAGCTCGTTGATGGTGGATTGCCGCGTGCAGGTCACGACCTTGCCGGTCATGTGCTGCGCGACCGGGCTTTCGAGCGCGCCGGCGCCGCCGCGCGCCACGGCACGAACGATGTCGCGCTCCGACAGGATGCCGAGCACGCTCTGATCGGGCCCGGTCACCACCACGGCCCCGATCTTCCGTTCGGTCAGCGCCCGCGCCGCTTCGGCGAGGCTGCGGCCGGGCTCGATCGTAAGGACATGACGGCCCTTGGCCTGCAGGATGTGCTCGACATTCATCGCTTCCTCCCGCGCTCCGGCGCACCGTCGATTGTGGGAAGGTCTCCCGGTGCTGGCAAGCCGCTATCTGAGGTCTGGGAGCGCACGATCAAGCCACGGGAACAGCACGAGCCCGACCGCGAAGCCCCCGATATGCGCCTCCCAGGCGATCGAAGACTCGGTCACCCCGAGCGGCGCGGCGGTCAAACCGAAGAGGAGATTGGTCGCAAACCAGATCGCGAGGAACATCGCGGCGCCGCGGTTCCGGGCGAGATCGCCGAGCCCTTGCAGCGGCCGCTCGTGGACTTCGCGCGGCAGCACGGGCCGGAAACCCTGCTCCGGTTCCGGCGAGAAGACGAAGCGCGCCGCGGCGGCCATCCAGCCCGAGACGGCGGCGGAGGCGCCGATCATCGGGGCCACGCTCAACGGATGGAGGAGCGCATGGGCGAGCGCTCCGCCGACCGCGCAGAGCGCGCCGAGCACGAGAAAGCGCAGGCCGCCGCAGCGGCGCGCGACCGGCGTGCCGAAGGCCGCTAGCCACACGCTGTTGAGGAGCACGTGGGCCCAGGACCCATGCAGGAAGGCGTAGCTGAGCGCCGTCCAGGGCTTTGCGGCGCTCTCGCCCAGGATGTAGCGCGCGAGGGCCTGGCGCAGGGCGGCGTCCTCGGCCGGCAGATCGGCGCCGGCCTCCTGCACGATTGCGGCGGCCCGGGCTGGGTCCCAAGCCGCCGTCCAGCGCGCCGGCACGACGGCGTAGTCGAGCAGGACATCGAAATCGAGCTCGCCGGACAAAAGCGTCGTCCGCAGGAGGTGAATCGCGAGAAGCAGGAGGACCGCCGCGGCGACGACGCCGGGCAGGTTGAAGACCGGCTCGCGCCGCCGAAAGGCCTGGGTTCCCATCCATGCACAATGGGAAGCCGCATTGCCGCGGCAAGGGCGGCTTGGGAAAAACGGGAGAGCGTCGCCCGCGGCCGGGGCTGTCGGCAGCGGGTCCCGATGCAAGCCGGGAGCACGCGAACTCGGGCGCGGGCAAACTCGCAAGGCCGCGGCTCGGCGAGCAACCACGACCAGCCTTAACCTTAACAAGAGGTTTCCGGGACGGCCCACTCCCTTTCGGGCACGCCCCCTGCACCATGCGACTTGCGGCGACAGCGGGGACCGTCGGCACGGGCGAAGCCGCCTTGCCGCGCCTCAAGATGGGACGGCGACGGGCGGGTCCGCCCGCGGCGCAGGGACGGAATGAAGCACGCAACCACCCGCATGATCTTCTCCTACTGGGATTCGCTTCGCGGCGAGCGCATGGCGCCGGAGCGGGGCGAGATCGAGCCGGGAGAGATCCGGCATGTCCTCGCCGATACGTTCATCCTCGAGGTGGTGGAGCGAAACGCCGTGATCCGGCTCGCCGGCACGCGGATCTGCGCCTTCTTCGGGCGCGAGCTCCGCGGCGAAGCCTTCGCAAGGCTGTGGCAAGAGGAGGCGGCGAGCGAGATAGCGCGCGCCGTCGAGACGGTTCTCGACGAAACCGCCGGGGTCGTCGCCGGCCTGTCGGCCGTCACCGATGAGGGCGCCTCGGTCGATTTCGAGATGGTCCTCCTGCCGCTGCGCCATCGCGGGAAACCGCACGCCCGCATCCTCGGCGCCCTCTCGCCAGCCGTGGTCCCGGCGTGGGTCGGGCTCTATCCCGTCCGCCATCTTGCCACCTCGAGCTTCCGGGTGCTGTGGCCGGCCGCGAGGCCCTCGAAGCTCGTGCGCGGCGACCACGACGGTTCGGCGACGGAACGGCGCCGCCGCTTCATCGTTCACGCGGGCGGGCGCGGCTAAGCCGCCGTTAACTCTGCTCTCCTACCTTCCCTGAGAAGCCGCTCCGCGGATTTTCAGCGATCGATTGCCCGATGCAGACCGCTCTTGCCTCGCCGCGCCCGCGCCAGCTCGAGCGCCGGCGGCACAACCGGATGAGGCTGGCGCTGCTCGGCCGCTACATGCTCGCCGACCGCAAGGAATACGCCTGCCAGACCATCGACATGTCGCCCGGCGGCGTCTCGCTCGTCGCACCGGTCAAGGGCGCGGTCGGCGAGCGGGTCGTGCTCTACCTCGAACATATCGGGCGGGTGGAAGGCGAGATCACGCGGCACACAGGCCAGGGCTTTGCCGTGTCGATCTCCGCGACCATCCGCAAGCGGGACAAGCTCGCCTCCCAGCTGACCTGGCTCGGCAACCGCCACGAGCTCGGTCTGCCCGAGGACCGCCGCCACGAGCGCATCGTGCCGCGCAACCCGGTTTGCGAACTCAGGCTCGAGAGCGGCAGGGTCATGGTGGTGCGGCTGATCGACATCTCGATGTCGGGCGCCGCCGTCTCGATCGAGGACAAGGACAAGCTCGCGATCGGCACAAGCGTCACCTTGGGCAAGACCCCGGGCAAGGTCGTCCGCCACTTCCAGGGCGGCATGGCGGTGGAGTTCCTGCTCTCCCTCTCGGCCGACCGCTTCGACGACGCGCTCGTGCTGTAGTCGGGCCCGCGCAGGCCCCTAAACGCCGCGGAAGCGATTTCCGAACAATCTGAGCGATGTCGCAAAGACCGGCTTTCGCTTACCTGAAACTGAACCTTTTCAAGGGCTTGGATCGGTAAAATTGCGCGCGATCGATTGAGCGCGCCTGAAAGCTCCGCCCGCATTCTGCCTCCCACGGACGACGGGGGGCATCATGAAAAACAAGATGGGAGCGGCGCTTCTCGGCGCCGTCTGGGGACTTGCAACGATCTGCGGCGGCGACGCATACGCCCAGACAATCGCGTCCTTGCCGGCGGCTTCTTCGGCGGCGTCGGTCACGAGCGACGCCCGCCCGGTCTTCGGTTGGGTCGATTTCTGCCGGCGTCATCCGCACGAATGCTCGGTCAACACCGCCGAATCGCCGGTCGTCGCCCTGACATCGCGCATATGGCAGACGATCGTCTCGACGAACCGCCGCGTGAACGTGGCGATCCAGGCGGTCACCGATCAGGAGCACTGGGGAGTTCCCGACCGCTGGGACCTGCCCGACGACGGCTACGGCGATTGCGAGGATTTCCAACTCCTGAAGCGGAAGCTCCTCGCCGAGGCCGGCCTGCCCCGCCGGGCCATGCGAATTACCGTCGTCATCGATGAGAAGGGCGAAGGCCATGCGGTGCTGATGATCCGCACCGACCGGGGCGACTTCATTCTCGACAACAAGACCAGCGCCGTCCTTCCCTGGCAGCAGACCGGCTACGTCTATGTGAAGCGCGAAGGCCAGGCAGGGCTCGGCTGGGTCTCGCTCGGCGGCTCCACCTCGCCGGTGGTCACCGCGAATCGGTGAAGCTTCAAAAAGGCTTGCGAAGCCGGGTTACGTCCCCCACCCTCCCCGTCCCCAGCCCGGTTTCGCAGCGGGGCCAGCCGAAAAGGCTGGCCCCGTCCCTTTTCCGCAACAGTACCGGGTCAAGTTGCCTAAGTGATTGTCACGCCTGCGAATTGGGCCCCACTCGACCCTTTTCGAATAAATTCTGTCCCGCTCTGGAACTAAAGTTCCACAGGCACGTTAATTCCCGTTTCGCTTTTGGGGTTGAGCCCGGCCCCCCGCCGTGTCACCTTGGTGAAAATACAATTAAGACCGGCTGGTGGGGCATGCGGCACGCGCTCGAGGGGCGGTTCGACACCTGCGTTCAAATTCGGCCGGCCGGCGTGCTTAGCACGATCTCGGCCGCTGCCAAAGGCGGGCTTATCGCGCTGACGCTGGTGCTGGGGGGAGCGACCCAGGCGCAGACCGTGGCATCGTTGCCCGGCAACGCCCAGGCGATCGACAACAGCGGCAGTGCCCGCCCGGTCGCGGCCTGGACCGATTTCTGCCGGCGTCACCCCACGGAATGCGCCGTCAGCACCGCCGAGCCGGCCAAGGTCGCGATGACGCCCGACATTTGGAGCGCCATCGTCTCGGTCAACCGGCGCGTGAACGCGCGCATCAAGCCCACCACCGACAAGGCGCATTGGAACGTCGTCGACCGCTGGGACTTCCCGGACGACGGCCAGGGCGATTGCGAGGATTACCAGCTCCTCAAGCGTAAGATGCTGCGCGAGCGCGGCCTGCCGCAGCGCGCCATGCGCATGACGGTCGTGATCGACGAGCTCAACGAGGGCCATGCGGTGCTGATGATCCGCAGCGACCGGGGCGACTACATCCTCGACAACAAGACCAACGCCGTCCTGCCTTGGGATCAGACCGGCTACGTCTACGTCAAGCGGGAAGGCCAGGACTCGATGGCCTGGACCTCGCTCGGCGGCGTCACCTCGCCGACGGCCACCGCCAACCGCTGATCGGGAGTTCTGACGGAAGCGGCCCGCCGCGGGACCGGGCGGGACTGACCTGTCGTCGCAATCCGTCTTCAGTCGAGCCGGCCCATGCCGGCTGAGAAGCGCTTCCAGTTCTCGACATAGTGCAGGGCCGTCCAGCGCAAGCGCTCGACCGCCGCGGCGTCGAGCGTGCGGATCGCCTTCGCCGGCGAGCCGACGATCAGCGCGTTCTCCGGGTATTCCTTCCCTTCGGTAACGAGGGCGTTCGCGCCGACGAGACTGTTCGGGCCGATCTTCGCGCCGTTGAGGATCGTCGCGCCCATGCCGACGAGCGAGTTCTCGCCGATCGTGCAGCCGTGCAGGATCGCGTGGTGCCCGATGGTGCAGTCGGCGCCGATCGTCATGGGGAAGCCCATGTCGGTATGGAGCATCGAGCCTTCCTGGATGTTGGTGCGCTCGCCGATATCGATGAGCTCGTTGTCGCCGCGCAGCACCGAGCCGAACCACACGCTTGCATCCTCGCCAAGCCGCACGCGGCCGATCACATGGGCATCGGGCGCGATCCAGAAGCGGCCGCTGCGCGGGAGTTCCGGCTCGATGTCGTCGAGAGCGTAAAGGGGCATGCGGTCCTCGCGGCGGATCGGCGCGAGGAAGTGCGCGAGCCCGCGAAAGCCGTCAAGCGCCGATGACGATCTGGGTCAGGTCGAGAACCAGGCGGCCGGACAAGAGGCTCCACACGCAGGCGATCACGGCGGCCGCCACGACAGACAAGAGCGGCCGGCGCTCCATGCGACGGCCGAGAACCGTGTTGCGCAGGATGATGAAGGGGGCCGAGAACACGACGAGCGGCACGCAGGCAAGCGCGAGGAGATCGCCGGTCCTGAGCAGGCTGAAGCTCGCTCGCCGCTCGGACACGAACTCGAAGCCGCTCGCGAGAAGCCCGGCGAAGGCAAAGCCGAGCGCGAGCGCCTGGATGGCCTCGAATGCGGCGGGATCGATGGGCATGGACGTGCTCCGGGCGATGCCGGCGCACCATGCCTCAGGCTTAACGAGAGGTTAAGCGACTGTCGCAACTAGGGTAAATGCGGGCCGGAACAGCGGCTCAATCCTCAAGGTCGGTGTCGAGGATCGACATGGTGAGGACGTAGGAACGGTCGCCATCCTCATCATCGAGGGAGAGGGTGGCGACGAATTCCTCGCCGATATAGACCTCGGCGAGGTCGTCCTTCTTGGGCCGCCCGACGACGCGGATGGAATGGTTCGAGAAGGTGCGGCGCAGATAGCGCTCGACCTTGGCGAGCTCGCTCTTGTCCACCTCAAAGCCTCGCGACACGGAAATCGGCCGCGACGCTTGCCACGCCATGGCGCGGCGGGCAAGCGCCCCGGTCAGTTCGCGAGCTCCGACAGGATCTGATCCATCGAACGGGCGGGCTCGGCGCAGCCGGCGGTGCCGACGACCTTCGCCGGTACGCCCGCGACCGTGGTGTTGCGCGGCACCGGCTGAAGCACCACCGACCCCGCGGCGACGCGGGCGCATTGGCCAACCTCGATGTTGCCGAGGATCTTGGCGCCGGCGCCGATCAGCACGCCCTGGCGGATCTTGGGATGGCGGTCGCCGCGCTCCTTGCCGGTGCCGCCGAGCGTGACGTCCTGCAGCATCGAGACATTGTCCTCGATGACGGCAGTCATGCCGACGACGAGCCCGGTGGCGTGGTCGAGGAAGATGCCGCGCCCGATGCGCGCCGCCGGGGCGATGTCGGTCTGGAACACCTCCGAGGAGCGGCTCTGAAGATAGAGCGCGAAATCCTGCCGGCCGGTGTTCCACAGCCAATGCGCCAGCCGATGGGTCTGGATGGCGTGGAAGCCCTTGAAATAGAGCATCGGCTCGATGAGCCGGCTGCAGGCGGGGTCGCGGTCGGCGACGGCGAGGAGGTCGGAGCGGAAGGCATCGCCGATGGCCGGATCGCCTTCGAGCGCCTCGGCGAAGGTCTGGGCGATGAGGTCCGCGCAAACCGTCGGGTGGCCGAGCCGGGAGGCGACCCGGTGGGTGACCGCGGCTTCAAGCGTGTCGTGATTGAGGATGGTGGTGAGGACGAAGCTTGTGAGCGAGGGCTCATGGCGGAGGACCGCCTCGGCCTCCTGCCTGAGCTTCGCCCAGACCGGGTCGACCATCCCGACGATGGCGTCTTGAGCTTCCGCTCGGGCCAGGGGCTGGGACATGGGCAGGCTCCTCGATCCGCCGCGTGCGCTGAGTTTAGCATATCTGGGCCAGCTCCGAAGGAGCCCAGGGGTGCGCTCATGAAAGTTCTTCACGTGACCGGCACGTCAACTGTGATGAATCGTAGGCAGCGGCAGTTGATCTCATAGCGAGGACATCAGAGCGAACCACCGATTCATAGGCTTTTGTTCTTGACATCGTTCCCGGTTTGTGCTCGGAATGCGCGGTCCCGCCCGGCAGGGGGTATAGTGCTATCTGAGATCCAGAGCCAAAGCCGACCACACGCAACATAGAAGTCTTTTGCTTGGGGGCTTCACCCCATGTGGCCGACATGTCACAACCTCAGCCCTAGGCCTGCTCGCCGAAATACAAGTACCTTGACGGGTGCCCGGCGAGTCCACCATCCTCGCTTGAGGAGCCTGGGGAGGCATTCATGACGTCTGAAGAGCAGACGGATGCAGCTGTTGAAGCCATCAGCCGTTTGACCGGCCTGGCCGCTAACCTGCCACCGCAAAGCAAATTGTCCGACATCGGCATAGAGCGGGGACTTATGGCGGTTCTGCCTCGCGTCATCGACGATGTCTTGAGAGAAAGAGGTGTAGCTGTCGATACGTCCAAACTTCAGTTCTCACGAAGCGCCACCGTCCAGAAGGTGATAACGGAAATCGGCAAGCTCAAACCCGCCAAGGTCCAGCTCACTCGTCGGTCATTAGCAAATCCGATGTCCGACGCATGGTCATGTCGCCGTGGATTGCGCCGTTTGAAACAGCGCCCGCAAGCACGACGGTAGGAATGGTGGCGAGCATCGTTGTTGCGCACCGCCCTACCCCAATGCCCGGTGGCTTCGCGCAACTACCCTGGGGAAAACACCCCGCACACTTCAGACGAGTTAGCAGTCTCCCAGGTTCTGGGAAACGCCGGCGGGATCAGAGGAAGACCACTAACCGCCGGAGGACGCGCTGATGCATCTCAAGCAAGTCGTAGTTTTCATCCTCGTTACCTGCGCGTCGCCGGCAGCAGGTCAGGAGCAAATCAATACGAAAGCGCAAGCACTCGCGGTCCTTGCGCGTGAGTATGGTGTAGCTTCGGATGGGCAGTTCACGTCGGAAGTGATCCATCTGATGAATCGAGACCTTAGACAGGCGAGATCTCCAGGAAGTGCTAAGCGCGTCCCCAGGAGGCCTCCGTCGAGCGTGCCGACATTGGGTCAGGAAATGCCCTCATTGCCGGAGTACACACTTCCTGATCCATCCCGCCCTCTCAATAAGACGACCTTGTTGGTACGTGAGTCCTACTCGCCGTTTCCCTTCATCACCCAAAACTCCGAGGAGGTGCAGAAAGGAGCAGCTTTCACATACACTCATAACGGCATCAAACGTGAAAGCGTTTTCGTGGCTAAAGGTGCTGTGATGCTAGCCATGGCCGGGGACCTGCCGGTGACCGTATCAGATCCCAATCAGCCTCATTTGACCTATTATAGCTTCCTTCCAGGCTTCGAATTCAACCGTCTTTCAAGTTCCCGGGATCGAAAAAACCATGGATCTCAATCGGCTAAATTGGGTGTCGAACTCGAGACGCAGCAAGGCGGCCTGTTCACGACACAGTACTTTCGTATGGACGCAAATTATACGACGGACTACGATCAAAAAGCCAAAATTTATGGTGCCGATTTCTTATGGACTCCCAAGCCCGCTGAGGGGTTGTTTATTGGAACGGATTACAGGTTCCCGATTCTTGGAGGGACCTGGGTCAAGTTTATCCCTACATTTAGTGCAGACATTTACCACGTTGATTCTGCAGGTCGATTCGCTCGTATTAGACCTGGTCATACATACGCATGGATCGGACCGAAGTTAAGCCTTGATGTTGGATTCGACGCGTTCCCCCGCTTCAGTTTATATTCGCGGTATTACTATCTCTATAATGCGGCCGATGGGGGTAAGCAAAGCATCGACTATTTCCAAGTCGGCGGACAGCTCAAGCTTACTGAAGATGGCTCACTAACGCTCGATTCCCGGTACACGCACGGGTCAGCTCCGAGGACCCGTGAGCGGCTAGACGAATATTATGTCGGCTTGCGCGTGAAAATCGGCTCAATTCGGCAGAATCCATAGGATATGTTGTTGGTCTTTGGCTCGGAACTTACCCTACGGGTGTAGCATCCTCGGGCGCGGCGACAAGGTGCTCGATGAGAATCGAATCGCGCCGAACGTCGCCCAAATCGTGATCCGACCGTGAGCCGTGCGGTTTTCAGGGCGGCGGTAAAGCAAGGCGGCGGCATCCCTTTATTTAGATCATTTGCAGGGTTAGGCGCGGGGCGAGTTGTCTGACATTCAACTACCGCGCTTGCAACGCCGGGGTCTGAGATGCTATTCTACAACCGCCCCAACAGGGAGGAAAACTCTACGGCACAGATGAGCGTTTCGACGGTCGCGGCGTCCAACCCCACTCGGGCACGCGCCGATGGAGATCGCATTCCCAAGCTAATCCAGCTTGGAAGCGACCAAAAGAGCATCACGAAGGTGCAGGCTAAAGCAGCGAAGACAATGAAGCAGATCGGATACAAGTATCCGACAAAATCCTGCGCGGCGGTGCTAAGCCACTTCTTGCGCGAGGCAGGGATCGATGTCCCCATCACGACCGGTGCCCAGAATCTAGCCGATCGATTGAGAGTCGGTCGGAAATGGAGCCGTATAAAGGTCGGAAAGCAGCAACCGGGGGACGTTGGGGTTTGTTACAGCATGGCGGACGATGTCGCTGGCGCGGATCACGTTTACCTAGTGGTAGAGCGTATCGACAGCGATGCCATGATGATTGCGGACAACCAAGCTCAGGGCAAAACACACAGGCGATATGCAAGCGGAAAGGGCGGCAAAACCCCGACCGAATACTTCTTGCGGGCACCTCAAAGAGCGAGCAGCTTTGAAGAAGAGGATGTCCCGGATGATGATCAGGTCTGGCGTGACGAGGACACGAACGACCTGCCGGAGCCCTATATGGATGACGGTTCCCCGAGACTAATGGATGAAGACGGTTCCCCGCTATACGTCGAATAGGCGAGAATCCAAACGGCCCCGTCAGTCTGTTTCTGGCGGGGTCGAGTGCAAAGCTTGTCATACCAAGACTCACTGATCAGAACCCATGCGCCCAGTGGCGCAGGCCGATGGCCATGATGTGCCAGGGCTGGTCGGTGAGCTTGCGCCAGGCGGCGCAG
>JAQSWQ010000001.1 GCA_029266525.1 Microvirga sp.
CTCGGCCTCAGCGGCGATCAAAACCACCGAAGCGCGGGACGCCGACAGGCTCCCGTATAAAATTAGGATCGAGCCGTCGCGTCCCGCGCCCCCTCGACCCTTCCGCCGCAACAGCTCGGGCCGAAAGGACCGCGAGGATGATGACGCGTGCCCGTTCCCCTCTCCTCATCTTGCGGGGAGGGGCGAGTCCCGTTGCAGGGGAGTGGGAAGGAAGCGCCGGCGCAGCTATCGACAACGAACGCCCTTGCCGCGAAGCCCCGTCCCGTGCCTCAATCGCGCCAACGCCCGGCAGCGGCCGCGCTCAGCATTGGGAGGACGCCATGAGGACCACACGCCGCTCATTCCTGCAGACCACGGCGGCCGCGGCCGCGCTCACCCAGGCGCCGGGTCTCCGGGCGCAGCCCGCGGCGGGCAAGACCATCCGCGCCGTCATGCAGGGAGATCTTCGCTCCTTCGATCCGATCTGGACCACGGCGAACATCACCGCCTATCACGGCACGATGATCTACGACACGCTGTTCGCGCTCGATGAGCAGATGAAGGCGCAGCCGCAGATGGTGTCGCGTTACGGCCTCTCGGACGACAAGCTCACCTACACCTTCGAGCTGCGCGACGGGCTCAAATTCTCCGACGGCTCGCCGGTCACCGCGGACGACGTCGTCGCCTCGATCCGGCGCTGGGCGGCGCGCGACGGCGGCGGCCAGCACATGATGCTGCGCGTCAAGGATATTTCGAAGAAGGACGACAAGACCTTCACCATCGCGCTGAAGGAGCCCTATGGCCTCGTCGTCGACCTCATGGCCAAGACCACGACGCCGATGCTCTTCATCATGAGGAAGAAGGAAGCCGAGACCGACCCGATGCAGCAGGTCACGGCCTATATCGGCTCCGGCCCCTTCACCTTCAATCAGAACGAGACCAAGCAGGGCGCCCGCTACGTCTACGACAAGAACCCGAATTACGTGCCGCGCGAGGGCACGCCGAGCGGGCTTGCCGGCGCCAAGGTCGTGAAGGTCGACCGCGTCATCTACGAGAACATGGCCGATTCGCAGACCGCGCTGGCGGCGCTGCAGAACGGCGAGATCGATTTCTACGAGCTGCCCCCGATCGACCTCCTCGACCAGCTCGAGGGCGACCGGAACATCAAGGTCGAGGTGCTGAACCAGACCGGCAATGTCGGCTGGATGCGGCTCAACTTCCTGCATCCGCCCTTCGACAAGGTCGAGGCGCGCCAGGCCATGCTCCACCTGATCAACCAGGAGGAGTACATGAAGGCGACCTTCGGCAATCCGAAATACTACAAGAAATGCGGCTCGAATTACGCCTGCGGCACGCCGATGGAAAACGACGAGAACACGGCCTGGTTCAAGGAGGCGCCGAACCCCGCGAAGGCCAAGGAGCTCCTGCAGAAGTCCGGCTATGACGGGCGGCCGATCGTCATCCTGCACGCGACCAACATCGACTTCATGAACAACGCCGCGCAGATCACCGCGCAGCGCCTGCGCGAGATCGGCGCGAACGTCCAGCTCGCGACCTCGGACTGGGGCGGCGTCGTCACCCGGCGCTCGGTCAAGACGGCGCCCGACCAGGGCGGCTGGAACATCTTCATCACCTGGGCCGGCGGCGCCTCGGTCGGCAACCCGATCGCGCTCGCGGGCCACGCCGCGACCGGCGACAAGGGCTGGTTCGGCTGGCCGATCGACGAGACGAACGAGAAGCTTCGCGACAAATGGGCCGCCGCCGCGACGCCCGAGGAGCAGAAGGCGGTGGCGCGAGAGCTCCAGAGGAACGCCTGGAACTTCGTGCCCCATGTCTGGCTCGGGCAGTGGGTCTCGCCGGTGGCCTACCGGGCGAACTTGCGCGGGGTGCTCAAGATCCCGGAGATCATCCCGTTCTGGAACATCGAGAAGGCGTGAGGCTGCGCGCTGCCGCTTGAGGGCACGGGTCGCGGCGGGACGGTTTGCCCCCGCCGCCGCCCGCTGCTAGAGCAGATCCCGAAAAGTGGGAACCGGTTTCGGATAAGATCATGCGAAAACAATGGGATAGAGCGGGATGGCGCCTCGAAGGGAAGTCATCGCGCTCTACGCCGCGTCGCGAGATTTGAACGACCTCGCGCCGATGCCGCTTTCCCGGACCTTGCGACGACGCCGCGGCTGATTTCCACGCCGCCCTTCCTCACGTCTCGCCTCAGGTCCGTCCATGACCCAGCTCCCCCTCGTCATCCGCGCCGAGCAGCCCGGCGATTGCGACGCGATCGAGCGCCTGCACGAGCGCGCCTTCGGGCCCGGCCGCTTCGCCCGCACCGCCGAGCGGCTGCGCGAGGGCGCACCGCACATCCCCGAACTCTCCTTCACGGCGCTCGTCGGCACGCTGCTCGTCGGGTCGGTGCGGCTGACGCCGGTCGAGGCCGGCGTGGCGAGCGCGCTGATGCTCGGGCCGCTCACCGTCGACCCCGCCTTCGAGAAGCGCGGCATCGGCTCTGCGCTGATGACACGGGCGCTCGCCGCGGCGCGCGAGCGCCCGGAGCATGCCCTCGTGCTGCTGGTCGGCGACGAGCCTTTCTACAGCCGCTTCGGCTTCCACCCGGTGCCCGAAGGCCAGCTCGTGATGCCGGGCCCGGTCGATCCCGCGCGCTTCCTCGCGCTCGAGCTCAAGGAGGGCGCGCTGGCGGCGACGAGGGGCGCGGTGCTGCCGCGCCGGTATTAGCGGCTCGTCTGCCGCCCCTCGGCGAGCCACGCCGCGAGCGCGGCGCCGGCGGCACGACGATGCCGTCGCCGAACTCCGCGGCGACGCGGCGCACCGAGCCGCCGGTCGCCTCGGCGATGGCGCGCAACGCCTCGGTGTCGCTGAACACGTCGGTGAGCTCGCGCGGATTGGCCGGGCCGACGCTGACGAAGGCCATGAGCTCGCCCGAGCGCAGCTTGTGCAGGCCGAGCTCGCGGGCCTGAAGCTGCGCCGCGAAGAGACCGGGCTTCTCCTCGGCAAGGGCGACGCTGCGCTCGGCGCCGCTCGGGCCCGCGACGGTCACCGCCTCGACGGTTTCGGAAAGGGTCTGGCGCTCGATGCGGATGTCGCGGCCGGTCGCGGTCGCGCGCAACGCCTCCTCCTCGAGCGCCGGCTCCTTCATGAGCCAATGGGCGAGGCGGCGCAGGAGGTCGAGATGCGGCCCGCCCTCGCGGAAGCCGCGCGCCCAGAGCCAGGCGTGGTCCGAAAGGAGGAGCGCGACCCGGCCCTTGTCCTCGCGCGCGAGCACCAGGAGCGGCTGCTCGTTCGCGCCGGACATCACCGCGGCGCCGGTGCGCACCTGCGCGCCGACAAGGCGCAGCCACTCGCCCCAGGCGGGCGGCGTCTGCTCCGCGCCCGGGAGCTCCCGCGTCACCGGATGCCGCCGGCCGCCGGTGGTGATGCGCGCCTTGTAGGGCTCCTCGACGATGCGCCCGTCCGGCGTGCCGGGGATGATCGGCGAGAGCCGCGTGCGGGCAAGGCTCCCGGCGCCCGCGAATTCCGGCCCCGCCGCCACCATGACGGCGCCGCCCTCGCGGACGTAGCGCACGATGTTGTCAAAATAGGTCGAGGGCAGGACGCTCTGGTTGGCGTAGCGGTCGAAGATGATGAGGTCGAACTCCTTGATCTTCTGCTGGAACAGCTCGCGGGTCGGGAAGGCGATCAGCGAGAGCTCGTTGATCGGCGTGCCGTCCTGCTTCTCCGGCGGGCGCAGGATGGTGAAGTGGACGAGATCGACATTGGCGTCCGACTTGAGGAGGTTGCGCCAGGTGCGCTCGCCGGCATGCGGCTCGCCGGAGACGAGGAGCACGCGCAGCTTCTCGCGGATGCCCTCGATCGTCACCACGGCGCGGTTGTTTGCGAGCGTCAGCTCCTCGGGCAGCGCCTCGGCCTCGATCTCGACCACGTTCGGTCCGCCATGCTCGATGCGCACGGTGAGCGAGAAAGGCGCGCCCGTGCGCACCTGCTGGCGCACGATCTGCTGGCCGTCGCGGCGCACCGTGACGAGTGCCGTGCCGCTGCCGCCGCGCTCGAGCACCTGCGCGCGTATCGTCTGGTCCTTGCCGACGATGCCGAAGCGCGGCGCCTCCGTGAGGGCGATGCGGCGGTCGCGCTCGTCCGGGCGGCCGGTGACGAGCGCATGGAGCGGCGCCCGGAAGCCAAGCAGCGCGGCGTTCGCCGGGATGTCGTGGACGACGCCGTCGGTCACGAGGATCGCGCCGGCGAGCCGGTCAGGCGGCACGTCGGCGAGCGCATTCGCGAGCGCCGCGAATAGCCGCGTGCCGTCGTCGCCTTCGGCGTCGCCCGCCTCGATGAAGCGCGCCTCCACGTCGGGCATCGCTCCGAAGCGGCGCTGCAGCTCGGCGCGGGCGCGGTCGGTCATGGCCGCGCGGTCGCCAAGAGTCTGCGAGGTCGAGCGGTCGAGAACGACCGCCACGATGTCCCGCACCTTTTCGCGTTCCTCCTGGATGAGCGCCGGGTTGGCGAGCGCGGCGACGACCAAGGCGAGCGCCAGGGCGCGCACGATCGCGACCGGCCCGCGCGACACCGCCGCGAGGACCGCGAGCGCAACGACCACCGCTGCGAGCGCCCACAGCGCCCAGTCGGGAACGAGGGGGGAGAGGCTGAGGGTCAGCAAATCCAAGATCCTTTGGCCCACAGTGCCGGGTCGTCCCGGAAGCCGCGCCGGCGGCTATCCGGGACCCAAGCCGTGCGAAGGCGGGGAAGGTGGATCCCGGCTCTCCGCTGCGCTCCGGCCGGGATGACCCGCATGGAAGATAAAAGGTTGCTCACTGGCCTAGCCGCTCGAGAAGCGCCGGCACATGCACCTGGTCGGCCTTGTAGTTGCCGGTCAGCGTGTACATCACGAGGTTGACGCCGCCGCGGAACGCGATCTCGCGTTGGCGCGGATCCGAGCCGACCAGCGGGTAGAGGGCTTCGCCGCGGCGCCCGACCGCCCAGGCTGCCGCGAGGTCGTTCGAGGTGATGACGATCGGCGAGACGCCGTCTCCGGCGCGGGCCGGGCGGCGCTCGGCCTCGCTCGCCGGCGGCAGCGCCTCGACCCAGGTCTGGCCCGAGGCATAGCGGCCGGGGAAATGATCGAGAAGGTAGAAGGTCTTGGTCAGGACGTGGTCGCGCGGCACCGGCTCGAGCTCCGGGATGTCGAGCGTCGCCAGCATGCGGCGCAGATGCTGCGCCTCGGCGGTGGGCGCCGCGCCCGGGCGTGCGTTCATGGCGTCTCGGGTGTCGAAGATCACGGTGCCGCCGCCTTTCATGAACCCATCGAGCCGGCGGACCGCGGCTTCGCTCGGCATCGGCCGGCTCGGCACGACCGGCCAATAGAGCAGCGGATAGAAGCCGAGCTCGTCGCGCGCGATGTCGATGCCGATCGGCTCGCCGGGCTCGAGCGCGGTGCGGCTCGCGAGCACCTGCGTCAGCCCGACGAGGCCCGCCCGGCTGGTCGCATCGGTCTGGGGGTCGCCGGTGATCACATAGGCGAGCCGCGTGACCAATGCCGATTGCATCGACTCCTGCGGAAGCGGCGTCGGCGGATCCGGCGCGCGGCTCTGGGCTTGCGCGGCCGGCGGTGCGAGGAGCGCCACCGCGAGCAGCACGATCCCGGCGGCGGCGCCGGCCCGGCGCATGCGGCCGAACAGGTTCGCCAGATGGCCGCTGAGCCATAGCGAGGCGAGCGTGTCGACGAGAAGCGCAAGGAGCGCGGCGACGAGGAGCGGGGCGCGCAAGTCGATGGTCTTCGCGCCGACCAGCGGCGCGACCAGCGCGTTGAGCGGCGCGACGTCGAGGGGCGCGAGCTTGTCGCCCGGCGCGAGCGCATTGACCGCAAGGCTTGCATCGACCGGGCCGTAGAAACCGGGCGGATGCTCGTCCGACGCCCGCTCGGCGTGACGGCGCGAGACCGGGCGGGCAGTCGGCGGCGGCGCGATGTAGACGCCGTAGCCGTCGAGCACGAGCCGCGGCGGCACGGTCTGGGTCGCGGCGCTGCGCGCCTCCGCGCCGATGTCCTCGGTCGCGCCGGCGAGCGAGACGACGCGGCGCAGCATGTCGACGAACAGGCCGGAGAGCGGCAGGTTCGACCAGGTCGTGTCGGCGGTCACGTGCACGAGGACGAGGAGGCCGTCGCCGCGCTTGCCGGCGGTGACGATCGGGGTGCCGTCCTGGAGCGCCGCCCAGGTCTTCTCGGTGAGATCGCCTTCCGGCTCCGCGAGGATCTGGCGGCGCACGCCGAGATCGGCCGGGATCGCGAGCCCGAAGAACGGGCTCTCACGGGTGAACGGCGAGAAGGTGCGGGGCGTGTCCCAGGCAAGCGTGCCGCCGAGATTGCGCCCGCCGCGGCGAAGGCGCACCGGCACGAGATCGTCGTTGCCGGCGGCAAGCCGCGACCCGGCGAAACGCAGGAGCACGCCGCCCTTCTCGACGAAGCTCGTGACCTTCGCGAGCGTCTCGCGGTCGAGTGCACCGACATCGGCGAAGACCAGGACCGAGACCTGCTCGTTCAGGAGCTGCGCGACCGCGTCGGCGACCGCGCCCTTGCCCTCGCGCACCTCGGCATAAGGCGAGAGCGCGCGGGAGAGATAGTAGTTCGGCGCCAGGAGCGGCTGGGCCTGATCGGTCGTGCCGCCGAAGACGAGGCCGACGCGCCGGCGCTTGCCCCGGTCGTCGAGAAGCGCCACGGCGCCGGCCGAACCCTCGCCGAGCACCTCGATGCGGGCGATGCTGTTGCGGATCTCGATCGGCAGCTCGAAGCGCACCTCCGTCTCGGTGGCGCCGGCCCGGAAGGCGAAGCGCGCGTCGGCGAGCGGCAGGTTCTTGAGGTCGAGCGCGCGAAGCGAGCCGGTGTCGCGGCCGTTCGTCTCGGCGCGCACGAGCCGCACGCTCAGATGCGCCGCCGCATTCTCCGCCCCGGCGAGCGCGAGCGCCGGCGCGCGCTCGGCCCTGAGCACGGTCACGGAGCGGTTCTGGCTCATACGGGCAAGGCCCTCGACGAAAGCCGGTCCATCAACGCCGGCCACCCCATCGTTGATCCAAAGGATGGCGGCATTCGGAGCGGCGGCGAGGAAGCGCTCGATGGAAGCGAGATGGGCCTGCCGGTCGACGAGATGCGGCTGCGGCTTCACGGCGCGCAGCCGCTCGAGCGCCGCGGCCGGGTTGAGCGGCTGGAGCTCGGACGGCTTCTCGGCGGTCGCGAGCACCGCGACGACGCGACTCTCGCGGCCCGCCGCCTCGACGCGCTCGATCGAAAGGTTGAGACGCTCGCGCCAGTCGTGCGCGGCGGGGAAGCCGTTGTCGAGGATCACGAGGAGCGGCCCGCGGCCATCCGCGCTCTGCAGCGGGTTCCATACCGGACCGGCGGCGGCAAGGATGAGCAGCGCCGCGATCAGGAGGCGCAGCGCGAGCAGCCACCACGGCGTGCGGGCCGGCGTCTCCCGTTTCGGCAGGAGATCGGCGAGGATGCGCAGCGGCGGGAAGTCGATCCGGCGCGGCCGCGGCGGCGTCACCCGCAGGATCAGCCAGATCACCGGGAGCGCCGCGAGCGCGGTGAGCACGAGCGGCGCGGCGAAGGTGAGGGGAAGGCCGAGCATGATGGTCAGCCCCCGATGCCCGCGACCGGGCCGATATGGCCGCCGCGCGCCGCCTGCACGAGCGTGACCACCCGAAGCGCCGCCTCCGTTGCCGGGCGGTCGGTGTGGTGCACCGTGATCGTCCAGCCGCGCCGGCGGGCGATGTCAAAGAGCGCTTCGCGATGCAGCTTGATGCGGTCGCGATAGGTCGCGCCCCAGGAGCCGGCATCGCCCACGCGAAGCTGCAGGCCGACCTCGGGCTCGTGCAGCACGGCCTGTCCCGAGAAGGGAAAGGTCTCCTCGACCGGATCGACGATCATGACGAGGTGGCCGCGTCCGCCGCGCCCGGCGATGCCGTCGACCGCCGCCGCGATGTCGTCGACCGGGGAGAGGAAGTCGCTGACCAGCACCGCCTCGTCGAAACGCCCGATCGGGGCGCGCGGCGGCAGGTCGTCGTCGAGGCTGTAGGGATCGCCGGCGATCGCCTGGGCGATCTTCTCCGCGATCTGGCGCGAGGCGCGGGCCCGCATCAGGCCGAGCACGCCGACGCGCTCGCCCGCATTCACGAAGGTGTCGCCGAGCGCCATGCCGAGCACGAGGGCGCGCTCGATCTTCGGAGCTTGGGCGAGGCTCGAGACGTAGCCCATGGAGGCCGAGCGGTCGATCCACAGCCAAACGCTCTGTGCCGCCTCCCATTCGCGCTCGCGGACATAGAGCCGGTCGTCGCGGGCGGAGCGGCGCCAGTCGACGCGCTGCGCGGCCTCGCCGGTCACGAACGGGCGGAACTGCCAGAAGGTCTCGCCGATGCCGGCGCGGCGCCGGCCGTGGATGCCGTGGGTCAGGGTCGCGGCGGCGCGGCGCGCCTCGAGCACGAGCCGCGGCAGGCGCTGCGCGAGGCTGAGCGCGGCGTCGGTCTCCCGGCGTGCCGGGGAGCGCTTCTCGGTTTCGAGGACCCGGACCCGGGCCATGAAGCTGTCCCTACCCGTCGAGCCGCGTCGTCATGCGACGGATCAAGCCGTGGACGGTCTCCCCGTCGGCGCGGGCCGAGAAGGTCATGGCCATGCGGTGCTTGAGGACCGGCTCGGCGAGCGCGCGCACGTCGTCGAGCGAGGGCGCGAGCCGGCCCTCGATCAGCGCGCGGGCGCGCACTGCAAGCATCAGCGCCTGGCTCGCGCGGGGGCCGGGCCCCCACAGCAGCCGGTCGGTGATCTCGGCCGGCCCTTCGCCGTGGCGTCCCGAGCGCACCAGGTCGAGGATCGCCTCGACGACGCTGTCGCCAACCGGGAGCCGGCGGACGAGGCGCTGCGCAGAGAGAAGCTGCTCGGCGTTCATGACGGCGGTCGCGCGATGTTCCTCGAGCCCGGTGGTCTCGATCAGGATGCGGCGCTCGGCGGCGCGGTTCGGGTAGCCGACGTCGATCTGGAGAAGGAAGCGGTCGAGCTGCGCCTCGGGGAGAGGATAGGTGCCTTCCTGCTCGATCGGGTTCTGGGTCGCGAGGACGTGGAAGGGCTTCGGCAAGTCGTGGCGCTCGCCGCCCACGGAGACATGGTACTCCTGCATCGCCTGCAGGAGCGCCGACTGGGTGCGCGGGCTTGCGCGGTTGATCTCGTCGGCCATCAGGAGCTGGGCGAATATCGGCCCTTTCAGGAAGCGGAAGCTGCGGCGGCGGTCGGCGCCCTCGTCGAGGATCTCAGAGCCGAGGATGTCGGACGGCATCAGGTCCGGCGTGAACTGCACGCGCCGCGCATCGAGCCCAAGCACCGCGCCGAGCGTCTCGACGAGCTTGGTCTTCGCGAGGCCCGGCACGCCGACGAGGAGGCCGTGACCGCAGGACAGGATGGTCACGAGCGCGAGATCGACGACCTCTTCCTGCCCGAAGATCACCCGATGGATCGCGTCGCGCGCCCGACCGACCGTCTCGAGCGCCGCCTCGGCGTTCTTGACGATGGCGTCGTCGAGGCTCGTCGCCTGTCCGACGGGTGCTTGGGCGGTCAATGCCGTCATGCGGCTCTCCTCATCTTCCCGCTTGTTGGTCCGCCCCGCCGGCAGTGTGGGTGGAAGCGGCCGAGCTTTCAAGCGACGGCTGTGGATCACGATGCCGCAATGAACGTGCCAGCCGCGTCGGCCCGCTGAGCCTAACGGCGGCGCCGGACGATTCGATCCCCAGCCTTGATCAAAGCTGCGCGAGTTCGCATTCGCTTCCCGATCGGCTACGAGAACCGCCATGACCGACGAGGCGGGCAGGGACGTGAAGGCGAGCGGCGCGATCGAGCGGCTGAGTGCTGCGCTCGACGCCGCTCGGCGCGGCAAGGGACCGCCCCCGGTCGAGCGCTGGAATCCCGCCTATTGCGGCGAGATCGACATGCGCATCGCCGCCGACGGGACCTGGTTCTACAACGGCTCGCCGATCGGTCGCCTGCCGCTCGTCAAGCTCTTCGCCTCGATCCTGCGCAAGGATCCCGAGCGCTACGTGCTCGTGACGCCGGTCGAGCGGGTCGGCATCGCGGTCGAGGACGCGCCCTTCCAGGCGCTCGAGATGGCGGTCGACGGAGAGGGCGCCGAGCGCCGCATCGCCTTCCGGACGAATGTCGACGACCTCGTGACGGTCGGGCCCGGGCATCCTCTGCGCTTCGATCGCGCGCCGGCCGGCGGCGTGAAGCCGTATGTCCGCGTGCGCGGCGATCTCTGGGCACGCGTCACCCGCGCGCTGACCTACGATCTCATTGCGCTCGGCGAGGAGAGGGAGCTTTCGGGCGAGCGAATGTTCGGAGTGGCCGCCGCCCGGAGCTTCTACCCGATCGCGCCAGCCTCCGAGGCGGCGGATCTCTGACATGCTCGCCGCAACCGCGAGCTTCGAGACGCGGGCCGCCCGCCATCTCCGGCCTGAGCCGCCCGGCATCCTCGATGCGCTCACCGATCCGAACGGCGACCACGCGCTCGAGAAGGCCGGATGGCCGGGCGGCCCGCCGTTGCGGCCGAAGCCGGCCGCCGTGCTCGTGCCGGTCGTCATGCACGACGAGGAGGCGACTATCCTCTTCACCGAGCGCGCGTCGCATCTGCGCGACCATTCGGGCCAGATCGCGCTGCCCGGCGGCAAGATCGATCGGGACGAGACGCCGCGCGACACGGCCTTGCGCGAGGCCGAGGAGGAGATCGGGCTCGACCCGCGCCTCGTCCGCCCGGTCGGTCACCTCGACAGCTATCTTGCCTCGAGCGGGTTCATCGTCTTCCCGGTCGTCGGACTCGTGAGCCCGGGCTTCACGCTCCGGCTCAATGCGCACGAGGTCGAGGACGCCTTCGAGGTGCCGCTGTCTTTCCTCATGGATCCGGCAAACCACCAGATCCACGCCCGCGAATGGAAGGGCGACATCCGCCAGTACTACGCGATGCCCTTCGGCCATCGCTACATCTGGGGTGTGACGGCGGGCATCCTTCGCAATCTCTATGTCAGGCTCTATGAGTCGTGAGGCGGGCCGACCGGCTCGCTTGTAAAAGCGGCGAGGGGCTCCCGAGCGATGGTGCGTGTGGCGTTCAGCGAAGCGCTCCTGTTCTTCCTGCCCTTTGCGCTGTTCGCGCTCTACCTCGTCGCGCGTAGGCGCAACCCCCTCGCCTGGGCGCATTGGAGCGATCAGACCTTCTGGCTCATCGTGGCGGGCCTTCTCTGCGCCGCCGCCGCCTTCATCTACACCGGGCTCACGGCGGAGCGGTACCAGGGCGCGTTCGACCCGACGCATCTCGAGAACGGACGCGTGGTGCCCGGGCAGTTCCGGTGACCGCGGACCAGAAGGCGGCGCTCGCCGAGCTCCTGGGCCGGCCGGCGCTCGGGCGGCTCCTCGAGATCCTCGACTGCCGCGGCGAGGAGACGCGCATCGTCGGCGGGGCGGTGCGCAACGCGCTCCTCGGCCGCCCCATCGCCGATGTCGATCTCGCGACCACGGCGACGCCGGAGGAGGTCATGGCGCGCGCCGAAGCGGCCGGCTTCAAGGCGGTGCCGACCGGGGTCGAGCATGGCACCGTCACGGTCGTTGCCGAGGGCACGCCATATGAGGTCACGACGTTGCGGGAGGACGTCGAGACGCATGGACGGCGGGCGACGGTGCGCTTCGGGCGCGATTTCGAGGCCGACGCGCGGCGCCGCGACTTCACCATCAATGCCCTCTCGCTCGGCCTCGACGGCACTGTGCACGACTACGTCGGCGGTCTTGCCGATATCGCATCGCGGCGTGTGGTGTTCATCGGCGAGCCGGCGGCGCGCATCCGCGAGGACTACTTGCGCATCCTGCGCTTCTTCCGCTTCAACGCCGAGTACAGCGACGGCCCGCTCGATCCCGCTGGGCTCTCGGCGGCGCTGCGCGAGCGCCAGGGTCTCGCGATCCTCTCGCGCGAGCGGGTTCGGCTGGAATTCCTCAAGCTCCTCGCTGCGCGGCGCGCCGTGGAGGTGGTCGAGACGCTCGCGCTGGCGGGCTTCGCCCTGCGCATTATCCGCGGGGTCGTCGAACTCGGGCGGCTCTCACGCGCTGCCTCGTTCGAGCATGAGGAGGGCGGGCATCCCGATCCGATCCACCGCCTCGCGGCTCTGGCCGTGTTCGTCGCCGAGGATGCCGACCGTCTGCGCGAGCTGTTGCGGCTCTCCAACGCCGAGCACGAGCGGCTTGCCGCCTATTCCCGGCTTCTCGCCAAGCTGAGGTCGCGCTCCGATCCGCTGGACGCCCGCAGCGTCCGCCGTCTCGCGGCCGAGGACGGCATCGGGGCGCTGCGCGATGTACTCACCGCGACCGAGGGCGAGCCGACCCCCCGCTTCTCGGCGGACGGGCTCGATGCTTATCGCCGCTTCGCCGCGGGGCGGGAGGATGCGCCGGCCTTCCCGCTCAAGGGCGCCGATCTCGTCGCGCGCGGCATGGCCGCAGGGCCGGATGTGGGGCTCCGGCTTACGCGGGCCCGCGAAGCGTGGCTCGCCGAGGGCTGCCCCATGGACGAAGCTTCGACGGCGCGCTTGCTCGAGGTCGCGCTCGCCCCCTGACTCGACTCTCCCCCGCGGCTGTGGCGACATGACCCTATGTCGCGCGCTCCGAAGACTCCGGCCGGGATCGCCCAGCGCCTCGTCTCGCGGCGGACCCGCGAGGGGGCGGAGGAGTTGCGCGAGCTCGGCACCTGGCGGCGCCAGACCTACCGGCTCCCGCGCGAGAAGGCTCGCGAGACCGCCCGGGAGTGGTTCGAGCGCTATCCGAAGGCCGCCTACCTCACCCAGGTCGAGAGCTGGCGCCTCACCGACGAGGGGCTGATCGAGTTCACCATGCGCCGCCTGCCGACGGCGGATTAGCTCGCCCGACGCGTAGCGCCGCGATGGAGACGACGCTCCTCGGCATCCCGCTGTGGCATTATCTCGCGGTTGCCTGCGTCTCCTTCGCGGCCTCGATCGTCGGCGGGCTCGCAGGCTACGGCACGGGGCTCCTGCTGCCGCTGGCGCTCGTGCCGACCGTCGGGCCGGAGCCGGTCGTGCCGATCATCGGCATCACCGCGCTCTTCACCAATGGCGGGCGCGTCGCGGCGTTCTGGCGCCACATCGACCGCGAGCGGGCGCTGCGCGTCTTCGTGGTCGCCGTGCCCTGCACCATCGCCGGCGCGACCTTCTATACTTGGCTCTCCGGACGCGGCGTGAGCCTGCTGCTCGGCCTGACGCTCCTCCTGCTCGTGCCGTTGAGGCGCATCCTGAAGCGCTCGCGTCTCGTGCTCGGGCCAAGCGGACTCGTCCCGGCGGCTGCGCTCTACGGCGCGCTCGCCGGCGGCACCACCGGCTCGGGCGTGGTGCTGATCTCGATCCTGATGGCGTCCGGGCTGCAAGGCTCGGCAGTCGTCGCGACCGATGCCATCATCTCGCTGGCGATCGGCGTCGTGAAGACGGCGACGTTCGGATTGGCCGGGGCGCTCGGGCCGCCCCTTGTGCTGTTTGCCGCGCTGATCGGGCTTGCGACCTTTCCCGGCGGCTTCATCGCGCGCGCCATTGCCGATCGCCTTTCCGTGCGGGTGCACAATGCGCTTCTCGATGGAGCGGTGGTCGTCGGCGCCGTCGGGCTGCTCTGGCGCGGCCTCTCCCCCTGACGCTCAGGGCCAGCGCACGGTTGGCGGCATCGAGGAGAGGATCGATTCGACGTTGCCGCCGGTCTTGAGCCCGAAGATGGTGCCGCGGTCGTAGAGCAGGTTGAACTCGACGTAGCGGCCCCGGCGGACCTGCTGCTCGCGCCGCTCCTCCTCGTTCCAAGGCGTCGCGAAATTGCGGCGCACGATCCCGGGATAGACGCGCAGGAACGCCTCGCCGATCGCGCGCGTGAAGCCGAAGTCGTCGTCGGGATCGCCCGACCAGTGGTAATCGTAGAAGATGCCGCCGACGCCGCGCATCTCGCCCCGGTGCTTGAGGAAGAAGTACTCGTCGCACCAGGCCTTGTAGCGCTCGTAATCGGCGCAAGGATGCCGGGCGCAGGCCTCGCGCAGCGCGGCATGGAACATCACCGTGTCCGGATCCTCCCGCCTGCGCCGCCAGTCGAGCATCGGGGTCAGATCGGCGCCGCCGCCAAACCAGGGCTTCGTCGTCACGACGAAGCGCGTGTTCATGTGCACGGTCGGGACGTGCGGGCTCCACGGATGCGCGATGAGCGAGATGCCCGCGGCCCAGAAGCGCGGATCCTCGGCCGAGCCCGGAATCTGGCCGCGGAACTCGGGCGCGAACTCGCCATGCACGACCGAGACATGCACGCCGACCTTCTCGAACACGCGCCCGCGCATCATCGCCATCACGCCGCCGCCGCCCGGTGCGCCCGTGTGATCCGTGCGGCTCCAGGGCTTGCGCTCGAACAGGCCGGGCGCCGAAGCTTCTGCCTCGAACGGCCCCGGCGCCTCGTCCTCGAGCCGCTCGAGGGCGGCGCAGATGCGGTCGCGCAGCTCGGCAAACCAGATCGGGGCGTCGCCCTGCAGGCGATGGATGGGTTCGGTGAGGGGCATTGGATCTCGGCGGCTCGCACGCTATGACACCGCCCGGCGTCACGCGAAAGCTGTGACAGCCTTCCGGGCGGATCGCGCGCTTGACCGACGGTCGTCGTCCCTGCGACTGTGCTTTGGCGCGACGGCGAGGAGAGACTGAAATGCTGAGGCGGTTTGTGCTGGGGGCTCTCGCTGCGGCGTTTTTCGCCGCCTTGGGCTCAGCCTCGGCGCCTGCACAACCCGCGGCCGGATCCGTCGGCCCCGAAACCCTCAGGGCCCAGAAGCGGGCGGTCAAGCGCCTGCGAGCCAAGCAGAAGAAGCTGGTCAAGCGCCAGAAGCGCAAGGCGAAGCAGATGCTGAAACGTGCTCAGCCGGGCGCGGTTCGCGTCCATCGCTAGATTGAGCCTTCCGGGCAAGCTCCTCGGCCTCGCCATCATCCTAAGCGGAGGCCTGCGAGCTCGTCACGCCTTGCACTGCGCCCAAAGAAAGGGTGCAAGCCGTTCCGTCGCGAGGGCGACGCCGAGGCCGGGCGTCTCCGGGAGCGGGATGAACCCGTTTTTGATCCGATCCTCCGGCGAATCCTCGAGCACCTGCACATAGCCGCCGCGCTCCGGGAAGTAGGGGTAGATCTCCTGCGTCATGAAGTTCGGGATGCAGGCGGCAACCTGAAGCGAGGCCGCGGTCGACAGCGCGCTCGCACAGTTGTGGGGCGCGACGCGCATGTTGTAGGCCTCGGCCATCGCGGCGATCTTCTTCACTTCCATCAGCCCGCCAGTGTTGCCGACGTCGGGCTGAACGATGTCGGCCGCATGCAGCTCGAAGATCTTGCGGAAGGAGTGGCGGGTGTAGAGACGCTCGCCGACCGCGACCGGGATCGCGACCTTCTCGGAAATCGTCTTCAGGGCGCCGACGTCAAAGGGATCCGCCGGCTCCTCGATCCAAGCGATGTCGAGCTCCTCGAAGCGCCGGCAGAGGCGGATGGTCTCGCCGGTCGTGAGGCCGCCCGACAGGTCGAGCATGATCTCGATCTCGGGCCCCACCGCCCCGCGCAGCGCCTTCACCTTCTCGAAGGCGAGGTCGGCGAAGGCCCGGTCGACCTGCCGGTTCGTGACATGGCGCAGGCCGCCGCCGTCCCACTCGGCGAGCGGATAGCATTTCAGCGCCTTGTAGCCGTCGCGCAACGGGCGCTCCGCCGTCTGCGCGAGCTCGCCCGGCGTTCGCGCCGCGCCGTACCAGCCATTCGCGTAGACCCGAACCTCGTCCCTCATGCGGCCGCCGAGGAGCTCGTAGACAGGTACGCCGAGCGCCTTGCCCTTGATGTCCCACAAGGCCTGCTCGATCGCGCTGATGCCGGCAAAGACGATCGCGCCGCCGCCCTTCGCCCAGAAGGAGTGATCGTACATCTCGGACCACAGTTCTTCGATTCGAGACGGGTCGCGGCCGATGATGCGCTGCGCGAGGTCCTTCGCCATGCCGGCGGCCGCAGTCCCGCCGACACCGTAGGCGATCGCCGCTTCGCCGATGCCGGTGATGCCCTCGTCGGTTTCGACCTCGACGATGACCGGGTGCAGCTTGCCCGCCGTGACGAGGTAGACGTTCGCTCTTTCGATTTTCATCTCGCGGTCCCTGGCGCAGGCGGTCGAGCTGTGCTGTGAGTGCGGCTCGTCGTTAAGGACCATGCGCGAGCGGGGTCAACCGCGGCGCGGTGGCATGCTCGTAGGATCGGCGGGTGGCGGGGCTGTTCTCGCGATTGGTGAAGCGGACGGGCGCGAGCATCCTGTTCACGATCGACGGCGAAGCCGTCGAGGCGCGCGAGGGCGACCTGCTCATGACGGCGATCCTGCTCCACCGCCCGGCGTTGCGGCGCTTCGAGTTCGGCGAGAGCAGCCGCGCCGGCTTCTGCATGATGGCGGCGTGCCAGGATTGCTGGGTGCTCCTCGCCGACGGGCGGCGCCTGCGCGCCTGCTCGACCCCGGTCGAGCCCGGCATGGCCGTGATCGTCGACGGCGACCCGAATGGCTGATCCGCTCGTCGTCATCGTCGGCGCGGGGCCGGCGGGCGTGCGCGCGGCCGAAACGCTGGCACTAGCCGGCCTGCAGCCCATCCTCATCGACGAGGCCGAGCGGCCCGGCGGGCAGATCTACCGCCAGCCGCCGGCCGGCGCGGTCCGGCCCGGCATCTATGGGCTGGAGATCCGAAAAGCCGCAGGCATCCACGGCGTGCTGGCGGGGCTCGGCGCTGTCGACTACCGCCCGCGCACGCTCGTCTGGAACGTCTTCCAGGACAGGCTCGATCTCCTGACCATCGAGGGCCATGGCGAACAGCGCTTCGACCGGCTGATCCTGGCGACCGGGGCGATGGATCGCGCGCTGCCCTTCCCCGGCTGGACGCTGCCCGGCGTGTTCACGCTTGGGGGGGCGCAGATCGCGCTCAAGAGCCAGGGCGTCTCGATCGGCCGGCGGGTCGCCTTGGTCGGCGCGGGACCGCTGCTGCCGCTCGTCGCGCATCAATACGTCGGGGCCGGCGCGCAGGTCGTCGCGGTGCTCGACGTGACGCCGTTCGCTCCGAAGCTGCTGCAACTCCTGGGGCTCGCGGCAGAACCCGGGACGCTCGCCAAGGGGCTTTGGTACACGGCGCGCAACAGGATGCAGGGGCTCGCCGCGGCGTATGGCGTGCGCGCGATCCGGGCTGAAGGGAAGCGACAGGTCGAGGCGCTGATCTATAAGGATGCGATGGGCGTCGAGCATCGCATCGCATGCGATGCGATCGGCGCATCTTGCGGGCTGCGCAGCGAGACGCAACTCGCCGATCTCGCAGGCTGCGCCTTCGTGTTCGATCAAGTCGGCCGGCAATGGGTGCCGCAGCGAACCGGACAGGGGCGATCGAGCGTTCCGGCCGTCTATCTTGCCGGCGATGGCGCAGGCATCGGCGGCGCCGACGCCGCGGAGCTTCAGGGACGGCGCACCGCGCTCGCGGTCCTGGAGGATCTCGGCCGGCCGGTCGACCTCGCCGAGGCCGCCCGGCTTGATCGACGGCTTGCAAGGCAGGCGCGCTTCCGCAAGGCGCTCGAGAATGCCTATCCCTTTCCGGACCATCTCCTCGACGATGTCGCGGACGAAGAGATGGTCTGCCGCTGCGAGGGCATCACGGCGGGCGCGCTGCGCGAAGCCGCGCGCGACAAGGACGCGGCCGAGATCAACCGCCTCAAGGCCTTCACGCGCATCGGCATGGGGCGCTGCCAGGGCCGCGTCTGCGGGCATGCCGCCGCGGAGCTTCTCGCCCGCGCTAGCGGGGTCGGCATCGAGGGCGTCGGGCGCCTGCGCGGTCAGCCGCCGGTCAAACCGATCCCGGTCCTTGGAGGCGTGCCGTGACCGAGCGCCTCACGACGGACGTGACCATCATCGGCGGCGGCGTCGCCGGCTGCGCGGCCGCGGTCGCGCTGCGCCGCGTCGGGCTCAAGGTCGTGCTCCTGGAGAAGGGCGCCTGCGGGGCCGGCGCGAGCGGCGTCAATTTCGGCGGCGTTCGGCAACAGGGGCGCAGTCTCGTCGAGCTGCCGCTGGCGCGGCGCTCCCGCGCGATCTGGGACAAGCTCAACGAGATGCTCGGGGAGGATGTTGAGTTCGAGGCGACCGGCCATATCAAGCTCGCCCGCTCCGAAGCCGACATGGCGGAGCTCGAGCGCTACGCCCGCGACGCCGCCGAGCACGGGCTTGAGCTCCAGCTCCTTGGCGCTAACGCCGCCCGCGCGGACCTGCCCTGGCTTGGCGAGAAGGTGGTCGGCGCCTCGCTTTGTGCCGAGGATGGGGCCGCCAATCCCCGCCTCGTCGGGCCGGCCTTCGCCCGCCTCGCGCGCCGGCTCGGCGCGGATGTGCGCGAGCACGCGCTTGTGAACGCGGCGGCGCGCGAGGGCGAGCGCTTCGAAACCCGCACCGACGCGCTCGCCGTCGACAGCCGTTTTCTGGTCAACGCCGCCGGGATCGGGGCCGGCAAGGTTGCATCCTGGTTCGGCGAGGAGGTGCCGCTCGGGCCTGTCGTGCCGAACATGCTCGTCACCGAGCCGCTCCCGATCTTCGTCACCCGCTCGGTCGGCGTCTGCGGCGGCGACGTCTATGTGCGCCAGGTCTCGCGCGGCAACGTCATCATGGGCGGCGGACGCGGCTGGGGCGACGCGGAGCTCCTCCATTCGGGACCGACGACCGACCAATCCCTCACGGGCATGCGCAAGACGCTCGATCTGGTTCCGGCGCTCAGAGGCGCGCACATCATCCGGACCTGGGCCGGCATCGACGGCCAGATGCCCGATCGCATTCCGGTCATCGGCTTCTCCGCCACCACGCCCGATCTCGTCCACGCCTTCGGCTTTTCCGGGCACGGCTTCCAGCTCGGGCCCGTGGTGGGGGAGATCATCGCGGAGCTGATCGCGGACGGCCGCTCTCCTTCGCCGATCGAGCCCTTCGCAATCACCCGCTTTGCGGAGGCGAGCGTCCTCCCGGCCGCCGCTGCGGGCGTCGAGCATTGAACAGGCGAGAAGCCGCTTGGCGGCGGCGTACGAAGCCTTACCATGGGGCGAGGCTTTCGAAGCCGAGCACCGCCTCAAGACAATGCAGGGAAGGAAGCCCAGGATGAAACCATATCTTCTCGCCGCCACAGCGGCTTTTGCGCTCGCGTCGCTCGGGGCGCAGGCGCAGACCACGCTCAATGTCGGCATGTCGGCAGCCGATGTGAACCAGCTCGATCCGCACCGCGCCACGACCACGCAGGACAAGCCGCTCACCGCCTGGGTGTTCAACGGCCTGGTGCGCTTCAAGCCGGGTTCGGCGAGCCTCGAGGGGCTCGAGCCCGACCTCGCCGAACGCTGGGAGAGCTCGCCCGACAAGACCACCTGGACCTTCCACCTGCGCAAGGGGGTCAAGTTCCATGGCGACTACGGCGAGCTCACTGCCGACGATGTGGTGTTCTCGCTCAAGCGCGCGGGCGATCAGAAGTCGTCTTCGTTCTACGCCGATTACGCTCCGATCGAGTCGATCGAGGCGGTCGATCCCTACACCGTCCGGATCAAGCTGAAGCAGGCGGTGCCGGCCTTCCTCGGCCTGGTCACGAATTATCACGGCGGCTTCGTGGTCAGCCGCAAGGCGATCGAGAAGCTAGGCGAGAACTTCAGGCTCAACCCGATCGGCACCGGCCCCTTCAAGTTCGATGCCTACAAACCGAACGAGAGCGTCACCTTCACGGCGCACAAGGAGTATTTCCGCGGCGCGCCCAAGATCGACCGTATCGTCTATCGCCTGATCCCGGCCGACTCGGCCCGCGACCTCGCCTTCTCGTCGGGCGAGCTCGACGTGGTCTACGGTCGCCAGGACCAGAAATGGGTCGAGCGCCTGAAGAAGGAGAAGGGCGTCGAAGTGACGGTGCTGCGGCCGGCAGAGCTGGGCCTCCTGCACCTCAACACCAAGATGAAGCCGCTCGATGACAAGCGCGTGCGCCAGGCAGTCGCCCATGCGATCAACCAGAAGCAGATCGTGAGCTTCAAGGGCGACCTCACGGCCGACCCGCCGGTCTCGGTCGTGCCGACCGGTTATCTCGGCACCGCCGAAACCCCGATGCTGCCGCACGACGTCAACAAGGCGAAGGCGCTCCTCAAGGAGGCCGGCTTCACCGGCCCGCTCGCGGTGAAGTCGGTGCAGTCGACTCTCCCGTCGATGCTGAACACGGCGCAGATCCTGCAGAGCCAGCTCAAGCAGGCCGGCATCGACCTGCAGCTCGAGGTCGTCGACCACCAGACCTTCCACGCCAACATCAGGAAGGATCTCAGCGGCGCGACCTATTACACCGCGGCGCGCTTCCCCGTCGCCGACGTGTATCTGACCCAGTTCTTCCACTCGCGCTCGATCGTCGGCACGCCGACCGCGGTGACCAACTTCTCGCATTGTGCGGTCGCCGACAAGGAGATCGAGGCGGCGCGCACCGAGCCTGATCTCGCCAAGCAGAAGGAGCTCTGGGCGACGGCGCAGAAGAAGATCATCGAGGAGGTCTGTGCGGTGCCGCTGTTCGAGCAGCTCCAGGTCTGGGCCTACAAGACCAACGTCGATTTCGGCTACAAGCTCACCGACGCCATCCACTTGGGGCCGGTGATCACCGAGGCAACAACGAAGAAGTGATGCGATGTCATCCCCGGCTGGAGGCGGCGTAAGCCGCCGCAGGGGAAGGAGATCCAGGGGCGCGCGGTGCCTGGATCCCCTTCCCGCGCCTTCGGCGCGCCGGGGATGACAGCCGGCTAGCGCCCCATGCTCCGCTTCATTGCCAAGCGCCTGCTCCTCGCGCTTCCCACGTTGTGGGCGGTGCTGACGCTGGTGTTCCTGCTTGTCCGCGTCGTGCCGGGCGATCCGACCATCATCGTGCTCGGCGATCAGGCGAGCCCGGCGGCGCGGGAGCAGCTGCGCCAGCGGCTCGGGCTCGATAAGCCGCTTCTCGTGCAGTACGGGGAGTTCATGGTCCAGATCGCGCAAGGCGACCTCGGCCGCTCGCTCGTGACCAATCGCCCGATCTCGGCTGACGTCGCCGCAGTCCTGCCCTACACGATCGAGCTGACGCTCGCGGCGCTGTTCATCGGCAGCCTCATCGGCGTGCCGCTCGGGGTCGTGGCGGCGCAAAGGCGCGACGGCTTCGTCGACTGGCTCGCGCGCATCGTCTCGCTCGCCGGCCTGTCGTTCCCGGCCTTCGTGTCCGGGATCCTGCTGCTCATCGCCTTCGCGGTCGAGCTGCGCTGGTTCCCGGTGATCTCGACGGTCAACACCTCCGACCCGCTCGAGCGGCTGCGCGCATTGGCGCTGCCGGCGATCAATCTCGGGCTGATCATGGTCGCCTACGTCACCCGCGTGACCCGCTCCGGCATGCTGAAGGCGCTGTCCGAGGACTACGTCCGCACCGCGCGGGCCAAGGGCCTTCCGTCACGCCTCGTGGTGTGGCGGCACGCGTTGCGCAACGTGCTGATCCCGGTCGTCACCGTGATCGGGCTCTATCTCGGCGTTCTCATCGGCAACGCGGTCCTGACCGAGATCGTGTTCAACCGGCCGGGGCTCGGCAAGCTCATCGTGTCGGCCCTGAACCAGCGCGACTACGCGCTCCTGCAGGGCCTCATGGTCGTAACCGCGCTTGCCATCGTCTTCGCCAACATCCTCACCGATCTGACCTACGGCCTCGTCGATCCGCGGGTGAAAACCGCATGAGCGCCGCCGCCGCGGTCGCCGCCCCGCCGGTCGCGATCGCCGCGCCGTCGGCCTGGAAGCGCGCCACCCGCTCGGGCGGGCTCGCGATCGGGCTCGTGCTCGTCGTCGCGATGGCGCTGATCGCGCTCCTCGCCCCCTGGATCTCGCCCTACGATCCCGACGCGCAGGACGTGATCATGAAGCTCGAGCCGCCCTCGGCCGAGCACTGGTTCGGCACCGACGCCTTCGGCCGGGACGTGCTCTCGCGCGTGATCTGGGGCTCGCGCGTCTCGCTCTTCGTCGGCACCGTCGCGACGCTCGCCGGAGTGCTCATCGGCACGATCATCGGCATCATCTCCGGCTATTACGGCGGCATCGTCGACAAGCTGATCACGGCGGCGACCGACGTCCTCCTGAGCTTCCCGCAGCTCATCATGGGGCTGATCCTCGTCGCCGTCCTCGGCCCGACGCTGTTCAACCTCATCCTCGCCATCACGATCACGGCGGTGCCGGCCTTCATCCGCGTGGCGCGCGGCTCGACGCTTGCCATGAAGGAGCGCGACTTCATCGACGCCTGCCGCGCCCTCGGCTTCGGCGACCTGCGCATCATGTTCCTGCACGTCATGCCGAACATCATGGACGAGGTCGTGGTGATGGGCTCGCTCTGGCTCGCCGCCGCGATCCGCACCGAGTCGACGCTCGCCTTCATCGGGCTCGGCGTGCCGCCGCCGACCGCGACCTGGGGCGGCATCATCCGCGAGGGCTTCGACAACCTTCTCGACGCGCCCTGGCTCTCGGTCTTCCCGAGCCTCGCCATCCTGGCGGTGATGATCGCGCTGAACCTCGTCGGCGACGGGTTGCGCGACGCCACCGACCCGAGGACCCCGCAGTGAGCGCGCTCGCTGCCGTGGCGGTTGTCGAGAGCCCATCATCCGAGCCCGCCGCCATCGCGGTAGACGGGCTCACCACGTCGATCCGCATCGCCGGGAACTGGTATGACGCGGTACGCGATGTGAGCTTTACGGTATCCCGCCGCGAGACGCTGGCGCTCGTCGGGGAATCGGGCTGCGGCAAGAGCCTGACCGCGCTTTCGGTCATGGGCCTGCTGCCGGCCGGCGTCGGCCGCATCTCCTCGGGGCGCATCGTGGTCGACGGCGTCGACATGACCGCGGCAACCGAGGCCGGCAGGCAGGCCATGCGCGGCGATCGCATCGGCATGATCTTCCAGGAGCCGATGACCTCGCTCAATCCGGTGCTGCCGGTCGGCTTCCAAATCGCCGAGGCGCTCATCGAGCACCGCGGCATGAACCGGCGCGCCGCCCAGAAGCGCGCCCTCGAGCTGATGGAGCTCGTGCGCATCCCGGCGGCCGGGCAGCGGCTCGACGCCTATCCGCACCAGTTCTCGGGCGGCATGCGGCAGCGGGTAATGATCGCCATTGCTCTCGCCTGCTCGCCGAAGGTGCTGATCGCCGACGAGCCGACGACCGCGCTCGATGTCACGATCCAGGCGCAGGTGCTGGCGCTGCTTGCCGATCTCCAGGCGAGGGAGGGGCTCGCCGTCCTCCTGATCACGCACAATCTCGGCGTCGTCGCCTCGGTCGCCGACCGCGTCATGGTGATGTATGGCGGCGACGTGGTCGAAAGCGGGCCGGTGAAGGCGTTCTTCCGCCGACCGACCCACCCCTACAGCGAGGCGCTGCTTGCCGCGATGCCGCGGGTCGACCGGCCCTCCGAGGCGCTGGCGCCGATCCCCGGGCAGGTGCCGACCCTGCCCGACATGCCGTCCGGCTGCCGCTACCAGTCGCGCTGTCCCTTGCGCATCGAGAAATGCGCCGAGCGGCCGCCGCTCAATCCGCTGCCCGGAGCGCCCGAGCACCGCGTCCGCTGCTGGGTGAGGGCGCCATGAGCGCGCGCCCCGCCGCCGCGCCGCTGCTCGTCGTCCGCGACCTCGCCAAGACCTTCAAGGCGAAGCGCGGCTGGCCGGTGCCGAAGACCGTGTCGGTGCGCGCGATCGACCGCGTCTCGTTCACCGTCGAGCGCGGCGAGGCGCTCGGCATCGTCGGCGAATCGGGCTGCGGCAAATCGACGGTCGCGCGCGCCTGCCTGCGCCTCATCGCCCCGGATGCGGGCGAGGTGCGCTTCGACGGGCTGGACGTGGTCGCGGCGGGCCCGACGGAGCTCCGGGGCTTGCGGCGCCGCCTGCAGATCGTGTTCCAGGATCCGGCCTCCGCGCTCGACCCGCGTCAGCGCATCGCGGACGCACTCGGCGAGCCGATCCGCGTGCACGGGATTGCGAAGGGCAGGGAGGTCGAGCGCGCGGTCGAGCGCCTGCTCGACGAGGTCGGGTTGCCGCCCTCCGCGGCCCGGCGCTACCCGCACGAGTTCTCGGGCGGCCAGCGCCAGCGCATCGGCATCGCCCGCGCGCTTGCGCTCGGACCTGACCTGATCTTCGCCGACGAGCCGGTCTCCGCGCTCGACGTCAGTGTGCAGGCTCAGATCCTGGTGCTGCTCGATCAGCTCCGGCTGAGGCGCCGGCTCGCCTTCGTGTTCATCTCGCACGATCTCGGCGTGGTGCGGCACTTCTGCCAGCGCGTGCTCGTGATGTATCTGGGCCGCATCGTCGAGGAAGGGCCGGTGCCGGCGATCTTCGAGGAGCCGCTGCATCCCTACACGCGCCTCCTCAAGGCCTCCTCGCCGGTGCCCGATCCCGAGCAGGCGGTCGCGATGAACCTGCAGGAAGGCGAGCCGCCCTCGCCGGTGAACCCGCCGCCCGGCTGCCATTTCCATCCGCGCTGCCCCTTCGTGATGGAGCGGTGCCGGGTCACTGCTCCACCCCTGACGGAGGTCGCGCCCGGCCGCCGGGTCGCGTGCCACCTTTTCGAGTGATCGGCCGAGCGGCGCCAGCAGCGGAGGAGTTCTGCATCATCCTCCCGCGGCGCGCGCACGCAGGGTTCCTGCCTCCTTGCGAGAGCCTCGGTTTCACTTTCTAATCGCCGCTGCGGATCGGTCCGGGCGGATGGAGGGGGCGATGCTTAGAGTACTGGCCGGGGCGACCGGCGTTCTCCTGGTGCTGTCCGGGGTGTCTTCGTCCCAGGCGCAAAGCGTCGACGGGCTCGTCAAGAAGATCCGGGACACGAAGAGCCTGACGATCGGGCATCGCGAGACCTCGATCCCGCATTCGTACATCGACAACAATCAAAAGGTCGTCGGCTACTCGATCGAGCTCTGCCTCAAGATCGCCGAGGCTCTCAGGCAGGAGCTCGGCCTGCCCGACCTCGAGATCAAATACGTGCCGGTCAACATCCAGAACCGCATGGCGCTGGTCTCGAACGGCACCGTCGATCTCGAGTGCGGCTCGACCGTCAACACTCTCGCCCGGCAGAGGCAGGTCGATTTCACGCTCGTGCCGTTCATCGCGGCCGATCGGGTGATGGTGAAGAAGGATTCGGGGATCAAGGAGGTCGAGGACCTCAACGGCAAGGTCGCTGCCGTTCCGCAGGCGAGCACGAGCGAGAAGGTGCTCTCGCAGCTCGCCGAGGCCAAGAAGCTCAACATCAAGGTCAATCAGATCAGGGATCACGCGGACGCGCTCATCGCGGTCGAGTCCGGCCGGGTCGACGCCTATGTCACCGACGACATCATCCTTTACGGGCTCGCCACAAAGGCGCGCGAGCGGGGCTCGCTGATCGTGGTCGGGCGGGCCCTCAGCTATGCGCCCTACGGCATCATGATTCAGAAGAACAACCCGACCCTCCTGCTCGTCGCGAATCGCACGCTCGCCCGGCTGTTCCGTTCGGGCGAGCTGCAGTCGATCTACGGGCAATGGTTCGATCAGGTCGGGTTTCCGCTCACAGACGAGATGAAGCACGCGATCGCGCTGCAAGCCTTTCCCGAATAGGTCCGCGCCGCGCGCATGCAATACAACTGGAATTGGGGCGTCCTCTTCCAGGAGCCGTACTACGGCTGGCTGCTCTCCGGCCTGCGCTGGACCGTCCTCGTAACGCTCGGGGCGTGGACCATCGCGTTGATGCTCGGCACGGCCGTCGGGATCGCCCGGACCTGGCCGAACCGCGCCGTGCGCACGCTCGGCGCCGCCTATGTCGAGATTTTCCGTAACGTTCCCGTCCTGCTGCAGCTGTTTCTGTGGTTCTACGTGCTGCCGGAGCTCGTGCCCGACGGGTTGGGGCGCTGGCTCAAGCGCGATCTGCCCCTGCCTGAGTTCTGGACCGCGGTGCTTTGCCTTGGCTTCTATGCCGCGTCCCGCGTCGCGGAGCAGGTGCGCTCGGGCATCGAGGCGCTGTCGCGGGGCCAGCTCCAGGCCGCGCTCGCGAGCGGGCTCACGCTGCCCCAGGCCTACCGGCTCGTGCTGCTCCCGATCGGCTTCCGCCTCATCGTCCCGCCGCTCACCTCCGAGTTCCTCTCGATCGTGCGGACCTCTTCGGTGGCGCTCACCATCGGGCTTCTCGAGCTCACCGCTCAGAGCCGCCAGATCGAGAACTACACATTCCAGGGGTTCGAGAGCTTTGCCGCCGCGACCGCGCTCTATTTCGGCATTGCGCTCGCGGCGACGCTGCTCATGCATCTCATCGAGCGACGCACGGCGATCGCCGGAATGGTCGGCAAAGGCAGCCTCGGCGGTGTTTGAGGCGGGCGCGATGTGATGACCGGCTTCGACTGGGGCGTCATCGTCCGGGCCCTCCCGTTCCTATGGGACGGCATGAAGGTGAGCTTGATGCTGACCGGAGCCGGCGTGCTCGGCGGCGTCCTGCTCGGCACCGTGCTCGCAATTATGCGGCTTTCGCCATATCGCGCCCTGTCGGTCGCGGCCGCCGCCTATGTGACCACCTTCCGCTCGCTTCCGCTGATCCTGATCCTGTTCTGGTTCTATTTCCTCGTGCCCCTCGCGCTCGGCCGGCCGGTTGGCGCCTTCGCCTCCGCCGTCATCGCCTTCATCCTCTTCGAGGCAGCCTATTTCGGAGAGATCATCCGTGCCGGGATTTCGAGCGTGCGCCGAGGGCAGCTCCTCGCTGCCAAGGCAAGCGGGATGACACACCTCCAGGCCCTGCGCCTCGTCGTGCTGCCCCAGGCCTTCCGGGCCATGACGCCGGTCATGCTCACCCAGAGCATCGTCATGTTCCAGGACACGTCGCTCGTCTACGTCATCACGCTGCGCGACTTCATGACGGTTGCAAGCATCGTCGCCGGGCGGGACGGACGCGTTGTGGAACTCTACACCTTCGCGGCGGTGGTCTATTTCGTCATCTGCTTCTCGGCTTCGCTTGCGGTGCGCAGCCTGTGCCGGCCGGCGATCGCATGAGCGCCGCGGTGATCCTGGCAGAGGGTGTCGAGAAATGGTTCGGCGCCGCGCATGTCCTCAAGGGGTGCAGCCTCTCGGTGAGCCGCGGCGAAGTCGTCGTGATCTGCGGCCCATCCGGCTCCGGCAAATCGACCTTCATCAAGTGCATGAACGGGCTCGAGCCGTTCCAGCGCGGGCGCATCCTGGTCGAGGGCGTTTCGGTCGGCGAACCGGCGACCGACCTGCCCAAGCTGCGCGCCCGCATCGGCATGGTGTTCCAGCATTTCGAGCTCTACCCCCACAAGAGCGTCATCGAGAACATCACGCTGGCCCCGATGCATGTGCTCAAACGGAGCCGCGGCGAGGCCGAGGATGGGGCGCGTGCGCTTCTGCGCCGGGTAGGTCTCGCGGATAAGGACCGCGCATTTCCGAGCGAGCTCTCGGGAGGGCAGCAGCAGCGGGTGGCGATCGCGAGGGCGCTCGCCATGGAACCGGTTGCGATGCTTTTCGACGAGCCGACCTCGGCGCTGGACCCGGAGATGATCAGCGAGGTGTTGGATGTGATCGGGCAGCTTGCCGCGGAGGGCATGACCATGGTCGTCGTCACGCACGAGATGGGGTTCGCCCGCGCGGCGGCCGATCGCGTGGCCTTCATGGATGCAGGACGCGTCCTAGAGGATCGGCCTACGGCGGAATTCTTTGAGAACCCCGAGGCCGGCCGTTCGAAGATGTTTCTGTCGAAGATCCTAAGGCATTGAGGTCGACAAGCAGCGCCGCTCAAGCGGCGCCCCGCGCCTCCCGCTCAGGCGTGAGCGCGAAATCATAATAGAGATGGAAATACGGGCGGTCGACCGTCGTCCCGTCCGGCGCGACGCCGGCAGGCAGCGGCTCGAGTTCGCGGATAAGCGACTCCTTGACCCCGAACACCGCGTCCGAATCGAGATAGGCGTCACCGGCCACGAACACATGCGTGACGAGCTTGCGATGCTGCGGTGCCTCGATCATGAAATGCACATGGGCCGGGCGCCAGGGGTGCCGGCCCTGCGCAGCGAGCATCCGCCCGACCGGTCCGTCATGAGGGATCGGATAGGCCTTGGGCTTGATGGTCCAAAAATGGAAGCGGCCCCCTTCGCCGGCCCGGAAGCGGGCCCGCAGCGCGAGACCCCCGACCTCCTCTAGATGCTGGACGTCGTAATAGCCGTCGTCGTCCGAATGCCACACGTCGATCACCGCTCCGGCAAGCGGCCGCCCGTCGCTCGAGGCTATGCTGCCCGTGACCAACAGCGGCTCGCCGGCCATGCCGGCCGAGATCTTCGCCCCGAGCGGCGCTTCCGGCGCGGCGTCGACGTAGAACGGCCCGAGGATGGTGGTTTCGGTCGCGCCCTCGGCGCCTCGATGATTGATCGCATCGACCAGCATCGAGACCCCGAGCGTGTCGGAAAGGAGGATGAACTCCTGGCGCTTGTCGTCGCACATCTGCCCGGTGCGGGTCAGGAACTCGATGCCCTGCTGCCACTCCTCGAAGCTGGGCTCGACCTCGCGCACGAAGGCGTGCAGGTGGCGCACAAGCGCCTCGCTGATCTCCCGCACCCGCGGGTCCGGCGCCTGCCGGACCCGTGCGACCGCGGCCTCGGTGACCGTAAACTCGTCGAAATCGCGCAACGACGCCTCCTGCCTCGATCCTCTCTCGGTGTTGCTCCGCCGCAGTCGATGCGGATCACGATCAGGTCGGGAAACTGCCGCCGATAGCGACACCGGCCTGAGCGACGCTTCGACGTGCCGACTGGTCTACCTCAAGATCTCGCCCGGTTCGCGGTGCTCGGGACGCCGCCTACCACGACCCCAAGCGGACGCTCGGCCAGCTCCACGATGCAGGTGAAGTCTTTGTCGCCGAGCTCCGCAGCGGCCCGCTCCCAGGCCCGATCGACCGCGGCCAAGACGCCGAACGGCGCCTCGAAGCTGTCGCCGAACTGTTTGCAGAGCCGCACGTCCTTGTGCAGGAGCACGGTCCGGAAGCCGTAGTCGAAACGGCGGTTCAGGACGGATCGCGGGAACTTGTCGGTGGTCGCCGTGTTCCGGCCGCTGCTGATGTTGAACACGTCGAGCATCACGCCCGGATCAAGGCCGGCCTTGACCCCGAGCGCCATGGCTTCGGCGGTCGCCGCGAGCGCGGTCGCCGAGAGGAAGTTGTTCAGGAGCTTGAGCGCCTGACCCTGTCCCGGCGCGTCGCCGACGAGGATCGGACGGCCGATGACTTCCAGGAGCGGGCGAGCGCGTTCGAAGCCCGGCTTCGAACCGGAGACCATGACTGCCAGCGTGCCCTTCTCCGCGCCGGGAACGCCGCCGCTTACCGGCGCGTCAAGGTACTCGATTCCCTTCTCTTCGAAGGCCGCCGCGACCTCGCGCGCGACCGTCGGCCCGATCGTCGAGAGGTCCACCACGAGCTTCACCTTTCGCCCCTCCGCGAGCCCATCCATCCCTGTTGCCACTGCCCTCACCGCGTCCGGCGTCGGCAAGCTCAGGAGGACAATCTCGGCGCCGTCACCAACCTCCCTCGGGGACTTGGCCACCGCCGGCGCGGCGCCGCCGGCTTCGCGCGCCCGTTCGGTCCGGATGTCGTGCACGAGAAGTTCGCGGCCGCTTTCCCGCAGCCGGCGCGCCATCGGAAGACCCATATTGCCGACACCGATCAAACCTGTGCGAGTCATTCCGGCCCTTTCCTGCTCTTCGTCGCACGCCGAGGTCAGCCGCGCTGACGGCGTGCTCTCAAGTCGCGGCCCTCACTGTCAGCGCAGCCGCAACGCATGGCAACAGTCGACGACGCCACGACGGCGAAGCTCAACGCTTCGGTCGACGTCGACAATAGGGGGAGGCTGTTGAGCGACGACGAGATCAGTGAGTAAGCTTCTCTTGGCTCTGAGGAGGGTCGATCGATGCCCAAGAACGTCAAGGACATGCTCGCCGAGGCCAACGCCGCCGTCCCCAAGCTCCCGCCCGCCGAAGCGGCCAAAATGATGAAAGGCGAGAATGTCCTCATCGTCGATGTGCGTGACACATCCGAGGTCGAGAAGACCGGCAAGCTCAAGGGGGCGGTAAACGTCTCGCGCGGCATGCTGGAGTTTCGAGCGGACGCGGAGAGCCAGTACCACAACGCCGCCTTCCAGCAGGGCAAGACGGTGCTGACCTACTGCGCCTCCGGGGGACGCTCGGCACTGGCAGGGAAAACGCTGAAAGAGATGGGCTACGGGACGGTCTACAACATCGGCGGCTTCAAGGAGTTGGCCGAGGCTGGACTGGAAACCGAGCCTGCTGCTGCTCAGGCCTGAGCTCGAGCCCCAGTTGCGGAGGCCCGCCTGACCGCCATTGGCTGAAGCTCGGCATCAAGCCGCACAAGGCGGCCCGCCGGCGTATCCGCTCAGCGATCCCAGCACACGCGTGGCAACCGCCGCTCCTTCCAACGCTCGCCTCGCGGGAGCTTCGAGCCAGCACCCCTGATGCGGCTTGGGCGCAACTCGGCATGCCCACGGCGCGAGGGTGGCGAGGTGGGGGAAGGCTGATCATCTACCGCCGGCAATGCTGGGACGGCCGCCTCGCTCGCGACGATCGAGGCGCGGCGTACCTTGCCGAGCGGGCCGGGATTGCGCCGTGGCTTCGGGCTCGACGCGCGCCTCGGTCGGCGGGCCTCCAGCGCCGTTATTTGATCGCGCTCCTGCTCGCGCGCAGCGGCGACGAGATCGGGCAGGACCCTGGGAATCGGAGCCCGAGGTTGAACCGCGGCAGCGGCCAGCCCTGGCTCCTGCTCAGGCTCGGTCACCTCCGCACCGCCGCCGAAGACGCGCGACGCCTCCCGCAACGCGTGCTCACTCGAGGCGGTTGGAGTGACGTCTCGATGCTGAACGAGCTCGGGGAGGTCGCCCGGCACGGGATTGCTCCACGGGCTGCGTGCCTGCGGAATTGCCGCTGTCGCGCGTTGCGCTGAGCGTCGCCTGTTCTTGATCTCGATGGCGAAGGGTCGCGTCTGGGGTCGCATGTCTCGTCGGAATTGTGAGGGAGTGCCGATTCGGAGTATGGCGCGTGTCTAAGGAGGGAGCTCGGCGGTGTCCATGGCTCCGGTTGCAGATTGCACCGAATTCCGCCCCGCTCCGTAAGCTCGGCAATGGGTCGAGCAGCCCAACGCGCAATCGAAGTCGCACCAACATGTCGGATCCGCACGAACTCATCGCCGAGCTGGAAGCCGAGATCGAGCACCTCCGTGACGCCGCCGAGCGTTGCCGGAAAATCGATCTCGGCACGAAGCTGGCTATCGCGCTGGGAGTCGCTAGCCTTGCCGCAGCCGTCCTGTGGTTCAAGCCGGTCACGCTCATGCTCGGCATCGCTCTGGCGCTCGGCGGCTTTGCCTTGCACGGCTCAAACCGGAGCACCCTCGACGAGGTCGTCGGCAGAATCGCGGCCGTCGAGGCGCGACGAGCGTCCCTGATTGACGGTTTGCAGCTTCAAACCCTGGAACATCAAGAAGCCCGAGACGAGGTGGAGAGGCGCTCGCCCGGCAGTGCGCTTGTGGCCGCCGCACGAGGTCTTGCTGTCGATCGCCACCCGCTCCGGCCGGCCGGGCCAGGTCTCGCGCACAAAGGCCGTGAAGGCGGCCTCGAACAGATCCGGATCGATCCGGTTCATCAGGAGGGTCAGCCAGCGCGCCCCGGCACTCCATGATGATAGGGCAGGAAACGGCGCAGGAACGGCAGGTGGGCCTCGTCCCACTCCGCGGTGCTCTCGTAATCGCCGCAATCCGCAATCGTGCCGCACACCACCAGAGCAGGTGCTCCGGCAAGGGATGCGCCGCCCGCCGCGGCGCGCGGAGCCTCGATCAGGGCAAAGTGATCGAGAAGGCCGCGAAGGCGGGGCTTCTCCTCGAATAAAGGCTCGGCAAGCATCATGGCGGTGGCTCCGAATCAACCACCCCATGGAATCACCCCACGCGCAAGGCGCGAAACCGCGTTAACCCGAGTTCGGAGCCCTGACACCCCCGGTTCATATTGTGACGTTTTCCCAACGCTGCTAAGAGCCACGCGCCTCCTCGCGCCGGCAGCCGCGGACTGATCGATGCTCTTCGACTCTCGGATCAAGCTCGTCGCGGGCAATTCGAATCGTCCGCTCGCCGAGGCCATCGGCGACTATCTCAAGACCCCCCTCACCCGCTGCCTGGTGCGGCGCTTCGCCGACATGGAGATCTTCGTCGAGATCCAGGAGAACGTGCGCGGCGAGGACGTGTTCGTCGTCCAGTCGACCTCGTTTCCGGCGAACGATCACCTGATGGAACTTCTGATCATGATCGACGCGCTGAGGCGCGCGTCGGCGCGGCGCATCACCGCGGTGATCCCTTATTTCGGCTACGCCCGGCAGGACCGGAAGACGGCGGCGCGCACACCGATCTCGGCGAAGCTCGTCGCGAACCTCATCACCCATGCGGGCGTCGACCGGGTGCTCACGATCGATCTTCACGCCGGGCAGATCCAAGGCTTCTTCGACATTCCGACCGACAACCTGTTCGGCGCCCCGGTGATCGTGCGCGACATCAAGGAGCGGCTCGGCAACGGCGAGAAGGTCGTGGTCTCGCCGGATGTCGGCGGCGTGGTGCGGGCGCGCGCGATCGCCAAGCGCATCGACGCGCCGCTCGCGATCGTCGACAAGCGCCGCGAGCGTGCCGGCGAGTCCGAGGTCATGAACATCATCGGCGATGTCGCCGGACGCTCCTGCATCCTGGTCGACGACATCGTCGATTCGGGGGGCACGCTCTGCAATGCGGCCGACGCGCTCCTCGCGGAGGGCGCGAAGGACGTCTACGCCTACATCACGCACGCCGTGCTCTCGGGGGGCGCGGTGTCGCGCATCGCGACCTCGAAGCTGAAGGAGCTCGTCATCACGGACTCGATCCAGCCGACCGAGGCGGTGAAGGCAGCGCGCAACATCCGCGTGATCTCGATCGCAGCGCTCCTCGGCGAGGCGATCGCCCGCACCGCAACCGAGAGCTCGGTGTCGAGCCTGTTCGATTAGAACATGCCGCCTATGACGTCAGGGAAAAACAGGGTTGTCGTACAGCACCTGCCACAGCGCCGTCGGCGCTCCAAACCAGTGCCAGAACGAGTAGCCGCCGAAGCCGTGCGTCTTGCAAAGATGCATGAAGGCGAGAGCCCGCTCGGCACATGCCCCGGCGCTCGAGCACCCGCCTCCGGAGCCGACCCATCCTGCTCCGACAGGGACAAAAGGAATGCTCAAATTGGCGTTGGCGTCGATGGCGCGATCGAGGCGATGCTGCACGCTGGGGCTACCGCCATAGTACACCTGCGGGGCATTCACTTCGGCATGCGCCGCAAAGCGGAAGAAGGGGAAGGTCGGGAAATTTCCCGGAATGTCATGGCTGGAGATCGCGAGTGAGCGGCCGCTTGCGTTCAGTTTACTTCGAAGTCTGCTGGCGTAGTTGGTCGCGTCCTGAGCAGTGCCTTGGAAAAAGTTGGAGCCCGACTCGGAGTCCATCAGGACGCCCGTGAGCTCGAATTCATCCGCAATTGTGGCCGTAAGATCTGCCTCTTCATGTGCATCGTTATGCTCGAGCACGCGTGGAACATGCCAGCCCCAGACGTCGATTCCTTCCTCACCCATCAATTCGATGAGCTCTCTAAACCGATTTCCCGTCTGGCCTTGTACGTTGGAATAGCGACTTGTGCCGTTGGCTATTTTGACCCACACGCTTGAAAGTTGCGCTCGCTTGGCTTTGTCCACTACGGCCTGAACGCCGCCCTCCGTATTAATGACAGGCGCAAGTTTCCAGATGTACATCCCGCGACCATCCAACATCGTCGCACCTCCACCGCGTCACGCGGAAGCCCATGAAGCCATATTTGACGACGAGGCACAATGTTCACCGGTTTCCTGCTTCGATGAGTTCGTTATCGCCCAGCCGTCCAAAGGCCTGTTTGCATGTCCAGGAGGCGCCTTGGAGTACGGACCACAAGGTGAAAGAGTGAAACTGTCGAGGATTCGATTGAGCGCCGGTCTCGACCGCCGTCGCATTTGCGAGGGCACGGCCTTCCTCGTCCTCTACGCGCTGACGATCCCGGCCGCGAACTGGATGATCGGGCATCTCGGGACGGTGTGCCCGGCGGGTAGCCCGTGCCTCGTCCCGGTCGCGCCGGGGCTCATGGCCCCGAGCGGGGTCGTGATGGCCGGCCTCGCCCTCGTTCTGCGCGACCTCGTGCAGCGCCGGCTCGGCGCCGGCGCCTCGCTCGCCGCCATCGCGGCAGGTGCCGCGATCTCGGCCGCGCTTGCGCCGCCCGCCATCGTCGTCGCCTCGACGGCGGCGTTTCTCCTGTCGGAGCTTGCCGATTTCGCCGTCTACACGCCGCTCCAGCGCCGCCGCTTCGTCACGGCCGTCGCGCTGTCGAGCCTCGCCGGCCTCGTGGTCGACTCGGGCGTCTTCCTCTACCTTGCCTTCGGCAGCCTCGACTTCCTCCTCGGCCAGATCGTGGGAAAAGCCTGGATGGTTGTCCTCGCCCTCCCCGTGGCTCGGTGGCTTCGCCGCCGCGACGAGCGTCTCGGGCTCGTGCCGGCCTGAAGATTGCGCTTTCGTCCCTTGCGGGCTATATGCCGCCCGCGCCCACTCGACACCCTTGGAGGCTTGGGGCGCGGACCGGAGGGGCCGCCCGCGGGCGGCCTTCGGTTTTCGTGAACTACATCGAAGGACCCACGACCATGGCTTCCGTGAAGCAACTTTCGGCCGTGGCGCGCGACCGGGCCGGCAAGGGGGCCGCCCGGGCCGTTCGCCGAGAGGGCCGCGTTCCCGCCGTGATCTACGGCGCCGGTGAGGCCGCGCAACCGATCGCGGTCGACGCCAACCAAGCGAAGCAGCTGATCTTCGCCGGCCACTTCCTCACCACGGTGTTCGAGATCGACGTCGACGGCACCAAGACGCGGGCGATCCCGCGCGACTACCAGCTCGACCCGGTCAGGGATTTTCCGATCCACGTCGACTTCCTGCGCCTGGCGGAGGGCCAGAAGATCCGCGTCGAGGTGCCGGTGCACTTCGTCAACCAGGAGGCCTCGCCGGGCCTCAAGCGCGGCGGCACGCTCAACATCGTGCGCCACACGATCGAGCTCCTCGTCCCGGCCGAGGCGATCCCGGAGTCGATCGACGCCGATCTCACCGGCTTTAACATCGGCGATTCGCTCCATATCTCGGCGATCAAGCTGCCGGAGGGTGCGCGGCCGACCATTGCCGAGCGCGACTTCACGGTCGCAACCATCGTTGCGCCGTCCGGCCTCAAGGAAGAAGCGGCGGCTGCTGCGGCTGCTCCCGCTGCCGAGCCTGCGGCCGGCGCCGCTCCGGCTGCTCCAGCCGCTGCGAAGACCTGAGCGCGCTTTCCACGCTCCTGTGCTGGTGGCGGCGCTCCGGCCCTTCGGCCGGAGCGTCTTCGCATGAGCATCCCACGGAATCGGCCATGCGCCTCTTCGTTGGCCTCGGCAATCCGGGCGCCCGCTATGCCGGGAACCGGCACAACATCGGCTTCATGGCGGTCGAGGCGATCGCCCGCGCCCACGGCGCGCCCCACTGGCGCCGCCGTTTTTCAGGGGCCGCGACCGAGGCTGTGCTCGGCGGCCAGCGGGTGCTGCTCCTCAAGCCCGAGACCTACATGAACGATTCCGGCCGGGCGGTCGCCGAGGCGCAACGCTTCTTCAAGATCCCGCTCCCGGATATCGCTGTCTTCCACGACGAGCTCGACCTGGCGCCGGCGAAGCTGCGCGTCAAGACCGGAGGCGGGAACGCCGGGCACAACGGGCTGCGCTCGATCACCGCCCATTGCGGCAACGACTACCGCCGCGTGCGCATCGGGATCGGACACCCGGGTGACAAGCACCTCGTGCACCCCTACGTGCTCAGCGACTTCGCCAAGAACGAGCACGCGTGGGTCGACGACCTCTGCCAGGCGATCGCCGACTACGCCCCGCTCCTCGCCCGCGGCGAGGATTCAAGCTTCCAGAACAAGATCCACCTCGCCATGGAGGCAAAGGGCTGGGGCGAGGTGAAGCGAGTGGGCGAGACCAGAGCCTAGAGGACGACATGAACGGTCGCGCTGCAGATCGACGACGAACTGTGGGAATGGCGTCCCTCGAAAGCAATATGCACAGGCAGGCTGACGGGCGTAGTTGCTCGATGAAAGCTGAAATCTGCCGCGGCCACGCGCCTCTGCTGGTGCCGGCACCTGAATCGGAGAAGACGGACTGACATGGGGTTCAAGATGGGCATCGTCGGCTTGCCGAACGTGGGCAAGTCGACGCTCTTCAATGCTTTGACGCAGACTGCGGCGGCGCAGGCCGCGAACTATCCCTTCTGCACCATCGAGCCGAATGTCGGCGAGGTCGCGGTGCCGGATCCGCGGCTCGACGCGCTCGCCGCGATCGCGGGCTCGGCCGAGATCATCCCGACGCGGCTCACCTTCGTCGATATCGCCGGGCTCGTGCGCGGCGCCTCGAAGGGCGAGGGGCTCGGCAACCAATTCCTCGCGAACATCCGCGAGGTCGACGCCATTGCCCATGTGGTGCGCTGCTTCGAGGACCCGGACGTCACCCATGTCCAGGGCAAGATCGACCCGGTTGCGGACATCGAGACGATCGAGACCGAGTTGATGCTCGCCGACCTCGAGGGTCTCGAGAAGCGTCTTACGGCGCTCGAGAAGAAGGCGCGCGTCGGCGACAAGGAGGCCAAGGAAAGCCTCAGCCTCGTCGAGCGCTCCCTCGCGCTCCTGCGCGAGGGACAGCCGGCCCGGCTCGTCGAGCACAAGCCCGAGGAGGAGCGGGCCTTCTGGATGCTCGGGCTCCTGACCTCGAAGCCCGTGCTCTACGTCTGCAATGTCGAGGAGGCGTCAGCGGACAAGGGCAACGCCTATTCGCAAAAGATCTTCGCGCGCGCTGCCGAGGAAGGCGCGAAGGCCGTCGTGGTCTCGGCCAAGATCGAGAGCGAGATCGCGGTGCTACCGCCGGAGGAGCAGGCGGACTACCTCGAGGCTGTCGGCCTCTCCGAGCCCGGGCTCAACCGGGTGATCCGGGCCGGCTATGACCTCCTCGGCCTTGTGACCTATTTCACGGCCGGCCCGAAAGAGGCGCGCGCCTGGACGGTCACGCAAGGAACGCGCGCGCCGCAGGCCGCCGGCGTGATCCACACCGATTTCGAGAAGGGCTTCATCCGGGCGGAGACCATCGCCTACCCGGACTACGTCACGCTCAAGGGCGAGGCCGGCGCGCGCGATGCCGGCAAGCTCAGGCTCGAAGGCAAGGAATACGTCGTGCAGGACGGCGACGTTCTCCATTTCCGCTTCGCGACGTAACCCGCCGCCCTCGCGAAGAAACATTCACGCAATGTCAGCGAAATACGAGACCGGTAGGGTGCCGACCCATGTCCGTCCGGCCGCTTTCATGACCTTCGCTTTCGTGCGCTGCCTCGCGGCAGGCGGCCTCGCGGCCCTTGCGGCCTGCTTCGCAGCCGGGCCGGCCTCCGCCGTCGTCGAGAAGGTCATGACGATGTGCGGCGGGCAGCTCTGCCCGTTCTTCCGGCCTTCCTTTGCGGTGCCGGAGGGCTGGTGGGAGGACCACAAGACCGGCATGCGGCTCGGCGTGCGCCTCTTCGTCCCAACTGGCGAAACCTTCGACTCCGCGCCGGCGATCATCTACGCGCTTGCGCGGCTCGGCCAGGAAGGCGAGGACGTCGTGGCCGCGGTCGCGAGCCATCACGAGACTTGGCGACGCAAGGTGCCGGAGGTCGCGATCACCCGCCTCGACGACGTTCGCCGGAACGATGGCGCCGCCTTCCAGCTCCACCACTTCGTTTCGCCAAACCTCGCCACGCAGCCGTATGAGCGGGTTGCGACGGGAATCGACGGCGACGCGCAGGGCAGCCCCTTCGTGATCCGGCTCGTCCTGACGGCGAAGACCGAGGCGGCGCTAAAGCAGGCCGAAGATGCATTCGTCACGCTCTTGAAGCGGTATTGACACCGCCATGAACGCTCCTGAGCGCATGGAGCCGGCCTAGCTATCCGGTTCGAGCAACTGCCGCGGTATCCGCGATCCGCTTACGCCTCCCCCGCCACTCCATCAACGTGCCCAGGATGCCCTTCGGCATATAGATGATGAACAGCACCAGCAGCAGGCCATAGACGGCCGTGTCGAGGGCAAGCGCGGCGGAGCCGAGCCAATCGCGCAAGGTCGCCGACCCCTGCATGCCGACGCGCAGCGTCTCGGAGAGGAGCTGCGTGAAGACCGCGCCGACCGTCGGGCCGAGCGGCACCCATAGACCGCCTGCGATCACGGCGAAGACGATGTTGAGCGACACGCCGAGGCCGGCGATAGTGTCCGGGCCGATATACATCTGGTACTGGCCGTAGATCGCGCCGCCGAGGGCGCACATGGCGGCCGAGAGGCCGGTGATCTTGAGCTTCTCGCGCGTCACGTCGATGCCGACGGAAGCCGCGGCGTCCTCGTCCTGGTTCGCGGCATCGAGCGCGTAACGATCCATGCTGCGGTCGACCTTGAGCCACATCCAGATGCCGAAGGCCCAGAGCGCGAGCGCGACGTAATAGGACAGCACGCGGTCGGGCTCGAATTGCATGGCGTAGAGCGAGACGCCGTCGCCGTAGCGGCGCGGCTGCGTGCCGAGCGAGCCGCCGGTGTAGTCGCGAAGCCCTACGATGCACAGGCGCACAAATTCGGTGAGCGCGAGCGTCATGAGGGCGAAGTAGTGGCCGGTGATGCGCAGGCGAAAGCAGGGGTAGCCGACGAGGAGCGCGACGATCACGCTCAGCACCACGCCGACCGGGATGCCGAGCCACGGCGTGAGCCCGGCGAAGTTCCAGAGCAGCACCGTGGTGTAGGCGCCGATGCCGGTGAAGGCGCCATGGCCGAGCGAGGTCAGGCCGAAGCGGCCCATCAGGGACCAACCGGTGTAGATGAACGACCAGAGCAGAATCTGGATCAGGAGATGCAGGTAATACTTCTCCGAGGCCGCGAAGAAGAAGCGCACCGCAAACGGCAGGAGAAGCAGCGCCACGATCCCGATGATGGCGGCGGGGGAGAAGCGGATCATGACTTCGCCGCGAACAGGCCCTGCGGCCTGATGAAGATCGCCACCATGAAGAACAGGAAGGCGATGGCGTAGCCCCATTCGGTCGCAAAGCACGAGCCGCCGACCGCGATGAACTGGGCGATGATGAAGGCGGCGACGAAGCCGCCGATCATGTTGCCGAGGCCGCCGAGCACGCAGATCATGAAGATCAGCGGCCCGAACTGCAGCCCGATCTGCGGGTAGATGTCGTATTGCAGCACCATCAGGGCCGCCGCGAGACCGGCGAGACCGCCGCCGATCGCCGAGGTCACGAGATAGACCTTGCGCTGATCGACGCCCATCAGCGGCATGATCTGGCGATCCTGCGCGATCGCGCGGATCGCCGTTCCCATGTAGGTGCGCGTGAGGAACAGCCAGAGCGCCAGCATCCCGCCGAGCGCCACCGCGAAGGTGAGGAGGCGCGACCAGGCGAAGGACATATCCATGAGGTTCACGGAGCCGAGGCGGATGCCGATGTTCCGGAACTCGATGCCGAAGGCCATGGTCGCGGCGGCCTGCAGGAAGAACAGCACGCCGCCGGTGACGAGGAGCTGGTTGATTGGCGCCGAATCGAGCACCGGCCGGATCACCAGGACGTGCAGCAGCGCGCCCGCCAGCGCGACGAGAAGGATGCCGAGAAGCGCGGCAAGCAGGAACGGCGCGCCGCCCTTGTGGGCGTAGTGGATGCCGTACATGCCGACCATGACGAGCTCGGCATAGCAGATCCAGACCACGTCGATGACGCCGAAGACGAGATTGAGTCCGAGCGCAAGAAGCGCGAGCAGCCCCGCGAGCAGCAGGCCGTTCAGGACCGCCTCGAGGAAGAAGATGTCGAGATGGCAGTCCATTTGGCGTCATATTCCCATGTAGGCGCGGCGGACCTCGTCGCTGGCGAGGAGCTCGGCTGCGGAGCCGCTCGCCTTGATGCGCCCGACCTCGAGGAGGTAGGCGCGGTCGGCGACCTTCAGCACCTGCGCCACGTTCTGCTCGACGATAAGCACCGTATAGCCCTCGGACCGGATGCGGCGCACGAGCTCGAAGACCTGGGCCACCACGACCGGCGCGAGGCCCATCGAGGGCTCATCGAGGAGCACGAGCTTCGGCCCGCTCATCAGGGCGCGGCCGATCGCGCACATCTGCTGCTCGCCGCCCGACATCGTGCCGGCGAGCTGGTGACGGCGCTCCTTCAGACGCGGGAACAGGCCGTAGACGTAGTCGAGCCGCTCGGCGAAGCGCTTGCGCGCGGCGGGCACGAAAGCGCCCATCTTGAGGTTTGCCTCGACCGAGAGGCGCGGGAACAGGCGACGGCTCTCGGGCACATGAGCGATGCCGGTCTCGAGAATGCGGTGCGGAGCGATGACGCGCAACGACACGCCCTCCATGGTCATCTCGCCACGCATTGCGGGAAGGAGGCCGGAGATGACGCGGAGCAGCGTGGTCTTGCCGGCGCCGTTCGCGCCAAGGACGGCGACCGCCTCCCCGGCGTTCACGCTCATCGAGACGCCGAACAGGGCCTGGAAGCCGCCATAGCCCGCGTCGATGTTGGCGAGCGCGAGCATCAGGCTACGTCGACCGTGTGCGTGCTTCGACGATCGCCTTCGGCGAGCACCTCAGCATAAGGAGGTTTGTGTGCGCCATGCACAACTGCCTTCATCCTGAGGTGCGAGGCCCGTAGGGCCGAGCCTCGGCGGATGCACCACGCCTCCGACGCGACGATCACGCCACCGCCTCCGGGCCGAGATAGACCTCGATCACCTGGCGGTCGGCCTGGGCGTCGCGGGGCTTGCCCTGCAAGATGACCTCGCCGTGGTCGAGCACCACCACGCGGTCGACGACGCGCATCAGCACGCCCATGATGTGCTCGACCCAGACGATGGTGATCCCCTTCTCCTGGCGGATGCGGCGCAGCATCTCGGCCGCCTGCTCCATCTCGGCATGGTCGAGGCCGTTGAGGCTCTCGTCGGCGAGAAGCAGCCGCGGCTGCGTCGCGAGCGCCCGGGCGAGCTCGAGCTTCTTCAGCGCCGCCGCGCCGAGCCCGTCGGTGCCGCCAAGCGCATCGGTCGGCAGGCCGACCATGCCGAGCGCCTCCTCGGCAAGGCGCCAGCAATCGCTGCGCGAGACGTTTCCCGCCTGGCCGAAGAAGGCCGACAACGCGACGTTCTCGAGGAGCGAGAGATTGCGGAAGGGGCGCGGGATCTGGAAGGTTCGCCCGATGCCCTTGTGACAGATGCGGTTCGGCGAAAGGCTCGCGATCTCCTCGCCCTCGAAGACGATGCTTCCGGCCGTGGGCGGGTAGAGGCCGGCGATGCAGTTGAAGATCGTGCTCTTGCCGGAACCGTTCGGACCGATGAGGCCGAGGATCTCGCCCTCCTCGACCGCGAAGGAGACCTCCTTGACGGCCGTGAAGCCGCCGAACCTCTTCGTGAGGCCGGATACGCCGAGCATCGCCACCGGCTTCTCCCCGCGTATCCGCCCTCCCGATCAGGCGTCAGCGCGCGTAGGCATGGCCCTTGGGCAGGGGTAGCACCGCGTCGATCGTCTTGATCGAGGCCGGCCACGCGACCTTGGTCTCGCCGTTCACGTACTGCATCACCACGGGCGAGGAGCGCTCGTTCTGTCCGGCCATCTTGTGGCCGGGCGGGAAGAACTTGACGCCATAGCCCTGGATCGTGCCGCCCTCCGGAATGTCAGTCTCGAGCGCCGCCTTCTTCAGCGCCTCGGGATCGAAGCCGCCGTGCTTCTTGATCGCGCGCGGCAGCACGTCGGTGAGGAAGATCCAGGCCTGGTTGAAGCCCATCGAGACGTGCGGCGGTACTTCCTGCCCGCCGGTCTCGGCCTTGTAGCGCTTGACCATCTCGGCGGTGATCTCGCCGAGACCGGGCTTCAACGACTTCGGATCGAGGAGCTGCGCCGCGACCGGGTCGACGTTGTAGACGTAATTCACGTCGTCCTTGAAGGTCTCGATCAGCTTGTCGATCTGGCCGTAGCCGGCGCCGTGGCCGATCAGCGCCGCCCATTTCAGGCCCGCCTCCTTCGATTGGCGCAGGAACAGCGTGATGTCCGGGTTGTAGCCGGTGTGCAGGATCACGTCCGCTTGCGCACGCCGCAGCTTGGTCACCAGCGACGAGAGATCGGTCGAGGTCGCGGCGTAGCCCTCCTTGTGCACGATCTGCAGGCCGAGTTCCTTGCAGGTCGCCTCGTTGCCCATGGCGACGCCAGCGCCATAGGGCCCGTCCTCATGGATGATTGCGACCTTGACGTCCTTGATCTCCTTGCCGAGCTTCGATTTCGCGTTCTCCGCGACGAACTTGCAGGATGCCTCGCCGAACTGGTCCGAATGGACCTGCGGGCGGAACACGTATTGCAGGTTCTTGTCCTTGAACACCGCGGAGGCGACGCAGACATTCGCCCACATGAACTTCTTCGCGGCGTCGACCTTCGCGGCCATCGGCACGCAATGGGCGCTCGAGAACACGCCCATCAGGAGGTCGACCTTGGTGTCGTTGAGGAGACGCTCGGCCTCGTTGATCGCGACGTCGGTCTTGGATTGGGCGTCGGCGTAGGTCGGGATGATCTTGTGGCCCTCGACGCCGCCTTTCTCGTTGATCATGTCGATCGCATTCTTGGTGCCGATTGCGGCTGCCTTCGAGCCGCCGCCCGCGAAAGCGCCCGTATAGTCGTAGATGACGCCGATCTTCACGTCCGCCTGCGCGGCGGCCGCGGAAAGAGCGACGGCGAACGCGGACAGCGCTGCCCGGCCAAGGTGGTGCCTCATGAGTTCCTCCCGAAAGCGCGCGTCGGCGCATTGTTTTTCTTCAGGCCGAGTGTGCGAAGCGCGACAAAGGCTTGTCAATGGGCTGTACTCCGGGCGTTCGATTCCTGGGCGAGGCGACAATGGCTACGACGGAGTTCGCAGCGGGCGGTTACCGCTATATCCCGGCGGTGTTCCAATATTCGGGAGGCGTCGCCGCAATGCCCGGCCACGCGATCAGGCGCGTGCGCTTCCGCAAGCCGGTGCCGCTCAAGGAGGGCTTCGCGCGAATCGAGGGGCTCATCAGCCAGGCCGGGCGGCCGCTCACGTCCTTCTGCGCCTGCGAGCTGCGCTCGCCTGCCCCTTTCACGGACGCGGGCTTTCGCGCCTTCAACGAGATCTATGTGGTGACCCTCGAGCGCTGGGGCATCTACCGGGAGGGCGACAACCCAGTCGCGCGCAGCAACGTCTGCCCCGAGATCGAGCCGCCGCCGGAACCGTCCTTCCACGCCTTCTCCTTTACGGTCGCGGAGGAGAACGCGGCGCCGAGCTTCGTGATCGCCGGCAGCGGCGAGGCGCGGGAGGGCGCGGGCGACTATGCCGCGCGTACGGTCCGGCATGGGGAGACGACTGCGGACGCCTTGCGGGAGAAGGCGCGCTTCGTGCTCGGCGAGATGGAGCGGCGCATGGCGCTCCTCGGATTTTCTTGGAGCGACACCACAGCATCGCAGGTCTACACCGTGCACGATCTGCACCCCTTCCTTGGCAAGGAGATCGTCCGGCGCGGGGCCGCCGCCCACGGCCTGACCTGGCATTTTTGCCGCCCGCCGGTGCGCGGGCTCGAATACGAGATGGACTGCCGCGGGGTCTCTGTCGAAACCACGGCCGGAAGCTAGAATCGCTTTGACAGCCGCCTTGGAACAGCTATTCTAAAAGTGACAGAAATAGAATAAACGTTCTACTGCGGAACGGACAAGGGAGTGACCGGAATGTCGGAGCAGCCGAAGATCGGATTCATCGGCGTCGGCATGATGGGCCACGGCATGGCCTCGAACCTCGTCGCCAAGGGTTTCCCGACCACCATCCTCGGCCACCGCAACCGCAAGCCGGTCGACGACCTTGTCTCGAAAGGCGCGACCGAGGGCAAGAACCCGGCCGACGTCGCCGCGCGCTCCGACATCGTGCTCATCTGCGTCACCGGCTCGCCGCAGGTCGAGGAGATCGTCTACGGCCCGAACGGGCTCCTCTCAGGCGCCCGTAAAGGGCTGATCGTGGTCGACTGCTCGACGAGCGAGCCCGACTCGACGACGAAGATCTTTCCGGGCTTCGCGGCCAAGGGCACGCCCTTCGTCGACGCGCCGCTTGCGCGCACCCCCAAGGAGGCGGCCGAGGGCCGGCTCAACGTGATGGTCGGGGCGGAGCCGGACGTCTTTGCCCTCATCGAGCCGGTGCTGCGGGCCTTTGCCGAGAACATCTTCCACGTCGGCGGGCCGGGCGCCGGGCACAAGACGAAGCTCATCAACAATTTCTTCGCCATGGGCCAGGCGGCGCTGATCGGCGAGGCGCTGGTCGCGGCGCAGAGATCCGGCGTCGATGTCGACGCGCTGTTCAAGGTCGTCAGCGCGGGCGGGGCGAACTCCGGCATCTTCCAGATGATCGTGCCCTCCGCGCTCGCCGGCACCTATGACGGGCTGAAGTTCGGGCTCGACCTCGCCCGAAAAGATCTGCGCTACTACACTCACATGACCGAGACGCTCGGCCTACCCTCGATTCTCGGCGAGGTGGTGCACCAGACCTTCGTGCAGGCGTCCTCGATGGGGTTCGGCTCCTACATGGTCGGCGGGCTCGTCGCCGCGCAGGAGAAGATCACCGGTGCCAAGGTTGCGCGCGAGAAGGCTCGCGACGCCGCCGAGTGACAGGTTTCCGGTCGGCGCCGGAAGCGCCGTCCGCCATCAACGGCCGCAAAGAGCCGCCCGCCAAGAGGAACCGCCGGCGCCGCACCACGATGCGGCCGGCGCAATACGTCAGGAGGACACCATGTCGGCAACTCGATTCACCAGGCGTCGGTTATTGCAAGGCAGCGCGATGGCGGCGGCTCTCACCGGCCCCGGCACCTTCTTCGGCCCGTTCCAGCACAACCGCGCCTATGCGCAGGCAAAGCCGATCAGGCTCGGGCTGACCTGCGACGCGAGCGGCCAATACGGCGCCTCCGGCCAGGATGACCTGCGCGGCATCCGCATCGCCATCGAGGAGGCGAACGCCAAAGGCGGCGTGCTCGGGCGCAAGGTCGAGTGGATCACGGCCGATACCGAGACGAACCCCGCCGCCGGCAGCCGCGTGGCCGAGCGCTTCATCACCCGCGAGGACTGCCCGATCCTGATCGGGGCGCTGCATTCCGGGGTCGCCAACGCGATCACGCAGGTCGCGAGCAAGTACGGCACCATCTACCTCAACACGAACTCCTCGGCCCCGAGCGAGGCGGGCGAGAACTGCTCGCGGGTCAAGTTTGTATGGGATGGCAACGGCACCAACTTCTCGAAGGCTTCGGTCAAGAACGCCGTCGACTCGATCGGCAAGAACTGGCTGCTTCTGACCAACGACTACGTTTGGGGCCATACCACCTCGGCAGCGACCAAGACCCAGGTCGAGGCGGCGGGCGGCAAGATCATGGACAATTTGCTCGTCCCGCAGAACACGCGCGACTTCACCTCCTACCTCCTCAAGATCCAGCAGATGAAGCCTGACGTGGTCGCGGCGGCGGTCGGCGGCGACGATATCAAGGCGCTGCGCCAGCAGGTCGCCCAGCTCAAGCTCGACGGCAAGCCCGCCTGGATCAACAACCAGCAGGACTGGCCCGACATCTTCGGCCAGCCCGAGTCGCTGTTCGGCGTGTTCGGCACGACCTGGTATCACAAGCTCCAACTCCCCGGCGTCGCCGAGTTCGTGGAGAAGTGGAAGAAGATGGCGGGCGACGGCGCGATCCCAGTGCCGGGCAACGTCTCCTACAACGGCTACATGGCGACGCGGGAATTGCTGCGGGCGATCGAGCGGGCGGGCGCCGTCAACAACATCAAGATCATCAAGGCGCTCGAGGGCCACAAGATGCCGGCGGCCGAGCGCATGCAGCACTTCGATGCCTGGATCGATCCCAACACCCATCAGGTCCAGCAGACGATCTATCTCGCCCGCCGTAACGCCAAGCCTTCGGACGACACCGACCACTACGAGCTGATCTCCTGGACGGAGCCGCAGGCCGCCCTCGACGACGCGGCGCCGGGCAAGTGCAAGCTCACGCCCTACGAGCAGGTGCCGACGGTGGATGCGTGATCGTCATCCCGGACGCGCCGAGGGCGCGATCCGGGACCTCGGGCCGCAGAAGGCGCTGAAAGATCCCGGATAGCCGCTGCGCGGCTTCCGGGATGACGTTGGACGGGACGCGTGTTCGACCTCCTCCCCCATCTCATCAACGGGCTGTCGCTCGGCCTCCTCTTCGCGCTGATCGCGCTCGGCTTCATGCTGATCGTTGGCGTGATGGAGCAGATCAATCTCGCCCATGGCTCCCTCTTCGCGCTCGGCGCCTATGTGGCGCTCGTGCTGCTTGGCCCGAAGCCGCCGCTGCCGCCCAGCCTGCTCGAGTGGTGGCTCGCGCAGCCGATGGGCCTGCGCTACGCGCTCACCTTCCTGATCGCGCCGCTCGTCGTCGGGATCGTCGGCATTCCGATCGAGCTCGCGATGCGCCGCACCTACGGCAAGGACCCGCTCTACGGCCTCCTCCTCACCTTCGGCGCCGCCATGGTGATCGAGGAGGCGATCCGGCTGATCTGGGGCACCCGCGACTACGTGCTGCCGATCCCGCCCGGCATGTCCGGCGGATTCATCGCGCTCGACCTGATCTGGTCGTCTTATCGCTTCTACGCCGCCGGCATAGCGGCGCTGGTCATCTTTCTCACCTGGTTGTTCATCGAGAAGACCCCCTACGGCTCGATGATCAAGGCTGGCGCGCATGACAATGAGATCGTGCGCGCGCTCGGCATCGACCTCGCCAAGCTGCGCATGGCGGTGTTCGTGCTCGGCACCATGCTCGCCGCCGCGGCCGGCATCATCCTCGCGCCGATTTGGGGCATCCGCCCCCACATGGGCGTTGACGCGGTAGTGCCGGCCTTCCTCATCATCGTCCTCGGCGGCGTCGGCTCGTTCTGGGGCGCTGTCACAGCCGGCCTGATGGTCGGCATGGTGGTCGGCCTCTCCGGCGCCTACGCCTCGGAATGGTCGATGCTCTCGATGTATCTCCTCCTCGTCGCCTTGGTGACCTTCCGGGCCCGCGGGCTGTTCGGCAAGAAGAGCATTCTGGAGGCCTGACGATGCAAGCCTCCGGACAACGCCGCGCAAGAGATCGCCAGCCCGCAAGCCGTTCAGCAACAAGGGATTTCAGAAGAACGTCGCGACGCAACGCTCTGGACAACGCCACAAGCGCCGTTCTGGCGGTGCGGGCGCGCAAGTCGTTCGGGAACAAGAAGAAATTCGGAACGTAACGATGCAGCTGTTCTGGACAATGCCAAGACGAAGCATGTCATTCCGGGGCTCGCGAAGCGAGAACCCGGAACCCATGACCGGGCGCCGTGCCTGGGGGTGGGTTCCGGGCTCGGCCCCGCGGGCCGCCCCGGAATGACGCGAACAGACGCATGAAAACCCCTCCCCACGCCGAGAAACTCATTACCCCGGCCATGCTGGTCCTGGGCCTGGTGCTTGCGACGGTGCCGCTGTGGATCTCCCGCGTGGGGCTCTACCCCTATCTCGGCGTCGAGATCCTGATCTGGTCGATCTACGCGCTCGCCTTCAACCTGCTCTTGGGCACCGCTGGGCTGCCCTCCTTCGGGCATGGCGCCTATTTCGGCATCGGCGCCTACGCCTTCGGGCTCACCCAATTCAACGTCGCGCCGAGCCTCTGGCTCTGCCTTGCCGCGGCGCTTCTCGCCGGAGGGATCGCCGGGGCGCTCGTCGCGCTCTTCATCTCGCACCGGCGAGGCATCTATTACGCCTTCATGACCATCGCTTTCGGCCAGATCTTCTGGTTCGTGGCGATCAAGTCGCACGGCATCACCGGCGGCGAGGACGGGCTCCTCAAGATCCGACGCCTGCCGGTCGATCTCGGCCTCGTCTCGATCGACCTTTCGAGCAACACCGCGCTCTACTACTTCGTGCTCCTCGCCTTCATGCTCGCGGCGGTGGGCCTGTGGCGGCTGACCCACTCGCCGTTCGGGCGCGTGCTCTCCGCGATCCGCCAGAGCGAGACCCGCGCCGCCCATCTCGGCTACCCCGTGCGGCTCTACAAATTCGCGGTGTTCACGATCTCGGCCGCGCTCTCGGGCTTCGCCGGCGGGCTCTTCGCCATGGCCCAGAACTCGGCCTTTCCGGACGTGATGAGCCTGCATTACTCGGGCTACATCGTCATGATGGTGCTGGTCGGCGGCGGCATGGTGAGCTTCTGGGGCCCGGTCGTCGGGGTCGTGGTCTTCCTCGTCGCCCGCGACGTGATCGGCGCCTACACCACGTCCTGGATGCTGTGGTTCGGGCTCCTGTTCATCGCGGTCGTGCTGTTCAAGCCCGAGGGGATCGCGGGCGCGGTGCAGGGCTGGTGGCGGCAGCTCGACCCGCGCCGCTTGCGCGAGGGGGCCCGCCTCTCGCAGGTGCTGAGGGGCTAAACCATGGCGGTGCTCGAGGCCTGCGACATCCATGTCCGCTTCGGCGACCGCGTGGTGCTCGAGGAGATCAGCTTTGCGGTCGAGCCCGGCGAGATGCACGGCATCATGGGGCCGAACGGCGCCGGCAAGACCACCTTCTTCAACGTCTTGACCGGCCGCGTGAAGCCGAGCCGCGGCGAGGTGCGGATCGAGGGCGAGGACGTGACCGGGCTGCCGTCGCACCGGATCGCGGCGCGCGGCATCGCCCGCTCCTTCCAGATCATGACGCTGTTCGACGAGTTCACCGCCCTTGAGAACGTCGAGGTAGCCCTGCCGGAGTTCCGCGCCCGCGGTTTCGACGGACGCCGCGCCGCGGTCGGGGATCGCGGATTCGAAAGTGCCGCACGGGCGGTGCTGGCCGAAGTCGGCCTCGCCGAGAAGGCGGGGATCGTGGCGAAGGACCTGCCCTACGGCGACCGCCGCGCCCTTGAGATCGCGGTCGCGCTCGCGCAGCGCCCGCGCGTGCTCTGCCTCGACGAGCCGACCTCCGGCCTTGGCTCCGACGGCAGGGCGCGCCTCGCGATCCTGATCGCGCGGCTCAAGGGGCGGCTCTCGATCGTCACTATCGAGCACGACATGGAGTTCCTGTTCGGCCTCGCCGACCGGATCTCGGTGGTGCATTGGGGACAGGTCATCGCCCGCGGCACGCCGGCAGAGCTCAGGCAGAACGCCTGGGTCCAGCGCTCGAATCTCGGGCGGCTGCAATGAGCGCCGCCGCCGTCCTTGCCCGCCCCGAGACCCTGCCGCAGACCGCCGCGCCGCTGCTCTCGGTCGAGGGCATCCACACCTATTACGGCGAAACGCAGGTGCTCTTCGAGGTCTCGCTCGCGGTCGGCGCTGCCGAGGTCTTCGCGCTGCTCGGGCCGAACGGGGCCGGCAAGACGACCACCTTGCGGTCGATCCTCGGCCTGACGCGCCCGAAGCGCGGGCGCATCCGCTTTGCCGGCGCAGACGTGACCCACTGGCCGACGCACCGGATCGCCCGTGCCGGCATCGGCTGGGTGCCGGACGACCGCCGCCTCTGCCCGACGCTGACGGTCGCGAAGAATCTCTCCATCGCCGAGAAGCGCACGCGCTTCCGGTCCTGGAGCCTCAAGGATGCCTTCGGCATCTTCTCGCCGATCGAGCTTCTCATGCATCGGGAAGCCGAGAATCTTTCCGGGGGCGAGATGCAGATGGTTGCGATCTCGCGAGCCCTCCTCGGCTCGCCCGGATTGGTGCTGTTCGATGAGCCGAGTCAGGGGCTCGCGCCGAAGATCGTGTCGGACGTGCTCGCGACGATCCGGCGCCTCCGCGACGAAGGCGTCGCCGCGATCGTGGTCGAGCAGAACGCCGAGATCGCGCTCTCGGTCGCGACCAAAGCCGCCGTCCTCGACCGCGGCCGCATCGCATGGGCCGGCGAGGCCGCCGAGTTGCGCGACGATCGCGCGCTCCGCCGCAAGCTTTTGGGGGCGTGAGATGACCCCGCCCCTCCTCGTCCTCGAACGCCTGAAGAAGGTCTATACCCGCGGCGCGCTGGTGAAGCGGCCGACCTTCACGCTTGAAGCGGACCTCGAGTTCCCGGAGAGCCGGATCGTCGGCGTGCTCGGCCCCAACGGGGCCGGCAAGACGACGCTGTTCGAGATGATCACCGGCTCGAACGCTCCGACCGAAGGGCGCGTGCTCGTCGCCGGCGCCGACATCCACCGCGTCAAGTACAAGGAGCGCGACCGGCTCGCGATCCACTACCATCAGTCCTATCAGGTGCGCTCGTTTTCGAAGCGCGTTCCCTCGGCGCTGCTTGCGCGCTCACCCACCCCGAAGCCGATCCTCCACCTCTTCGACGAGCCGCAGTTCAACACGCAGGACGGCTATATCGGCTTCATGCTGGACTTCTTCCGGAAGCTCCGGGCGGAGGGCAAGCTAGTCTTCGTGTGCCTGCATCCGACGGCGCGCTACCACCTCGAGATCCTGAAGGAGATCGGCGAATCCTTCCTCCTGGTCCATGGCGGCAAGGCGGTGCCGAAAGCGAGCTTCTCCGAGCTCGTCGTGGACGAGCGCGCGCGCGGCTATCTCGGTCCCGATATGACCGCGACCGCCGAGGCGCTCGCGTGAACGACGCCGCCCCGATCACGCCGCGGGTCGATTTCGCGCGCGAGCTCGCCGGGCTGTTCGACCTGTCGGGCAAGACCGCCTTCGTGCCGGGCGGCACCGGCGGCCTCGGGGAGGCGATCGCCTGGGGGCTCGCCCTGTCCGGCGCCTCGGTCGTGATCGCAGCGCGCGATCGCGGAAAGGCCGAGAGGCTCGCCGGAGCGATCGAGAAGGGCGCGAAGACGCAGGTCGGCGGCGTGCCGCTCGAGGTCACGAGCCTCGCCTCGATCGAGGAGGCGACGGCGCAAGCGCATGACCGGCTCGGCCGCATCGACATCCTGGTCAACTCGGTCGGCATCCAGATCGAGCAGCCGCTCTTGGAGGTGACGGAGGAGGCTTACGACAAGGTCTACGCCACCAACCTCAAATCCGCGATGTTCCTCGCGCAGGCCGTCGCCAAGCGGCAGGTCGCGGCGGCGCAGGGCGGTCGTCAGATTCACCTGCTCTCGGTGCGCTCGCAGCTGGCTTTGCGCGGCAAGGGCTATTCCGCCTATTGCTCGACCAAGGGCGGTCTCGTGATGCTGGTGCGGCAGCACGCGATGGAGCTCGCGCCGCACGGCATCACGGTCAACGGCGTCGCTCCGACCTTCGTCAATACCGAGATGATCCAGCACGTCTATGCGCGCCCGGAGTTCCGCGAGGCGATACTGGCGCGCATTCCGCTCGGGCGCATCGCCGATCCGAAGGACGTGGTCGGTGCCGTGCTCTTCCTCGCCTCGCCGGCCGCCGGCTTTGTGACCGGCCAGGTGCTCTATGTCGACGGCGGTATCACGGCGAGCCAATAGAGCAGGCGCAACCTTCGGGGGCTTTGACGCCGACGCTCCGCGCGTTACGCTCTTGTGAAAGCGCGCCCGAGACGGCGGCAAGCCGCGCGCTCGAAGCAATGGGAGGACCAAGAAAATGCGCAGGCTTATCGCCTCACTGACTGCGGTCGCGACCGCAGCGTTCATGCTCGCCGCCGCTGCTCCCGCCGCCGCCCAGACCGAGGTCACCTTGTGGACCCACTGGGCGGCCGAGAAGATCAAGCGCGATTTCGTCGAGGACGCGATCAGGCGGTTCGAGGAGAAGAACCCGGGCGTCAAGATCAAGGCGTCCTGGTACGAGAAGACCGCGCTCTATGCCGCGCTCAAGACGGCGCTGCGCGCCGGCCAGGCGCCGGACATCTTCTACGCCGAGCCGGACCAGGTCGAATACATGGAGAACGGGTTCCTGCTCGATCTCTCCGACCTCAACTGGCAGAACATCGAGCCCTGGGCGAAGGAGGCCTGGAGCTACAAGGGCAAGCCCTACGGCTTCCCGCTCGAAGCTTCGACCGTCGAGCTCTATTACAACAAGAAGATGGTCGACGAGCTCGGGGTGAAGATTCCGGACAGCCTGCAGCTCTCGCCCGACGCCTTCCTCGACCTCGTCAGACGAGCCAAGGCCAAGGGCTGGACACCGATGTCGCTCGGCGTCGGAGACCGTCCTTTCCCGGGCGCCTATCTCACCCATGAAGCGCTCTTGAAGAAGCTCGGCACCGACGACTACGACAAGCTCCTCAAGGGCAAGCTGCCTTGGAGCGACCCGCGCGTGGTCGACACGCTCAAATGGCTGCGCACATTGATCGATGCGGGCCTGCTGCCGACGAGCTTCACGAGCCTCAAGCTCGGCGAGGCCCACACCTATTTCCACACCAACCCCGGCGCCGTGATGTTCCTGAACGGCAGCTGGTACACCTCGCGCGCCTTCAACCCGCCGGACAAGGGCGGGCAGCCGAAGGACTTCCCGCTCGGCGTGATGAAGTTCCCGGCCGTGCCGGGCGCCGCCTGCAACGACTGCCGCACGCTATCGGTCCAGGGCTCCTACGTCGCCAATGCCGACACCAAGCGCAAGAAGGAGGTGCTCGCCTTCTTCAACTCGATGGCCTCGGAGGAGGCTGGCAACCGCTGGCTCGAGAACGTGCTGGTGCAGACCGGCATCAAGAGCGACGTCTCGAAAATCACCGGGCCGAACGCCGAGTATTTCCGCCTCCTTGCCGCGACCAACAAGGATGCGAAATACTATTTCGGCGCGCCGAGCCAGATCATGCAGGGCAAGGCCAAGGAGGTGTTCACGCAGGTGATCAACAATGCCTTCCCGGCCGGCACCATCGGAGTCGAGGACGCGGTGAAGCAGCTCCAGGCATCGTATTGAGTTCAACTCACGTCGTCCCGGAAGCCGCGCAGCGGCTATCCGGGACCCAGCGCCGCGCCGTGGGTCCCGGCTCTCCGCTCCGCTTCGGCCGGGATGACGCGCGGTCATCCGAATGACCTCCACAGCCACCCTGCGCGAAGCCCCTCCCGTCGCTCCTGTCGGCGCGCCGGGCCAGGCCGGCGCCACAGGCGCGGTGCGCGGGCCCGCGCCGCCCCCCGACGACGGCGTGCCGCGGCCCTACGGCACCATCCTGGCCTTCCTCCTCCCGGCGCTCACCCTCTACGCCGCCTTCACTGCCTATCCGTTCTTCCGCACCCTCTGGAACAGCTTCCATAAGGTGCTGCCGCGCCGTTCCGAGTTCGTGGGACTTGAGAACTATGCGACGCTGGCCGGCGACGAGCTGTTCTGGCGGGCGGTGCGCAACACGCTCATCTGGGCCTCGACCTCACCGCTGTTCGAGGTGACGATCGCGCTCCTCCTCGCGCTGGCGCTCTACGCCAAGGTCCCCGGAGCGCGCTTCTTCCGCGTCGCCTGGTTCACGCCGGTGCTGATGTCCTACGTCGTGGTCGGCATCCTGTTCGTGTGGATCTACAATTACGATTGGGGTCCGGTGAACGCCGCGCTGCGCTGGCTGGGCTTGGGCGAGCTCGCCCGCGCGTGGCTCGGCAATCCGAACACCGCGCTGCCCGCGCTCATCGCCGTCACCACCTGGATGTGGACCGGCTTCAACATGGTGGTGCTGCTCGCGGCGCTCCACTCCCTGCCCAAGGAGGTGATCGAGGCGGCCGAGCTCGACAATTGCGGCTGGGGCCAGAAATTGGTCTTCGTGATCCTGCCGCTCGTGCGCCCGACGCTCCTCAACCTCGTCGTGCTCTCCTTTATCGGCAAGATGAAGATCTTCGACCTCGTCTGGATCACCACCAAGGGCGGGCCGCTGTGGTCGACCGAGACGGTCTCGACCTATGTCTACAAGCGCGCCTTCGAATGGTCGACCTTCGACCTCGGCTATCCCTCGACCATCGCGACGGTGTGGTTCGTCATCGTCCTCGCCGCGGTGCTGACCCTCACCTACGCCTTCCGCCTGCGCGAAAAGCTGGAATACTGACCGTGGAGGTCCTGAGGCGCTCGGCGCTACTTCTTGCCCTGTCGCTCTACACCGCCTTTGCGGCCGGGCCTTTCGTCTGGGCAGCGATGATGTCGCTGCGCACCACCACCGAGATCACGCGGGACCATTTCGCGTTGCCAATCCCGGCCCACTTCGAGAAATTCCCGCTCGCCTGGTTCAGCTCGAACTACAGCGTCTACTTCTCCAACTCGGCGATGATCGTCCTCTCGGCGGTGCTGATCCTGACCATCGTCGGCGCGATGGCGGCGCATTGCTTCGCGCGCTACCGCTTCCGGCTCAACCGCGTGCTCTACTTCCTGATCTTCTCGACCATCATCTTCCCGCCCCAGATCACCATCATCGCGCTGTTCCAGATCCTCGTGCAGTACGGGCTCTACGACACCAAGGCCGGGCTCGTCGCCGTCTATGTGGCGATCCAGCTCCCGCTGACGATCTACATCCTCGAGACCTTCTTCGCCCGCATCCCCTCCGACCTCTTCGACGCGGCCCGCATGGACGGCTATTCGGAATGGGCGATCTTCTGGCGGGTCTCGTTCCCGATCGCGCTGCCCGCCGTCGCGACCACCGTGATCCTCAATTTCATCCTGTTGTGGAACGAGTTCCTCTATGCGGTCGTGCTCATCACCGACGAGGCGAACCGCACGCTTCCGCTGGGAATCCAGCGCTTCATGGGCGACCAGCTCGAGGACACCGGCATGATCGCGACCGGCCTCATGATCGCGATCGTGCCGGTGATCCTCGTCTACGCCTTCTTCTCCGAGAAGCTCATCCAGGGCATGACTGCGGGGGCGGTGAAGTGATCCTCGTTCCGTCATTCCGGGGCTCGCGAAGCGAGAGCCCGGAACCCATAAACACGGGATGCCCGGAACATGGCGATGCGCTCGTGCTCGCGTGGCGCCGCCGGGGCTTATGGGTTCCGGGCTCCGCTTCGCGGCCCCGGAATGACGGCGGTGGAGTGCCCTGATGGCCGTCGTTACGCTCGACCGCCTGTCGAAACGCTACGAGCGGGCGCACAAGCCCGCCGTCGAGGAGGTGTCGCTCACCGTCGCCGACGGCGAATTCATGGTGCTGCTCGGGCCGTCGGGCTGCGGCAAGACCACGACTTTGCGCATGGTCGCCGGGCTCGAGTCGATCTCTTCCGGCAAGCTTGCAATCGACGAGCGCGTGGTCAACGCCGTGCCGGCGAAGGACCGCGACATCGCCATGGTGTTCCAGAGCTACGCCCTCTATCCCCACATGCGCGTGCGCGAGAACCTCGCCTTCGGACTGCGCCGCCGCGGCGTCGCGCGGCCCGAGATCGACCAGCGCGTCAAGGACGTCGCCGCCGCGCTCGGGCTCTCGGAATTGCTCGATCGCCGCCCGCATGCGCTCTCCGGCGGCCAGCGCCAGCGCGTTGCCCTCGGCCGCGCCATCGTGCGCGATCCCAAGGTCTTCCTCTTCGACGAGCCGCTCTCGAACCTCGACGCGAGCCTGCGCGCCTCGACCCGCCAGGAGATCGCAAAGCTCCATCGCCGGCTCGAAGCGACGATGATCTACGTCACCCACGACCAGATCGAGGCGATGACGCTCGGCGACCGCATCTGCGTCATGCACGACGGCAAGGTCGCGCAGATCGGCCCTCCGCTCGAGGTCTATCGCCGTCCGGCAAGCGTCTTCGTCGCGCGTTTCCTCGGCTCGCCGCCGATGAACATCGTGCCGGCCCGGCTTGACGGCACCGAGGATCGGCTCTCGGCGCTCGCGGGAGGCGGCGGCTTCGGCCTCGACGGCGCGGTCGATCCGGCGCGGCTGCCCGCCGATCGCGCCGTGTTGCTCGGCTTTCGCCCCGAGGACGTCTCGCTCGCCTCGCCCGAGAGCGGGCCGCGAGCGATCGTGCAGGCGGTCGAGCTTCTTGGCGCCGAGACGATCGTCTCCGCCACGCTCGAAGGCGGCGGGGAGATTGCCGTGCGCGCGCCGCGCGACCTCGTCGCGCAGCCGGGCGAGCCGATCGGTCTCGCCGTGCCGCCGCAGGCGCTTCACCTCTTCGATCCCGCAACCGGCGCGGCCATTCCCCGGCGCGCTTCCTGAAGGAAACCCCATGGCCGAACCCGTGCCGCTCACCATCCGCCGCGACTGGCCGCGCATCGCGCCCGCCACGCTCGAGCGCTTCAAGGATGCGCCGACCGGCTTCGTCGTGGACGCGATCGGCCGCGCCGGGGCGCTGCATCACGGCATCCGGCCCGTTTGGCGCGGCCCGCATTTCGTCGGCTCTGCGCTCCCGGTCTGGACGACGGCGCGCGACAATCTCGCGCCCTACGCGGCGATCAACTTCGCTAAGCCCGTCGACGTGATGCTGATCGCGACCGGCGAATACGAGGGCGCGGCGGTGGTCGGCGACGTCGTCGTCGGCATGATGCGCAACGCCGGCATCGTCGCGGCAGTGACCGACGGGCTCGTGCGCGACGTCGCCGGCATCGTGGATGTCGGCATCCCGGTCTATGCGCGCGGGCTGACGCCGAACTCGCCCTTCAAGCACGGACCGGGCACGATCGGTCTGCCGATCGCCATCGGCGGGCAGACGGTGGAAGCGGGCGACCTCGTCGTCGGCGATGGCGACGGGGTCGTGATCGTGCCGCGCTGGCGCATTGAGGAGGCCGCCGCCGAGCTCGCGGCGATCCGCGAGAAGGAGGCCGGCATGGATGCGCTCGTGCGCTCCGGCGCGAAAATGCCGGCCTGGCTCGGGGCGCGGCTCTCGGGCGACGCCGTGCGCTACGTCGAGGATTGAAGCCGCCGATGAAGCGCGTGCTCTACAACAGCTGCGGCGACGAGGCGCTCTACGCCATGATCCGCGAGGCGGCCGCCGGACGCTGCGAGGTCGTCGGGCTCGCGAGCGATGATGACGCCGAGCGCATCGAACGGCTGCGCCAAGCCGATGCGGTGGTGGTCGCCTCGAAGCCGCTGACACGGCGGCTGATCGAGGCGGGCGAGAGGCTCGCCTTCGTGCACCACCAGGGCGTCGGCTACCACGACACCATCGACACGGCGGCCCTTGCCGAGCGCCGCATCCCGCTCGCTATCACGCCCGGCGGCACCACTGTCGGGGTCGCCGAGCACACCGTGATGCTGATCCTCGCGATGCTGCGCCGCCTCCCCTTCGCCGATGCGGAGCTGCGCCAGGGCCGCTTCCACATCAATGCGCTGAGGCCGGTGAGTCGGGAGCTGCGCGGCCGCACGGTCGGGCTTCTCGGCGCAGGTCGGATCGGGCGCGCGGTCGCGGAGCGGCTGAAGCCCTTCGGGGTGAAGCTCATCTATTTCGATCCCGCCGGAGTGCCGCCTGAGGTCGAGCGCGCGCTCAGCATCGAGCGGCGCAGCTTCGAGGCGCTCCTCGCCGAAGCCGATATCCTCACCCTGCACCTGCCGCTCACCGCCCCGACCCGCCGCGTGATCGACGCCGCCGCGCTCGCCCGCATGAAGCCCGGCGCCTATCTCGTCAACACGTCGCGCGGCGGCCTCGTCGACGAGCCCGCGCTCGTTTCGGCGCTGAAGGAGGGTCGGCTCGCCGGCGCGGCGCTCGACGTGTTCGATCCCGAGCCGCCCGAGATCCACAACCCGCTATATGCCATGTCGAACGTCGTGCTCACGCCGCATGTCTCGGCAGGCACGCGCGACGCCTTCATGGAGAAGATGCGCTTCGTGTTCGACAATCTCGAGCGGTTCTGGCGCGGCGAGCCGGTCGAGCACCTGGTCGATCTGTCGGACGCCGCTGGGCGGGCGGCCTGAGGTGCTGCGGGTGGTGCTCGCCGGCGCGGGGATGGTGAGCCGGCACCATCTCATTGCGTGGTCGAAGCTCGCGGACGCGAAGGTTGTCGCGGTCGCGGACCCGCACGAGGAAAAGGCGGCGGCGCGGGCTGGCGAGTTTGGCATCGAGCGGGCGTTCGCCGACGTCGCGCGCATACTCGACGAGACGCGCCCGGACGCCATCGACATCGCAACGCCGGTCGAGACGCATGCGCCGGTCGCGCGGCTCGCGGCCGGGCGCGGAATGGCGGTGCTATGCCAGAAGCCGCTCGCGCCGACCCTTGCCGAAGCCGCGGCGCTCGCCGCTGAGATCGGCCCGCGCGCGCCGGTCATGGTGCACGAGAACTGGCGCTTCAGGACGCCGTACCGCCTGGCGCGCGACTGGATCGCAGGAGGGCGCATCGGCCGGGTGCGCCGTTTCGCGATCTCGGTCGAAAGCTCCGGGCTGTTGACGCCGCCCGCGGGCGGTCGGCCGCCCGCGCTCGTGCGCCAGCCCTTCATGGCGGAGCTGCCGCGCTACATCATATTCGAGCTTCTCATCCACCACCTCGACCTCGCCCGCACGCTCGCGAGCGAGCTTCGCGTGGTTGGTGCCGAGGCGGTGTGCACAAGCCCGTTCGCCAAGGGCGAGGAACGCGCGGCGATCCTGCTCGCCGGCGGCGGCCTGTTCGGCACGGTGACGGGCGATTTCGCTGTGCCCGGCCGCCGGCCCGATCTCACCGACGACGTGGTGGTGGTGGGCGAGGAGGGCCGCATCGCCTTCGACGGAGAGGTCCTCTCGCTCGCGACCCAGGCTGGGGTCGCCGAGGAGATCCGCTTCGACCGGGCCGAGGCCTACCAGTCGGGATATGACGGCGCCATCCGCCACTTCGTCGAGGCGCTGCGGGCCGGGGCTGAGTTCGAAACCTCGCTTGCCGACAATCTGAAGACCCTCCGCCTCGTCGACGACGCCTATGCGGCCTGCGGTTCTGATAAACTCGGGCGCGCATGAAGCCCGCCGCCTCCGCCTCTCCCGCCGCCGCCCGGGCGATGGCCGCCGAAGCCGATTTCGTGATCGTGGGCGCGGGCTCGGCCGGCTGCGTGCTCGCCAACCGCCTGACCGCGAGCGGCCGCCACCGCGTCGTGCTGATCGAAGCCGGTCCGCGGGACCGGCATCTGTGGATCCACATCCCGCTCGGCTACGGGCGCCTGTTCAAGGACAAGCGCGTCAACTGGCTCTATCAGACCGAGCCGGAGCCCGAGCTCAACCATCGCATCATCTACCAGCCGCGCGGCAAGGTGCTCGGCGGCTCCTCCTCAATCAACGGCCTCGTCTATGTCCGGGGGCAGCCCGAGGATTTCGACCATTGGCGCCAGCTCGGGAACGCCGGCTGGGGCTTTGAGGATGTGCTCCCCTATTTCAGGCGCTCGGAAGACCAGGCGCGGGGCGAGAGCGCGCTGCACGGCGTCGGCGGGCCGCTCTGCGTCTCCGATGCGACCGAGGCGCATGAGCTCTGCGACGCCTTCATCGCCGCAGCCGAAGAGGCGGGCGTGCCGCGGAACAACGATTTCAACGGGCCGGTCCAGGAAGGCGCGGGTTATTTCCAGACCACCTCGCGGCGCGGCATCCGCTGGAGCACGGCTCGGGGCTATCTGCGCCCGGCGCTCAGGCGCCCGACCCTCGAGGTGATGACCGAGGCGCTCGCCACGCGCGTGCTCTTCGAGGGCCGCAAGGCTGTCGGGGTGGAGTGCCGCCGCGGCGGCGCGCTTTTCGAGGTTCGCGCCCGGCGCGAGGTGATCCTCGCCGGCGGCGCGCTGAACTCGCCACAGCTCCTCCAGCTCTCGGGCGTCGGGCCGCCGCCTCTGCTTCGGCAGCACGGCATCCCGGTTGTCGCCGAGAGTGCAGGCGTCGGGGAGGATTTGCAGGACCATCTCCAGGTCCGGATGGTGCTCAAATGCACCAAGGCCATCACCATCAACGACGAGATCAACTCGCTAATGCGCCGGCTCGGCGTCGGCATGCGCTACGCGCTCTGGCGCAAGGGACCGCTGACCGTCAGCGCCGGCTATGCCGGCGCCTTTTTCCGCACGAACGAGCGCGTCGCCACGCCCGACGTGCAGATCCACTTCATCACCTTCTCGGCCGACCGCATGGGCGAGCGCCTGCATCCCTTCCCAGGCTTCACCGCATCGGTGTGCCAGCTTCGGCCCGAGAGCCGCGGCTTCGTGCGCATCAAGAGCCCGGACCCGGCCGCTGCGCCCGCGATCCAGCCGCGCTACCTCTCGACCGAGACCGACCGGCGCACCAATGTCGAGGGATTGAAGCGCCTGCGCGCCATCATGCAGCAGCCGGCGATGCGGCCTTATGTGCTCGCCGAGCACCTGCCTGGGCCCTCGGTTCAAAGTGAAGATGAGCTCCTGGCCTATGTTCGCGAGGTCGGCACCACGATCTACCACCCGAGCTCGACCTGCCGGATGGGCATCGACGACCGCGCCGTGGTCGACCCGCGTTTGAAGGTGCGCGGGATCGGGAACCTACGCGTCGTCGACGGCGCGGTCATGCCGAGCGTGGTCTCGGGCAACACCAACGCCGCGATCGTGATGATCGCCGAGAAGGGCTCCGACATGATCATCGAGGATGCGCGATGAACCTTTTCGACCTCTCCGGCAGAGCCGCCCTCGTCACCGGTGGCAACGGCGGCATCGGGCTCGGCATGGCCAAGGGCCTGGCGGCGGCCGGCGCGTCCGTGGCCATCGCGGGACGCAATGCCACGAAAGCGAAAGCCGCGCTCGCCGAGCTCGGGCCGAAGGCCGTCTTCGTCGAGGTCGAGATCGCCAACCCCGAATCATGTCGCGAGATGCTCAGGCAGACGGTCGAGCGCTGCGGCCGGCTCGACATCCTGGTCAACAACGCGGGCGTGAACGACCGCAAGCGCCCGGAGCTCTATTCGCCGGACGAGTGGCACGCGATCCTGGAGCCGAATCTCTCGGGAGCCTTCTTCGCGGCGCAGGCGGCCTATCCGGCGATGAAGAAGGCCGGCGGCGGCAAGATCGTCAATATCGGCTCGATGACGTCGATCTTCGGCGTGCCCTTCGCCGCGCCCTATGCGGCGAGCAAGGGCGGCCTCGTTCAGCTCACGAAGGCGCTTGCGACCGCCTGGGCCGCCGACAACATCCAGGTCAACGCCATCCTCCCGGGATGGATCGACACCGATCTCACGCGCCGGGGCCGCCAGCAGGTCGAGGGCTTGCACGAGCGGGTCGTCGCCCGCACGCCGGCCGGGCGCTGGGGCGCGCCTGCCGATTTTGCCGGCATCGCGGTGTTCCTCGCAAGCTCCGCCTCGGATTTCATCACCGGCGCGGCGATCCCGGTGGACGGGGGGTATTCGTCGCAGGGGTAGGTCCGATTGCGGCTTCCGGGCTCGCGCCCGCGGCCCGGAACGACAGGACGGTCTCGGGCTACAGCCGCCTCGCGCCGGCGGCCTCGGAGGCTGGAGCGGGCGCCCTCGGACCGCCGGCACGAGCCGCCGCAATCGCTTCCGCAAGCCGCTCGATCTCGCGCACCACCACATCACGGGCGACGTGATGCGGCATGTGCCCGATCCCGGGCAGCACGATGAGCCTCGCGCCCGAGATCTCGCGCTCGAGCGCACGGGAATGGAGGTGGGTCCACACGATGTCGTCGGCGTCGCCGGAGATGATCACGGTCGGAACCCGGATGTCGCGGTAGCGCTTCGCCTGCCGCTTCACGAACTCGTACAGCCCTGACACATCGGCGGCGTTGGCCCGGAACGCGCTCGGGCGCAGCACGAGCGGGATGCGCGAGCGCTCGATGTAGCCGGGAGGCGGGGCCTGGGGCGCGAAGACCGAGGCGACGGTCAGGTTCATGAGCGCGAGCCCGAGCGGCGTCGACACCGTCCAGGGCAAGAGACGGCCCAGCACCGGCCAGGTGGTCGGCGTGTAGTACCAGGAGATCTCGCCGCCGGGCCAGGGATGGGTCGCGGGCGCAAGCAGCACGAGCCCGGCGACGGCGTCGGCATGGTCGAGGGCGAGATTGGCGGCGAGCGCGCCAGACCAGGAGTGGCCGACGACCACCGTGCTCTCAACCCGTAGCTTTTCGAGGAACTCGCGGATGATGCGGGCCTGCACGGCCGGAGAGGACGCATCCTCGCTGATCCGGTCGCTCCATCCGCTCCCCGGACGGTCGAGCGCGATCACGCGGAAGCGCTTTGACAGCGGCTCGCCGAGCGCCGCGATGGTGTCACCGGAGGAGCCCGACGCCCCATGAAGGAGCAGGATCGTGCCCTGCGCCGCCCTGCCGGGGCCGAGCTCGACGTAGTGCAGCCGCCCGCCGGCCACCTCCGCAAAGCGCCCGTGCGGCGGATAGCGGGCCTCGATCGACCGAGCGATGAAGAAGGTCGCAACCGCGCCGGCGATCAGCACGAGCGCGACGGCGGCGAGGACGCCGAGAAGGGTTCTCATGCGCGAGGCTTTGGACGGTCAGATGTCGCGGCCGTCGAGCTCGGGGGTGAGCCGGTCGATCATGTCGCGCAGCTTCGCCATGTGCGGGTGGAGCGCAAGCGCCTTGCGGTACGCTTCGAGCGCGCGCTTCTTATCGCCTCCGGACATGTAGATGTGGCCGAGCCCGGCCCAGGCGCCGAAGTGCCGCGGCTCCTTGGCGATCACCCGCCTGATGTCGGCGATCGCGCTCACCGGATCGTCGATGAGGAAAAAGGCGGTGGCGCGCCGGTGCCAAGCCTCGGCCCATTCCGGCCGCAGCGTGAGCACGCGGTCAAGGAGCTCGATCGCGAGCGGAAAATCCTTGGCCTTGAGCGCCTCGCCGGCGCGGCTCATGAGAAGATCGGCGGTGTCGCTGCCGGAGCGCGCCCAGCGCCGCTCGATCAGATTCGCGACGCCGTTCGCTTCGCCGGCGTCCTTGGCCGCGGCGAGCCGCGCGAACAGATCGTCGAGGGTCGCGGGCGGGCGCTTGATCTTGGCTTCGGCGGGCTTCTGATCGGATTTGGGCTCGGCACGGACATCCCCGCGCCCTTGCGCCGAGGCCTGCCCCGACAGCGGAGCGGCGCTCAGGAGAACAGCAAGCACAAAGGGGAGACGACGCATCCGGGCACTCTAGGACCGCGGTTCGGGCCGTCAATTCACGATCGGGTAGAGGGGTTCCGCCATCCACCCCTTCCCACAAGGAGCGGCACTTCAGCCCTGCCGCGCCTTGTAGCGCTTCTGCGTCTTGTTGATGACGTAAACTCGGCCCTTCCGGCGCACGATCTGATTGTCGCGGTGGCGGCCGCGTAGCGACTTCAGCGAGTTGCGGATTTTCATCGGCCCGATCTCCTGCGGCCGCGGTTGCCCGGACCGGCTTCCATCTCAATGAAAAGCGGACGGGGCGGGGATCGACGAGGACCCGACCGGCGCACCATCCGCGACGCGGCTATCTAGGGGGAAAGCCCCGCGATTGCAACCCGGAACGGCCCGGGCGGCTATGCCGCGCTGCGTGTCACGTCGCTCTCGAGGTGGCCGAGGTGGAGCCGCAGCGTGCGGTCGCAGCGGGCCGCGAGATGAGGATCATGGGTCACGAGGACGAGGGTCGAGCCGCGGTCGCGTTTGAGCGCGAAGAGAAGGTCGATGATCGACTCTCCGGTGCTCTCGTCGAGATTGCCGGTCGGCTCGTCGGCGACGAGGATGGCCGGGTTCGGCGCGATGGCGCGGGCGATGGCGACACGCTGCTGCTCGCCCCCGGAAAGCTGCGCGGGGTAATGCTGCAGCCGCCCGCCGAGACCGACCGCCTTAAGCTCGGCCTCAGCACGGGCGAAGGCGTCCTCGGCGCCTGCGAGCTCCAGCGGCAAGGCGACGTTCTCGAGCGCCGTCATGGTCGGCACGAGGTGAAAGCTCTGGAAAACGATGCCGATGCGGCGGCCGCGGAAACGGGCGAGAGCGTCCTCGTCGAGCCGGCCGAGATCGGTCCCATCGACGACGACGCGTCCGGAATCGGGCCGCTCCAGCCCCGCCATGGTCATCAGCAGGGTCGACTTGCCTGAGCCCGACGGCCCCACGAGCCCGACCGCCTCGCCGCGCGCGATCTCAAGCGTGATCCCCTTGAGGATATGCACCCGCGCCGCCCCGCGCCCGAGGCTCAGATGCAGGTTTTCGAGCGCGATGGCCTTGTCCGTCATCGTGGGGAACCCGATGTCTCGCTGTGGTCGGGGGATGAGCCGGGGCCCGGCCCGGCGGTGATATGGGTCTTTTGCGAATGAACCGCCAACGCGGCGCACTGACGGGCCAGATTATGGCTTTTCTGGCTGGGCTGACGCTCCTTGCTGGCGCGGGCGGCGGGCTCGCGCAAGAGCGGCCGCTCACCATCGTGGTGCTCGGCGACAGCCTTTCCGCCGGCTATGGGCTGCCGCGGGAGGCGGCCTTCCCGGAGGCGCTCGAACGAAAGCTCAAAGCGCGCGGGCACAACATCCGGATGGTCAATGCCGGCGTGTCCGGCGACACCGCGACCGGCGGGCTCGAGCGGCTCGACTGGTCGGTTCCCGACGGGACCGACGGCGTGATCGTCGAGCTCGGGGCGAACGACATGCTGCGCGGCGTCGATCCGGCCGTGACCCGCAAAGCGATCGAGGCCATCGTCACGCGCCTGAAGGCCCGTGGGGTCGCCGTCATGCTCGCCGGCATGTATGCGCAACGCAATCTCGGGCCGGCCTATACCGAGCGCTTCGACGCGATCTACCGCGAGCTGGCCGAGAAGCACGGTCTCGTGCTGTACCCGTTCTTCCTCGAGGGCGTTGCCGGCGAGCGGGCGCTGAACCTGCCGGACGGGCTGCATCCGACCGCGAAGGGCATCGAGCGCATCGTCGAGCGCATCATCCCGGCAGTCGAGAGCTTCCTGCGCCGGCTCGATGCGCGCGCCGGCTGAGCTTGCGGAACCAAGCCGGCTGTTGACCGCTTCACCCGCAGGATTGCCCGGGCGGCCTTCCCGCCCCCATGATTGTGGCGTCACGCGTCAGTTCGGGAGGGGTGCCGATGCCTCGTCTCTTCACCGGCCTCGAGATCCCGGCCCATATCGGGCAAGAGCTGTCGAGCTACCGCGGCGGACTGCCGGGCGCACGCTGGATCGACCCCGAGAACTACCACATCACCTTGCGCTTCATCGGCAATGTTGATCATTCGGTCGCGCGCGAGGTCTTCTCGCTCCTCGGCGAGGGCCGTCGGCGCGAGCCGGTGACGGTCACGATCGACGGCCTTGCAAGCTTCGGGGGCGAGCGCCCGCGCGCCGTCTTCGCCCGCGCCGTGCCGACGAACGGGCTCGCCGAGCTCCAGTCCGAGCAGGAGCGCATCGTGCGCCGGGCGGGGCTGCCGCCTGAGAAGCGCAAGTTCCTGCCGCATGTGACGCTCGCGCGCCTACGCGATTCTTCCCCGATCGATGTCGCGAGCTATATTGCGACGCGAGGCCAGTTCCCCAAACTGACCTTCACGGCGCGCCGGTTCGTGCTGTACTCGGCGCGCGATTCGGTCGGCGGCGGGCCCTATCTGGTCGAGGCCGCATATCCGCTCGGTTGATCGAGCAGAGTTGCTTGTATTTGAGGGCAGAAACCGGGGTAAAGCCGCAGACAGCGGCGTTTCCGACCGCGATTACATGCGCTGACTGCGCCGTTGCTATGGACAGCGCAGGCCGATTCTGGTATCGAAATGGGCGGCTCGGCGCGCTTCGGTTCTCGACAGCGCATGGCGCCAGAGGGGAAGACGACGCGTGCAGGTGCTTGTCCGGGAAAACAACGTCGAGCAGGCGCTCCGCGCCCTCAAGAAGAAGATGCAGCGCGAGGGCATCCTCCGCGAGATGAAGCTTCGCGGGCATCACGAGAAGCCGTCCGAGAAGAGGGCCCGCGAGCGGGCCGAGGCGGTGCGCCGTGCCCGCAAGCTGATCCGCAAGAAGATGCAGCGCGAGGGCCTCCTGCCCTCCAGGCCAAAGCCCGCCGCCCGGGGCGGCGGTCCGGGCGCTACGCCGCGCTGATCTGCCGCCGTCCACGGCCGCCCGCTTGGCCGCCACCCCCTTGGGGGCCATCCGTATTTTCGGCTTTAGTGCCCCGTAAACGCCACATCGTCATGGTGAGAACCGGTTGATTCGCCGGAAAAACGGCGAGCGGCCGAAGGCCGGTGGGATGATCAGGGGAATGCGATGACGGGCCGGGGGACACGGCGGCTTGCGCCTCTCGGAGTGATCTTGGGCGTCGCGCTTGCGGGCTGCGATACCGTGGGAAGCGTCAGCCGCTCGGCCGGCGTCGCGGTGGTCGAGGAACAGACCAAGGAGGCGAGCGGGGCCAATATCGGCTCGCTCTCCGAGGTCATCCAGCGCAATCCGAACGACCCCTCGGCCTACAACACCCGCGGGGCCGCCTATGCGCGGCTTGCGCGCTACAGCGACGCCGTCAACGACTTCAACCGCGCGGTCCAGATCGACCCCAATTACGCCCCGGCCTATGCGAACCGGGCTTTGGCCTTCCGCCAGACCAACCGCAACGACGCGGCGCTCGCCGACTTCAGCCGCGCCATCCAGGCTGACCCGAACTATGCGCCGGCCTATATCGGGCGGGCAAACCTCCTGCGCGCGCAAGGCGACCTCCAGGGCGCGCTTGGAGACCTCTCGCAGGCGATCCGCCTGAACCCCGAAGCGGCCGAGGCGTTCCACGCGCGCGGGCTCGTGCATCAGCGCCAGGGCGACCACCGGGCCGCGATGCTCGACTTCGACGCCGCGATCGACCGCAACCCCTTCGTCGGGCCGCCCTATGCGGGGCGCGGCCAAAGCCTGGTTGCGACCGGCCAGTACGACAAGGCGATCGAGGACCTCAACGCCGCGCTCAACACCGACAACCGCAACGCCGACGCCTGGGCGTGGCGCGGGGTCGCCTATGAGAAGCAGGGCAACCGCAAGGAAGCGGTCGAGAACTATCAGCGGGCAGTCGGAATCGACAGCTCGAACAGGCTCGCCCGCGACGGCCTGAGCCGCACGCAGGGCGGCATGGCGTCGGTCTTCCGGTAATCGCCTCTGCCGCGCCGACCGGAGAGGCGACTAAGGCAGCGCCTTCATCATCGCCTTGGCATAGACCGAAAAGCCGAGCTCGGCATAGAGCCGCTCGGCGCCGTCGTTGCCGGCCATCACGCCGATCACCAGGCGCTTGAGACCCTTCTCGCGCGTGCAGCGCTCCGCCTCGGCGAGGAGCAGGCGGCCGATGCCCTTGCCCCGCCATTCCTCGTCGACGACGAGGTCGCAGACATAGCCGTGCCTGCGCACGTCCTCGCGCACGAAGACCTGATCCTCCTGGACGATCAGCCCCAGCATGCCGATCGCCCGCCGATCGGACTCGGCGACGAGAACCCGCCCCTCCTGCTTGGCGACCCGCTCGATGAGGGCGGCGTAATAGGTTTCGGCCGCGGCTTGCGTGACAAGGCGGTCTCCGGTAATCGCCGCCTCATAGACGTTGAGCGTGCGGATGAGACGAACGAGCGCGTCGCGGTCGCTGGGCTCGGCGGTGCGCAGGGCTATCCCGCTCACGAGGGGCGCTTCTCGATCGACTCGAGGAAGGCGCGTACGGGCTCGAGGCCGCCTCGCTCCAGCACGCTCACGTGGTCGACGCCCGGCAAGGTGACGAAACGCTTCGGCTCCGGCGCGGCGGCGAAGAGGCGCTCGCCGAGCGCGATCGGGATCACCCCGTCGCGGTCGCCATGGATGACGAGAAGCGGGCATCTGAGTTCGTGGATGCGGTCGATCGAACGGTATTGATCGCGCAGGAGCCACACCGGCAGGTACCAGTAGTGATGACCGGCGACGTCCGCCGTCGAGGTGAAGGGCGCGTCGAGGATGAGGCCGCCGACAGGCCGCTCGGTCGCAAGCCCGACCGCAACGCCCGAGCCGAGCGACTCGCCGTAAAGGACGATGCTATCGGCCGGAACGCGCGCGCGAAGCCACTCATAGGCCGTGCGCGCGTCGGTCCTCAGGCCCGCTTCGCCGGGTTTTCCCGTCGAGCCCGAATAGCCGCGATAGCTCGACAGCAGCAGGCCGCGCCCGCCTTCGGTCAAGAGCTTCGCCCGATCGCGGCGGTTGAGGAGGCTGCCGCCGTTGCCGTGGAAATAGAGGAGGGTGGCCCGCCCGGGCTCCGCGGGCTTGTACCAGGCGACGATCGTCTCGCCGTCCTCGGTCGAGAGGGCGACGTCCTCGAAATCGAACAACCCCGCCGCCCGAGCGCCGACCTTCTCCCGTCCGGCCGGATAGAGCAGCGCACCCTGGCCGAGATAGAACAGCGCAACGATGCCGGCATAGAGCGCCAGCGCGACCAGGACGAGGCTGAACAGAACGCGCATCGGCCCTCTTCAAACGAGCAAGGCCGGCGAAGCTCGCCGGCCTTCGTGATCTTCCGCGGCGAAGCGGCCTAAAAGGATTTCACGATCTCGTCGGTCATCTTCTTGGCGTCGCCGAACAGCATCATGGTGTTGTCGCGGAAGAACAGCTCGTTCTCGACCCCGGCGTAGCCCGAGCCCATGCCGCGCTTGATGAAGAGCACGGTCTTCGCCCTCTCCACATCGAGGATCGGCATGCCGTAAATCGGCGATTGCGGGTCGGTCTTGGCCGACGGGTTGGTCACGTCGTTCGCGCCGATCACGTAGGCGACGTCGGCCTGCGCGAACTCGCTGTTGATGTCCTCGAGCTCGAACACCTCGTCGTAAGGAACGTTCGCCTCGGCGAGGAGCACGTTCATGTGGCCCGGCATGCGGCCGGCGACCGGGTGGATCGCGTATTTCACCTCGACCCCCTCCTTCTTCAGGAGGTCGGCCATCTCTCGGACCGCGTGCTGGGCCTGCGCCACCGCCATGCCGTAGCCCGGCACAATGATGACCTTTCCGGCGTTCTTCATGATGAAGGCAGCGTCGTCCGCCGATCCCTGCTTGACCGGCCGGGTCTCGGCCGCGCCGGCGGGCCCCGCCGTCTCGCCGCCGAAGCCGCCGAGGATGACCGAGATGAAGCTCCGATTCATGCCCCGGCACATGATGTAGGACAGGATCGCGCCGGACGAGCCGACGAGCGCGCCGGTGATGATCAAGGCGAGGTTGCCGAGCGTGAAGCCGATGCCCGCCGCCGCCCACCCCGAATAGGAGTTCAGCATCGAGATCACGACCGGCATGTCGGCGCCGCCGATCGGCACGATCAAGAGCACGCCGAGCGCGAAGCTCACGAGCACGATGAGCCAGAAGGCGAAGCGGCTCTCCTGGCGGACGAACACCACCAGCAGCACCAAAAGCAGGACGGCGAGGGCGATGTTGATCAGGTGCCGGTTCGGCAGGAGGATCGGCTTGCCCGACATGCGGCCGTCGAGCTTGAGGAAGGCGATGATCGAGCCGGTGAAGGTGAGCGCGCCGATCGCCGCCCCGAGCGACATCTCGAACAGCGACGCCTCGGGGATGCGGCCCCTCAGGCCGATGCCGAAGGCCTGCGGCGCGTAGAGCGCGGCGGCGGCTACGAGGACCGCCGCTAGACCGACGAGCGAATGGAACGCCGCGACGAGCTGCGGCATGGCGGTCATCGGCACCTGGCGCGCGATATAGGCGCCAGCGCCGCCGCCGGCGGCGAGGCCGAGGATCACGAGCGCCCAGGCGCCGAAGCCGGCCGGCGGCGCCCCGACGAGCGTCGTCAGCACCGCGAGCCCCATGCCGGCCATTCCGTAGAGATTGCCCTGGCGCGAGGTGGTCGGGTGCGAGAGGCCCCGCAGGGCCATGATGAAAAGGACGCCCGCGACGAGGTAGAGGATCGAGGAGACGTTGGCGGACATGGGCCCCTCAATCCTTCTTGCGGTACATCGAGAGCATCCTCTGCGTGACGAGGAAGCCGCCGAAGATGTTCACGCTGGCGAGCACGAGGGCGATGAAGCCGAAGGCCCGCGCGACTCCGGTGCCGCCGACGGTCAGCGGCACGCCGACCGCAAGGAGCGCGCCGACCACGATGACCGAGGAGATCGCGTTCGTGACCGACATGAGCGGGGTGTGCAGCGCAGGGGTGACCGACCACACCACGTAGTAGCCGACAAAGATCGCCAGCACGAAGATCGCGAGCCGGAAGACGGTCGGATCGATCGCGCCCCCGGAGGCCGCATGGGCGGCCGCGCCGAGCGCGGCGGCAGCCTGCTCGACATGCATCTGGGCAGCTTCCGCGGCCTGCTGCGCCACCCGCGCCGCGGCGCGGGCGTTCTCGAGAGCTTCCTGGGGAGTGGCCACGGCTGTCTCTCCTTCGGCTCTCAGGCTTTCGGCTGGAAGGCTGGGTTCACGACGGCCCCGTCGCGGGTGAGGCAGGTCGCGCGGACGAGTTCGTCGTCCCACTTGACCGCGAGCTCCTTGCTGCCCTTGTCGATCAGCGTCTCGACGAAGGCGTGGAGGTTGCGGGCGTAGAGCGCCGAGGCGGAGGCCGCGAGTCGGCCCGGCATGTTGAGATGGCCGACGATCTTGACCCCGTTCGGCGTGACGTGTGTCTTCCCCGGCTTTGCGGGCTCGACATTGCCGCCGCGCTCGACCGCGAGATCGACGATGACCGAGCCCGGCCGCATCGATCCGACCATGGCGGCCGAGACGAGCTTCGGCGCCGGCCGGCCGGGGATCAGCGCCGTGGTGATCACGACGTCCTGCTTCGCGATGTGCGAGGCGACGAGCTCGGCCTGCTTCGCCAGGTACTCCTTCGACATCTCCTTGGCGTAGCCCGCGGCCGTCTCCGCCTGCCGGAACTCCTCGTCCTCGACCGCGATGAACTTCGCCCCGAGCGACTCGACCTGCTCCTTTGCCGCTGGGCGCACGTCGGTCGCGGTCACGACGGCGCCGAGGCGGCGGGCGGTCGCGATCGCCTGGAGGCCAGCGACGCCGGCGCCCATCACGAAGAGCCGCGCGGCAGGCACCGTGCCGGCAGCCGTCATCATCATCGGGAAAGCGCGGCCATAGGCCTCGGCGGCATCGATCACCGCGCGGTAGCCGGCGAGGTTCGCCTGCGAGGACAGCACATCCATCACCTGCGCGCGGGTGATGCGCGGCATCAGCTCCATGGCGAAGCCGGCGACGCCGGCTTCGGCCATGGCCTTGAGCGCCGCCTCGTTGCCGTAGGGGTCCATGATCGCGATGACGAGCGCACCGCGCTTCAAGCCCGATAGCTCGCCGGCGCCGGGCCGGCGGACCTTGAGAACGATATCGGCGTCGCGCGCGGCGTCCGCGGCGCCATGGGCGATCGTCGCACCGGCGGCTTCGAACTCGCCGTCCGGGATTCCGGCCTTCGCGCCAGCGCCGGACTGGACCGCCACCTCCGCGCCGAGACCCTTGTATTTCTTGACGGTTTCGGGCGTCGCGGCGACGCGCGTCTCGATCGGGTCGGTTTCGGAAAGAACCGCGATCCGCATCAGGCCCCCCTGCTGCGCGGCGGCGTCGCTGCCGCGCCGCCGCGGTGAATGGCTCCAAGCGGGACCGCGCCGGTCCGCTTACGCGAGGATCGAAAGCGGCTCGAAAGGAGCCTGGTCACGAATAGAAGAGCAGCATGGCTATGAGAAGCGCAAGCGCGGCCGCCCCGGGCTTCCATTTCAACGACGGGGCGATGAGAGCCATGGCGGCGGCGATGTGGACGATGATGATGCCGAGGATCGCCGAGAGCCAGGCATGCCTGATCCCCCCGACCGCAAGCCCGGCGACGCAGCCGAGCGCGAACAGCAGGCCTACCGTGGCGAAATGCAGGAAGTTCTGGTACATCGCCTCATGCGCCGCACCATCCATGTCCGGACTGTAACCCCCGTGCGGCGCGTGCTTCGTGTCGGCCATATCCGTCCCGCTTGAGCTCTCTCGGGGCCGCGTTTAGCGCATGCCAAAGGGGGCCGCAATCGCCGCAGGCGCGTCGGCCGCCAGGGTTGTGCTCGGCATCGTCTACCCGCCGACCTGCATCGGGTGCGGTGGAGCGACCGGCGAGCCGCACAGCTTGTGCGCCCGCTGCTGGTCCCAGATCGCCTTCATCGAGCGGCCCTTCTGCGAGCGCCTCGGCACGCCTTTCGCGATCGACCTCGGCATGCCGCTCCTGTCTCCCGCCGCCATCGCCGAGCCGCCGGTGTTCGAGCGGGCGCGGGCGGTCGCGCGGTATGATGATGTCGCGCGCCGTCTGGTCCACCGGCTGAAGTATGGCGACCGGCTGGAGCTTGCCCGCGCCCTCGCAACCATGATGGTGCGCTCGGGCGCCGAGCTCCTGGCCGAGGCCCAGGTGATCGTGCCCGTGCCGCTGCACCGCTGGCGTCTGTGGTGGCGGCGCTTCAATCAGGCGATGGCGCTCGCGAGCGTGGTCTCGAAGGCCAGCGGCGTGCCCTGTGACCCGTTCCTTCTCGCCCGGGTGAAGCCGACCAAGCCCCAGGTCGGGCTTTCGAAGGCGCAGCGCGGCGAGAACCTCCAGGGCGCCTTCCGCGTGCCGGCGGAAGCGAGGCCCCGGCTGGAGGGGAAGCGCGTGCTCCTCGTCGATGACGTACTCACGACCGGTGCGACCGCCAACGCCGCCTCGCGGGCGCTGCTGCGGGGCGGCGCCAGGGCCGTCGACGTGCTGGCCTTCGCCCGGGTCGCCGAAGCCGGCTGAGCGCGTTGCAAGCGCCTGGAGGGCTTGCCATATCTCGCCGAAACGGGAGACGCGCTCATGCCGCCGGTGACGATCTACACCAAAGCCTGGTGTCCCTATTGCATGGCCGCCAAGGACCTCCTCGAAGGCAAGGGCATCGCCTTCAAGGAAATCGAGATCACCGGCAACCCCGACCTGCGCAGCGAGATGCTCGGCAGGGCGAACGGCCGCTCGACCGTGCCGCAGGTCTTCATCGGCGAGCGCCATGTCGGCGGCTGCGACGATCTCTACGCCCTCGACCGGCGCGGCGAGCTCGACAAGCTTCTGACCGCGGCCTGACCGGAGCCCGCCCATGACCGCCCGCGCCTTCGTCGCTGCCTGCGCCCAGATGCGCTCGGGCCGAGACCCGCTCAAGAACCGCGACGACGTCGTGGCGCTGATCCGCGAGGCGGCCGGGCAGGGCGCGCATTACGTCCAGACGCCCGAGATGACCTCGCTGGTCGAGCGCTCGCGCGAGGCCCTCTTCGAGAAGATCGGCCCGCAGGAGCGCGATCCGACGCTGGCCGGCCTGCGGGAGACGGCGCGGGAGAAGGGCGTCTTCATCCATATCGGCTCGCTCGCCGTGCTTTCGGGCGAGAGGGTCGCGAACCGCGCCTTCCTCATCGACCCGGCTGGCGAGATCGCCGCCTCCTACGACAAGATCCACCTCTTCGACGTCGATCTGCCGAACGGCGAGAGCTGGCGCGAGTCCCGCACCTACAGCGGCGGCGACCGCGCCGTCGTGGCCGAGACGCCCTGGGGCTATCTCGGGGTGACCATCTGCTACGACGTGCGCTTCCCGGCGCTCTACCGGGCGCTCGCGGAGGCGGGAGCCTCCTACCTCTCCGCGCCGGCCTGCTTCACCCGCCAGACCGGCGAAGCCCATTGGCACGTGCTGCACCGGGCGCGCGCCGTCGAGACCGGCTCCTTCATGATCTCGGCCGCGCAAGCGGGCAAGCACGAGGACGGCCGCGAGACCTACGGCCATTCGCTGATCGTCGATCCTTGGGGCCGCGTGCTCGCGGAGGCCGGAACCGAGCCCGGGGTGGTCCTCGCCGAGATCGACCCGGCGAAGGTCGCCGATGCCCGCCAGCGCATCCCGGCGCTCAAGCACGGCCGCCCGTTTCGGGTCGAGATCGCGGCCGCGAAGCCCGACCGGCAGGCTGCCTCCGCTTGAGCTCCGCGTACTGCGACCGCCTGCCGCTTTGCGCCCCGCCCTGCCCGGCCCGATTTAGCAGCCGTAAAGTTTGCGTGCTAAAGGTCGCGTAATGATCCGCTACGCCCTTGCCTGCGATCAGGCCCACGAGTTCGAGAGCTGGTTTCCGTCGAGCGCAGCCTACGACGCGCAGCGGGAGCGCGGGCTCGTCGGCTGTCCGGTCTGCGGATCGGAGAAGGTCGAGAAGCAGATCATGGCGCCGCGCCTTGCGCGCAACGACCGCGACCCTGTCGCCGGTCCGCCCGCTCCGGTGCCGGCGCCCGGCGCGCCGGAAGCTGCAGCGGCGCCGCAGCCCATGGCGCTCCTCTCGGAAAAGGAGCGGGAGCTCCGTGCCATGTTCAAGGCCTTTCGCGAGCACGTGCAGAAGAACGCCGACCATGTCGGCGAGCGCTTCCCGGACGAGGCCCGCAAGATGCACTACGGCGAGATCGAGCACCGCTCGATCTACGGCGAGGCGAGCCCGATGGAAGCCCGCGAGCTGATCGAGGAGGGCATCGAGATCCACCCCCTCCCGATCATCGCCGACGAGCGCAACTGAGCCCTACTCCACCTCCGGCTTCGAACCGCGCGCGCTCTTGACGCGCGAGCGGCGCGCCTTGGTCTCGAGGCGGCGCTGCTTCGAGGCGAAGGTCGGCTTCGTCGCTCGGCGGGGCTTCGGCGGCGCGGCGGCGCGGCGGACGAGCTCGATCAGCCTGTCGAGCGCGTCCGCGCGGTTGCGCTCCTGGGTGCGGTGGCGCTGCGCGATGATCAGGATCGCGCCGTCCTGGGTCAGCCGCTTGCCCGCAAGCCGCGCCACCCGGGCGCGCACCTCCTCCGGTAGGCCGGAGGCGGAAAGATCGAGGCGGAGCTGGACTGCGGTGGAGAGCTTGTTGACGTTCTGGCCGCCCGGGCCCGAGGCCCTCACGAAGCTCTCGGAAAGGGCGCGATCGTCGATCCAGAGCCGGTCGCTGACCCGGATCATCGCTCGGGCGGGCGTCCCGCAGCGATCATGTAGTTGACCGCGGTGTCGCGCGAGAGCGTCCACTGGTCGGTCAGCGGGTTGTAGACGACGCCGCGCCGGTCGATCACCTCGAGGCCGCCATCCTCCATCGTCTGCCCGAGCTCTTCGGGGGTGACGAACTTGTCCCATTGGTGGGTGCCGCGGGGCAGCCAGCCGAGCACGTATTCGGCCCCGACGATGGCGAGCGCGTAGGCGCGCAGCGTCCGGTTGATGGTCGCCATCACGAGAAGCGCGCCCGGGGCCACGGCGCGGCAGCAGGCGGACATGAACCCCGGCACGTCCGCGACATGCTCGACCACCTCCATGGCGAGCACGATCTCGAAGCTCTCGCCGCGCGCCGCGACCGCCTCGATCTCCTCCTCTCGGTATTCGACCGCAAGCCCGGCCCGCTCGGCATGGAGCCGCGCCACCGCGATGTTCGCCGGACCGGGGTCGAGGCCGGTGACCTTCGCGCCGAGGCGGGCAAGCGGCTCGGAGAGGAGCCCCGCCCCGCAGCCGACATCCAGGATGCGCAAGCCCTCGAGCGGCCTGCCCGCCCGCTCGTCGCGGGAAAAGCGCCGGCAGGCCTGGTCGCGGATATATTGCAGCCGGACCGGGTTGAGCCGGTGCAGGGGCCGCATCGGCCCCTTCGGGTCCCACCAGTCGCGGGCGAGCCTGTCGAAGCGCGCGACCTCGGCCGGATCGACGGTGCTGGACGCGGTCATCGTGCCTTCCTGCCGGGAACGGCCGGTAACGGCAAGCCGCGCCTTCGGACACGCCGATCGCGGCCGTGGACCGACGCCCTCTGATGCTGGCGCCTTACGGCCCCGCCTTGCGCAGGATCAGGGTCGCGCCGACCTCGGGGTCGCGACGCCAATGGCCGTCGCGCTCGGAGATCAGCGTCACCTCGTGGCCGCGCCGGGCCATGAGGGTCAGACGGCCCCTCTCGTAGCGCCAGGTCAGCGGATCGAAGGTCCGCAAGCCCTGGTCCCGGCAGCCCTCGAGGAGGCGGGCCTCGTACAGGCCGCTGCCGCCGAGCGGGGTCGGCATCAGCGCCAGGCGGCAGACCTCGCGCTCGGTGTAGCGGTCGACCAGATAGGTCCCCGGCAGGCTCGCGGCCGGCGGCGCCTTCGCCGGATCGACCGGCGTCAGCTGCGGCACGCCGATCGGCGGCGCCGGAGCCGGCGGCGGCAGGGCGGCGAGCCGCGCCTCCTCCTCCCGTTCGAGCCGGTAGGTCTCGCCCGTACCGGTCGTCGCCACGAAGCGGTTGGCGCCGTTCGGCTTGAATTCGAGCGCCGCCTCGCCCATGGCGTCGACGAGGCGCAGCGCGCCGCGCTCGGGGATTGTCCAACCGCCCGCCTCGCGTAGCGCCGGGAGCGCCCTGCGGCAGCCGGCCGGGAAGCGCAGCGCGCGGCCGATCCCCGCCGCATCGAGCGAGAGGTTGATGCGGCATTTTCGGTGGCTGCCCTCGAGGACGATGTCCCAGGCGCCCGAGACCGCTGCCACGTCGGGCGGGGCCGGCGGCGAAGCGCCCGTCAGGAGGAGCGCCGCGAAAGCGCCGGCCGGCCTCAGGCGGCGCGCCCGGTCCATGGGGTTTCGGCCACGGGCGTAAGCGGTCCCCTGCCGGCGAACCACGAGGAGAGATTGTCGACGACCAGCTGGCCCATGGCGTTGCGCGTATGCACCGAGGCCGAGCCGACATGCGGCAGGAGCACGGCGTGCTCGATCTCGATCAGCTCCTTCGGCACGCGCGGCTCGTCCTCGAACACATCGAGCCCGGCCGTGAGGATCTCCTTGTTGCGCAGGGCCTCGATCAGCGCGCGCTCGTCGACGACGCTGCCGCGCCCGACATTGATCAGCACGCCGTCCGGCCCGAGCGCCCGCATCACCTCGGCATTGACCATGCCCTTGGTCTCAGTGCCGCCCGGTGCGACGCACATCAGGACGTCGGCATCCTTCGCCATCTCGACGAGGCTCGGATAGAAGCGGTAGGGCACGTCCTTCTGCGCGCTTCGGCCGTGATAGCCGATCTCGAGCCCGAACGCCTCGAGCCGCTTCGCCACCGCCTTGCCGATGCGGCCGAGCCCGAGGATGCCGACCTTTCGGTCGCGCAGCGTCGCGGTGAGCGGATAGGGCTTCTCGAGCCATTTGCCGGCGCGCAAATAGCGGTCGACCTGCGGCAGCTGGCGGATCGTCGCGAGGAGGAGCCCGATCGCGAGGTCCGCGACCTCCTCGGTAAGCACGTCCGGCGTGTTGGTCACGATGATGCCGCGTCGCCCGGCCTCGGCCGCGTCGATGGTGTCGTAGCCGACGCCGAAATTGGCGATGATCTCGAGCTTCGGCAGCTTGTCCATCAGCGCACCGTCGACACGGTAGTGGCTTCCGGGCGCCATGCCGCGGATCCTCGGCGCGTGCTCGCGAATGAAGGCTTCGCGGTCCGGCGCCTCCCAGGCCTTGAGCAGGTTGAACTCGCGCGCGATCCCTTCGAGGACGAGGGGCATCATCGGGCTCAGCATGAGCACGTCGACATTCTTCAAGGCTTCGATCTCCTGAGGTCGGCCGAGGGCGGCAGGCATCGCACGCCCTGCCGCTTGATCTTGGGGAAGGGGCCGCCGATGATGGCCGCCAATCCACAAGGCGGCAAGCCCGAAGCCCGGCGCCGCCACCGGGAACAGCTCAGGCGGTGATCATGGCGGGAGTGGAAATCAGGAACGTTCGCAAGGCGTTCGGGGCGACGCAGGTGATCCACGGCGTCTCGATCGACATCGAGGACGGCGAGTTCGTGATCCTGGTCGGCCCGTCGGGCTGCGGGAAGTCGACGCTCCTTCGCATGATCGCGGGGCTCGAGAACATCACCGACGGCGAGATCCGCATCGGCGAGCGCGTGGTCAACAACGTGCCGCCGAAGGAGCGCGACATCGCGATGGTGTTCCAGAACTACGCGCTCTACCCGCACATGACGGTCGCCGACAACATGGGCTTCTCGCTGAAGCTGCGGAAGGCGCCGAAATCCGAGATCGAAGCCCGCGTCAAGCGCGCGGCCGAGATCCTCGGCCTGATCCCGCTGCTTTCCCGCTACCCGCGCCAGCTCTCCGGCGGCCAGCGCCAGCGCGTCGCCATGGGCCGGGCGATCGTGCGCGACCCGCAGGTCTTCCTGTTCGACGAGCCGCTCTCGAACCTAGACGCCAAGCTGCGCGTCGCCATGCGGGCCGAGATCAAGGAACTGCACCAGCGGTTGCAGACCACGACCGTCTACGTCACGCACGATCAGATCGAGGCCATGACCATGGCCGACAAGATCGTGGTCATGCATGACGGCATCGTCGAGCAGATGGGAGCGCCGCTCGAGCTCTACGACCGGCCAAACAACCTCTTCGTCGCGGGGTTCATCGGCTCCCCGGCGATGAACATGCTCAAGGGCCGCCTCGACGCGCAGGGCTTCGTCACCGATGGCGGGCTGCAGTTCCCGATCGCCGCGAAGCCGTCCGCGTCCGACGGCAAGCCGGTGATCTACGGCATCCGGCCCGAGCATTTCCTGCTCTCGCCCGCCGGCGTGCCGGTCGAGGTGGTGGTGGTCGAGCCGACAGGCTCCGAGACCCAGGTCGTGGTCAAGGGCGGCGGGCAGGAGATGATCTGCGTCTTTCGCGAGCGCATATCGGCGAAGCCCGGCGAGATGATCCATGTTCTGCCGGATCCCAAGCTCGGCCACCTGTTCGACCAAGAGACCGGCCAAAGGCTGAACTGACGGGGCGCGCGCCGCGCCCCGATCTTCGATCATCGGCCACAACAACCGCATGAGAACCATCGGCTTCGTCGGGCTCGGCGCCATGGGGCTGCCGATGGCACAGCGCCTCGCCCGGCGCGACTACGCGGTGCGCGGCTTCGACCTCAAGCGGCCCGCGATGGACGCCCTTGCCGAGGCCGGCGGCGAGGCCGCGGCGAGCGCGAAGGAAGCCGTGCGCGGCGCCGACGCGCTTATCCTCATGGTGGTCAGCGCGGCTCAGGCGCGATCGGTGCTCGCCGAGGGCGGCGCGCTAACGGCGCTTGCGCCGGATGCGGTCGTGATCCTGATGGCGACCTGCGCGCCGGCGGACGCCGCCGCGCTCGCCAGGGACGTCATCGCGACGGGGCGGCGCTTCGTCGACGCGCCGGTCTCGGGCGGCGTCAAAGGCGCGACCGGCGGCACGCTCACGATCATGGCTGCGGCTGCGAAGCCGGTGTTCGAGGCGACGAAGCCCCTCCTGCAGGTGCTCGGCGACAAGCTCTTCCATGTCGGCGAGGAGCCGGGCCAGGGCGCGATGGTCAAGACGGTCAACCAGCTCCTCGCCGGCGTCCACATCGCCGCCGCCGCCGAGGCGTTCTCGCTTGCCGCCAGGGCCGGGCTCGACCCCGCCGTGCTGCTCGAGATCCTCTCCGGCTCGGCGGCCTCGAGCTGGATGCTGAAGGACCGCGGCCCGCGCATGCTCGATGAGCATGCGCCGGTCGCGAGCGCGGTCGACATCTTCGTCAAGGATCTCGGCCTCGTGCTCGACGCCGGCCGCTCTTCCAAGGCGGCGCTGCCGCTCGCCGCCGCCGCCCACCAGATGTTCCTCGCCGCGTCGGGCCTCGGCCACGGCGCCGCCGACGACAGCCAGGTGCTGCGGGCTTACGAGGCGCTGAGCAAATCCCGCTAATTTTCCACTCTCCTCATGCTGAGGCGGCTCGCGCCTCAGGATGAGGAGGGCTGTGTGGCTTGGCCGCCCGTGGCTCTTCGCGCCTCCGCGCTCCGCACCCGTTCGCGATAAAGGAGGTAGAGCCCGGACGCGATGACCACCGCCGCGCCGATCAGGGTCCAGCGGTCGGGCAGGTCGCCGAAGATCGCGTAGCCGAGCGCCAGCATCCAGACGATCTGCGTGTAGATGAAGGGCGCGAGCAGCGGCGCCGGCGCGCGGGCATGCGCCAGGATCAGCAGCCAGTGCCCGAGTGCGCCGAAGGCGCCCATCAGCAGCATCACCCCCCAGACCAGGGGCGACGGCGGAGTGGTCCAGATCGCCGGCAAGGCGGGGGTCATGAGCACGACCCCGGCGATGCCGGAATAGAACATCGTGGTGGCAGAGGAATCATGCGCCGCAAGCACGCGCGTCGAGATGCCGTAGAGCGCGTAGCAGACCGCCGCGATCACGCACAGAAGCGCCGCCGGGTGCATGCCGCCGAGCCCCGGCCGGGTGATGATCAGCACGCCGACGAAGCCGACGCCGATCGCCGCGAGCCGCCGCGGCCCGACCCGCTCGCCGAGCATCGGCCCCGCGAGCAGCGCCACGATGAAGGGGGTGGCGAACATGATCGAGACGGTCTCGGTGAGCTGCAGGTACTGCAGCGCGATGAAGTTGAGGATGGTCGAGACGAGCACCAGAGCCGAGCGCCCGGCCTGGAGCCAGGGCCGGCGCGTGCGGAGCAGGCCCGGCACGGTCCAGGGATTGATCAGCACCGAGACCACCAGCACGCTCGCCATGTAGCGCGCCCAGGTCGTCATGAGCGGATCGAGCGAGCGGTTGAGCCACTTGGCGCAGACGTCGATGCCCGAGAAGCACACGACGGCGCCGCACATCAGAGCGATGCCGACAAGCCGGTCGCGCCGCTCCATCTGCGCCTTGAGCTGAGGTCTCGGGCCCGCGTCCATTCCGCCAAGCTTTTCGGGAGTTTCGGCGGGGACCTTACGGAAGCGCCGCCGGCCGCGCGACCCTTCGCGCCGCACGACGCGCTTGCGCGACGTGCGGGGCTCGGCGCACGACGAAGGCGCCTGCTACCCCGTTCGGTGATCGGCGGCTTCGCCGTGGCGGCCTGCTCAATCGAGAGGCAGGAGCGACATCTCCATGCCGTCGAGGCGTGCCTGCACGGAACGACCGCGTAAGCTTTGGTCGATGTTCTCCGCGAGGCGATACATTCCGGCGATCGACAGGAGCTCGGCCTGGAAGCCGCGGCAGAAGATGCGGGCCGTGCGGTCTCCGCCCGCGCCCGCGAGCGCGCGGCCCCGCAGCGTGCCGTAGACGTGGATCGAGCCGCCGGCGACGATCTCCGCGCCCGATCCGACGGCTCCGATCACGACGACGTCGCCGCCGGGAAAATCGATGACTTGGCCCGAGCGCACCGCCTCCTCGACGAAGAGGCACGGAACAGGGGCCTTGGGGACTCGATGGAGGGCCGGCTCGGCGGCCGCGTCAGCCGAGATCTGGTCCGGCGCGGACTGAGACGCGAGCTTCTTTTGGGCTTCGAGCTCCGAGACGAAGGCGACGAGCTCGCCCTTGCACAAGGTGCTGAGGTTCGGGGATCGCGTCGTCCGGCCCGTGCGTCGCCGGCTCGAGCGACGGCTGCGCTTCATGCTCTGTTGCACCGTTCGCACCTGTTTGACCCGGCCGACTTTGGTGTCACATGGTTAATGACACGTTACGGGCACGAGCCCGGTCGTGTGTTGCGCGCCGGGCCCGTTGCGCCTAACCTCCGCGCCATGGGGCCTGCGATCTCCCCACGAGGCGACACGCCCAAGCATCGCGTCCTTCACTCCAACCGAGGACGCACGCCATGTCGTCGCCCAACATCATCTCGCCTGAGAAGCTCGCGCGCCTGATCGGCCGGCCGGATTGCCCGGCGCTCATCGACGTCTGCACCGAGGAGGACTTCTCGCTCGACCCGCGCCTCATCCCGGGCGCGGTGCGCCGCTCGCACCGCGAGGTCGCCGAGTGGGCGCCGCACTTCGCCGGCCGCTCCGCCATCGTGATCTGCCAAAAGGGGCTGAAGCTCAGCCAGGGGGTCGCTGCCTGGCTCAGGCATGCCGGCGTGCCGGCCGATTCGCTTGATGGCGGCGCGCTCGGCTGGGCGAATGCGGGTCTCCCGATGGTGCCCGTGGCGAAGCTGCCGCCGCGCGACGCCAAGGGCCGCACGCTCTGGGTCACGCGTTCGCGGCCGAAGGTCGACCGGATTGCCTGCCCCTGGCTGATCCGCCGTTTCGTCGATCCGAACGCCGTGTTCCTGTTCGTCGCGCCGTCCGAGGTGATGGGCGTCGCCGAGCGCTTCGGCGCAACGCCCTTCGACATCGAGGGGGAGGCCGTGTTCTGGAGCCACCGCGGCGAGAAATGCACCTTCGATGTCATGGTCGAGGAGTTCGGCCTTGCGACCGAGCCGCTCTCGCGCCTCGCCCGGATCGTGCGCGGCGCCGATACCGCCCGGCTCGACCTCGAGCCGGAAGCCGCTGGGCTGCTCGCCGCCTCGCTCGGCCTGTCGCGCATGCACTCGGACGACCTCGTCCAGCTCGAGGCCGGCATGGCGCTCTACGACGCCTTCTACCGCTGGTGCCGGGACGCCACCGACGAGACCCATAACTGGCCGGCAAAGCCCGCGAAGGCATCGGCGCGGCCGCGGCCCGAAAGCGTTCCGGCATGAGCCACGGCCCTTCGGCCGTGCCGGAAGCCGTGCCCGCCGGCGCGGTTTCCAGCTCGGGCACGCCCGCGCACGGCGTCTCCTTTGCGGAGGCGGTGCGCGTGTGGGCACGGGTCGCGGCGCTGTCCTTCGGCGGCCCGGCCGGCCAGATCGCCGTGATGCACCGCATTCTTGTCGAGGAGAAGCGCTGGATCGGAGAGAACCGGTTCCTGCATGCCCTGAACTACTGCATGCTGCTGCCCGGTCCCGAGGCGCAGCAGCTCGCGGTCTATATCGGCTGGCTCCTGCACAAGACAAAGGGCGGGCTCGTCGCCGGCGGCTTGTTCGTGCTGCCCGGGCTCGTCGCGATCATGATCCTCAGCCTGATCTATGCCGCCTGGGGCAAGGTCGGGATCGTGGCGGCGCTGTTCTTCGGGCTCAAGGCGGCGGTGCTCGCCGTGGTGCTGCAGGCGGTGGTGCGGGTCGGCTCGAAGGCCTTGAAGAACCGCGTGATGATCGGGATCGCGGCGGCGGCTTTCGTCGCGATCTTCTTCTTGCAAGTGCCGTTCCCGCTGATCGTTCTTGCAGCCGGGCTCATCGGCTTTTTCGGCGGGCGGGCCGGCCATCCCGCCTTCCTGGTGGGCGGCGGCCACGGACCGAGCGGCGGCAAGACCCTGGCGGATGCCGATTCGGCGCTCGGCGAAACGATCCCGGCCCATGCCCGCCCAAGCACGGCCTGGTCGCTGCGGATCGGCGCGGTCTTTCTCGCGCTCTGGCTCGTGCCGGTCGCGGCGCTGCTCCTCGTCGCCGGCCCCGGCCATGTGTTCAGCGACATCGCCGTGTTCTTCTCCAAGATGGCGATCGTGACCTTCGGCGGCGCCTATGCGGTCCTCGCCTATGTGGCCCAGGAAGCGGTCGAGACCTACCGCTGGCTCGAACCGGGCGAGATGCTCGACGGGCTCGGCATGGCCGAGACCACACCCGGCCCGCTGATCATGGTGACGCAGTTCGTCGGCTTCATGGGGGCGTTCCGTGCGCCCGGCGCGATGAACCCCTATCTCGCCGGCAGCCTCGGCGGGCTGCTCACCACCTGGGTGACCTTCACGCCCTGCTTCCTGTGGATCTTCCTCGGCGCGCCTTATGTCGAGCGGCTGCGCGACAACCGGGCGCTCTCGGCGGCGCTCGCCGCGATCACCGCGGCGGTTGTCGGCGTAATCCTCAACCTCGCGGTCTGGTTCGGCCTGCACGTGCTGTTCCGCGAGGTGCGGGAGCTGCGCTGGCTCGGCGGGCTCGGGCTCGACGTGCCGGTGTGGTCGTCGGTGAACGCCGCATCGCTGGTGCTGACGATCGCGGCCGTGGTGGCGATGTTCCGGTTCAAGATCGGCATGATCCCGGTTCTTGCGGCCTGCTCCGCGGCGGGCGTGCTCTATTACCTCGTCACCGGCGCGTCGGCCTGACCGAAGCGGGCGGCGGATCGTCGTCAAGGAGGTGAGCGAGCTCGGTGGGCATGGCGGGGCTCCTTCCAGGCGCATGGAGCCATGCCGCAGGCCGGCTGGATGCGCGCCGCCGCACGTTTCGGGAACGAACCGCCGAGCCTCCGGATTTCAGACTGCGGAGGAGCCATGGCGCGCGCACGGGCTAAGGCAGAGAAAAAATGGGACCTTGCCTCCCTGCCGGTGCCGGTCGGCACGCCTCCCATGGAGGCGAAGCTCGTCGACGCGCTTCCGCGCGAGCCCGGCTGGCAGTTCGAGCCGAAATGGGACGGCTTCCGCTGCCTCGCCTTCCGCGCCGGCGACGGGGTCGAGTTGAGGGCCAAGTCCGGCAAGCCGCTTGCGCGCTATTTCCCCGAGGTGGTCGCGATGCTGCAGGAGCTCGCGCCCGATCCCTTCGTCATCGACGGCGAGCTCGCGATACCGGACGGCGACACGCTGTCCTTCGACGCCCTCCAGCTGCGCCTGCACCCGGCCGAGAGCCGCATTCGCAAGCTCTCGCAGGAGACGCCGGCGCTCTTCATCCTCTTCGATTGCCTGATGACGCCTGAAGCCCGCCCGCTCCTCGACGAGCCGCTGACCGCGCGCCGCGCCGCGCTGGAGGCATTCTTCGCGAGCCTCGACGATTCCAGGGACCTGCGCCTGTCCCCCTATACGCGCAAGGCCGCCGAGGCGCAGAGATGGCTCGACAAGGCGGGCGGCTCGCTCGACGGCGTGATCGCCAAGCGCGTCGACGGGCCCTACGTCAGCGGCGAGCGCGCCATGCTGAAGGTCAAGCGCCTGCGGAGCGCCGATTGCGTGGTCGGCGGCTTCCGCTACGCCACGAACACCGACCTGGTCGGCTCGCTGCTGCTCGGCCTCTACAACGAGGAGGGCAAGCTCGATCACGTCGGCTTCACCTCGACGATCTCGACCGCCGAGCGGCCGGCGCTGACCAAGCGGCTCGAGAAGCTCAAGGGCGGCGAGGGCTTCACCGGCGACGCGCCCGGCGGCCCGAGCCGATGGTCGACCGAACGCTCGACCGAATGGGTGCCGCTCGACCCTAAGCTCGTCGTCGAGGTCCGCTACGACCATGTCACCGGCGGCCGCTTCCGTCACGGCACCAAGCTCCTGCGCTGGCGGCCAGACAAGGCGCCGCGGCAATGCACCTTCGAGCAGATGCAGGAGGAGGCGCGGCCGGGTAAGCTCGTCGCGGCGATCATGGGGGCTTGAGTGGCGGCCAAAGCGGAAGCCGAGATCGGCGGCGTGCGGCTGACGAGCCCCGACAAGGTGCTTTACCCCGAGCAGGGCATCACCAAGCGCGACCTCGCCGAGTATTATCTCGCGGTCGCTCCCGCGATGCTGCCGCATGTCGCGCGCCGGCCGATCACGCTCGTGCGCTGCCCGACCGGGCGGCAGCGGAAATGCTTCTACCAGCGCCACGCCGGCTCCGGCGTGCCCTCCGAGCTCGCCGAGGTCGACATCCCGGGCTTCGAGGAATCGGGCGCCTATCTGTTCATCAAGGACGCGAGAGGGCTCATCGCGCTCGTCCAGATGGGCGTGCTCGAGATCCACCCCTGGGGCGCGCGCACCGACAGGCCCGACCGCCCGGACCGCATCATCTTCGACCTCGATCCCGGCGAGGGCTTGGGCTTCCCGGACGTCGCCGCGGCGGCGCACGAGGTCCGCGCCTTCCTCGCCGATCTCGGCCTCGAGAGCTTCGCCAAGACCACCGGCGGCAAGGGCGTCCATGTCGTGCTGCCGGTCGACCGGCGCTACGCCTATCCGCAGGTCAAGGCGTTCGCCAAGAAGGCGGCCGAGGCGATCGCGGCCAAGACGCCGACGCGCTACCTCACCCGCATCTCGATCGCCGAGCGGCGCGGCCGCATCTTCATCGATTACCTGCGGAACGACGCCACCTCGACCGCCGTCGCGCCCTATTCGACGCGCGCCCGCGCCGGCGCGCCGGTCGCGACGCCGGTGAGCTGGGACGAGCTCACGCCCGGGCTCGATCCCGCCGCGTTCGGCATCCGCACCGTGCCCGGCCGGCTCCAGAACCTCGGCGCCGATCCGTGGGCGGACATGGGCAAGGTGCGCCAGGGCCTCCCCGCCGCCTTGCGCGGCTGGTGACGCTATTCCCGCCACAGCCAGGCGGCGCCGCGCACGCCGGAGGCGGGGCCGTGCAGGCTCTTGCGGATCGGCGTGTCGAACCGGTCGGAGAACACGTAGGGCCCAATGCGAGCCGGCAGCTCGGCATAGAGCTCGTCCACCTCTGAGAGACCGCCGCCGAGGACGATGATGTCGGGATCGAGGATGTTGACGACATGGGCCATGCCGCGCCCGAGGCGGTCGGCATAGCGTTCGAAGGTGGCCCGCGCGGCCGCGTCGCCCGCGCGCAACGCCGTCACGATCTCCTCCGGCGCCAGGCGCTGCCCGGTTCGGCCTTCGTGGTCGGCTCCGAGCGCCGGCCCGGAGACGAAACTCTCGATGCAGCCGCGCTTGCCGCAATAGCAGGCCGGCCCAGGCCGCTCCTCGTCGCTTTGCCAGGGTAGCGGGTTGTGGCCCCATTCTCCGGCGATGCGGTCGCGGCCGGAGAGCGCGCGGCCATCGATTGCGATGCCGGATCCGACGCCGGTGCCGAGGATCACGGCCCAGACCACCGCCGCGCCGGCGCCGGCGCCGTCGGCGGCTTCGGAGACCGCGAGGCAATTCGCGTCGTTCTCGACCCGCACCGGACGACCGAGCGCCGCCGCCATGTCGCGCTCGAGTCGGCGGCCGATGATCCAGGTCGAGTTCGCGTTCTTGACCAGTCCCGTCGCCGGCGAGATCGCGCCGGGGATGCCGATCCCGACCGTTCCGCTCGCGCCGAGCTCCGCCTCGATCGCGCGCACGAGGTCGGCCGCGGCGCGGATGCAGGCGTCATAATCATTCCGGGGCGTGGGGATGCGCCGGCGCGCCAGCGTCTCGCCGGCCGGCGACAGCGCGATCGCCTCGATCTTGGTGCCGCCGCAGTCGAGACCGATCATCATGACGATGGTGCCTCTGCGGCGATCATCATGACCGCTCCAGGAGAAGCCATCCCTCTCTTCGTTTGCGCATGATCCTTTCCGAAAACCGGTTCCCCCTTCTCGGGATCATGCTTTAGGCGGCGGTCCTCGCCTCGCGTGCCATCTCGACCTCGCGGCCCCGGCCGATTCCGCGCATGGTGTCGGCGAGGTGTGGGCGCGCGGCGAGCTGGCGGGCATAGAGCCGGCGCATGGCTTCGACCATGCGGCCGCGCCGCCCGAGGAGCTCGTCGGCGAACCCCACCATGATAGAGTTCGGCCAGGCCTGCGGCCGGATCTCCTGCAGGCGCCGGAAGATGCCCTCCTCGTCCTCATCGGGATAGACCTGGGCGAGGATCATCGCCATCGCGGCCGTCGAGCGCGAGATCCCGGCGTGGCAATGGACGAGAAGATGACCCTCGTCCCGCGCCTCCGCGTCGTGACCCAAGGCACGGCCGAAGCCGAGGATCGCCTCGACATGCCCGAGCTGCGGCAGGATCACGCCTGGAACCGGCTCGATCGCGTCGTGGAAGCGCAAGATCGTGCGGTGATGCGGATCGTAGCCGGCGAAGGCCTGCGGGTCCGGCCACTCCGGGTCGAGGATCGACAGCACATGCGTCACCGAGCGCGCGCTGTGATGCTCGAGCTCCTCGAGCCCGCAGATGGTGAGGAGCGAGATCGAGACAGGCTTCATGGAAAACACCGCTTCACGGCCGGGCTGTAGCATGGCGGCCAGCGCAGCGGCAGCGCGAGATTGCGCCGCGTTGCCGCAGCGTGCCTAGCTCCGGCACTCCTTCTGCACGCGGTCGAGCGCGTCGCCGAAGCCCTTGAGCGAGTATTTGTCGGCAGTGGCGTTGTTCTTGGCCGAGGTGCCCTTCACGGTGAGCTCGCCCGCCCGCTTCATCGCCTCCACCACCCGGCGCTCCTCGGCCGGGTTCTTGACCCAGAGGTTCTTGCCCTTGGCGACGAGCGTGAACTGGTCTCGTCCGAGCACGGCCTGATGCTCGGCGGTCTCCTTCAGATCGAAATTCATGATCAGGCTGATCTCGTTCCTGACGTTCTCGGACGGCCGGGTCGCGACGAAGAGATAGCCCGGCACCTCCTTGAGGTTCGACGGCGTGCGGGTCTTCGGTTGGGCCAGCGCGTAGCAGACCCTCGCCCGGCCGGCCGGCGTCGCGTAGACGCCCCAGTCGCCATAGGACTGCAGGAGGTTGGCTTGCCCGCCGCCCGGCGCCGCCGCAGAGGCCGCCGGCTTGGCACCCTGTCCCGGGGCTGCCGGCTTTGGCTGGCCGGCGGCGGGCTTCGCCGGAGCCGCGGGTTTGGGCGCCGAGCGGCCCTGGCTCTGGGCGCCGCTCGGGCGCGTCTGCTGCTGGGCCGATGCGGCGCCCGCGAGCGCAAGGGCCGCAGCGGCCGCGAGGCACAGGCGAAGGGGCGCGCGAATCATCGGGCGAAACCATAAGCGGGGCTGGAATTGCCGGCTAGGATGCGACGGGCGAGGTTCACAAGCGCTTCTCGCCGGGGGAGGAGGCAACATGAAGGCGGTGCTGTGCAAGAGCTTCGGCGGCCCCGACACCCTCGTCCTCGAGGAGGTGCCGGAGCCGCGGCCGGGCCGGAACGAGGCGCTCGTACGGGTGAAGGCGACGGGGCTCAACTTCTTCGACACGCTGATCATCGAGAACAAGTACCAGCTCAAGCCGCCGCTGCCTTTCTCGCCCGGCGCCGAGTTCTGCGGCGTCGTCGAGGCGCTCGGACCGGAGACGGCAGGCATCAGGGTCGGCGAGCGGGTGATTGGCTCGCTCGGATATGGGGCCTGCCGCGAGCTCGTCGTCGCGCCGGCGAAGCGGCTCGCGCGGGTGCCCGACGGCGTCTCCGACGACCAGGCGGCCGGGCTCACCATCACCTACGGCACATCGCTCCACGCGTTGAAGGACCGGGCGCAGCTCAAGCCCGGCGAGACGCTCGCCGTTCTCGGCGCCGCCGGCGGCGTCGGGCTCGCGGCTGTCGAGATCGGAAAGCTCATGGGCGCGCGCGTGATCGCCTGTGCTTCCTCGGACGAGAAGCTCGCCGTTGCGCGCGAACAGGGGGCCGAGCTGACCCTCAATTACGCCCGCGAAAGCTTGCGCGAGGGCTTGCGCCGCCTGACCGACGGCAGGGGCGTCGACGTGCTCTACGATCCGGTCGGCGGTGAACTCGCCGATCCGGCCCTACGCAGCATGGCCTGGAAGGGGCGCTATCTCGTGATCGGCTTTGCCGGCGGCGAGATCCCGAAGCTGCCGCTCAACCTCGTGCTGCTGAAAGGCTGCGACGTCGTCGGCGTGTTCTGGGGCTCCTTCGTCGACCGCGAGCCCGAGGCCCATGCCGAGAACATGGCTTGGCTCCTCGGACATGTCGCGGCCGGAAGGCTCTCGGCCCGCGTGCACGCCATCTACCCGCTCGCCGAGACGCCCGCCGCGCTCGGCGTGCTTGCGCGGCGCGAGGCGACCGGCAAGGTGCTGGTCAGGCCGTGAGTGCGCCGTCCTCCTGGAGCGCCGCGCGGGCCTGCTCGCGGTGGCTCTCGGAGATCGAGCCCGCGACCTGGGTGATCGCAGCCATCAGCAGCGCTGCGTCGTCGGCAAAGCCGAGGAGCGGCAGGAAGTCCGGCACCCCGTCCACCGGCAACACGAAATAGGCGATCGCCCCGAGAAGGATCAGCCGCACGCGATTCGGCGTCGCCGGATCGAGCGTGCAGAAATAGGCCGCGAGCAGATCCTCGGCAAAGGGGATTCTGCGGCCGAGCCGCTTCAGCTTCGCCCAGAAATCGCGGCGCACGCCCGGCTCGTCGTCGAGCGCCCGGCGCATCGCCTCCATCTCGGCTTTGGTGAATGGCTTTGTGAACCTCTCGGCCATCGCGCTCTCCGGCACGGTGGTCTCGGCCGCACCTCTTGAAGACATGGGCTCGCAACTGTGGCGGCACAAGGGAATCAGGCCGGCAGACCCCGAAGCGGGTCGGTTGCGCGCCGGACCGGCTGCGCTAGAGAGGGCGCCGTGCAGGGAGGATGGAATGAAGCTCGACAGTTCGACGGCCGCGATCGTGACCGGCGGCGCCTCCGGCCTCGGCGAGGCCACTGCGCGCATGTTGCGCGAGGCGGGCGCCAAGGTCGCGATCCTCGACATGCAGGCCGACCGCGGCCGGACGGTTGCGGGCGAGATCGGGGCCGTGTTCTGCGAGGCGAACGTCGCCGACGAGGCATCGGTGGACGCGGCGCTCGCAAAGGCGCGCGCCGCGAACGGGGTCGAGCACGTGCTCGTCAACTGCGCCGGGATCGCACCCGGCAAGCGCACCGTGTCGAAGAAGCGCGAGACGGGCGAGCTCATCCCGCACGACCTCGCCACCTTCCGCCGCACGGTCGAGGTCAACCTTATCGGCACCTACCATATGATCGCGAAGAGCGCCGCCGCGATGGCCGGCACGGAGCCGGTCACCGAGGACGGCGGGCGGGGCGTCATCGTGTGCACGGCCTCGGTCGCGGCCCAGGACGGGCAGATCGGCCAGGCCGCCTATGGCTCGTCGAAGGCGGGCGTGCTCGGGCTGACCTTGCCGGTGGCGCGCGACCTCGCGAGCTTCGGCATCCGCGTCGTGACCATCCTGCCCGGGCTCTTCCACACGCCGATGTTCGAGAGCGTGCCGGAGGATTTCCGCAAGAGCCTCGCGGAGAGCGTGCCCTTCCCCTCCCGGCTCGGCCGTGCCGAAGAATACGCCAAGCTCGTACGGGCCATCATCGACAACGACATGCTCAACGGCGAATCGATCCGCCTCGACGGCGCGCTGAGAATGCAGCCGAAATGACGTGAACCGCAGGTGCGCCGGCACACCGGCGCAATGGAGGGCTGGGCGCATTGTCCGGACGCCATGTTCTCCCTGTGGAAGCGCCCCAAAGCCCTCTCCCTAGAAGCTCGCATCGAGGCGGCGACGGGCCTTCCCTGTGCCGCGGTCGTCGGGCTCCTCGAGCGCGGCGGCGAGCGCGCCGCGAGCGTCTTCCTCATGATCTGCCGCGACGCCAGGAAGCGCTCTCCGCAAGCCGATTTCGACGAGACCGTCCTCCACTGCTTCGCGCTTCTGCCGAAGAGCTCGCAGGACAAGCTCACCTGCTTGATGGCGAGCGTCGCGGTCGAGGCGCTCTGTTGGTCCCGGCCTTAAGGCTTCGCGAATACCCGGGTGACATGCCCCATCTTTCGCCCGGGCCGCGCTTCGGACTTGCCGTAGAGGTGGAGATGGGCGCCGGGCTCGCCGAGGAGCTCGCGCCAGCGATCGGCGTCATGACCGATCAAGTTCTTCATCTCGACGCGCCCGCGCCGCTCGGCCGAGCCGAGCGGCCAGCCGCAGACGGCACGCACATGCTGCTCGAATTGCGAGGTCGCGGCGCCTTCGATCGTCCAATGCCCGGAGTTGTGGACGCGGGGCGCGATCTCGTTGACCACCACATGCTCCTCGCCGCCCCGGCGCACGAGGAACATCTCGACCGCGAGCACGCCGACATAGTCGAGCGCCTCGGCGATCCGGGCCGCGACCGCGACCGCCTCGCGCTCGGCCTCGCCCGACACCCCGGCCGGCACGCGGGTGGTATCGAGGATGTGATGGCTGTGGGTGTTGGCGCAGAGATCGAACGCGGCGAACTCGCCGCCGACCGTGCGGGCGGCCACCACCGACACCTCTTCCTCGAAATCGACAAAGCCTTCAAGGATGCATGGGGCGCCGCGCAAGGTGCGCCAGGCATCCGACGCCGAGGTCTCGGGCCGGATCATCACCTGGCCCTTACCGTCGTAACCGAAGCGCCGCGTCTTGAGCACGGCCGGGCGGCCGATTTCCTCGAGCGCCCCTAGCAGGTCGGCTTCGCCGCCGACGGCGCGGAAGGGCGCGGTCGGGATGCCGAGCTTCGCGACGAAGCTCTTCTCGGCGAAGCGGTCCTGGGTCGTTGCGAGGGCGATGACGCCCGGGCGCAAGGGCTTGCGCGCGGCAAGGATCTCCGCCGTCCGGCGCGGGACGTTCTCGAACTCGTAAGTGACGACGTCGACCTGGTCGGCGAAGACGACGAGCGCCGCCTCGTCGTCGTAGCCGCGCCGCGTGTGTCGGCCCGCGACCTCGAAGGCGGGGCTGTCCGGATCCGGGCAGTAGACATGCGTCTTGAGCCCGTAGCGCGCCGCGGCGAGCGCGATCATGCGCCCGAGCTGCCCGCCTCCGACGATTCCGAGCGTACCGCCGGGGCCGATCGGGCTCACGCGTCGTCCGCTGGGCGATCGGCCACCGCCTCGCTCTGCCGGGCGCGCCACGCCTCGAGCCGGGCGGCGAGCGCCTCATCGCCGAGCGCCAGCACCGCCGCCGCGAGGAGCGCCCCGTTGACGGCGCCGGCCTTTCCGATCGCGAGCGTGCCGACCGGCACGCCCGCCGGCATCTGGACGATCGAAAGGAGGCTGTCCTGGCCTTTCAGCGCCTTCGACTCGACCGGCACGCCGAAGACCGGGAGCGCCGTCATGGAAGCGGTCATTCCGGGCAGATGGGCTGCGCCGCCCGCTCCCGCGATGATCACCTTGAATCCAGCCTGTTTTGCGCCCTTGGCGAAGGCGTAGAGCCGGTCGGGCGTGCGGTGCGCCGAGACGATCCGGACCTCGTGCGGAACGCCGAGCGCCTCGAGCGTCTCGGCGGCGTGGCGCATCGTCGCCCAGTCGGACTGGCTGCCCATGATGATCGCAACGGGCGCCGGCCCAGTCATGCCTCACTCCGCCGTGGTCCTGCAAAGGCGAGCGGCGGAAATAGCGAAGCCTTTACCGGCGAGCAAGAAGATGATCGGCGGGCCGCCTAGGCCCGATCGGATTCCCATGAAGCACGCAACCGTCCACGCCCTGCCCCGGGATGAGTTTCGCGTCGAGCTCGGCGAGCTGCGCGGCGAGGTCGAGCGGCTCTCGGCCGAGCTCGAGGAGCTGCGCAGCCATGCCGCGAACCTGGAGACGCTGGCGCTCGAGGATCCGCTGACCGGCCTGCTCAACCGCCGCGGCTTCATGCGCGACCTGACCCGCGCCATCGCCTATCGGGCGCGGTACGGCTCCCCAGCGGCGCTGATGCTCGCCGATCTCGACCGCTTCAAGCCGATCAACGACACCTACGGGCACGCGGTCGGCGACCGCGCGCTCGCCCACCTCTCCGCGCTCTTGCGCGGCCACATCCGGGCCTCCGACTCGCTCGGGCGGCTCGGCGGCGACGAGTTCGGGCTGATCCTCTGGCAGGTCGACGAGGGGATCGCGTGCAAGAAGGCGGCCGCGCTGCAGGCGATCGTGGCCGGGGCGCCCCTCGTGCTCGGCGGCCTGACTCTGCGGCTCTCGGCCTCGATCGGCTGCACCCGGTTCGAGGCCGACGACACGCCGGAGGAGGCGCTGAGACGGGCCGACGCGGCCATGTACCGGCAGAAGGCGGAGCGCGGCGTGGAGCGGGCCTGAGCGCCGCTTACGCGATGATGTCGGGGGTGATCTGGTCCTCGAGGTAGGAGATGCGGTCCCTGAGCACGAGCTTGCGCTTTTTCAGCCGCTGGATCTGGAGCTGGTCGCCGGCAACCATGCGCTCGAGCGCTTCGATCGCCCCGTCGAGGTCCCGGTGCTCCTCCTTCAGGCGCGCAAGCTCGGATTCGAATTCAGCGAGCTCCTCCTCGCTCAACTGAAGAGCCATCGCCGCTCCGTCACGCGCCGCTTCATGGGGATTGGCCCGAGCCCGGGATTATGCGCCGCGGACCCTAAACGGGCAAGCTTCGCTGCGTCTCGGCGGTGCATTTCGCGCCGCAGCATGACACTTTTGCTTCGACTCACGGCGCCGTCTGTGGCATATTATCGGCCTGTCGGAACAGCTATAGGAGGGACCGACATATGGCGCTGCAGATGCATCTGAGCGAGCTTGAACGGAAACACCAGGCGCTCGAGCGTGAGATCCAAGACGCGATCGCCCATCCGTCCACAGACGACCTCAAGATTGCGGAACTCAAGCGACGTAAGCTCCAGCTGAAGGACGAGATCGTGAAGCTGCGGGCCGGCAACCGAGTGATCCACTAGCCAGCGTTACCAAGGTAAAGTCCCCAAAGGGAGCCGCCGAGTCCGGACCGGATCGGCGGCTTTCTCGTTTCAGGGTTAACGGCGGCGCGCCCCCAAGCGGCCCGCCGCCGACGGTGGCTTGCTCCTGCCCTACGCAGCCACTAAGAGCGCCGGACCTCCCGGAGACCCCTGATGCGTCCTTCGAAGCGCGCGGCCGACGAGCTGCGCAAGGTCACCCTCGAACGCGGGGTGGCACGCTACGCCGAAGGCTCCTGCCTCGTCTCCTTCGGAGACACCAGGGTTCTGTGCACGGCCTCGCTCGAGGAGCGCGGCCCGATGTGGCTGAGGGGCTCGGGCAAAGGCTGGGTCACGGCCGAATACGCCATGCTGCCGCGGGCGACCCACGAGCGCACGCGGCGCGAGGTCACGTCCGGCAAGCCCTCGGGGCGCACGCAGGAAATCCAGCGCCTGATCGGGCGCTCGCTGCGCGCCGTCTGCAACCTGCCGGCCATCGGCGAGAAGCAGATCGTCGTTGATTGCGATGTGATCCAGGCCGATGGCGGCACGCGCACGGCCGCGATCACCGGCGCCTGGGTCGCGCTGCACGACTGCTTCTCCTGGATGCAGTCGCGCTCGATCATCTCCGTGAATCCGCTGCGCGAGAACGTGGCGGCGGTGTCCTGCGGCATCCATCAGGGCACGCCGGTGCTCGACCTCGACTACGCGGAAGACTCGGCCGCCGAGACCGACGCCAATTTCGTCATCACCGGCTCCGGCGGCCTCGTCGAGGTGCAGGGCACGGCCGAGGGCAAGCCCTTCTCCGAGGACGAGTTCTTGGGCCTGCTGCGGCTCGCGAAGGGCGGCGTCGCGCAACTGGTCGCGATGCAGAAGGCGACGGTCGCAGGCTGACATGGCGCGCCAGCTCACCGGCAAGCTCGTGGTCGCGACCCACAACCCGGGCAAGCTCAAGGAGATGCGCGAGCTCCTCGCCCCCTACGGCGTCGAGGCGGTGTCCGCGGGCGAGCTGAACCTGCCGGCGCCGGCCGAGACCGGGCACATGTTTTCCGAGAACGCGGCCATCAAGGCGCATGCGGCCGCGAGAGCAACGGGTTTGCCGGCTTTCGCGGACGATTCCGGCATCTGCGTCGAGGCGCTCGACGGCGCGCCCGGGCTTTTCTCGGCCGATTGGGCCGAAGCCGGGGATTTCGGCCCGGCGATGGAGCGGGTCGAGCGCGAGCTCCGGCGCCGCGGCGCGAGCGAGCCTGAGCAGCGCCGTGCGCACTTCGTCTCGGCACTCATCCTTGCCTGGCCCGACTGCCATGAGGAGCTGTTCGAGGGCCGGGCCTTCGGCGCGATGGTGTGGCCGCCGCGCGGCGCCGGCGGCTTCGGCTACGACCCGATGTTCCTGCCCGACGGCTCGGAGCGGACCTTCGGTGAGCTCTCGGCCGAGGAGAAGCACGGCCTGCACGGGAGCCGCGGCGCGGCGCTCTCGCATCGCGCCCGGGCCTTCGTAAAGCTGGCGGAGGCCTGCCTGAAGAGCCCGGGCTAGGTTCCAGCCGGCCTCCTCAGCGGTGGACGTGGTAGTGGACGACGCAGCCGCAGCGGTGCTTGCGCACGTAGCGGCGCTCAGCGACGTAGATGGTGCGCGGATGGTATGCCTGGGCGGCGATCGCGCCGAGGGCCACGCCGCCGATGATGCCGGCCGCTATCGCGCCTCCGCGCGCTTCGGCCGAGGTCGTCGAGGCGGCGAAGGAGCCGCCGAGGGTAGAGACGGCGAGAGCGGCGCAGAGCGTTTTCTTCTTGAAGCTGGTCATGGGTAGGTCCCCGTGGCTGGAGCGGGGACTGGTCCGTCCGCGCTGACGGACGCCGATATGCCGTCAACGCCTTAGCTTGACTGTGCGAAGAAGCACCTGATGCTTCCGGGGCGCACCGGCCAAAGAAAGGGCGCGGCCATGCCGCGCCCCGTCCTCACCCTAGCGGAGCTTACACGTTCGCCTGTCGGCCCCGGCGCTTGGCCATGAAGGCCTCGAACTCCTCGCGGTCCTTGGCGCGCTTCAGCTCCTCGACGAACTCGGCGAAATGGTGCGCCTCCTCCTCGAGCCGCCGCCGCTCCTCCTCGAGCCGCTCGAGCTCGCGCTTGCGGTACTCCTCGAAGGCGAAGTTGCCGGTCGAGGAATAGGCCGGCCGCGCCGCGAAGCCGCTCTTGTCCCAGAAGCTCGTGAAGTTGCGGTCGAAGAAGGCCTTGGCCTCCTTCGGCACCGGGTAGCCGATGAGCTTCCACACCAGATAAGCGAGCGCGAGCGGCCACACGAAGATGAAGCCGAGGATGATGCCGGCGATCTCCAGCCCCTTGCGCGGCGAGCCGCAGCTGTGCTGGCGTGGGCCGGCATGGGCGCCTTGGAAGCCGTTGGCTCCGGGGTTCGCTCCGGCTTGGCCCGCGGGGTTCCAGCCGGCGGCAGAGGCGTAGGACGACATGGGGAGTCTCCGCATGTGAATGTCAACAACATTAACATGCGCGAGGACGGCCGAGGTTTCAAGAGAGCGGTCGCCGGATTTTTCACTGAGCCGGGGCGGCTCGTAGCGGATGGGTGTATCGCGCCCGAGAAGCGGCCGCAGCGTTCCGGCCAGAGCATTCGGAGGCTACGCCTAGCCGGCCCCGTACCATTGCGCGCGGACAGGCATGTGGGTCCCGGATTGGCCTGCGGCCGTCCGGGACGACTGCGGAATCGAGGGGAGCTGATCTACGCCTTCCTCGCCAGCGCCCCATGCACGATCGCGAGCACGCCCGCCCGGAGCAGCTCGTGCTTGTCGGGGATGCCCGGTCCTTTCGGGAGTTGGCCTGCCGCAGACAACGTGGCGATGCCGTGGGAGAGCGCCCAAACCTCCAATGCGACGAAGCGCGGGTCGACGCCGTCGAAGCCATCGGGGAAGGTCATCATCAAGGCGTTAACCAGGAGGTTGAAGGCGCCGCCGGGCTCGGGCGCGTCCTTGCCCGGCGCCGGACCCCAGGGACCGCGGGGCGGCTCCTCGGCCTCGCCGCCGCGGGGCGCGAACATCGCGGCGTAGAAGCCGGGCTCCTCCTCGGCAAACGCCAGATACGCCTCGCCCATGCGGGTGAAGCGCTCGATCGGCGTGCCGGGGCCGCGCAGGGCCCGGGCGAGACGCTCGGCCAGCACGTCGAAGCCGCGGCCCGCGACCTCGGCGACGAGCGCCTCGCGGCCGGCAAAGTGCCGGTAGAGCGCCGCCGGCGAGACGCCGACGAGCTTTGCGGCGTCGGCGAGCGTGAAGCCGCCGAGGCCCCGCTCGGCGATGAAGCGCCGCGCCGCCTCGACCAGCGCCTCCTTGAGGTTGCCGTGATGGTAGCCCCGCTTGTCGGAGGCGCCGTGCCAATGTCGCATCGCCGGACCGTAGCCGGGCCCTCGCCGGGACGCCAACCGGGCCGCAGCCCGGACGCGGGCCGGGACGCGGGCCGGGACGCATGGGAGGGCGGACCAGATCGCCTCTTGTCCGCGCCGCCCGGCTCTGGTTGAAGGTCCGGCAACGGCGGGAAAGCCGCCCGTCACGGAGGAAACCATGATCCTGAAGCCCACCCGTCGAGGCGTGCTCGCGGGCGGCGGCGCCTTCGCCGCCGGCCTCGCCACGCCGTTCCTAGCCCGCGCTCAGAGCTACAAGCCTGAATACAAGATCTCGACCGTGGTCGGGGCGCCCTTCCCGTGGGGGCTCGGCGCCGAACGCTGGGCGAACCTCGTGCGCGAGCGCTCGGGCGGCAAGATCAACATGAAGGTCTATCCCGGCGCCTCGCTGGTCGGCGGCGACCAGACCAAGGAATTCACCGCGATGCGCCAGGGCGTGATCGACATGGCGGTCGGCTCGACCATCAACTGGTCGCCGCAGGTCGTGGAGCTCAACCTGTTCTCGCTGCCCTTCCTGATGCCCGACCACAAGGCTATCGACGCCATCACCGGCGGCGAGGCGGGCAAGAAGCTGTTCGAGATCATCGGCGGAAAGGACGTCGAGCCGCTCGCCTGGGGCGAGAACGGCTTCCGCGAGCTCTCGAACTCCAAGCGCGAGGTGAGGAAGCCCGACGACCTGAAAGGGCTCAAGATCCGCGTCGTCGGCTCGCCGCTCTACAACGAGACCTTCACGGCCTTGGGCGCGAACCCGACCCAGATGAGCTGGGCCGACGCGCAGCCCGCGCTCTCGACCGGGGCGGTCGACGGCCAGGAGAACCCGCTCACCATCTTCACGGTCGCGAAGCTGCACACCGTCGGCCAGAAATACGTGACGCTCTGGGGCTACGTCGCCGACCCGCTGATCTATGCCGTCAACAAGCAGGTCTGGGGCAGCTTCTCGCCCGAGGACCGGAAGATCGTCCGCGACGCGGCGGTCGAGGCGGCGCAGTACAACAAGGAGCTCGCCCGCAAGGGCATCACCCAGGCCGATCCCTCTACCCTCAAGGAGATCGAAGGCCTCGGGGTGACGGTGACGCGCCTCTCCGACGCCGAGATCAAGGCCTTCCGCGACGCGACCCGCGCCGTGTACGACAAGTGGAAGCCGCGCGTCGGCAACGACCTCGTCGCCACCGCCGAGAAGGCGGTCTCGGCCCGCAGCAGCTGAGGCCAGGGGGGCGGGCCGAAACGCCCGCCCTATCGCCTGTGCCACCCTCCCAGCCCCTCATCCTGAGGTGCCCGCGAAGCGGGCCTCGAAGGACGCAACCCTACCGAAGCAGCGCCCGACCGCCCGTGCGTGCTTCGAGGCTCGCTCCGCTCGCACCTCAGCATGAGGAGGTCTGCGCAGTGCTCTGAACAGCCCATGTCCGCAGAACCCGATCCGCTCGCGCCGGCCGAGCCCGAGACGCGGGTGCCGCTCGCGATCGAGAAGATCGTGGCCGCAGGGGCCATGGCGGTGCTCTGCCTGATCACGCTCGGCAATGTCGTCGCGCGCTACCTCACGAACTATTCCTTCGCCTTCACCGAGGAGTATTCCATCGCCCTGATGGTGGTGCTCACGATGCTCGGCGCCGGCATCGCGACCGCGGCCGACCGGCAGATCCGCATCACCTGGTTCGCCGACCTCCTGCCGCCCGAAGGCCGGCGCTTGGCCGAGGTGATCTCGACGCTCGCCGTCATCCTGATGTTCGCGCTGCTGATCTGGCTCGGCGGCCGCGTGGTCTGGGACGAGTATCGCTTCGAGGTGACCTCGCCGGGCCTCGGCGAGCCGCAATGGATCTACACGCTCGCGCTGCCGGTGCTCGCCGCCGCGGTGGTGGGCCGTGCGATCGGCCATCTCATCCGGGTGTGGCGCAGCCGCGAACCGCCCGAGCACCACACCATCGAGCCGCTGTGAGGCGCGGATGATCGCCACGGCGCTCTTCCTCACCTTCGCCATCCTGTTCGTGCTCGGCACGCCGGTGGCGGTGGCGCTCGGGCTTGCCGGCACGCTTGCAATCTATCTCGCCGATCTCGGATTGTTGGCGGTGCCGACCAGCACCTACACCGGCATCGCCAAATACCCGCTTCTCGCCGTGCCGATGTTCGTGCTCGTCGGCTCCCTTTTCGACCGCTCCGGGGTGGCGCTGCGATTGGTCCGCTTCACGCAGGCGCTGATCGGCCGCAAGGCCGGCTCGCTCGCGGCCGTGACCGTGATCGTGAGCATGTTCCTCGGCGGCATCTCCGGTTCCGGCCCGGCGAACGCCGCGGCGGTCGGCGGCGCCATGATGGGAGCGCTTTCTCGCGCCGGCTACCCCAAGGCCTTCTCGGCGAGCGTCATCGGCGCCGCCGCCGCGACCGACATTCTCATCCCGCCTTCGATCGCGCTCATCATCTACAGCGTATTGGTGCCGCAGGCCTCGGTGCCGGCTCTGTTCGCGGCCGGGATGATCCCGGGCATCCTGGCCGGCATCGCGCTGCTCGTGCCGATCTACTGGATGTCCAAAAAACACGGCTTCGGGCTTGCCGAAAAGGACCTGCCGCGCCCGCCGCTCTGGGCGAGCTTCAAGGAGGCGATCTGGGGGCTGCTCGCGCCGGTCTTGATCCTCGGCGGCATGCGGGCCGGGTGGTTCACCCCGACCGAAGCCGCCGTGATGGCGGTGGTCTACGGCCTGTTCGTCGGCTTCGTGATCTACCGCTCGCTGACGCTCCGCGACCTCTACGAGATGTTCGTCGAGGCCGCCGAGATCTCGGGCGTGATCCTGATCGTCGTGGCGCTCGCCTCGATCTTCGGCTGGGCCGGCTCGACATTGGGCGTGTTCGACCGCGCCGCCGCGGCGATCGTCGCAACGGGCGGCAGCGAATACGTGATCCTCGCCTTGATGATCCTGATGCTGATCGTCATCGGCATGTTCCTCGACGGCGTCTCGACCTTCCTGATCCTGCTGCCGTTGCTCATGCCGATCGCCAACCGCTTCGGCTGGGACCCGGTCTGGTTCGGCATCCTCCTGACGCTCAAGATCGCGATCGGCCAGTTCACTCCGCCGATGGCCGTGAACCTGATGGTCTCCTGCCGCATCGCCGGCGTGCCCATGGAGGCGACGCTGCGCTGGGTCTTTCCGCTGATCGGTGCGATGTTCGTGGTGCTGATCGCAGTCGTGGTGATGCCGGAATTGGCGCTCTGGCTGCCGCGCGTATTGGGATACTGAGATGGCTTCCGTCGCCCTCGTCTCGATCCTCTGCGCCGACCGGGTCGGGCTCGTCTCGGCGATCTCGGACCATCTCTTCGACGCCGGGGTGAACCTTCGCGACACGATTTTCGCGGCGCTCGGCGCGGGCGCCGGCTTCACCTCGGTCTGCGAGCTGCCGACGACCTCACGCCCGAAGCGCTGGAGGAGGGGCTGCGCGGGCTCGCCGTGCTCGCGAGCGCGCAGGTGCGCGTCGTGCCCTATTCGTTCGATCCGGAGCCGGGCGAGGCCGGCCGCGTGACACACCGCATCGCGGTGAGCGGAGGCGACCAGCTGGGCCTCGTCGCGCGCCTCACCGACGTGTTCGCGCAGTACGAAGCGAACATCGTGCGGCTCGAGGCGCGCAAGCTCTCGGAAGCCGAGGGCGGGCTCTACGTCACCCGCTTTGCGGTCTCGATCCCGCCCGAGCGGACCGAGCCCTGCCTCGCCACCGTCGCCAACACGGCGGGGACGCTCGGGCTCGAGTGCCGGGTCGAGGAGGGCGGGCCGTAACGCCTCTCGCCGCTTGCGCGAGAGGCCGACTCGGCGAAGCCGAGCGGGTGAGAGGCCGGTCGAGCCAATCCGCCCCGTCGAGGTCGTCCCGGAAGCCGCGGGACGCGGCTATCCGGGACCCATAGCTCCGGCGCGTGGCCGTGGGTCCCGGCTCTCCGCTGCGCTTCGGCCGGGACGACTTGCGATAGAAGGAATGCGGCGCTCTCGTCTTTGGCCGCACCCGCCCCCGTGCACAGCTCTGCGCTCGAGGAGGGTCTTGCAGCGGAAGCAGGCGAGGAGCTCGTCGAGATCGTTGCGCAGGCAGGCGACGGCTCACATCCGGCGGCCCATCTTGCGAGGCCTCCGCGCCTCCCATGCGGGTTGGCCCGCTCACGGCCTTACGCCAGGTCAGGTTTACAGCCCGTCGATCGCAGATAATCTGGCGTCGCGAGGCGGGAGAGGATGCGGTTGTCGGAAAGATCTGCCGCTGCCGCTCAACCGGCTTCCATCTCCTCGGAGGAGGAGCTCCACACGGCTTCGGCGACCGGGAGATTCGCGATCGCCGTCGACATCGGCGGAACCTTCACCGACTTCGTGCTCCTCGATCGGCAGCGCCGGCTTGTCTTCACCGAAAAGATACTGACCACCCCCGCCGCGCCCGAACAGGCGATCTTCGACGGCATCGGCAAGCTCGCGGCCCGTGCCGGAGCCCCGCTTGACGGAGCCGACCTCCTCCTGCACGCGACGACCATCATCACGAACGCCGTCATCGAGCGGAAAGGCCACGATTTCATCCTCCTGCACACCGCCGGCTTCCGCGACATCCTCGAGATCGGGCGCGAGCACCGCTACAACCTGACAAACCTCAAGCTCCGCTTCCCGGAGCCCCTCAGCAAGCGCTCGCTCAGGCTCGCCGTCGACGAGCGGGTCGCCGCCGGCGGCGAGGTGATCGGGGTTCCCGACCGGGAGCGGCTTCTGGGCGGCCTTCGCCGCCTCGCCGAGCCTCGAGCGATCCGGAACTTCGCGATTTGCTTCCTTCACGCGTATCGCAATCCGGCGAACGAGGAGCTGGTGCGGGGCTGGATCGAGGAACTCTATCCGGAGGCCCATGTCTCCTGCGCGTCGGCGATCGCCCCGACCCAACGCGAATACGAGCGCTGGACCACCTGCACCGTGAACGCCTACGCGATGCCGCTTCTCGCCGACTACGTCACCCGGCTGCAGCATGAGCTCGGATCGCTCGGCTTCCGGGGGCGGACGCTGATGATGACCTCCTCCGGCCTGCCCATGGATTTCGAGCGCTGCGTCAGATCGCCGGTCCGCCTGATCGAATCCGGTCCGGCAGCCGGGGTGCTCGCGGCCAGGGAGGTCGCCGGCCGCAACCCCCCGCCTGGGGCCGACGCGGCATTGGCCGCGGAAGCGCGGATCGCCGACGTGCTGGCGTTCGACATGGGCGGCACGACCGCCAAGGGCGCGTTTCTCAGCGGCGGTCAGGTCCATGTTCAGCACGCGCTCGAGGTCGCGCGCCTCGGCGCCTTCGAGCCGGGCAGCGGGCTCCCGCTGATGATCCCGGCGATCGACCTGATCGAGATCGGCGCCGGCGGCGGCAGCATCGCGGCGGTCGACGAGCGCGGCGTCATCGCGGTCGGCCCGCTGAGCGCCGGCGCAGCGCCCGGCCCGGCCTGCTACGACCGCGGCGGCGAGGCGCCGACCGTGACCGACGCCAACTTGGTGCTGGGCCTCCTCGACGAGGAGAATTTCCGCAACAGCGGGATTGGGGCACGCCGCGCGCTCGCCCATGCGGCGGTCGAGCAAAGGATCGCGCGGCCGCTCGCGCTGTCGGTCGAGCGCGCTGCACGCGGCATCCACGAGACCGTGAACGAGAACGTCGCCCGCGCCTTCCGGGTCCACGCCGCCGAGCTCGGCATCGACTACCGGCGCTACACGCTTGTCTGCACCGGCGGCTCGGCGCCGCTGCACGGCGCCGCGATCGCCCGCATCCTGAGCATCCCGAGCGTGGTGTTCCCGTTTGGCGCCGGCGTGTCCTCCGCCTTCGGCTTGTTCGCCGGCAAGGAAGGGATCACGCTTCACCACACCAAGGTGATGCCGCTTCACGAAGTGACGCCGGAGCGCGTCAGAGCCGAGGTCGGGCGCCTGGTCGAGAGCGAGCCCTATGCAAAGGATCTCCTCGCCAGGAACGCACGCGCCGATCTGACCGTCGGGATGCGCTACGCGGGCCAGGGCTACGAGGTCGCGGTCGCGCTCGGCGACGCCGCCCGCTGCCACGCGGCGTTCGTCAAGGAGAGCTTCCATTGCGCATACCGGAACATCTTCGGCGTCATCTTCCCCGATTATGAGATCGAGATCTTCAACTGGACCGTGGAGGTCGCGACCGATGCCGCACTGTCGACGCTGACCGGCCATCGCTACGACAGCCTGCGCACGGCTGCGCGCAAGATCAAGGGCGAGCGCAGCGTCTGGATCGGGCAAGAGGGCGGGCCGGCGAAACTGCCGGTGTACGATCGCTACGCGCTCGAGCCCGAAGACGTGATCGAGGGCGGCGCGCTGGTCGAGGAGAACGACGCCACCATCTACCTGCCCGCCTTTGCCCGCGGCGTGGTCGCGCAAAGCCTCGACATCCTCGGCGAAATCCGTTTCGAGCCGCGGACATGAACGCCGCGAAGGACTTCGATGCGGTCGACCTCGGGATCATCTGGTCCCGCCTCGTGTCGATCGCGGACGAGATGGTCTCGGCCCTCGTGCGGACCTCGTTCTCGACCATGGTGCGCGAGAGCGGCGACTACTCGTGCATGCTGTTCGACGCGCGCGGCCAGTTCCTGTCGCAAGGCACCGCGAGCGTGCCGTCCTTCACCGGGACCGGGCCGGCCACTCTCGAAGGCGTGCTGCGGGCCATCCCGCCGGACACGCTCGAGGACGGCGACGTCCTCATCACCAACGATCCCTGGATCGGCACCGGTCACGTCTACGACGTGAATGTCGTCAAGCCGATCTTCCACCGCGGCGCGCTCAGGGGCTTTGCGCTCACCGTCTCCCATGTGGCCGACATCGGCGGCATCGGCTACGGCACCGGCGCGCGGGACGTGTACGAGGAAGGGATCTGCATCCCGCCGGTCAAGCTCTTCCAGCGCGGCGCGCCCAACAGGTTCGTGTTCGACCTGATCGAGGCGAACGTCCGCTTTCGCGAGCTCGTCATCGGCGACATCTATTCCAACATCGCGGCCTGCAATGTCGGCTATCAGTCCTTCAACGATCTCCTCGCCGAATACGACATCGGCGATTTCGGGCCGGTGGCGGACGGGATTTTCGCGCTTGCCCGCACCGCGATCGCGGAATCGCTCCGCGGCCTTCCGGCCGGCCTGTTCCGCGGCAGCCTTCCGGTCGAGGGCATCGACGACGAGATGGTGCTGACGCTCGCGGTGGCGGTCACGATCTCGGAATCCGGCTTCGCCTTCGACTTTGCCGGCACCTCGCCGGTCGTGAACCGCGGCATCAACGTCCCGCTCTGCTACACGCGAGCCTATTCCTACTTCTGCTTCAAGACGATCGTGGCGCCGAACATGCCCAACAACCAGGCGATCCTCGACTTCGTCTCCGTCGCGGCCCCCGAGAATTGCATCCTCAACGCGCAGCGCCCTTATCCTACCGGCGGCCGCCACATCCTCGGGCATTACGTGGCGCCGCTGGTCTTCGGGGCGCTCGCGAGCGCGGTCCCCGCGCGGGTGCAGGCGGACAGCGGCATGATCTGCCAGGTGAACTTCCGCGGCCGCTCCCCGATGGGACGAAGCTTCTCCTACATCCTGTTCACGGCAGGCGGATACGGCGCCTTCGCCGACATGGACGGGCGCGCCGCGCTGCCCGGGCCTTCCAACATGATCGGCATCCCGATCGAGATCTGGGAGGAGAACACCGGCGTCAGCGTCCTGCGCAAGGAGATCCTGCCGGACAGCGGCGGAGCCGGCGAGCACCAGGGGGGCGCGGGCCAGCTCATCGAGCTGCGCAACGACACCGGGCGGCCGCTCGACGCCACGTTCTTCGGCTCGCGCACCAGCCTGCCGGCGCGCGGCTTCAACGGCGGCCGGGACGGCGCGGTCCGCACCCTCTTCGTCGACGGGAAGCCGGTCGCGCCGAAGGCACGGCTCGACCTTGCGCCGGGCGCGGTGGTCTCGCTCCACGAGGCCGGCGGCGGCGGCTTCGGGCTCCCCGAGAAACGGCCGGCCTCAAGCATCCGCGCGGATCTCGAAGCCGGGCTGATCGGCAAAGATTATGTGCGGCAATGGTATCGGCAGCAGTCGGCCTTGCTGTTCGACAGCGATCGGGTGCCGAACCCCTCGCGCCAGCCCGGCCCCGAACCCGTCAAGGAGGTCACCTCGTGAGCACTGAGACCAGCGGCGACCTGGGCCGGCTCAAGCAGTCGGTGGGCAAGCACATGATCCGCTATGTGGGCGCGTTCGCGCCCTATCTCGGCACGAAGGCCCGAGGCAGCTACATCTACGACGACACCGGGCGCGCGATCCTCGACTTCTGCTCCGGGCAGATGTGCGCGACGCTCGGCCACAACCATCCGGCGGTGACGGAAGCGATCGAGCAAAGTTGCCGCGACGTGGTTCACCTCTTCAGCGGCGTGCTGTCGCCGCCCGTGCTGCGGCTGGCGGAGGAGCTTGGCGCGATCCTCCCGGCCGGGCTGCAGAAGATGATGTTCATGAGCACCGGCAGCGAGTCGAACGAAGCCGCCCTGCGCATTGCGAAGCTCAAGACCGGCGGCTTCGAGGTGCTCGCGCTCACCGGCTCCTGGCACGGCATCACCGCCGGCGCGTCGTCGAGCACCTACAATGGCGGCCGCAGCGGCTACGGCCCGCCGAGCGTCGGCACCCTCTCCATACCCGGCCCCAACTCCTACCGCTGCCCGATCAAGCACTGTCGCGACAAATGCGACATGACCTGCCTCGACGTCGGCTTCGGCCTCTACGACAGCCAGAGCGTCGGCGCGCCGGCGGCCGTCATCGTCGAGCCGATCCAAAGCTCGGCCGGCATCATCGTTCCGCCGGATGGATACTTCACGAAGCTCAAGGCCCTGTGCGACGAGCGCGGGCTGCTCCTGATCTTCGACGAGGCGCAGACCGGCCTCGGCCGCCTCGGCAGCAATTTCGCTTTCGAGCAGCTCGGGGTCGTGCCCGACATCCTCACGCTCTCGAAAACGCTGGGCAACGGCGTGCCGATGGCCGCCACCGTGACGAGCGACGAGATCGAGGAGGAGTGCTTCGAAAAGCACTTCCTGTTCTACACCTCGCATCTCTCGGACCCGCTGCCGGCCGCCGTCGGGCTCGCGGTCTTGCGCGTGCTTCGCGACGAGAATCTCGCGGCGCGCGCGGCCGAGATGGGCCGCTACTTCATGGATGGGCTGCGCGCGCTTCAGCAGCGTTACGAGTGCATCGGGGACGTGCGCGGCCGCGGCCTCCTGATCGGGCTTGAGATCGTGAAGGACCGCGAGAGCCGGCACCCCGACCGCGCGCTCGCGCACAAGGTCCAGCGGGCATGCCTCGAGATGGGTCTCGTCCTGCACGCCGTGCGCGCGGATTCGCAGAGCTCGGTCCGCCTCGCGCCGCCACTGACCGTCGCGAAGGCCGAGCTCGACGAGGGCATCGGGATTATGGATGCGGCGTTCCGTCAATCGCTCTGAGGAGCATCGACCGAAACTCACACGCCGAGAAAGATCCGCCGCACTTCCGGGCTGTCGACCAGGGTGGCCGCCGGTCCGGCGATCGCCAGCCTGCCCCCCTCCAGGATGTAGCCGCGGCCGGCCATGGACAGGGCAAGGCGGACGTTCTGCTCGATGAACAGGATCGCCATCCCCTCGCTCTTGAGCGTCTCGAACACCGATTGGAGTTGCTGAGCGACTTGCGGGGCAAGACCAAGGAACGGCTCGTCGACCATCAGCAGGCGCGGAAGCGCCATGAGGCCCCGGCCGATGGCAAGCATCTGTTGCTCGCCGCCCGAAAGGGTGCGCGCGAGCTGGTTTTGGCGTTCCAGCAGGCGCGGAAACAACCCGAAGATCCGTTGGGCGGTCTCGCCGCGGGCTGCTCTTGCTGCGGAGTGCCACGCCCCCAAGAAGAGATTCTGCTGCACCGTCAGGTGCGGGAACACGCGCCGGCGCTCGAGCACATGGGCAATGCCGAGCGGGGCGCGTGCGTGCGTCGGCCGGTCTACCAAGCTCACGCCGTTGAATCGAATATCTCCTGCCTTGGCCGGCAAGAGGCCGCTGATCGTGTTGACGACGGTGCTCTTGCCGGACCCGTTCGGACCGAGCAGCGCCACGCTTTCCCCCGCGGCAACGGCAAGCGAGACGCCCCAAACCACTTGGTAGTCGCCATAGGCCACCTCGAGATTCTCGACCTCAAGAAGCATCGGCCACGGTTCCGAGATAGGCATCCACGACGGCCGGCTGCGCGCGCACCTCTTCCGGCGCTCCGAAGGCGATGCGGCGGCCGGCGTGCAGCGCCAGGATGCGATCGGCAAGGCGCATCATCACTTGCATGTTGTGCTCGATCGTCACCACGGTGACGCCCTGCTCCTTCAGCCGCAGCACCAGCTCGACAAGACCCGGGATGGTGCGCTGGTCGACCCCACCCGTGACCTCATCCATCAGGATCAGTCGCGGGCGCGTCGCCAGAGCGCGGGCGAGCTCGAGCCGTTTCCGCTGACCCGTCGAGAGCTCGCGAGCGAAACTGTTGCGCTTCTCGAGCAGGTCTACGAAGGCCAGGCACTCCAGGGCCTGATCGCGCGCAAGCTTCATGTCGGCGGTGCCAGCGAGGGCGCCGACCATGACGTTTTCCGTCACGGTCAGATCGGAGAACGGCTTGAGCTTCTGGAAGGTGCGGCCAATCCCGAGGGCGCTGATGCGGTCCGGCCGCATGCCGGTGATATCGCGGCCGTCGAGCTGCACGCGGCCGGAATCCATCGGCTGGAACCCGGTGATCAGGTCGAACAAGGTCGATTTTCCGGCCCCGTTCGGCCCGATGATGCCGAGGATCTCGCCTTCGTTCACGTCGAAGGTGATGTCCGCATTGGCGGTGACGCCGCCGAACCTCTTGGACACGCCGCGGACGTCGAGCAGCGGTTTCATGAAACCGTCCGCCGGCGGCGGATGCGTTCCTCAAAGACGCTGAGGAGGCCGCTCGGCCGCCACATGCAGACCAGCACGATGAGGACCCCATAGATGATGAGATCGACCGTGCGCCCGGTGCCGCCAAGCCAGATGCGGCTGTACTCGGAGAGCGGAATGAGAACGGCGGCGCCAAGCGCCGGTCCCCACAGGGTGCCGCTTCCGCCGAGCACGGTCATCAAGAGGACGAGGATCGAGATTTCGGCCGAGAACAGCCGTTCGGGATCGAGCACCAGCACGTATTGCCCGTAGAACGTGCCCGCGACCGACATCATGGCGCCGGAAATCATGAAGGTCAGCACCTTGTGCCGCGCGACCGCGATGCCGAGGCTTGCGGCAGCATCGTGATCGTCGCGCAAGGCCTGCAGACGGAACCCGAAGCGGCTGCGCCGCAGCTTCCAGACCAGCAGATAGCCCAGCGCCGCCGCGGCCAGCATCAGGTAGTAATAGGGCACCTTGCTGCGGTGGAACTGGAGATAGAGCCACGGCGAGGTGCGCTCGATCGGCACATAGAGTCCGGAGGCTGCACCGACCCACTCCCAGCGCTGGAACACGATCTGCACGCTCGAGCCGATGAGCAGCGTCGCAATAGCGAAATAATGGCCGCGCAGCCGCAGGGTCGGCACGCCGATCGCGACCGCCGCAGCGGCCGAGAGCAGCACGCCGACCAGCAGCCCGGCCCATGGCGTCACCCCGTATTTGGCAAACAGCACGGTCGAGGAATAGGCGCCGAGGCCGAAGAAGATCGCGTGCCCGAGGCTGATCTGGCCGGAGAAACCCGCCACCACATTCCAGGACTGCGCCATGAGGGCGTAGAGCAGGATGAGGATCATCGTATGGTGCGCGAACGACGAGGTGAAAACGAACGGATAGGCAAGCAGCAGCGCGGCGGCGGCAGCGCCGATCGCCATTGCCCATCGCGGCGGGCGGGGCCAAAGGTGCTCGGCCTTCGCTGCCTCGAGCATCGACGCGGTCCCGCCCTGCATTGCTAGAACCTGCCGAAGAGGCCCATGGGCCGGACGATCACCACCCCGAGATAAAGTCCGAAAACGATCAGCGTCTTGTAGGAAGGATCGAGCAACAGCCCGCCGAGCGACTCCGTGAGGCCGATCAACACGCCCGCGACGAGACTGCCGATGATGCTGCCGAACCCGCCGAGCGCGACCGCCACGAAGGCGAGCAGCGCGAAGTTCACCCCCACCTCGGGAAAGATGTAATAGAAGGTCGAGAGCAGGCAGCCGGCAATTCCGACGCAGCCCAGCCCGATCGCCCAGCCCAGCGCCCACATCCGCTCGGTCGGGATCCCCATCACCGCCGCCGCCTGCCGGTCCTGCGCCGTCGCCTGCAGGGCGAGCCCGGTATCGGTCCGCGTGATGAATGCCCAAAGAGCGGCGAAGGCGAAAAGACAGATGAGCCCGGCCACGAGTTGCGGCTGCCCGATGAACACCGGCCCGATCTCCACGCGGCCGGCGGACATCGGGCTCGTGATGGTGCGGAAATCCGGCGTCCAGAGAAACTGGGCTCCGGCGCGCAAGGCAACCGCAAGCCCGAAGGTGCCGCACACCTGCGCCAGCATCGGCGCGCTCAGCAGCCGGCGGATGATGCCGAAGTGAACCAAGATGCCTCCGCAAGCCAGCATCGCGGCCACCAACGGAAGCGAGATCAGCGGATCGAGCCCAAAGACAGCCCAGAGCCAGAAAGTCGCAAACATCGCCAGCATGAGAAACTCGCCATGGGCGAAATTGACGATCTCCATGAGGCCGAAGATGAGGCTCAGACCGACGGCGACGAGGGCATAGATCAAGCCCATCAGGATTCCGCTGATGATCGCCTGCAGGATCAGGTCTCTGGACATTATCGCTCGTTGGACCCCGGAGCCTCAGTTATCCCATTGACGAGTGCCTGCGAAACGCTGTCCAATCCGGGCACACCACCAGCCCGGACGGAGTGCTCTCATGAAGGCTCGGATGTTCGTATCGGCATTGGTCGCGCTGCTGGCGAGCGCAGCATCGTCGAACGCCCAGCAAGAGGTCAAGATCGGCGTGCTCTACCCGCTGTCCGGCCCGATTGCGCAGATCGGCCTCGATGCCGTCGCAGCCGTGAGGACCGCGCTCCAGATCGCCAACGAGGGCGCCGATCTTCCGCTGCCGCTCGCCAAGAACAAGGGCTTGCCGGGCCTGCGCGGCGCCAAGGTCACCGTCATCGTCGTCGACCATCAGGGCAAGCCCGAGATCGGCCAGAGCGAGACGGAGCGGTTGATCACGCAGGAGAAGGTGCACGCGGTTTTCGGCGCCTACCATTCTTCGGTGACGGCTGCCGCGAGCCAGGCCGCAGAGCGCGCCGGCATCCCGTTCGTCAACGCGGAATCGTCGCAGCCGGCGCTCACGCAGCGCGGACTGAAGTATTTCTTCCGCACCTCGCCGACGGACGAGACGTTTTCGCGGCTGATGTTCGACTTCCTGAAGGATTTCTCCGCGAAGTCCGGGCAGAAATTCCAGACCGCCGCGATCTTCCACGAGGACACGGCGTTCGGCACGGACAGCGCCAGAGTGCAGGAGCGGCTCGCAAACGAACGCGGCGTCAAGATTCTCGAGAAGATCGCCTACAAGGCGCAGACCACATCCTTGACCTCCGAGGTGCAGCGCCTGAAGGCGTCGAACGCCGACGTCCTGCTGCCCTCATCCTACACCTCGGACAGCTTCCTCTTGCTCCGGACCGCCAAGGAGCTCGACTATAACCCGAAGATGATCCTCGCCCAGAATGCCGGGTTCACCGACCCGACCTTCCTGACCACGATGGGCAAGGAGGCCGAAGGCGCCATCACACGCTCGCCCTACAACGCCGATCTGCAGGGTCGCATTCCGATGCTCGTCAAGGTGAACGAGCTGTTCAAGAAGCACTCGAACGGACGCGACCTCTCGGACAATTCCGCGCGCTCCTTCACCGGCTTCATGGTGCTGCTCGAGGCGCTCAATCGCGCCGGCTCGACCGATCCGGAGAAACTGCGGGCCGCGCTCGTCGCGACCGATATCCCCGCCGACCAGCTGATCGTTCCTTATCGGGGCGTGAAGTTCGACGCCAATGGCCAGAACGAGCTGGTGCAGGCGATCCTGATGCAGGCGCAGAAGGGGAAGTACTGCACCATCTATCCCTTCGAGCTTGCCTCGTGCGAGGTGCTCTATCCGGCGCCGGCTTGGGCCGACAAAGCCAAGATGTAGGCGTCTAGCGCGCTTGCGCGAATTGCAGGGCGCCGGCATGCAGGCCGCTCACCCGCGTGGCCGGCCGGCGCTATCGAGCGTCGAGACGCGGCCGGCGCTCGCCGCGGTCGACGAGATGCGCATCCTCGACCTCGAGCAAAGGTCCATTCGAACCCGCAGCTCCACCTTCGAGGAAGGGGAGATTGCCGATCTCTATGCCAACTACATGGCCGACATGGGCCTTGAAGTTGAGATGCAGCCGGTGACGCACCCGTTCGACCCGAGCCGGACAAGTCGGCAGCCGATCGGCCGTCTCAAAGGCAGCGGCGACGGACCGACGCTGCTCATCAACGGCCACATGGATCCAGGGGCCGAAATGAGCGGGTGGACCGTCGACCCCTACGCCGCAAAGTTCGAGGACGGCTGGATTTGGGGGATGGGGGCGCACGACGACAAAGGCGGCTGCGTCGCTGCCATTTGCGCGCTCGAGGCGATCATACGCTCCGGCACGCGGCTGAAGGGCGATGTTCTGATGACCCCCGTGGTCGCCCACAAGCTCGGCGGCGCGGGCACGCGCGCCCTGCTGCGGCACGGGATCGAAGCCGACCTCTGCATCAACATGGAGCACTCCAACAATACGATCGCCAATGTTTGCGTGGGCGTCGTCATGGTGCGGCTGATCTGTTCCGCGCCCGAGCTGTTCTTCCGCTACAGCCCCGAAGCCCGTGCGGCCTACCTCAACCCCATCGAGCAGCAGATGGAGATCGTGCGCCGGATCGGCCCGAGCCTGACGCCGATCGCGTCGGACGCGTGGATGACGTTTACGCCGCATCCCGAGCTTCCCGGGTTCCCGACGCACACGTTCGACGTCATCCACAAGGAGCATTACTACTTCAAGAATGCGACCGGCCGTTCGACGCGCGAGTGCGAGCTGACGCTGCAGTTCCGGACGGTCCCCGGACAGACGGTCGCCGGGATCGCGCGGGACCTCGAGCGGTTGCTTGTCCGCATCAAGCAGGATCATCCGGCATTCAACTGCGTTCTGGAGATCCCCGCGCCCGGAACCGAGCAGACCTGGAATCAGCCCGCGATGGTCTGCCCTCCGGAGCATCCGCTGGTCGCCGCGCTGGCGGAGGGTCAGGCATTGGCGTCGCAGCTTCCGGCCTTCGTCGGGGCGGACGGTCGGCTCGGCAATGTCGGCGACGGGAACATCATCCAGGACGTGCTCGGAATCCCGACCGTGCAATACGGTCCCGGCGATATTCGCGTCTACAGGGAGTGGCCGACACCCGACGAGCGCGTCCGTCTGGAGGATCTCGTGGTCGCTGCAAAGGCCGTCGCGCATGCGGCCGTCCGGCTGTGCGGTTGATCCCGGCTCCTGCGCCAGGCGGGAAGAGAGGATCCGGCGCTTCTGAAGGAGCGGTCTCGCACCGCTTGGGCGCCGTGAGGCTGGAATTTTGCGCGGAACCGAGGATGATACGCGCACGGCCGACAGAGGAACCCTCCGATGGACATGCCAGCTGCCGAGGCCCGAGAGCGCCGCGGGCGCCATAGTGCCCTCAAGGTGCTCGACTGCGACGTCCACCCCACCGTCAGCGGGGGCATGAAGAGCATCTACCCCTACATGAGCGAGGCCTGGGCGCGCCGCTTCGAGCGCAAGAACGCGTCCATGGCGAGCCTTGCCTTGACGACCAAGTACCAGCATCCGAACGGCTCGGCGATCCGCGAGGACACCCGGAACGAAGCAGGCGAGGTGGGGGGCAGCGACCCGCGCGTGGTCGTGTCGGATCACATCGAGCCGCACGGCATCGAAGGGGTGCTGCTCAACTCGCTGCAGGCGTCAGCGTTCTGCTGTGCGCTCGCCTCGACCCACGAGAGCGTCGCGCTCGCTTCGGCGTTCAACGACTTCTTCGTCGACAAGTGGCTCTCGGTCGATCCGCGCCTGCACTACGCCATGGCCGTGCCCTCGCTCGATCCTCACGCCGCCGCCGAGGAGATCCGCCGCGTCGGATCGCACCGGCAGATCGCAGCGGTGTCGATCGCGCCCATCAACATCCTCCTGGGAAACCGCTACTGGTGGCCGCTCTACGAGGCGGCACAGGAGCTGGAGCTGCCGATCGTCATGCACCCGAGCGGCGCCGACAGCATCTACCAAGGGACGCCGATCGCCGCGGGCGGCATCCCGGATTCCTACATCGAGCGCTACGTCACGCTCTGCCAGGTCGCTGAATCGAACGTGAACAGCCTCATCGTCAACGGCGTCTTCGAGAAGTTCCACAAGCTCAAGGTGCTCTTCGCCGAGTTCGGCTTCACTTGGGTGCTCCCGCTCGCCTGGCGCATGGACCGCACCTGGCGCCAGCTGCGGCACGAGACCCCTTGGGTGAAACGGTCGCCGATCGACTACCTTCACGACCATGTGCGCTTCACGACGCAGCCGCTCGACGAGCCGCAGGACCCTCGCGATCTCGACCGGCTCGTCGAACTGATGGGCGCCGACCTGTTGTGCTTCTCGACCGACTATCCGCACTGGGACAACGACATGCCCGAGGACTCCCTGCGGTCGCTTCCTGATGAGAGCCGCACGAGGATCTTCTACGACAACGCGCGCGCCACCCTGCGCTGGAGCTGAGGGCCCGGCGTGGAGAAGCGGCGTCTTGCGGTCGGGCCGCTCGGAGATTTCCCCGTCGGGAAGTTCAGGATCGTCTCGATCGACGGCGTCGAGATCGGCATCGTGCGTCTCGCGGGCGGCGCGCTGCATGCCGTCCGCAACCGCTGTCCGCACAAGGGCGCGCCGGTGTGCAAGGGCATCCTCGGCGGCACCTGGCCGCCCTCGGCGGTGGGCGAGCTTGCCTTCGAGCGCGACGGCGAGGTGCTCGTGTGCCCCTGGCACGGCTACGAGTTCGACCTCAACAGCGGGCTCGAACTCTACCAGAAGCGCCCGACACGCCTGCGCAAATACGATGTCGGGGTCGAGGACGGGCAGGTCTTCGTGCTGATCTGACCCTTCCTGGGTGACGACGCGTCCCTCCGCGTTGTCCGGCTCTCCGATGAGCATGGCTCCTTGGCGCGAAAGGCGCGTTTCCTTTAGAAGCTCCAGAGCAATGACGGAGGCATCGTGGCGCTCCCGCTCGACGGCGTAAGGATTCTTGATCTCACTCGGGCGCTCGCCGGCCCTTTCTGCACCATGATCCTCGCCGATCTCGGCGCCGACGTGATCAAGGTGGAGCCCGCCGGCGAGGGCGACATGATCCGCGCCTGGCAGCCCTTCGACCGGGGCATCGGCGTCTACTTCCTGAGCGTCAACCGGAACAAGCGCAGCCTCGCGATCAACCTGCGCGACGCGGATGGCCTCGCCGTCGTACGGGAGATGGCCTCCAAGGCGGATGTTCTGGTCGAGAACTTCAAGGCCGGAACCGCCGAGGCAATGGGTCTCGGTCGCGACACCCTGCGCGCCGCCAATCCGCGCCTTGTCTACACCAGCGTGACGGGCTTCGGCACCGAGGGCCCTTATGGGGACTGGCCGGGCTTCGACCAGATCGCGCAGGGCATGTCCGGCCTCATGAGCCTCACCGGCACATCCGAAACGGGCCCGTTCCGCTTCGGCGTGCCGATCGGCGACCTCACGGCGGGCATGTGGGCGGCGATCGGCACGCTTGCCGCGCTCACCCAGCAGCGCCGGACAGGCGAGGGGCAGGTCGTCGAGGCCTCGCTGCTTGGCGCGCTGGTGTCGCTTCTCTGCGTTCAGGGCCAGCGCCAGCTCAGCCTTCGCGAGACGCCGCCGCCGGTCGGCAACGACCACCCGGTCATCTGCCCCTACGGCCTGTTCCGGACCGCCGACGGGCCGCTCAACCTCGCCGCGGCGACGCCCGACATGTGGGCGCGGCTCTGCGGAGTGCTTGGGCTCCACGACCTGACCGACGCGCCCGAATTCAGGGACAACACCGCTCGCATGAAGAACCGGGACGCCCTGCGCGCCCGCATCGAGGAGAAGCTCGTGGCGCGGGGCCGCCTGGAATGGACGCGCGCCTTCATGGAGGCGGGCATTCCGGCCGGGCCGATCTACAACCTCGCCGAAACTTTCGCCGATCCGCAGGTGCGCCATCAACGGATGGTCGAGGAGGTCGAGCACCCCTCGCTCGGCACGATTCCGCTTCTGGCGAGCGGCGTGCGGATCGAAGCGCAGGAGGGGCGCACGGTGCGCAGCGCGCCGCCGGTTCTCGGCGAGCACAGTGCGGCGATCCTCGCCGAGTTCGGCATTGCGCCGGAGCGGCGCCGGCGCTTGCTGGAGGCCGGCGTCGTCGCCGACGCGCAACGGGAGGCGGCCTGATGCTCTCCGAGAATCTCGCCTGGGTCGGCATCGTCTCGCGGGCGCCGGAGGATGCCGCGCGGCGGCTGGAGGATCTCTTTGGACTGCCGCGCGTCGAGGTGAGGGCACAGGACGCGCCCGTCCCGGCGCTGAAAGTCGGACGATCGGCGATCGTCGTGCTGCCGCCCGGGCATGCGCTTGCGGGGGGGCGGGAGCGGCCGGGAGTCGATCATATCGCAATCGGCGTTCGGGATGTCGCGGCCGCGGGCGCCGAGGCGGAGCGCCGGGGCTTTCCCCGGGCGGGCAGGCCGCAGCCGGGGCTCGCCCGCGGGGAGGTGCTGCCGCTCGCGCCCGACGCTCTCTTCGGGGTGCGAACGGTTCTCGCGTCGCCGCTTCCGCTTCCCGGCGCGTCGGAGGGGCCGGTCAGCCGCATCGACCATCTCGGCATCGCCTCGACCGATGCCTTCGGCGCCATTCCTGTGTTCCGCGACCGGCTCGGCCTAGCGCTCGAGAGCACGCAGACCGATGTCGAGACCGTCGTCGCGGTCGAGAGCTTCACGTCGGACCGCTACGGCGTCGTCCATCACAGCCGCCCCGCCCGCATCGTCGGCGGGTTGCGGGTGTCCTTCCTCACCATCGGTGACTGCGAGCTCGAGTTCCTGCAGAACCTCGATCCGGAGCACGGGGCCGAGGTCGACGCGAGCCGCGCCGGCACCACGAAGCAGGACCAGGGCGCGATCACCCGCTACGTCGCCCGGCATGGTCCGGGGCTGCATCACGTCGCGCTCAAGACCGACGACATCGACGGCCTGCTTTCGCGCGCGGTGGCCAAGGGTGTGCCGGTGATCGACCGGCGCGGTCGCCCAGGCTCGCGCCGGGGGCGCATCGGCTTCTTCCAGCCGGACGCGTTCGGCGGCGTGCTGTTCCATCTCGTCGAGCGGCCGGATGCCTGACGTCCTCCTTGTCGAGCGGAAGGATGGCGCCGCGATCCTCACCCTCAACCGGCCCGCTGCCGGCAATTCGGTGAACGCCGAGCTCTCGGCCGCGCTCGACGAAGCGCTGCCGCGGCTCGCCTCGGACAAGAGCTTGCGCGTCCTCATCGTGCAAGGGGCGGGCGGGCGCTTCTTCTGCACCGGCGGCGATATCAAGGAGTACCGCGGGCTCACGGACCCGCAGGACGTCGAGCGCATCTTCGGGCGCACGCGCCGCGTGCTCGACCTCATCGAGGATTTCCCGGTGCCGACCATCGCGGCGGTCGAGGGTCATGCGCTGGGCGGAGGCGCCGAGATCGTGCTCGCCTGCGATCTCGCGCTCGCCGGCGACACGGCGCGCTTTGGATTGCCTCAGGTGCGGCTCGGCATCGTGCCCGGCTGGAACGGGATCGAGCGGCTGGTCCGGCGGTGCGGACGGCCGGCGGCGTTGCGCATGGTCGCGGGAGGCGAGCCCGTCGACGCCGAGGGAGCGCGCAGGCTCGGGCTGATCCAGGAGGTCGTTCCGGCCGGTCAGGCGCTCGATGCGGCGCTCGCGCTGGCGGCTTCGTTCAGCAAAGCCGCGCCCCTCGCGCTGCGGCAGGCAAAGCGCCTGGTCGCCGCAGCCGATGCGGCGCGCAGCGACGCGTCGCGCGCACAAGCCGCCGCAGCGTTCGTCGAGCTGTGGTTCTCGGCCGACCACCGCGAGGCCGAGGCCGCGTTCGCCGAGAAGCGTCCTCCTGTCTTCGCAAGGGCGTGAGCGGACCGATGTCGAGCGCCGGAACCAAGACCGCCTCGCTCCTCCTGGAGCAGGCCGACTCTGTCGCGACGCTCACACTCAACCGCCCGCAGGCACGGAACACCCTCACGCCCGCGCTCATAGAGGAGCTTCGCGAGAAGGTGACGGACCTCGCCAAGCGCGAGATTTGCCGTGTGCTCATCATCCGCGGCGCCGGCGACAAGGCGTTCTCGGCCGGCTTCGACATCGGCGCGATCGGCCGCACGCGCGAGGTCGCGAGCGACGGCTCGGTGCGGGCCGACGGCGGTCTCGACGCCGCCTTCCGAGCCATCGAGGATGCGCCCTTTCCGGTGGTCGCGGCAATTCGGGGCCATTGCATCGGCGGTGGCTTCGAGCTCGCGCTGGCCTGCGACCTGCGCATCGTCGCCGAGGATGCCGGGTTCCGCATGCCGCCCGCCCAGCTCGGCTGGGTCTACGGTCTTTCGAACCTCTCGCGCTTCGTCTCCGTGCTCGGCGCAAGCCGCGCGCGTCAGGTTTTCCTCCTTGGCGAGACGATCGACGCCCGCACCGCTCTGGATTGGGGCATCGCCCACGCGGTGTGCGCGCCCTCGGAGCTCGACAACCGGGTGACGGAGATCACGGCGCGTCTTTCCGAAGCGGCCCCGATCGCGCTCGGCGGCCTCAAGCACGGCATCGCCGCGCTCGCGCGGGCGACCGTGTCCTCCGAGGATCTGGCACTCCATGCGGAGTGGCGGCGGCGCGCCTTCATGAGCGCCGACCTTGCCGAAGGACGCGCCGCCTTCCTCGAGCGGCGGAAGCCGCGGTTCAGCGGGCGCTAGCCTCGCGTGGCATGCGGGCCGCGAACCTTGATCACCTCCCGACACTGACTAAAGATGCGTGCCACAAGGCAGGCCACTGCCATGGACGCTCTAGGGAGAGAACAATGAAGGCTCGAGGGTTCTTCACGATTGGTGCGGCGGTCCTCGTGGCGATGGCCTGCGCCGCGCCGTTCGCGCAGGCGCAGACCATCAAGATCTCACACCAGTGGCGGGCCGAGACCGATGCGCGCGACCGCGCGACCCGGGTTTTCGTGAACGCCGTGAAGAAGCGCTCCCCGGAGCTGAACTTCCGCATCTATCCGAGCCGCTCGCTGATCCAGGACCCGGTCGGGCAGTTCGACGCCATGCAATCCGGTGCGCTCGAGATGGCGGTCTACCCGCTCGTCTACGCGGTCGGGAAGGTGCCGGAATTCTCGATCACCATCCTGCCCGGCCTTATTCGCAGCCTCGACCAGGCGGTGGCGCTCAAGGGCTCGAAGTATCATCAGAACCTTCAGGAGATTGCCGAGAAGAACGGCGCGCGCATCGTGACCTGGTGGTGGACGCCTGGCGGCTTCGCCACCAAGGACCGGCCGATCGCCGATCCGAAATCGGTGCAGGGGCTGAAGATGCGGGCAGCCGACCCTTATTTCGAGCAGGTCCTCCAGCAGGCGGGCGCATCGGTGCAGGCGATGCCTTCATCGGAGATCTATACCGCGCTCCAGACCGGCATCCTCGACGGCCTTCTCACCTCGTCCGAGAGCTTTGTCTCGATGCGCATCTTCGAGCAGACGAAGCACGCGACGGTCGGCGGCAAGAACGAGATCTTCCTCCTCATCCAGCCGCTCGTCATGGCAAAGGCCGCCTGGGATAAGCTCACGCCCGAGCAGAAGAAGGCCTTCGAGGAAGCAGCGGCGGAGAGCGAGACCTTCTTCAACGGTGTGCAGAAGGAGGCGAGCGAGGTCATGATCCGCGAGTTCAAGAAGGCGGGCGCCACGGTCCGCGAGCTTTCCGATGCCGAGTACGCTGCCTGGGTCAAGCTTGCCAAGGAGACCGCCTGGGAGCGCTTCAAGCAGAACATCCCGAACGGCGGCAAGCTGATCGCGGACGTCGAATCCGCGATCGCCGGCCTGCCCAAGACCCAGTAGCCACGACATCCAGCGGGCCGCGGCAGCCACCGCCGCGGCCGTCGCTCGCGCGCCCCGCCCGATGCTCGCTTTCGTCCGCGCCGTGAAGCTGCTGTCCGACGCCCTTGCGGTCGTCGCGAGCGCGCTGCTTGCCGTATCCGTGGTGATCGTCTGCTACATGGTCGTGCGCCGGATGATGGGGCACTCGAGCTACTGGGAGGTCGAGGCGTCGATCTATCTCGCGGTCGCCGCGACATTTCTGGCATCGCCCTACACGCTGCGCACCCACGGCCACGCGGCGGTCTACTACGTGCCGAAGCTGCTGCCGGCGGGCGCCGTCCAGCCCTGGCTCATGATGGTCCGGGTCATCGGGCTCGTGACCTGCGCCTATCTCGCATGGGAAGGCTGGAAGCTCACCCATGAGGCGCTCCTCGCCGACGAGCGCTCGATCTCGATGTGGCGGCCGCCGCGCTGGCCGCTCTACGCCATGATGCCGATCGGCATGGGGCTGACCGCCTTGCAGTATGTGGCCGAGATCCTGGTGCCGACGCCGATGACCGCCGAGAAGGAGCTCGAGTCTCGGGGAGCCGGGGCATGAGCGAGGTCCAGCTCGGCATCGTCATCCTCGCGGTCACGACCTTCATTCTCTTCTCCGGCGTTCCGGTCGCCTTCGGGCTCACCATCGTCTCCGTCGGCTTCCTCGCGATGCTGGAGGGCGCGGCCTCGCTCACCGTCCTGCCGCGCACCTTCATGACCGAGCTGTCGAGCTTCGCGGTCATGTCCATTCCGATGTTCGTGCTGTTTGGCGCCTTCGTCGGCGAGACCCGGGCCGGCGGCGACCTCTTCGAGGCGATCCACCGCTGGATGTCGCGTGTTCCCGGCGGGCTGGTCATCGCCAACATCGCGGCCTGCGGCTTCTTCGGCGCGCTTGCCGGATCGAGCGCGGCGACGGCGGCGGCCATCGGCAAGATGGGCGTGCCCGAGATGCTGAAGCGGGGCGTCAAGCCCTCGCTCGCGACGGGGTCGATCGCGGCCGGCGGAACGCTCGGCATCCTCATCCCGCCCTCGATCACGATGATCATCTATGCGATCGTCACCGAGACCTCGATCGGTCGCATCTACATCGCCGGGATCATCCCCGGGATGGTGCTCACCGCGTTTTTTGCGATCTATGCCTGGCTCGTCTCGAAGTACGGCGACGGCATCGTCCGCAAGGAGGAGATCCGGACCTACACGCTGCGGGAGAAGGTCTCGGCGACCATTCCCGCCCTGCCGCTCCTCTTCATCACCATCTTCATCTGCGTGGCGCTTTTCGCGGGCTGGGCCACCCCTTCCGAGATCGCGGCCATCTCGGCGCTTTTCGCCTTCTTCTGGGTCGCGCTCCAATATTCGAAGAGCATCGGCCGCGAGATCGTGCCCGTCTTCGCCGCGACGGTGCGCGAATCCTGCATGATCCTGATGATCATCGCGGCGGCGAGCCTGTTCTCGTACATGCTTTCGTTGCTCTACGTGACGCAATCCGTGGCCGACCTCTTCGTCACGGTGAGCGTGAACCGCTGGGTGATCTTCGCCGCGATCTGCCTCTTCCTGATGATCGCCGGCTGCTTTCTCCCTCCTGTCGCGCTGATCCTCATGACCATGCCGATCTTCCAGCCGGTGCTGGAAGCGAACAAGTTCGATATGATCTGGTTCGGCATCGTGATCACCATCATCCTCGAGATCGCGCTGATCTCGCCGCCTGCCGGCCTCAACCTCTACATCTTGCGCGCCGTCGCGCCCGAGGTGCCGCTCGCCGAGGTGCTGCGCGGCTCCGTGCCCTTCGTCTTCATCATGCTCGGCTTCATCGCCCTGCTGTGCATCTTCCCGGGCATCGCCATGTGGCTGCCGGAGGTCATGCTCGGCCAATGAGGGGGAGGCGCATGACGCGAAAGCCGGATGATGATGGCTTGGACGCTCTTCTCGAACGCGAGCCGCCCCGCACTGGTCGTTGCTCTCCAGTCCAAACCGGGCCGGAGGCCCATGACGAAGTAGCGTAGAGGCGGCCCTCCGCCCCAGCGCCGATAAACTTTCAGCCGCCAATGATCGCGGCCGCTATGAGGCGGCGGGTCCGGCTTCGGCCTGTTCCTCGCCGCGCTACTTTGAAGCGGAGACGGAGAGCGTGAGCCTCAAGAAGGTGCGATATATGGCGGTCCCGGGAAGCTAGAGTTCTCAGTCACTTAGGCCGAAGTGGGACAGGGAAACGTCTCGTATCGTTCCAAGGCCTTCTGACCGGGTCGTCCCACCGGGCCGACACCCTAAGACCCCACCTCCAGTGGCCTAACTAGCTCCACCTTGCCGGTTACCGGCACGGCTTCGAGCGCTCGTCGGGTACAATGATGATGACCGGCTTGCCGGTGCGCGGGTCCAACAGCGTGATGGTCATGTGACCCTCCGGAACTCAACTTCTCCCCGAGCCGGCGTCGAGGTCGCCCGCCTCTGCCTGATGCTGGGCTTCTCGCCGCGATCCAGACGCTCATCGCCGATCTGCCCACCTACGGCTATCGACGGGTTCATGCC